>NZ_CP152049.1:3907500-4507500 GCF_038630985.1 Paenibacillus sp. FSL H8-0548
ACGCGCTTGATTAATGCTGCGGTAACGAAGTTCCACAGGTAAACCGACTTCCTTCGCAATCAACTGCGGAGCATGCTCCGTAACGACCGTTGGCTGAAGCTTGCCGCTTAGCGAGGGCTTACTCAATGACCAGCCATATAATAAAGACGCGCTGATTAAGAATGCACTTAAAAGAGCATATACAAAAGCACGTATGTGGAGTCGTCGTGATAAAGGCATTCCCATAGGTACAATTGGGAGAGTGATGACATCCCCAGCAGACTTAAATGATGGTTCGTTCATAATTTCGACGCCTTCAGCGATCAGCATGCTCTTCAGCTGCGCTAGAAGACCACTTTGCGCTTCCCTAACCATTAAATCGCATTGTCCCATGGTCTGGAACAGCTCGTCCATTACACGCTGCATGACAGCCTTCGTACAGGTCATGCTTAGCTGCAGCTCAATCCATTTATGCAACGGCTCGTAAAGCTCTGGCACTGATCGGTCAAGCGATAGACACACGCGGAAAATATCCTCCGCTCTTACTGGTCCTTGCCGCTCTAAGACAGCAGTTCGAATTAAGATTTCTGTGACGGATCGTTTGATGCTGCTCTCGAAATTCGGCAGTTGCTTATGTATGATACGTTTAACGGCATCTGCGACAATTGCCGCACGCTTCTCCTGCGGCATCGCAGCGTATTTGTGCTGTACATAGCTTCGAATGTTCCGCACATCGGTCGGTGACAGTACATATGCTTCATCAGCTGGCATGACGAATCGCCCCTTCGCGTCATCTCAAACCGATTTTACCACAAGTTTCCTCATGATGGTGAACTAAGTTTTTGAATTTCAGCTTGAATGGCGGGCTGAAGGCTTGAAACCTCAGCTCAGTACACAGCAAGAAAAGCGCCCAAAGGCGCTTCTCTGAAAATCTATTTATTTTCGTTCTTTTCCCGCTGATTCAGCTAAAACCTTATGGCAGCATCGATGAACCCATCAAGTACTTATCTACTTCACGAGCAGCCTCGCGTCCTTCATTAATTGCCCATACAACTAAGCTTTGGCCACGACGCATATCGCCCGCTGCAAACACTTTGTCAACGTTGGTTGTATATTTGCCATATCTTGCTTTCACGTTCGTACGGCGATCTTGAGCAAGTCCAAGCTGTTCGATCAATGTTGTTTCTGGGCCTTCAAAGCCAACAGCGATGAAAACAAGATCCGCCGGCCATACTTTTTCAGTTCCAGGAATTTCAGTATATATTTTACGTCCAGTCTCATCAACTGTCCGTTCAATTTGAACTGTGTGAAGCTCCTTCAGATTTCCATTGCCGTCACCAACAAACTTCTTTGTCAAGACGGAGAAAGCCCGTGGATCTTCGCCAAAAAGTGCTTTCGCTTCTTCCTGAGCATAATCGAGCGTATATACATTCGGAAATTGAGGCCAAGGATTGCTCGTATTGTCGCGCTCTAGAGGTGCCTTCGCATGCGTACCGAATTGAGTAACCGACTTGCAGCCGTGACGCAATGCTGTAGCTACGCAGTCCGTACCTGTATCGCCGCCGCCGATAACGATGACATCCTTGTCTTTCGCCGAAATATATTTGCCGTCCTCGAGATTGGAATCGAGATAGCTCTTGATCGTACCATTCAAATAATCCATTGCGAGGTGTACACCGTTTAAATTACGGCCTTCCATTTCCACTTCACGCGCTCTAGTTGAACCGCCGCAAAGAACGACAGCATCAAAATTTTCCACGAGCTCGTTAGCCGTAATATCTTTGCCGATCTCCGTATTCGTTACAAACTCAATGCCCTCTGCCGTCATAATATCGACACGACGCTGTACGACATGCTTCTCCAGCTTCATGGTTGGAATACCGTAGGTTAGCAAGCCGCCAATGCGGTCAGCACGCTCATAGACCGTAACCGTATGTCCAGCTTTGTTAAGCTGAGCAGCAGTGGCCATACCCGCAGGTCCAGAGCCTACTACAGCAATACGCTTGCCTGTACGTACCTTCGGAGGGTGCGGAACGACCCAGCCCTCATCAAAACCACGATCGATGATTGCTTGTTCAATTGTTTTGATCGTAACCGCATCGCCAATCAAGCCTACAGTACAAGATCCTTCACAAGGTGCGGGACATACGCGGCCTGTGAACTCAGGAAAGTTATTCGTTTTATGCAGACGTTCAAGCGCCTCGCGCCACAGACCGCGATAAATCAAGTTATTCCATTCTGGAATTAAATTGTTTACCGGACAACCAGAAACGGAGCCTGAAAGCTCAATTCCTGTATGGCAATACGGAGTACCGCAATCCATGCAGCGTGCTCCTTGTGTTTTTAGCTGCTCATCCGAAAAATGCTTGTGAAACTCTTGCCAGTCTTTTATGCGCTCAAGCGGGTCGCGATCGGCCGGCAGTTCACGTTGATATTCCATAAATCCAGTAGGTGTAGACATGACCGCATTCCTCCATCCGTATTCCCCGTTAGCTAGTCATCAAACGACATCGGGAATCCATTGAATATTTATTTACAAAACTTCTCGAAAATAAAAGTTTGTTTATAGCACTCGATTACTATTTTTAAATATCCTAGCATTCAAGTGGCAATATCGTTAATGGATTATCCATACAATCATTTGCACTATATGACATATCGTTCGCTAACTGTTCAATACGAGCCCAAAAATCTACAAAATACGCCGGTTAAATGTTTGAAACGTAAAGGCGTACGCATTTTTCTCATCACTGTCCCGATGCTCGGTTTCCACAAGCTTCCACTCCAAATCAGAGAATACTGGAAAAAAAGCGTCGCCTCCCTCAATGTGAGCTTCGACTTCCGTTAGGTATATGATATCAGCAAAAGGAAGGAACTGTGCATAAATATCTGCACCGCCTATGACGACCAATTCCTCCGTTTTAGCAAGCTCAAGCGCAGCCTCAAGCGAGTGTACAATTTCGCAGCCTTCAGGCTTAAAATCCGGTTGACGCGTCAGGACGACATTCCGACGGTCCTTCAACGGCTTTGGCAGCGATTGAAACGTTTTGCGGCCCATGAGTACCGTTTTCCCTAACGTCTTTTGCTTGAAAAATGCCATTTCCGCAGGCAGCCGCCAAGGTAATTTGTTCTCTATTCCTATCGTACGATTGAGATCCATTGCTGCTATTAACGTAATTGACATGATCTAAATCACCTTTCTATGCGCAAGCTGCCGTCACTAAACCGCCACTGGCGCTTTAATCGATGGGTGAGGCTCATACTGCTCGATCGTAATATCCTCAGCTGCAAAATCAAAAATTGATTTTTTGTCGGCATTTAGCCTCAATGCGGGCAAAGCTCTCGGCTCACGGCTTAGCTGCAAGTCAATTTGCTCCAAATGATTCGTATAAATATGTGCATCGCCAAGCGTATGGATGAATTCACCGACTTCAAGTCCACATTCATGAGCAATTAAATGAGTCAGTAAGGCGTAGCTGGCGATATTAAATGGAATACCAAGAAATATATCAGCGCTTCGCTGATAGAGCTGACAGGACAGCTTGCCATTCGTCACATAAAATTGAAACATCGTGTGACATGGCGGCAAAGCCATATTTGTCGGCACATCTTCCGGATTCCACGCAGATACAATCAACCTTCTCGAATCCGGGTTTGTCTTGATCGTCTCAATGACATCCTTCAGTTGATCAATGGTATCACCTTGCGTCGTCTTCCATTCCCGCCACTGCTTGCCATATACGTTGCCAAGCTCGCCAAATGCCTCTGCGAATTGATCATCCGTAAGGATAAGCTGCTTGAACTGCTCCATTTGCGCCTCGTACTCCTTGGCAAAGTCTGCATCTGTTTGTATACGCAGCCCAAAGTTCGTCATGTCTGGCCCTTTATAGTCAGAGCTTTCTATCCATCTCTTGAAGGCCCATTCATTCCAAATATTATTATTGTGCTGAAGAAGATATCTTATGTTCGTATCTCCTTGAATAAACCAGATCAATTCGCTGACAATTAAGCGAAAAGGGACTCGTTTTGTCGTAAGCAGTGGAAAACCTTCGTTAAGATCAAATCGCATTTGATAACCAAAGGTCGAAATTGTTCCCGTCCCCGTACGATCCTCTTTCCTAGTCCCATGCTCTAAAACGTATTTTAACAGCTGCAAATAGGCCTGCTCGTTATTACTCACTTGGACATCGCCCCAATCCATAAAAAAAAATTAAAAAATAACTATAATTATAGCATTAATCGTTTTTCCTGTCCTCTTTGCGCTTCTTCCGGAGCGCATGGCGTTCGGGTGCTGATGCGTGGAGCTTCTTCTCCTCATCCGTCTCAGGAATGACAGTTGGAACCGTCTCTGGTTTGCCATGCTCATTCAGTGCAACAAATGTGAAGAACGCAGTGACTGTCCTCGTTCGAACGCCGCTGAACAACTTTTCAGAATGAACAGATACGTAAACCTCCATAGAGCTTCGATTTGTCCACGAGACGAACGCTTCAATCTCAATGACTTCTCCTACTCGAATAGGCGCTAGAAAGTCTAGACTGTCCGATGAGGCGGTTACAGCCTGCATGCGTGCATGCCGCATGGCAGCGATAGCAGCAGCCTTATCCATATACTCCATCAGCTTGCCGCCGAACATCGTATCATGGTGATTCGTATCCAGCGGAAATATAAGCTGTGTCATAATCGTTCTCGATTCACTGGCTGGCTTTGTTGTGGGATCCATGCTTTTCTATGCTCCTCTACTCTGAAATTGACAGCACTTGAAGAGAAAAGAGGCCCCGTCGGCTCGTAAGCCGCGTGACCTCTTCTTTACTATCGCTCCATAACAAGGTTAAGAACGAATTATTTGATGAACGTATGAATCGGGTGGCCAAGAGCAACCTCAGCAGCATCAAGCACGATTTCGCCAAGTGTTGGATGCGCGTGAATCGTAAGTGCGATATCCTCAAGCGTTGCGCCCATTTCGATTGCAAGTGCTAGCTCAGCAATCATATTGGAAGCTTCAAGACCGATAATTTGAGCGCCAAGCACTAGGCCGGAATCCGCATCCGATACTAGCTTAACAAAGCCTTCATTTGCGTTAAGCGACATTGCACGTCCATTGATTGCGAACGGGAATTTGCCGACCTTCACTTTATGGCCTTTATCTTTTGCTTCTTTTTCGCTGTAGCCTACGCTAGCGCATTCTGGATCAGAGAAGCAGACAGCAGGTACACATTTGTAGTCGATTACGCTTGTTTGACCCGAAATGGCTTCAGCAGCAATACGACCCTCATACATGGCTTTGTGCGCAAGCGCGGGTCCAGCAATGATATCGCCAATCGCGTAGATATGTGGAATATTAGTACGGCATTGCTCGTCAACCTCAACGAGGCCGCGATCCGAAAGCTTCACGTTGATCAGATCAAGACCAAGCTCACCATCGGTATTTGGACGACGTCCAACCGTTACAAGCAAGTAATCTGCAGTTACTTTTTCTTCTTTGTCGCCAACGGTATAAGTTACTGTTACCTCTTTATCCGTTTGCTCAGCGCCTTTTGCTTGAGCGCCAGTAATGATATCCACGTTGGTGCTTTTCAGTTTCTTAGCAACGATGGATGACATATCTTTGTCAAAGCCTGGAAGAATCGCATCAGAGCCTTCAATAACCGTTACTTTAGTGCCGAATTTCGAATACATTTGACCAAGCTCGATACCGATATAGCCGCCGCCGATAACGACAAGGCTTTTCGGAATTTCAGGCAAGGACAAAGCGCCTGTAGACGAAACAATACGGCCGCCGTAAGGGAATGCTTTCAGTTCTATTGGACGTGAGCCCGTAGCGATAATACAGTTTTTGAAACGGTAGCGAGGTGCTTCTTGATCATTGAAAACACGTGCTTCGTTCTCGTTGATAAACATAACTTCGCCTTGGAAATATTGGACTTTGTTCGCTTTTAGAAGTGAAGCAACGCCGCCGGTCAATTTTTTGACGATACCAGCTTTGAACTCTTGTACTTTAGTAAAGTCAACCTTTGCTTCGCCAACTTCGATGCCGAATGCGGAAGCATGGCTGATTGATTCGTATTGATGTGAAGCGGAGATCAAAGCTTTTGATGGAATACAGCCCACATTCAAGCATACGCCGCCTACATATTCTTTATCCACGATGAGTACGTTTTGACCAAGCTGTGCTGCGCGAATCGCTGCAACATATCCGCCTGGACCCGCACCAATGACTAGAGTATCAATATCTAGGGAAGCATCACCTACGACCATGTCTTATACCTCCATTATGAACAATTCTGGATTGCCCAGAAGTGTTTTGATGTAATTCATAAAGTTTTGTGCTGTTGCGCCGTCGATGAGACGGTGGTCAAAGCTTAGCGAAAGAGCCATAACAGGAGCAGCTACGATCTCGCCATTGCGAACGATCGCTTTCTCTGTAATTCTGCCTGTTCCAAGAATAGCAACCTCAGGGAAGTTGATAACAGGAGTGAAGAACATACCGCCAGCAGAACCAATGTTCGAGATTGAAATTGTACTGCCTCTCAGTTCGTTCGCAGAAAGCTTGCCGTCACGACCGCGAGCAGCTAGATCACGAATGGAATCAGCAATTTTAAACAGATTTTTACGATCTGCATCTTCAATAACCGGTACGATTAGACCATTTTCTGTATCCGTAGCAATACCGATATTATAGAATTTGCGCAATACGATTTCTTGATTAGCCTCATCAAGCGTTGCGTTCAAGATCGGGAACTCACGGCAAGCTGCCACAAGCGCCTTAACGATGAACGGCAAGTAAGTAAGCTTGGAGCCTTTTTTCTCAGCATAAGGCTTGTATTTTGCACGAAGTGCAACAAGCTCAGTCACGTCAACCTCATCCATAATCGTTACGTGAGGAGCTGTGTAAACCGATTTAGACATTGCATTTGCAATGATTTTGCGAATACCTTTGAACGGTACACGCTCTTCTGGACGATAGGCCGTGCCAGCTGCTGCAGGAGCAGATTTCACGTCGCCTTTAGTTGCTACTTCTTCGCTGCTCGATTGTTCAACCGCAGGTGCTGCAGCATCGATAGCAGCAGGAGCGCCGCCAAAGCCATTAACATCATCACGAGTAATACGGCCGTTTTTGCCAGTGCCTCCAACCTGAGTCAGGTCTACACCCTTCTCACGCGCAAACTTGCGAACGCTTGGTGTCGCAAGCACAAGTCCGCCAGTTGCTTTAGGAGCTGCTGCTGGTGCTGCAGGAGCCTCAGCCTTCGGAGCTTCTTCTACCGCTGGTGCAGCCGCAGCTGCTGGCGCTTCAGCTTTAGGAGCTTCAGCAGCTGGTGCTGCTTGCTCTGGCAATTCGCCTTCTGCATCAATGATTGCAACGATTTCGCCTACGTGGCAAACTTGACCATCCTTAACGAGCACTTCAAGCACTTTGCCGTTTACTGGGCAAGGAACTTCCACGATCGCTTTATCGTTTTGGACTTCCATAATAATATCATCATCTGTAACCGTGTCGCCGACTTTGATATGCACTTTAACAATTTCGCCTTCATGCAAACCTTCACCGAGCTCTGGGAAACGATATTCGAATTTAGCCACCGCTAGTAACCTCCTTTAAAAGTTCAATACTTTTTGAACCGCTTCAGAGATACGAGCTACCGAAGGAAGCCACGCATCCTCAACAAGCGCAAACGGATATACGGTATCCGGACCAGCTACACGAAGCACTGGAGCTTCTAGATGCAAAATTGCATTTTCATTAATTTGAGCAATGACTTCAGCCGCTGCTCCAGAAGTTTTTTGTGCTTCTTGAACTACAATTGCACGATTCGTTTTCTTGATCGAAGCAACAATCGTTTCAATATCAAGAGGAACCAATGAACGAAGATCAATGACCTCTACGTTAACACCTGATTTTTCAAGCTCTTCAGCAGCCTTAACAGCTGTATGAACCATAAGGCCATAAGTAATAATTGTGACGTCGCTGCCTTCGCGAACGACATTTGCTTTACCGATTTCAATGGTATATTCGCCTTCAGGCACTTCTGCCTTGAATGCGCGATATAGATTCAAATGCTCCATGAAGAAAACAGGATCATTATCGCGAATAGCGGAAATCATCAAGCCTTTTGCATCATAAGGATTGGAAGGAATGACAACTTTAATACCTGGTGTTTGAATCGCAAGACCCTCAAGAGAATCCGTGTGCAGCTCTGCTGCTTTCACGCCGCCGCCAAAAGGCGTACGGAATACGATTGGCGAGTTGTAGCGGCCGCCAGAGCGGTAACGCATACGTGCAGCTTGGACAAACATTTGGTCAAGAGCTTCATAGATAAACCCTACGAATTGAATTTCAGCGATTGGACGGAAGCCCTGCAAGCCCATACCAACTGCCATACCTGCAAGTGCAGATTCAGCTAGTGGCGTATCAAATACACGGTCCTCGCCAAATTCATCCTGCAAACCTTCTGTCACACGGAATACTCCGCCGACTTTACCTACGTCCTCACCGAAGATAACGACGTTTGAGTCACGTTTAAGTTCTACGCGCATCGCATCGCGAATTGCTTCCAACATATTCATTTGAGCCATGATCGTCAGATCCTCCTCTACTATTGAAAATCAGCCTTTTGCTCTTCCAGATGTTTCGGTGTTGTTTCAAACATGCTATCGATCAAGCCTGCTACAGTCATTTTCTCAACTGTTTCCGCTTTTTTGATGTGCTCGTTTACAGTCGCTTTCGCTTCTTCTTTCACACGGTTCGTATCTTCATCTGACCATAAGCCTTTTTTCTCTAAATACTTGCCGAAACGAACCAGCGGATCTTTAAGCGCCCATTCTGCTTCTTCTTCTTTTGTACGATATTTAGTCGTGTCATCCGCCATGGAATGCGGACGGAAACGATAAGTTAAAATCTCGATCAACGTTGCGCCTTCGCCATTGCGACCGCGCTCTGCTGCTTCTTGTACTGCTTTAATAACAGCAAGTACGTCCATACCGTCAACTTGCACGCCTTTGATACCTGCTGCTACAGCTTTATGCGCTATGGACAGCGCTGCAGTTTGCTTAGCGAATGGTGTCGTAATGGCGTAGCCATTGTTTTGAACAGCATAGATAACAGGCAGCTTATAAACACCTGCAAAGTTCATGCCTTCATAGAAATCGCCTTCGGAAGAACCACCGTCGCCTGTATATGTGATCGCTACACGTTTTTCATTCTTTTTCTTAAATGCCATCGCAACGCCTGTTGCGTGCAGCACCTGCGCCCCAATAATAATTTGCGGCATGAGGACATGTACATCCTCAGGAATACGGCCGCCCTCTTGATGGCCGCGGGAATATAGGAATGCTTTGTACAGCGGCAAGCCGTGCCATACAAGCTGTGGCATATCACGGTAGCCTGGACAAATAAAATCATCTTTGTTCAGGGCATATTCACTGCCTACCATCGATGCTTCTTGACCGGATACTGGTGCGTAGAAACCAAGTCTGCCTTGACGACCCAGATTAACTGCGCGCTCATCCCAAGTACGGGTAAATACCATGCGGTACATTACTTCTTTTAGCTGATCATCAGACAATTCCGGTAAAAATTCCGGATTAACAACTTCCCCGTCGAGTGACAAGACAGAAAGCGGAGTTACCGGTTCTGTTTGAACTTCGTATGGCAGTTTGCTCATTTGAACGCTCACCTCAAATTGAAATATTTGAAAAACTTTAATCTCTGTTATAGAATTATTATAAACCTGTTTAGTGAACATGGTCAAAGTAAAAAACAAAAAAACCGTTGTTTTTTCGCTGATTCTCATCATTATCTTAAGAAATTGTATATGCTACAGACTTATTTTTTTAGTATAACAGCATAATACAACCAAACAATAATAGATGTGCCTCCTTGATTGTCTTTCTATTGTTTACCCACAAGAGAACCATTCCATTCAACAAAAACCATTCGTTAGGAGAGATCATGATGACAGATGAGCGATATTTAAAAAGAACGATTGTAAAAGAAACGGTGCCTAGCCGCTATTTGCCTGAGCAAGCTCGTAATTTACGAATCTTTTTGCCGCCGGGCTACAACG
The DNA here is from genome assembly GCF_038630985.1 of Paenibacillus sp. FSL H8-0548. NCBI lineage: Bacteria > Bacillati > Bacillota > Bacilli > Caryophanales > Paenibacillaceae > Paenibacillus > Paenibacillus sp. FSL H8-0548. The sequence goes on from NZ_CP152049.1 coordinate 3,917,542, forward strand.
AGGTGCTGAGCTACCCTGTTGTATATTGTCAGGATGGCGAGGATTTTTTTAACTTCGGACGAATTGCCACTACGGCAACAAAATTGATTTTGGACGAAGGGCTAGAGCCTTTCATTATCGTTGGCGTTGATGTCGACAAAAAACTACGCACGGAGGAATATACGCCTGACGGTAATCGACATGCGAACTATATTCGTTTTTTTGCAGAAGAGCTGCTTCCTTTCGTTGAAGAACGTTATGCCGTGAGACAAGTGCCTGAGCATCGCTTGCTCGCAGGTGATTCTCTTGGAGGCTCGGTTTCTCTGCATTTGGCGCTTGCCTATCCACAGCTATTTTCACAGGTTTTGTCCTTGTCCGGTGCGTTCTATGGCGTCTCTCAAAATATAATTTCTGAGCAAACCGATCTTAGCTGGCTGAACATCTACATGATCGTCGGCTTGCAGGAGGATGCTTATGAGACTGATCGCGGCGTATTTGACTTCGTTGCATTAAATCGTAATGCAAGAGCACTTCTAGACCTTAAGCAGGCGACCATTTTCTATGAAGAGAAGGACGGGAAGCATCAATGGGGCTTTTGGCAAAAGGAGCTAGACAAGGCATTATCCTATTTTATCGAAATTGAATAATCAATAAAAATAAGCTATTCAGCAAGGCTCCTCCAGAGGCTGCAGAATAGCTTATTTTTTTTGCAAGCTTACGATAAGCTCATATCCGCCTGTACTCGCTTCAACAGCTCCTTGCAGCCGTTCTCTACCAGCTCGTAAACAAATGTGAAATTTCCATCGTAATAAGGATCAGGCACATCGGCTATTCCTTGATCAGGCAATAACTCCATAAAGGTAAACAGCTTTTGATGTCCGCCTTGCTCTTCCGAGAGCAGTGACCGTACGTCACGGAGATTGTTCGTGTCCATGCATACAATATAATCGAAGGCATCAAAATCCGAGGATAATACTAAGCGAGCCTGCATGCCCTCGTATGAAATCTGATGCTCATCCAGCTGGCTTCTTGTTCCTTCATGAGGGGGATGCCCCACATGCCAATCACCGGTTCCAGCGGAATCGACCTCAATTTGCTCGGATAATTGAGCCAGCTTAACTTGATGGCGCATAACCGCTTCTGCCATCGGAGATCTGCAAATATTGCCTAGACATACGAATAAAATACGCTTCTTCATTAGTTGCCTCTTTTCTGTTGCTCTTGAGTAGTATTGATATTAAGGGAGCGCCGCGGGAGCTTCCACTTGTAATGGACAGACAACATCCGGAAGCTAATTATCATAACAAATAGAAATAATAGCTCTGCCGTCGACTTTAGCCAGCCAAGGCCGATAACAAGCCCTGCAAGCATCGCCCATACCGCATAAATTTCATCCTTCAGCACCAGCGGCTTGCGGCCGGCAAGCACATCGCGGATAATGCCCCCTCCGATGCCAGTTAACATGGCTGCAACAAGCACAGCACTAATCGGGTGCTTCATCTGTGTTGCATATAAAGCGCCTTGAATGGCAAACGCAGATAAACCGATAGCATCAAAAAAAGCTTCACTCTTCCTCCACCGCTGAATCCACACGACAGGAAGCAAAAAGGCAATAGTCATGGCAATCATTGCGATTTTCAATAGATAGCCTTGGCTCCAGAGCGAAGTAACCGGCATACCGATCAATAAATTGCGGACAACACCACCGCCAAATGCGGTAACAAGGCCAAGCACGAAAACCCCTAAAATATCGTACTCTTCCTCCATTGCTACTACTGCTCCGCTCAATGCGAATGCAATTGTACCAATAATACTGAAAACTCCAAAAATGTCGATACTCACCGCAATAGCTCCTCGCTTCCCGTACATGAACCGACCGATTTCATCGGTACTTTCCTTCACCATTTTAGCTGGGAGCCTGCAGTTTCGCAACGACAAATTTCGCAGCTGCTTATAAATAGTACAACAAGTAATTTGGATTGCTCTAGTTTTTAATGGCCAATAGGCTTTATACTTGAAATATTCGAAAAATGATACATAGGAATAGAAAGGAATATGAATGATGCAGCCTCGAATTATTATTTGCACAGGTGGTCAGCTTGGCAGTTGGGCACTTGAACACATAGAAACTACCGATGTGCTTATTGGAGCAGACAGCGGTGCTCGTTTTCTTATTTCACATGGTTTCCGCCCTGATATTTCTATTGGTGACTTTGATTCTGTCTCGGAGGAGGATCTTATCGCCATTCGAGAAAATAGCGGACAAACGATTGCATGTGATCCCATCGACAAAAACTATACCGATACCGAAATGGCAGTGCGATTAGCATTGGACATGCAGCCACGCGAGCTTATACTTCTTGGAGCGCTTGGCACCCGCTTTGATCATTCTTTGGCAAACGTGCATTTGCTTGCTCTAGCCGCTGCTCAGCAAGTACAAGCAGCGATTATCGATGATCACAACAAAATCTCGCTTATCCAAGACCAAACCACGATTGAGAAGCAAGGCTTTCCCAATGTATCGCTGCTCCCGCTTTCCATGCGTGTAGAAGGGATTACGCTGCATGGCTTTCAGTACCCATTGACCGAAGCTGAATTGACAATTGGACAGTCACTTGGGATCAGCAACGTGCTGACTGCTGCTTTTGGAACGATTCGAATATGCGAAGGACTATTGCTTGTCATTCAAAGCAGGGACTAAGCTCTCCTTCAGAACTTAAAGCTGTTTCTGACTATACGCGGGAGCTTACCTAGCAGTCCTTCCCGCGTAATGGCTTGTAGATTACTCTTGATTTTCCGCCGGTGTCTCGATCATAAGTCCTTCTACATATTTGCGGTTCATCAGCTTGCGAGTCTTTCTGTTTTCTTTAGATTCAAATACAATATCCAAATCATAGTCCTCACCGGGATAAAGCTCTGTTTTTGCAATATAAAGTCTCATTCGCTTATGCTTGAAACTGAGTTTTTGGCCTTGTACCTGCACAATTACATTTCCTCGCTCGTCTGCTGGTTGAAATACAACGCCCATGCGTCGCAATGGATAAATCCATACCGCGTCTCCTTTTTCGAATGCTCGAACCGGTTTATTTATTTGTGGATCACCAGTAGCTGCGTTTGATTTTACCGCATTGCTTCTTTTGGTTGTTTCGGTTGTCGAAGATTCCAAATTTCCGCCGCCTTGTTCACAATCGTTAAATGCATTCGCCAACTCAGGTGACAGAATCGCTTCTTTCCGTATAAGCAATTGCTCCGCACGCTGCATAACCTCTTCCGGAAGACCGAAGCGCCTTGCGATGGCGAACGCATGACTATCTCCCGCCTCCCCCATCTCCAAACGATACAGTGGCTTTAACGTCTCCGCATCAAAGGCCATTCTCCCGTTCTGGCACCCATGTGTACGAGTTGCAAATGCTTTGATTTCATTGAAATGTGTAGTAGCCGCAGTGAGTGCTTCCTTCTTCAACAGCTGCTCTAACAAGGCAATAGAGAGTGCTATTCCTTCCGAAGGATCTGTACCTGCTGCAAGCTCGTCGAGCAGCAGCAAAGCCCTCGGGCCTGCAACCTGCAGCATCTCTCTCAGCACTGTGATATGAGAAGAGAAGGTGCTAAGCGATTGTTCCAGACTTTGTCCATCCCCCACATCCGCAAGCACATGCTGAAATACACCCATTTCACTGCCCTTTTCGACGGGTACAAGCAGCCCTGATTGCACCATGAGTACAAATAAGCCAATGGTCTTCAAGGTTGCCGTCTTGCCGCCAGTGTTAGGGCCTGTAATAATAAGCTGTCTCCAGTCATAACCAAGCTCAATTTGTAGAGGAACACTATTTTGTCCCAATAACGGATGACGCGCATTAATAAAACGAATGACGGGTTGCTCCGATAAGGTCATTTTTTGACCATCATAAGAACGGGATAGCTTTGCGCGAGCTGTAATGAAATCAAAAGCAGCCATCGCTTCAACATTGCGAAGCAGCTCATAAGAGAACGATTCTGCGAGCTCGGATAAACGAGCTAAGATGACGGTTCGCTCTCTCTCCTCCACTGCTTTCCATTGCTGCAATTCAGCTTGAAGCTCGGCAACATCAAGAGGTTCAACAAACAAGGTCTGACCGCTGGCCGATTCATCCCATACCGTACCCGGCACTTGCTTGCGAAGCTCCCTTTTTACAGCAATAACAAATCGATCTCGACGCTTGCTAATAACGGGCTCCTGCAAGGACGGTCGATATTTACTGAGCGCATGCTCCATTTTTTTCTGTATTTTGTCCTCTGATGCGTAAATATGCCTGCGAATATAAGCTAAGTCGGCGCTGGCCTGATCAGTAATTAGACCATACCGGATACAACGGCTGAGCTCCTCACGAAGCTCGGGACAATCATACATGGACTCCGCATAGGCGGCTATCGTCGGCGCAATATTTCGCTTGCTATTCATATATCTTTTCATTTGCACGACCGATGTAAGCCACACTGACACTTGCTCGAGCTCCTGTTCGTTATATATCCTTCCTTTGCCCAGCAGCGCTAAAAATGGTTCAATCCCTTCCATTGCAGATAGCGGAATACTTGCCCCGCTTGCTAGCAAGTGGGCCGCCTCCTCGGTTTCCTCCAGCCATGCTGCTACTTGACGAAGCTTAGTGCTTGGCTCCAATCTCTCAGCCAGCAAGCGTCCTGCTGGTGATACCGTATTGCTTACTACCGCTTCTTTTACTTTATCGAACTCTAATCTTTTCCATGATGCATGATTCATTTTTTAAAACCTCCTCAAATTTTGAAAAAAAAAAAAGACAGGAACAGAACGCGGGCGCGTTCCATTCCTGTCTTAATCGACTGATGCTCCAATACCGCTTCCATCGTTAACGAAATCGTTAGCATGGAAACGGATATAAAAAAACCGCGCTGCGAGAGCACGGTGATTGGGCCGCTGTCGAATTGCTTCAGGCGGAAATCCTCATGTCCTTAACTCTTGGCGCCAGATCACGAAATAGAGCCTTGCTGCACGACGCTTTCGCATCGGGCTATAGCCGCAAGACCATCGATCATCTGACCATATCCAATTTATGAGTTAAAGACACCGGTTAACATTAAAATTTCCCCTTTTGGCAATGAAATGTTATTAAAAAAGGTTACTTTCATAATGTACAAAAAAAACAAGCTGATTGTCAAGAAAAAGCATAGCGCTTGATTATAAACGAACAATCATTCCCGTTCGAGCAAATTGCAAATGGTCAGGGAGTGCATAATTTCGACGCAGATCGATATCATGCGACATATGAGTAAAAATGGTTTGCTTTGGCTTCCACTTCGCAATAAGATCTGTAGCTTCGACCACATCATATACCGATCTGGTTTCATACGCGAACGGTTCATGGTAGAAGCTAGTGCCAAGTACCAGCAAATCCAAGTCAGCTAGCGGCTTCTGCTGCTCATCCGTTAGGCCAATGGAGTCGGAGCAGTATACCCATGTGCAGCCCGTCTCAACGTGCTCGAAGCGAAAGGCATAGGCATAACCATTTTTACCATGATTAACACGCCAACTTGTTGTCTGCCATTTGCCTAGCATGATCGGTTCATCAAAGGGGCGGAATTGAATATGGCGAACAAGCCATGGGAATCTCTCTACAATTTCCGAAATAACTTCCGAAGGAGCGTAGGCAATTCCTTGTTTATTCAGCCACCGGCATGCATCTGCCCATTCCGCAAGTCCGCCAATATGGTCGAAATGCGCGTGTGTAATTAGCAGCGTATTAAGGGTACGCAGGCTTGCAGCCTCTAATTGCTTCCCGAAATCCGGGCCGCAATCAATCCATACAGTACCCGCATCCTGATCTTCGATCTGTAGAGATGATCTTAGCCGCCGATTGACACCCTCGGCGCGTGATTCACTGCACACCTCGCAATCACAATATATACGCGGTACTCCCATAGAATCGCCTGTTCCTCTAAAGATTAGTCTAGTCATAACGGAAGCAGCTCTAAAGTGTCCATTCCACGAATGGTTTCCATCATGCTGATCCATTCCGCTGGCTTATTCGGCAAAGCTGAATAATAACCTTCTAAAAATGTCGCCACAAGTGATGCCGCGATCACTGAAAGCTCTTCATCCTGCGGAAGAAAGCATAGATCCAGCTCTGCAACGGCTTGCCCTTCATGGTCCCAAGACGGATGTACATAAGGGAATGCAATACGTTTATAGCCTATATGCGATAAAACCTCGCGGCGAACATACGGATTCATCGGCGATACCCCGCCAAATGCATGCTCCTCAGCACGATAAGGGTCATATACTTCAGCAAACATGCCAAGCGGAGTAGTGCCCGATTGCTCTGCAAGCTTCACTAAATCACGCTCGCGATTACGGAGCAGAAAACGTCCAATACCCAAGGAAGGCTTGCCTATAATCGTAAAATCAGTCATGGCTACACGAAGATCGGGATAGTAACGATATTCCGTTGAACCAACGACTTCGCCTTCATGAATGGCGACATAAACATGAATCGTGGGATCTTCGAGCGGCTCTCGCCAGAGCTCATATGCCAGCACCTCTTCTGGTGGGAAGATCGTTTGCAGAAGCTTATGTAATGGTCCAAAATAATGGTCTTCAATGGAACGAATTCGATGATAGATGAGCATAAGGCATATCTCCTTTATATAAATGGATTGCGCCACTCCATAATGGCTGCGCAGTGGTTGGACTGCTCGTCTTCTAAATAGTGATGGGCAACACCAGCAGGCATTCTGCCGCATCTGAGCAAGAAGGTAATGACAGGATCCTTCCTCTCGCCTGAGATTACCTGATCCAGATAATTCTCCGGTGACAGCTCATGTGCATAAGCGCCGTAGCCTGGCATTCGACCACCGCCAAGCAGCCTGCGAAGCCCTAGCTGTACGACCGTTTCATACATGCTTTGCATCAGCCATTTGCCGATGCCGGTTTTGCGATATTCCGGGATGACACAAATATCAACAACGTATAGCGTATCTCCATTCGAATTATGGTTTCGAATATATCCGCCGCCCGTTATCGTTTCCCAGTCATGGTTATCACCGTAATCGTCCATATTCACAAGCAAGGCAGTCATGGAGCCGACCAACTGATTGCCGACCTCTGCACATAAAGCACCTGCTGGAAAACGAATCACATGCTCAGCCAACTGCTCTTTATTCCACCAAAGCTCCTCTGGGAAGGGCGGAGGAAAGCTTGCTCGCTGCACATCAATCAAGGAATCAAAATCTGTATGACTATAATTGCGGATTACCGTTTTTTGAGGTTTGCCGTCAACAAATAAATATAGCTCTTTGTGCATCATTGCCAATCCGTATACAAATCAGTTCTACGATCGCGCCAGGTTGTAACAGAGCCCTTTGCCCTTACTTCCTCCAGAAGCGCCAAATCAAGATCTGCAACGACAAGCATATCGTCATTAATGATTCCTTCACTCAAAATACCCGCCGGCGGGAAAGGGATGTCATTGGGTGCAATAATTGCAGCCTGTCCAAAGTTAGCACGCATAAGATCTACCTTGCGAAGCGAGCCGACCGTACCTGTAGTCACAATATACACTTGATTTTCGACAGCTCTGGCATGACAGCAATATCGGACTCGATAGAACCCATGACGATCGTCCGTACAGGAAGGACAAAAAACAACGTCCGCCCCTTTCGCACGAGCCATTCTTACGATTTCAGGAAATTCGATATCGTAGCAGGTAAGCATCGCAATCGTGCCAAATGCTGTGTCAAACACCTCAAGCCCTTCGCCCGCAGACATATTCCAGCCCTCTACCTCAGAAGGGGTAATATGAATTTTATGTTGAACATCGACTTTGCCATTTGGATGAAAGAGATGCGCCGCGTTTCGCAAGCTTCCGTCCGAAGTTTTGATGACGTGGGTTCCCCCAACAATATAAACCGAGTACTCGGAAGCAAGCGAACGAAACAATTTCAGATAGTCCTCCGTAAAATCAGGAAGCCTATCTATCGTTAACGCTTGTCCCGCCTCATCTCCAATCGATAGCAATTGGGTCGTCAGAAACTCAGGGAACAAAATAAATTGCACCCCATACTCCGAAGCATTTCGTACATAATGGGTAACTTGCTCAGCGAATTGCTCAAATGAGCTAATATCGGCAAGCATATATTGAACGGCTGCCGTCCGAAACTTCATAAGCCAATTCCTCCAGCCCTTATCGTTATTGTTTACGCTGCTTGAACTGAAGTGTTATCGTCGTGCCTAAATCAGGCAAACTAAACACATCTACCTTTCCTTCATGCAAATCAATAATACGTTTAGCTATGGATAAGCCCAGACCTACCCCGCCAGTCGCCCTGCTTCTTGCCCCGTCTACGCGGTAGAAGCGTTCAAATAAATGGGGAATCTCGTTCTCGGGAATGCCCATGCCTTTGTCCTTAACCTCAATTTTGACAATATGTCTGACAAGCGTGATCGTAACGTCAATTGGTTCCTTCGAGTATTTGATGGCATTATCCAGCAAAATAACGAGCAGCTGCCTAATTTTGTCCTTATCTCCGACCATGCGAACGACCTTAGACATAGCCTTCACTCGAATCGGACGGCCAAAGGTTGTCTGCAGCATCGTTGCGATTTCATCTACAACTTGGACAACGTCAAACAACTCCTGCTGCAGCCAATCCTCCTGCTCTGCTTCGGCAAGCATAAGCATCGACTTCGTTAAGTTTTGCAAACGATTCGCTTCCTTATCAATGGCCTCGATTGCCTCATTTCGCAGACTCTCATCGCCACTCCCCCATCGCTTTAGCATACCAGCATAGCTGCTAATAACCGTCAGCGGCGTCTTAAGCTCATGGGAGGCATCGGCTACGAATTGCTTCTGCTTCGCAAAGGTACGCTCCAGCCTTTCAATCATCTGATTAAAGGCACGGACTAGCTGCAGCAGCTCCGCAGATTCTTCACGGCTGCTTAACTCGATTTGTCTAAGCTTACCGCTGCGATCAATCTCTCGCATCGTGTTGACCATTTGCTGAATAGGTGCCGTAAGTCTGGAAGTAAACCAATATGTACCGAATATCGCAAAAAGAATCGCTCCTCCGCTCGTGACGCTAAGCGCAGCGACCAGAACTTGCAAATAATTGTCCAGCTCGTCCAAAATACGATTGATCTCAAGCATCGCAATGACTTGATTTCCATCGTATAACGGTACACGCATGAACAAAATACGTTCCCCGCCCTTCGAGATCATACCTGTATGGTGATGCTTCTCAAAGGCCGCAGGAAGCTGCTGAAGAAGCTCGTCTGAGCCCGTAATATTAACAACCCTGTTATTAGGCGCAATAATACGAATCATTTCGTTTACGTTATAATACTCATTGAGCAGCTCCGGATAGTTTAATCCTCGGCCACTCTGAATTCGGGGATTTTCCAGCATGAGATTAACCTTGTTTGCAATAACCTCTTCTTCACTCTCGGTCGTAATCTTGATCACATAAAAATAAACGAAAATATTAAACAAAATCAAAATAAAAATTAACCAAAAAATAGTGAAAAGCGTAAACCGTTTACGCAGCGTCATGCATCCGGCTCCTTTATCATATAACCTACTCCGCGAACCGTATGAATGAGCTTGTGACGATAGCCCTTGTCCAGCTTCTGACGCAAGTAACGAATATAAACGTCAACCAGATTCGTTTCGCCGATAAAATCATAGCCCCAAACCTCGGATAAAATATCTTCTCGGGACTTCTCATCATTTTTGTTCTCAACGAGGTAGACAAGCAATTCAAACTCACGCGGCGTCAGTTCTATCAGAATATCCTTCCTATAAACCTTGCGTGTGCGCAGCTCAATTGTCAGATCCCCGACCTTGATCATATCTGAGCCTTCTGCTTCCTTCGGATACTGCTGGAATATACGCAATATATTGCGCACGCGTGCAAGCAGCTCCTCCATAGCAAATGGTTTCGTAATATAATCATTTGCTCCATGCTCAAAACCGCTGACCTTATCCGGTACAGTATCCCGTGCAGTCAATAATATAATTGGCACCGGGTTTCCTGCTTGGCGCAGTAATCGCAGCACTTCAATTCCACTCATCTCTGGCAGCATGACATCAAGCAGTACAAGCTCCCACTCTCCAGTTGAAGCCATTTCATAGCCGGTCCGGCCATCAGCTGCCGTACCGACCGTATATCCCTCATGCTCTAATTCGAGCTGCAATATGCGGGAAATGCCCGCTTCATCTTCTACGACAAGAATACGTTCCTTCATCTTAGAGGCTCACCTGCTTCCAGTTGTAAAATAATCTTGTATCCCCCAAATGAATAGGGGCTAAAAAATAATATCAGTTAAATTTATCATAATGAAGACGTTTCACAAATGCAAGCAAGCCGACCTACTGAAAAAGTAGACCGGCTGTTATTCATCCATGTTTTGCTTCTAGCTCGACATCGACCATGCTTCTACATCCCAAGTTTTGGTTACCCAATCCTCGTAAAATTCCGGTTCGTGAGAAACGAGCACAACCGTACCTTTGTAAGCTTGCAGTGCCCGCTTTAATTCCGCTTTAGCGACTACATCCAGATGGTTTGTTGGCTCATCGAATAAAATCCAATTACTCTCACGCATCATTAGCTTGCAAAGACGAACCTTCGCCTGCTCGCCACCGCTGAGCTGATTCAATGCACGAGTAATATGCTCGTTTTTGAGCCCGCAGCGCGCTAACGCTGATCGTACCTCACTCTGGCTCAAAAATGAAAACTCATCCCATACATCTTCAAGAGGAGTCATTGTTGGTGCTTTAGACTCTTGCTCGAAATAGGCTGGATTTAAATAATCACCTAGATAGGTAGTACCATCAAGTGGCGGTATAACACCAAGAATCGTTTTGAGAAGTGTCGATTTACCTACACCATTACAGCCAACAATTGCAATTTTATCACCGCGTTCAATGACCATATTCATTTCGGGCAGAAGCGGTTTATTGTAGCCAATGACCATTTTGTCTGCTTCAAATACAGTCTTCCCGCTCGTTCTCGACTCCTTGAAGGCAAAAGTAGGCTTTGCTGCTTCCTCTGGCTTATCAATTCGATCGACGCGATTGAGCTGCTTCTCTCTACTCTTCGCTCGGCCTGAGGTTGAGGCACGAGCTTTATTTTTTTGGATAAATTCTTCTTGTTTCTTAATAAAATCCTTTTGTTTCTCGTAGGCGTCAATATGCTGCGCCTTATTCAGATCAGCCATTTCAAGGAACTTATCATAATTTGCCGAATAACGTGTCATTTTTGTAAACTCAAGATGATAAATCACATTAACAACCTGATTCATAAACGCTGTTTCATGTGAGATGAGAACAAAGGCATGCGGATAGTTTTTCAAATAGTTGGTCAACCAGTTGATATGCTCTTCATCCAAATAGTTCGTTGGCTCATCCAGTAATAAAACACCTGGCTTCTCAAGCAGCAGCTTAGCAAGCAAAACCTTCGTCCGTTGACCACCGCTCAGTGCGGTAACGTCACGATCTAGACCAATTGCGTTTAGGCCGAGGCCGTTAGCCATCTCATCGACCTTAACATCTATCAAATAGAAATCGCCAATTTCAAGCTCTTCTTGAATCTCACCCATACGAACGAGAAGCTCATCAAGCGTGTCTGCATCGGCATCAGCCATTTGTGCAGTAATGCTGTTAAGCTCCTCTTCTAGTTTCAGCAACGGCAAGAAGGCATCCTTTAATACGTCTCGAATCGTTTTGCCAGGTTCAAGCTTCGTATGCTGATCCAAATAGCCATAGCGTACGCGAGGCGTCCACTCTACCTTGCCCTCGTCCTTTAACAGCTTGCCCGTTAAAATATTCATTAATGTAGATTTTCCCGTTCCGTTCGCACCTACAAGACCGACATGCTCACCGTCTAGAAGACGAAAGGATACATTTCTAAACAATACTCGATCACCAAATGTATGTGATAATTGCTCAACCGTTAACAAACTCATTTTCTTTATCTCCATTCATGTGCACTTCATATGGACAGTCTAAGCTCTCTGTTGTTTTAACCCGTATCATTGTACCACAAATACGATCATCCTGTGTTTATTTCATCATAAAGGAGCCTAAATACAGGTAACAGCGCTCGATTAAGACGCTTATGAATGCGAGCATCGTCCGTTGCCCATTTTCCATTATAATGCAATGAGAGCAGCGTTTCCGCACTCAAGCTTGGTATAATCGCAAGCGGCAGCTCCGGAAATAAAGATAGCCACTCGGTTCGTCCTTTGAAATCAATATCCTTATTCGCTATAAACATCAAATTCCCGCCCGAGGCTGCCAGCTCCTGTTTTATAGCGAACAGCCGCCTAAGATCATTGGCTTGCCATTTGGAAACAGCAGGATCAGCAATTACAAATACAAAGGCTGCTTCCTTAAGAAGCTGAAGAGCTCTCTGATCACTCCACCTTGAGGATAAATCAATAAGCTGAATCATGCCCCCAGCATGCCACAACATTTGTTCAAATCTGTTCTGCTCTTGATCGACTGTCCTGCTCTGCTGTTCTGGATGTAGGAAAAACCACTGTACCGATGTTTTGCCCCCGCTATGGAGAATAAATCTCTTATCAAACCAGCTTCCTTCTTGCTGCCTATAATCTCCAGTTCGCTGCTGATCAGAAAACCAAGCATGCCACTCCGGTCTTGCTTGTTCATACTCGGCTGCAGCCACGTGTACCCCTCTTCTACCGAGGAGCTCTGCCAGCGTATGAGTTAAGAAGGTTGCTCCCGCGCCGGGAGCAAGTGACAGCAAGCAAACACGAATCGGCTTAACTGGATTGTGTGCAGTTAGTTCACGATGATCAGCTGCCTGACTGCGAGGTGAATTGGATCGTACCAAAGGCTTTAAAGCCTGCTCAAACTCCGATATGGTTCCATATCTTAAATGAGGATCAGACTGCAGCGAGCGAAGCAGCATCATTCTAAATGGTTGTGGAACATCATGCTGAAAGCAATTAAACTGTTCCATTTCACCAGTGCTTCCTCCTGAACGCTGAAAGCTCCTGCCGCCACTGCAAAGATAGAAGAGCAAAGCACCCAAACCATAAATATCCGTACGGTGATCACTTTGTCCGCTACCCTCCTGCTCTGGAGCTGCAAAGCCATGTGTGCCGAGCTGTACCGTATCCTGCTGCTGTCCCTCTTTAAATTGCCGTGAAATACCAAAATCAATAAGCTTTACATCCCCATTTTTGTCGATCATTACGTTTGAAGGCTTTAAGTCTCGGTGAATAATCGGCGGTACACAGCTATGCAAATGATTAAGTGCAGAGCAGAGCTGCCCTGCCATATTTAAGATACGCGAAAAGGGCACACGGCTCTTGCTTCGCTGGAGAAGCTCAGCCATCGTATGCCCCTCAATATATTCCATAACCAATGCTTCGCAGCCCGCATCCTCTAAATAAAAACAGTCCATAATTAACGGTAAATGCGGGTGGCTGATCTTTATCATTAGCATCGCTTCTTCCATTTGCGTACTGCTATTATGTACTGTTTTGGCGAGAACCTTTATAGCTCTGAGCTTATTTCCAAGCTTCCTATCCTCTGCCAAATACACGACTCCCATTCCGCCACGCCCTAATTCCCCTATGATCCGATAGCGACTCTCAAGCACTGTTCCATTCGTATAGGAAGCAAATTGGTCAACTGATTTCCCCATCTTAATCCCTCCTGTGTGGAAATAAAAAAAAAGCATTCTAATGCGGCTTGGATTAAAACAAGCGGCATCAGAATGCTTTTCTGATTACGTATTTATTAGTGCTACTTTAACATATTACTAACAAAATTTACATACATGAAGTCCTATTTTCACTAGAAAATATCCAAACTTCTACTTTAAACCACTTGTGCTGATTCCTTCAACGATATACTTCTGAAATGCGAAGAATACAGCAAGAACTGGAATCAAGCTTACGATCGACATGGCGAACATTGCTCCCCAATTCGATACGGTATCACTATCTAGGAACATTTTCAGACCCATCGATACGGGATATAAGCTAGGACGGTTCAGATAAAGGACCGGACCGAGCAGATCCTCCCAACGCCAGTAAAAAGAGAAAATAGATGCAGTTGCCAATGCCGGTACAACGAGCGGCAATATAATTCGGAAGAACAAACGGAATTTACCGCAACCGTCGATTGTTGCTGCCTCGTCAAGCTCAGTAGGAATAGTCCGTATGAACTGAATAAGCAAAAAGATGAAAAACGGAATCCCAAAATATTGCGGAATAACGATCGGTTTAATCGAATTCAGCCAGTGAAGCTTCGCAAACAAAATGTATTGCGGCACAAGCACAACATCATGCGGCAGCATAAGTGTTACCATCATAATGCCAAACCAAAATGTTTTTCCAGTAAAGTTAAGTCTTGCAAAACCAAAAGCGATAAAAGCAGATGATAGCACTGCACCGATTGTCGCGATGACTACAATTTCAAGTGAATTCATAATGAACGATCCAAAGGATTGACCCGCAATTCCGATCCAGCCAATTTTGTAGTTTTCCCAAATCCATGGCTGTGGAATCAGCGATTTAGCCGTTGAAAATATAAGGTTGCTTTGCTTGAATGAGCTCATTAACAACCATAAAACGGGATAAACCATAACTAACGCGAGCGCTGCAACAAAGATATGGTAGATCGGCCACTTCAGCTTTTTTAAGATCATGATTAATGGCCACCTTTCGACTCGTAATGTACCCATTTTTTGGAGGTATAGAACAAAATACCTGTCAAAATGGCAATGATGATCAGCATAACCCACGCCATTGCGGACGCGAAGCCCATATCAAAATAAACGAAGGCTTGACGGAATAAGTAAAGCGAGTAGAGCAGCGTTCCGTCAAGCGGACCGCCTTCGCCTTTGGAAATAATGTACGCTGGAACGAAGGTCATAAATGCGCCAATCGTCTGCATAATCGTGTTGAATAAGATAATCGGGCTAAGCATAGGAATTGTAATTTTGAAAAAACGAACAGCTGGTCCTGCTCCATCAACATTTGACGCTTCATACAATTCTGGCGGGATATTTTTGAGACCGGCCAGAAATATCAGCATTGAAGAACCAAACTGCCAAACGGACAACGTAATTAGCATCCAGAGCGCAGCTGCAGGTTCAGCAAACCATCTCACGCTATCTAAACCGAGTGCATTCAGAAAAATGTTTATTACTCCTTGGTCACCGTACAGATTGCGCCACATGATCGATACTGCAACGCTTCCGCCAATTATGGAAGGAAGATAATAAACCGTCCGATATAACCCGATTGCTTTCGAAGCTGTATTTAAGATCATTGCGATAAATAATGCAAAAGCTAGTCTAAGTGGAACACCGATAAATACGTATAAAAAGGTTACTTTCATTGATGCCCAAAATTTTGAGTCATCCAGAAACATCGTTGAGTAATTCTCGAATCCGATAAAGGATGGTGTCGATAAAAGATCATAATCCGTAACCGAAAAATATAACGACGCTATGGCTGGAATCAATGTGAATAATAGAAATCCAATGACAAATGGTCCAATAAACGTGTAACCAATCAAGTTATTTTTAAATGATAACGATTTCATCTTATCCAACTCCTATACGAAGTCTAACTTGCGACATCTTCTCTTTTTTTAATAAAAAAGCGGTGGCCGATCTATCGACCAACCACCGCATCTACTCAAACAAATTACTTGTTTTTCTTAAGAATGGAGGTTGCTTCATCTCTAAATTTCTTAGCTGCATCTTCTGGTTTGATTTTGTTGTAGTTCATTTGCTCGGAAAGGCTCGTCAAGGATTTGAATACTTCAGCAGAGCCGATTGGATCAGCAGGATCCATAGTAGAGCTGTTTGTTTCTGCCCAAGCTACGTAGTCATAAACTTGAATTTGAGCTTCAGTTGAAACCTCTTTAAGCGCTTCTTTTACTTTTGCAGAAACAGGAACACCACGATCGCCAAGGATCAATTTGTTAGCTTCGATATCGTTGACGAAGAAGCTGATAAACTTAGCTGCCTCTTCTTTTACTTTTGAGCTTTCAGAAACGGAGAAGAACATACTTGGTTTCAAGAACAAACCTTTTTCCATGTTAGGACCAGCCATTGGACCAATCGCTAGTGGACGATTAGCAACTTGCTGCAAGCCTACGAATTGGTTTGACCACTGCCATACACCAATACCTTGATTGAGTACAAGGTGGCTGTCTTCCGCACCTTTGATTTGAGCAAGAACGTCTGGTGAAGGTACTGCGCCATCAATAACAAGCTTTGCAAGCATTCCGAAGAAATCAACAAACTTTTGATCATCTTCATATCCAAGGCCATTACCTTCTGCGTTAAACAATGTTTCACCAAAAGTACGAAGGTAGTAACCGAAGAATACTTCTGCACGCATGCCGCTATCGAAATAAATACCTGCTGCTTTTGCTTTCTCAGCCATTGCTACATAATCATCCCAAGTGAAGTTTTCAGGAAGGGATTCGATACCCGCTTTTTTCAGAAGAGCCGGATCATAGTTGAAACCAAGAGCGTTAACACCAAGGTTCATACCATAAAGGCCATCTCCTAGCTTGCCGCCGTCAATCGCGTTTTGACTGATGTCACTTACATCGATTTGATTGCCAAGGAAAGGAGTCAAATCAGCCAATTGATTTCTACCTGCATATTGAGAGTAGTTTTGTGTATCGATTTGAATAATATCTGGAAGCTCGTTGGCAGCCGCTTGAGGAGCTAGCTTCTTCCAGTAATCATCGTAGTTTGCATATTCCATTTCAATCGTTACATGTGGGTTTTTCTCTTCGTACATATCGATTACTTTCATCGTGTAATCGTGACGAGGCTGTCCGCCCCACCAAGCGATACGTAACGTGACTGGCTTCGCTTCAGCTGGCTCCGTTTTCACTTCTGTGTTCGTTTTCGGTGCATTCGTTGCGTTTGCTGCTTTTCCATTGTTTGAATTACCGCCGCATGCGCTTACAAGAACTAGTGCAACAGCTGTTAGCATTAAAAGCATTTTTTTCGGTGCTTTCATTGTGTTACGCCCCTTCCAAACTCTTTAATGTTGTTTACAATTTTTATTATAGGTTGAATGTCGAAATGTCGGAATAAAAAAAACCGCTTTCTTTGTTAAAAAAACAGAGGTCGCCATTATGGCGACCTTTTGAATTCCGATGGGGTAAATCCTGTATGTTTTTTGAACACTTGACTAAAATATTGAGGATTATCCCCAAAGCCAAATCGTTCTGCAAGCTCAAATACTTTCACATCGCCTGTTTTCTCGATTTCCTCCATCGCCTTATCCATTCTTAAACGAACGACGTAGTTGGAAAACTTTTCACCTGTCTCTTTTTTAAAGAGCTTGCCTAAATAATCTGCGTTCATGTACAGGATCTCACTAGATACCCAGTTTAATGAAAGTGCAGGATTCGATAATTGTTCCTCGATGACTTGAATCATTTTATGAATAATGGCTGAATGCTTTTTCGTATACGAATGATAGTTGTTCAAGCATATTTGTTCTGCATTTTCCGTAACGAAGTGTTCGATTGTGCGCAAGGTGGAAAATTGGTCAAAGCTAGCGATTTTTTTTAAATACGTATTAATTTCCTCAGGCTTTCCTTGCCTTACAATCGAAATATAAAGAGGAATAACATAGGATTTGGATAAGTACGTATCCATGCGACTTTCTGCAAGCAGGCTAAAATAGTTTTTTAGTTCGGCCTCCACACAGGTCCAATCCCCCGACTTGACGTGCATGCAGAGCGGCTCTTCATCATAGAAGAACGTTTTAATATTGTCATCCTCTTCTCTTTCAACATCCTTTTGAGTAATTATACTGCCTTCACCCAAATAGAACTGATAGTTCAAGCATTCCAGCGTTTCACGATACATCTTACGAGCATGAACGATCTGCCCTGCATCACTGACCGCCACTGTAGCGTCCAGCTTATAGTAGGTAGAAAAGGTAATTTTAATCTCATTAAGCTTCTCAAACAACAGATCTGCCTCAGTTATTTCTTTAATTAACAGCAATACATGCTTCCCAATGGTCGTGCTGAGAAGCACGATTGACTTTCCAAGAACATCCTGTGCTATATTCTTAATGGCAAACATATGCTCGAATTCAAATTTTCCTTCGATTTGCAGCAATAGCAGCTGTACTTGATCATTTTCGACTGTTATATGGAATAAATCACCATAATCATCCCAATCACGTTGACCGTACGTTTTGTTCGTAACAAGCTCCTTCAAAAACTGCTCCTTTGCATGAGGAAGCACCTTCGACAATTCCTTCTGAATATTAAGCATAAAGCTCTCTTGTGATTGCTGTTTTTCGAGCTCCGCAATGACCTCAGTCAAAGCCTCGGTAATCGTATTTTCGTTACAAGGCTTCAGCAAATAATGTTTCACGCCAAATTGCATTGCGGTTCGAGCATAATCAAATTCGCTAAAGCCAGATAACAAAATAAAAGCGATGTGCGGGAATTTTTCATATACCTTTTCAACGAGCTGCAGCCCGTTCATACCCGGCATTTTGATATCTGAAATCACAATATCCGGCATATGGCTTTCAATAAAAGCCATCGCCTCGAGTCCATTACGCGCGGTACCTGCAAGCTCTGTATTAAATGCATTCCAATCCACAGTAAGCGATATGCCTTCAACAATTATTCGCTCATCATCCACAAGCAACACTTTATACATGAGAATCCCTCATTTCGTAAGGAAGCACCAATGTAACCTTAGTGCCTCTATTCGGCTCGCTTTCAATTTGCAATCCATAGGCTTCACCATACAACAGCTTGATTCGATCCTCGATATTTTTCAAGCCTAATCCGGAGCCCTTGGTCACGACTTGCCCTCCAAGCAGCTGTGCTACAAATTGCTCTTCCATTCCCGGTCCATTATCGGAAACGGAAACTAACAGCAGCTCTTCTTCAACATAAGCATGAATTTTTATTTTGCAGGTGTCAATCATTTGTTCAAGTCCGTAATTTATCGCATTTTCTACAAGCGGCTGAAGCGATAGCTTAGGGATGCTGCAATAGTGAAGCTTCTCCGGGACTTCGATTTGAAAGTCTAATCGTTCCTCAAAGCGATATTTTTGAATGGTCACATAATGGTTAATAATATCGAGCTCCTTGGTTAGAGGGATAAGCGGCTCCTTAAGATTAAGTGAGGTTCTGAGCAAAGAGCCTAACGCTTCGACCATTTGTGAAATATGTGTTTGATTGCTGAGCTTCGCAGACCAGTTGATAGATTCCAGCGTATTATACAGAAAATGCGGATTGATTTGCGCCTGCAGTGCTTTAAATTCTGTATCACGAATGGTCAGCTGCTTCACATAATTTTCATGGATAAGCTCATTGATGCGCTCAACCATGATTCGAAAATTCCGATGCATCTGTCCTGCTTCATCCATAGCGAGCGCCCGTTCATTCGGTTCTTCTATATATTCAAAATTGCCGAGTTGAACTCTTTTCATTTTTGTATTAAGCCTTTCAATCGGCTCGGTAATTCCTTTGGCGAAGCCAACGGCAATCAATAAAATTAATACAAATAATGTAGCAAATATAATAATAATCGTTTGCTTGACCTTAGCTATTCGATCAAAAATATCATCAAACGGAATTAAAGTATAATAGGTCCAGTCTGTATAAGTAGAAGCAATATAAGTGACAAAATACTGTTTGCCTTCATACCGAATCACTTTATAGCCATCACCG
This sequence comes from Paenibacillus sp. FSL H8-0548, assembly GCF_038630985.1. Taxonomy (NCBI): domain Bacteria; kingdom Bacillati; phylum Bacillota; class Bacilli; order Caryophanales; family Paenibacillaceae; genus Paenibacillus; species Paenibacillus sp. FSL H8-0548. The sequence goes on from NZ_CP152049.1 coordinate 3,937,245, forward strand.
CCAGAGAGCTTCGATAAGGTATCAATAGGAAAGGATGAGGCTTCAGGATAAATAGCTTCATCATCCTTCATAATAATGAGCTGAGCATCATTGCTGTTCATCCCGCTTGCCATTTCTCGAAAAAGCTTGTTCATATCGATACGAAGCGCTAATGTACCAATGTAATCCAAATCCAACTGCTGGAACGAACGCACCTCGCGAGCAGCAATTAATGAGTTATCATTTCCGTAGGGAGCAATCCAGGTGTTTCCACCCTTATTAACTCTTGTTAATTCTTTATACATACTTATTCGATCATTGTAAACCGTAATGGAATTGGAGCCAACGGCGTACTCATTATCGTCGACATCGTACAGCTGAGCAGACAATACATATTTATCCAGCGCCCCAATGTTGACCATTCTCTCCTTAACCGTTAGCTGAACGACATAGTTGTCGTACTCAGACAGCCCGCTCTTAATCGACCGCAAATAATGCTGAATCGTAGAGTCTGTCGCCAGCATAAAGGTCAGCTTCTCCATCTTTTTCAGCTCATTTTCAATACTAATCGATGATAAGCTTAGTGCCTTAGAAGATTGCTTGTAAATTTCCTCATCATAAAAGTCAAAAGCATATTGCTGAATGATGATGGCTAGAATAGCAACAACCAGCATGATGACTGAAATCAGAACAAACATTTTATGCTTAATTCTCAAATTAGTATAAAGCGCTTTCAATCTTTTCATAAAACAATTCCTCCTAAGGAACTATCGGCTGTTGCTCGCAATCGATAATAGAATAGCAAATTCCATTAAGTAACAAGCGTAAACGGCTCTCGCCGTCCTTTAAAGGCAAAGCTCGTTTCGCAGTGATAGATAAGGGCGCTGCACGAGAAGATCGTTCTTACGATCGCTGTTGCAGCCAGATTCTTTGATATCATAAGACATTTAATGGTAAGAATAAGGCTGCAAAGGCGAACACTTCGTTTCTCCAGAACGATCTTCTCGCTTCGCTAAATCTTCATTTTTTTAAAAATATAGAAAAATATATTATTTCGCCATACTTTCTCTATAGTTCTCGGAATGAAACGCGCTGACACCGCCAAAGGACGGCGACAGCCGTTTCACCTTGAAATATAGGAAAGTATATCGCACTGTACTTTCTCTATATTTCTCCGGAATGAAACGCGCAGCACCGCCAAAGGACGGCGACAGCCGTTTCACCTTGAAATATAGGAACGTATATCATTTCGCTATACTTTCTCTATATTTCTCCGGAATGAAACGCGCAGCGCCGCCAAAGGACGGCGACAGCCGTTTCACCTTGGTTCAAGTTATATCGTTTAAGTAGAAGCAACCTAGACTGCACTTAGTACAACAGAAACCTCACATGAGAGCTGTTTATGATGGCTACATTGTAATTATGCAGGAGAATGAGCTCCAAACCAACGAATATCGTCCTATACTAGGCAATCTACTGCACAAAGTACAGTGTACGTATCAAGTCAGGCAAATAACGTCGATTACGTTGTACAAACTGCAGCGTAGACTCGTCCTATCGCGCTATTACCTAAACGAACTAACCCAACTATATAAGTTGAACCAAAGAAAGCGGTGATGTCCTTGACTGATTTTCCCTTAAGATATAAATATAACACTTGATAACGTTCATCTCTGCTTGTTCGAGTTATTCACTTTCTTATTCGACATGCAGATCGTTATTTCCTTACCATAAGTTTCTAAAACTTTAGTTCAATTTATATAGTTAAAAAAAAGAGCACCCTGCCGAGCAGCGAGGGTGACTCGCATTATTTTTTGATCAAATAGAGTGTGATCTCTTCCCGATTATGAAACAATTGCTTCGCTTTTTGAAGTCTGAACTCGGTAGAAAGTCTTGAAATCACATCTTTAATCGTTTGAAGCGGCTTTCGATGCATTAATTTAACTGTGATTATAGCAGTAGCCCCTTGCTTAAGTGCTGGCTCCAAATCAAGCACCAGCTTGCACATCATCATCGGACTCCAGCTCATATCGCACACAATGATATCGAATGAATCCGCAATCAATTTCACATCTGAAGCATTGCGCTTTAAATAAGTCAGTGTTGGATATGCCATAAGCGAGGGGTGAAGCTCTGCTGGATCAATTGCGGTAACACGCAGTCCACGCTCCAGCAAAAGTGAAGTCCAGCCGCCGGGCGCTGCACCCACATCAAGCGCATTTTGGTATTGAGCATAGTTCAGACCAAACTCCCGTTCTGCTTCCAGCAGCTTAAATTTCGCACGGGACACCTGACCCTCCTCGCGCTGAAAACGAACGGCACCGCCTGGCCAATCCGAGAGCATGTCCGAAGGATTGCCAAAGCCAACATAAAGCTGATTTACTGCTGCATAAATAGCTATAATGACATCTGGCTGCTGAACTACCGGCTCAGCGTCGATCTCTTCCAGCACCGCGTCAAGTACCGCCTTCGTATCCGAAGCCGAATATACAAACTCAGACTTTGAGGTTCTTCTTATATGCACCGCCACACGCTTGTTTTTAAACATTAGGACGGCGTTTCGCACCATATCCGATAGCTGTTCCAAATCATTCGCATTTCCAGTAATTTCGAATGTACGATCTACCGGCTGCACATGCCGCAAAAAAATCGGCTCTTGCTGCAAAATAGCCTGAAGCGTCTCTTCCCGTTCAAGCGGACTTGACATAAGGAAAACTTCTCCCGCAGCCAACTGATTAAATGCAACACCCTCAATCAATCTGCGAAGCTCTTCCATTGCATAAGGGGAATACGTTTTATTTGCTGTTCCGATCCATTGACTCACTAGTATAAACCTCTTTCATATGTGAATTACTCTACCAACCTTCAAAGGCGTTTCGAACCCTCCCAAACCCTCCCTTCCAAGGGAGGGCCCCAAAGGGTTGCACCCTCTGGACACCTGCAACTGAACTAACGTGGATGTTAGACAAGTGCTCGCGAGATTATGTTGAGCAGGATCGCTTTCGTCCCTTCAGGACACGCTTAATTTTGATGCTCTCTAGTTACCTAAACTGATTTCCGAATAACGACTATGCCACAGAGACGTATAACAGTTTGTTTGCGCATAGATCGCTTTCGTCCCTGCGGGACACGCTTTAATTTAAAACAAGCTGACAGGCTAGCAGGTTTTTAAGCAGTTAGGCTGTATTGCTGTAATCACTTTCATTGGACTTCATTTCTGCTGATTTAAGAGAAATAAGGGATTTCCAGTCCTCATTAGTGTCAATACTGCTTGGTTTCCTACAAATATCGATTCTCTGTTCAGCTATTACATAAAACTAAGTCATTAGCACGACTAAGAACCATTGTCTGCATTATAACCGAATTAGTCACATTTCGTGAAACTAAAGATAATTTCTGATGAATTAAGAAGAAACCACTACGGCGTCCTTGTCTAAGGATAAGTAGTTTCTCGCAAAAATATAGGCGGAGCATACATGTGAAACGTATACTTTCCTATATTTTAAGAATAAAACTAATCTACATCAAATAAAAACATACCCATAATTAGACTCACGAAATGTAGCTAATTTAAATACTATATTTCCTTTACTCGCTTAATCTTTATCTATATAAGTTGTACTAGAAATTTACGTTTCGGTAGCTGCGCCAGTAGATCATTCTTTATGATCACGGTTGCATCCCGACTATTTGAATTTCCCTAAAGATTTTCAGGTGAGAATAAGGGCTCTAAAGGTATACAGTTCGTTTCTCCAGTACAAGTCTCCGCTAGATAAAGGAGAAGCACCTACACTGCACTTTCTACAATGAAAACCTCACATGAGAGCTGTTCAGACGGCTACATTGTACTATTGCAGTAGAATGAGCTCCAAAGCAACGAATATCGCCCGAGAATAGGCATTCTATTGCACAAACTACATTGTACGAGCCCTAGTCAGGCAAGTAACGTCAATTACGTTGTACAAAGTGCAGCGTAGCCTCTTTCTATAGCGCTGAACCCATCGGGCTAGCACGACCAATCTAAGAACCGGAGAAAGAAATCTAAAGTAGCGCAAATTGATAAGTTATACTAGAGATTTACGTTTCAGAAGCTGCGCCAGTAGATCATTCTTTAAGATCAATGAACTTCTCGCTTCGCTACATCTGCATTTTTCAAGTTCAACTTCTATATCCAAGATTTGCACGCATTAAAGCGTGTCCTGCAAGGACGAAAGCGCTCCACCTGCCATTACAGCTTGTCCACTCCTCGAGATCTCTAACGTTATCAAAGACAGGTTACCCGAGGGCGCCTCCAGTGCAAACGTGTCCCAACGGGACGAAAGCGTTCCTTAGCAACCGTAACTCGCGAGCACCTGTTTAATTCCAACGTTAGTCCAGTTGCAGGAGTCCAGAGGGTGCAACCCTTGGGGCCCTCCCTTGGAAGGGAGGGTTTGGGAGGGTTCGAAAAGCCTTTGAAGGTTGGTAGAAAGCCCTTAAGGGTTTGGGTAGAAATCCCTCTAAGAAATTGAGGGTTTGGGTAAACTCCCCGCGATTTGGTCCAGCAGCGCATCCGGCATTGGACCATTAAAAAGCTTAGTTTCAGCTGGAGCGGTTGACGAGAGCATATGATACATTTGCATACGGCCAGCCGCACTTGAGGTGTGTAAGTAAATTTGCTCAGGGTAACGTCCCGATTCTACGATATGCCGGACGACCTCGTAGCCTGTTGGCTGCGCCCAGCCTAAGTCGAAATCCAAGGATAATATTCCGATCTTTTCATGATCCAAGAGCAGCTTGCATTCCTCTGCATTGCTTGCCAGAACAAAACCTTTGGGACATGTACGATAATCATCTAAATAAACATGAATCATGATTGAAGCCTCCGTTCAGTCATTAGATTCAAAGCTAGCTTATTCACTGATCCTTTTGGCAATCTGAACAAACAAACGCTTTGCGTCCAGATACTTCTATTTTCTCAATCAAGCCGCCGCATTGTGGACAAGCCTGGCCTTCCCGATCATAGACTTGAAAAAGATTTCGTTGTCCGCCTGTCAAGGCATCGCCTGCGGCAAATGGCTGCTCGCCAGCTCCACCGTGTGAAATCGCTTCCTTCAGTATTTTATGCATCGCTTCGTATAGGCGTTCCCAAGTTGCACGTTCAAAAACGGGAATTTTTGCATCAGGACGCAATCCGGCAGCATAACAAATTTCATCGGAATAAACGGTACCGATACCCGATATCACATTTTGATCCATTAATGCAGTTTTAATAGAGCTCCGTTTTTTGGCGAAGGCTGCTATGAAACGATCTATCGTCAGGCGTTTGTCAAGAGCATCGTATCCAAAACGACCTAGCTTTTCTTCAACTTCCAATACCTTTAACAGCTGCAAATCATCTGATTTCAGGCCTACACAGTACAATACGATTTCTCCAAAATGAAGCTTTACTTGAGCAGCACGATCAGGTCTGTCCTCTTCGCTGCCCTTATACAAATAAGCCCCTTGCCCCAAACGGAGCAATAGACGTTTTCCATTATCCAAATGAAGCAACAGATGCAAGCCTCTGCGTTCCACAAACCATAATACTTTCCCTACAACGTCTCGTTGTATCTCTTCTTCACTTGCTTGAAACGCTTTTACATTTGTTATCTCAACACCGGTGATAAGAGCTCCTGCGAATTGCTCCGCTAATAAAGCCCGATAATTGTCCAGTTCCGGCAGTTCATGCATGAAAGCTCGCTTCCTTCCTATATTCTTCGTTATTTGCTTATATCTCTCTGTGATCAGATATATACGAACGAAGCTCTTCTAAGTGATGACATACAGTTGTTGGCTTACATCCAGCCTGTTCCATATAATAGTCCATATTTTGAGCATTCGTAAGTCCGGTTAAAACAAGAATCGTACTACAGCCTGCTGCTGCGCCGAAAGCAATATCTGTAGCCATATTGTCGCCTACTACCCATGTTTCATCAGCTTTTAAACCAATTTCGCGCAATGAATAGTCCATCAAAATAGTGGATGGCTTGCCAATTAATATCGGCTTCTTCCCTCCAGCCGCTTGAAGCATTGCTCCAATTGATCCAGCTCCTGGTATAAGGCCATCCGTAGAAGGAAGCAGCAAATCAGGATTCGTCAGAACGAACGTCGCTCCGGCATGAATATATCGAACCGCCTTAGTTAGGCGTTCATAAGTAAACGAACGATCTATTCCTTGCAAAACAAAATCCGGCTGTTCTTCCGTAAGCACTAAACCAGCCTCTTGAACAGCTTTCCTTAATCCTTCTTCCCCAACTACAAAAACAGCCGCTCCCGGTTTTAACCGTGCGATATGCTCTGCAGCTGCTTGAGCGGAGGTGCATACCTCTTCTGCCGCCGCTTGGATGCCCATCTTCATCAGTCGCCCAGCTACCTCTTCAGGCGTTGCTGATGAATTGTTCGTTACAAATCGAAACGGGAGTTTAATTTCTCGCAGATACGAGATCAATGTATCTGCACCATCGATACGATGAGTGCCATGATATAACGTTCCGTCGAGATCAATTAGCAAACCGTGCATGGGTTGTTGTTTTTCTGTCATAGCTGCTGTCCTCTCGAGTGCAAAAAACCAGATGCCACGGTCTTGCGGCTTGGCTGCTCGTTTATTGAATTTGCTTTTCTTGCTTGCGTCGCAATCGCTGGATTCTATTTCGAAGTGCTTCCAGCTCTGCACGCTTCTTACTATCACGACGAGCCAGCATAGAATGATTCATAGCTTGCTCGAAAGCACGACTCGCGTGTCCTATTGCTGATTCATAATCTTTAAGCTTGTGCTCGTAATACATGGCAAGCTCGATGCTCGCTTCATTAGTTGCTTGAGTATAATGAGATGCTGAAAGAATAATAGCCTTCTGCCACAATAACACAGCACGATCCCAATTTCCAGCCTTCTTGTCGCGTGCTGCAAGCATGATCAATGTTGATGGCTGCGCTTGATCAGCACTCATCGCCAAATTGAACAGCTTGCTGGAAAGCTCTTTTTTGCCCATCCGCTCCAGCCATAGACCTGTACGAACCATTTCCTCCGGCTCAGTGGGGAGTGGTATGAAATTTTCTATATTGCCATTCAGCAAATGGCCAAAGCGTATCGCCAAACAAGCAAGCGAAAGCATATCCGTTTCATTATGAAGGAAAACACCTTCAAGCGGTGCTGGATCACCAGTAGCCAAATACTGAAAATAAAGCTGGGGTGCTAGTGAGCCTGGCACATCATCCTCGCGATGAATACCAAGTCTCTCCTCTTCTACATGACTCAATCTGCAGGATACGAGTGTGTTTCTCCAAATAGATCTCGCAGGATGCAAAAAGTCGAGCTGCAGCGGCTCCCATATTTTACGATTAAGACCATTCATAATAAAACGGTTTTGTACTAAAGGCCAATCGAAGGTTTTGCCATTGTAAGTGGCCAAGTAAGTAAACCGCTGAAGCTTCTCTGCCAAATAAACGAGCATGGCACGTTCCTCAGCTGGATGCCTGATCAAGGTCTGTTCAATAACAAAATGCTCCTTCGACATATAGGCTATGCCAATCATGAAGGGAACGTTACCCGCTCCTACACCTAAGCCAGTCGTTTCTAAATCAAGAAATAATATTTGCTCTGCCGAAGCCTCACTCGAAGGATGTAAAGCGGTCAAGCCAGGCGCTGCCACGTTCAGCTCCTCAAGAGCATGAAGACCATGGCGGAAATCGATCGGATTTACGATTTTTCGCATGAGAAAGCTTCCTTCATCATTCCGATGGAGCTTAACACCAAAAGTGCCCCAGACCGGCGATAACCACTCTTCGGCTTCCTCATTATCAAGGAGCTTCGTTTCCTCAACCTCAGACATCACCGCTTCAACATTCTTGTCTTTCTCCGAGCTCTCTCCTCGCAAACGATTCATTCGATCGCGCATTCCGCTCATCGTATTCCCTCCGCTTCATTTAGAAGCTCCAGCGCCTGCTGTTTTCCGAGAAGCCCGACCTCTTCAATCGGCCCTACGCAGGCTGGACAGCCACTGAGGCATGTACAGGAACGTATTAAAGACTTAGCTTGCCGAATAAGATCATCATGCACCTCGAACAATCGTTCACTAAGTCCAATCCCGCCAGGATAACGGTCATAGAAATAAATCGTTGGCTTTTGGGTATGCACGGCCTTCACTTGCGGTATTACTCTAATGTCAAATGGATCACACATCAAGTAGAGGGGAGCAATATGAACGAGTACGTTTGCGATGCCCAGCAGTGCAAATTGCATTTCATTTTTGCTTTTACGAGCAGCAGCCTCTTCACTAAACGAGAACCAGTAGCCGCTTGTATGAAGCTCTTCCTCCGGCAAGTGTATAGGACCCGATCCGATATTTTCATGCGTCCGCAGCTTTATTTTTTTGAAAATCGTAGGCTTTGCATTTACCGTTAGCTCTCCGTATTGCCTAACAAGATCTCCTGATTCACGTTCCTTATCCACATACAGCACCTTGAGCTCTACCGCTAAATTCGCGTCCGTGTAGTAATCAACATTAACCTCGCGAACGTAAGCTTTTTTCTCTGGATAATCAAGCTTCTCTACCTGATATTGCACACCTTCATGAATATAGATAGCTTCCTCGTGAATGAGCGTAGGAGCGCTGAACCTATCAACCTCGCCAAGAACTCTGCTGCCATTCGTAGTATCTATGATCACAAAATTTTCCTGTGCAGCCGAGCGCAATGAAATGTTATGTGCGGGAAAGGACTGCTCCATCCAAAACCAACGGTTTCCCGCCTTATGAAGCACCTTCTCCTCCACCAAAAACTCCATCATATCCACTAGCGACTCCGATCCAAATGTATCTCCAGTCTCAAAGGGCAGCTCGTACGCGGCACATTTGACATGATCCATAAGCACAAGCAAATTATCTGGATGAATTAGCGCTCGCTCCGGTGGACGATTAAAGAAAAAATCCGGATTTTGAATCATATACTGGTCAAGTGGATTGCTGCTCGCCACCATAAACGTAATCGAGCTTTCCTGTCTTCGGCCTGCGCGTCCCGACTGCTGCCACGTACTGGCAATCGTTCCTGGATAACCATTTAGAACGCAGGCTTGAAGCTGACCAATATCAATGCCAAGCTCAAGTGCGTTCGTACTGACAACACCTCGAATTTCACCTGAGCGCAAGCCGCGTTCAATTTCTCGGCGAAGCTTCGGCAAATAGCCGCCTCGATAGCCTCTTATCGATTTATCATTAATTTTGTCGCGTATTAATTCCTGCAAATAAGTGAGCAGCAGCTCAACACGAACCCGGCTGCGGGCGAATACAATCGTCTGCACGCCCTGTTTAAGCAGCAAGCCTGCCAGCTTGCGTGTCTCCAGCACACTGCTCCGGCGTATGCCAAGCTGTTTATTCACAACAGGCGGATTATAAAATACAAAATGCTTCTCGCCCATCGGCGCACCGTTATTGTCAACAAGTCTTACTTTTTCACCAATAAGGCGCTCCGCATGCTCCTGAGGATTATCAATCGTTGCAGAAGCGCAAATGAATTGCGGCGTAGAGCCATAAAACTTGCAAATTCGTTTCAATCGCCGAATAACATTGGCAACATGACTTCCGAACACACCGCGATAGGCATGAACCTCGTCTATCACGATAAATTTAATATTTTCGAACAGCTTAACCCACTTTGTATGATGCGGCAGTATCGCTGAATGAAGCATATCTGGATTTGTGACGACTATGTGTCCGGCATTTCTAATAGCAGTTCGCACAGTTGGCGGTGTGTCGCCATCATAGGTATGCGTCTTAATGCCAACGTCCATTAAATCAGCAAGTGCCTGCAGCTCGGCTACTTGATCCTGAGCCAGTGCCTTCGTTGGGAACAAATAGAGCGCTCTGCCTTCTTCATTCTCAAGCAAAGATTGCATAACCGGCAAATTGTAACAAAGCGTCTTACCCGAAGCCGTTGGCGTGACCGCTACCACATGATGACCTGCACGCGCAGCGCGGTAAGCCTCGGCTTGGTGTGTATATAATTCGCTGATTCCACGTGAATTCAGCGTTTCTTTCCATGCATGATGCAGTCCGTCAGGCAACGGTGCGGTACGCGCCTCTCGCGGAGCAAGGGTTCGCCAGTGCGTCACATTGTCCATAATGTCATTATTTTGCCGCACTTGCTCTAACCACTCCTCCAATCCGGAGGTTTTGCCCGTAAACCGGTTCATGACCGTCTCACTCCCATCAAACGTATGTTTGTTTATTATCATTTTACAGAATACATGTTCGTGCTGCAATTTTAATTTAAAGAAAACGCGGTTCATCAACAATTGACAGTCGTTTTGGGAAGCGTTATAGTAATTTCATCCTCCTTATTTAGATGGTTGTCTAACTATCTAACCCTTTTATCAATTTACTTGAAAAGGATGGCTTAAATGTCAATTAGCCTCGCATTCAAAGCGTTGTCCGATCCGACTAGGCGCTTCATATTAGAATTATTGCTAGAGCGTGTTCGAACTGCTGGTGAAATCGCCGACCACTTCCAAATGACCAAGCCCAGCATCTCCCATCATCTCAATATATTGAAGCAAGCAGAGCTTGTTTCTGATGAACGGCAAGGGCAGCACATCTACTATTCGCTAAATCACACCATTTTCCAAGAATTAATGGAATGGTTCGTCCCCTTCCAGCACTCTAGAACCGGAAGGATTGGAAGGAATGAAATCTAGCCTGCTATCTTGGTTCGTCGTAGCAATTTCTATCGCGGCCAGCATTATCTGTTATCCCGATCTGCCCGAGCAGATGGCCATTCACTGGAATATTAGCACTGAAATTGACGGACTAGCTCATAAAGCCTTTGCACTCTTATTGCTGCCAGCTTTAATGATCATTTTAATCATCGTGCTCCCAAAAAAACAAAACTATCAGCGATACAAATCCAGCATACAAACGATGCAAAACGTCATTATACTAAGTTTTCTTGTATTGCATGGCGTCACGATCGCTTTTGGCTATGGAGTAGAAATTAATATTGTAAAAATTGTCCTTCCTATGGTCGGCATCATTCTTGCAGTAACCGGATTATATATGCCGCGTTTTGAGCCAAACAGCTTTATCGGCATCAAAACGAATCCGACACTCACCAATGAAATCATTTGGAGAAAGACACATCGGTCCGCAGCTAAGTTTTATGTATTAGGCGGTTTGTTATTGATTCCAGCAGCGTTCCTTCCTGCTCCTTATCAAATCATTAGTTTTTTCGCCATTATTGTCATTATCGTGCTTGCTTCTGTTTTTCTATCCTTCTATTTCAGCAAAGACCATAAATAAGCGAAGAAGGCGAGGGAGTCTCCCCTCGCCTTCTTCGCTTTCTACTCCTTAACGGCGTTTAATTTCAATGTGCATATGATCCGTTGCTGCTCTCGATGCTGCGAAATGCTCAGCTGCCTCAGCCTCTAATTGAGTTAAATCCTCATTACTGTAGCGTCCGCTAAAATGCGTCATGACCAATTGCCTAGCCTTAGCTCTTACAGCTGTTACTGCGGCTTCTGTCGTCGTACTGTGCCCGAATTCATGTGCTTTTTCCTCAAGCCCCGCGGCAAAGGTAGCTTCATGAACCAGCAGGTCAGCCCCCATAGCTAGTCGTAGTGAGCTCTCGCATGGTCTTGTATCCCCAAGCACGGTTATAACTCTCCCCACATGAACGGGACCTGTAACCTCCTCAGGCGTGACGATTACACCGGCTGGCGAGGTTATTGACTGCCCTTGCTTCACCTTACCGTAAAGTGGACCCGATTCAATTCCAAGTGCCTTCAGCTTATGAACGAGCAGCTTGCCAGGCTGATCATGCTCCGTTATTCGATAGCCGAAGCTAATTACACGATGATCTAAAAGGCCAACCTCCACTTTAAAGCGTTCATCTTCAAAAATGATCCCTTCATCACCTGTTAATTCATGGATGACAAGCTCATAATCCAAATGTGTAGCGCTCACATCAAATATAGTTTCAATATAGCGTTTCAAACCAATCGGGCCATACAGCTGAACAGGAGTAATTCCTCCGTCGAATGAGCGGCTGCTTAATAATCCAGGCAAGCCGTATAAATGATCACCATGCAAATGAGTTATAAATACAACCTCAAGCTTATTAAGCTTCAGCGGTGTTTGCATAAGCTGATGCTGCGTTGCTTCACCGGAATCAAAGAGCCACCAGCTGCAATCTGGTTCAGGCAGTCTAAGTGCCGCAGCCGTTACATTGCGATACTTGGATGGTCTCCCAGCACCCGTTCCCAAAAACCACATGTTCATATTCTCGTTCACCTCACCTTAGCAGCAGATACATCCTCTTCCTAAAATTGAAAACAAGAGCCCTCGTAAGCTCGATGATCCGAAGGCTTTAAGGGCTCTTTCTTATTATAATCTACAGCTTCTCAACATTAAAATATTGTGCTTCTGGATGGGCGAATACCATTGCTGATACAGATGCTTCCGGCTCCATCATAAAGCCCTCAGTCAGCTCTACGCCAATATCCTGCGGTCTCATTAGATCAAACAACGGCCCTTGATCCTCAAGGTTCGGACACGCCGGATAACCGAAGGATACGCGAATACCTTGATAACGGGCACCATGACGCTGTTTCATCGTCATTTCTGCAGGGTCTGGATAGCCGCTAATATCCCGCATAATATGATGGACGCGTTCAGCCATGCCTTCAGCAACTTCGAGCGCTACAGACTGAAGGGCATGAGATCGTAAATAATCGCCATTATCCTTCCACTCGTTGGCAATCTCGCGAATACCATGACCAGCGGTAACAACTAGGAAGCCTACATAGTCCATAACGCCGCTCTCGACTGATTTCAAGAAATCAGCCAAGCAGAGGTACGGCTCCACGTTCTGACGCGGGAATGTAAACCGCTTAATTTCCTGCTTCGAATCAACAGGATTATAAATGATGACATCATTACCCGAAGATTGAGCTGGGAAGAACCGATACATGCCATGGGTCTTAATAATTCCTTCAGATGTTCCTTGCTTCAGCAGCTCATCGACGGTTGCCTTAAGATGAACTGCCTTTTCATTGCCTTCCTTCAGCAAATTGTCGACATTCCCCTTCAGACCTAGATGATGACCAAGCAGCATCTGCATATTCACATAGGGAATAACATGTGGAAGCGGCACATCACGAAGCACATGACGATCCAAATCCGGCGGTGTAAACACAGGCGCATCTGGTGAAATTTTAGAGCGGACCGCCCGTGTCAATTGCGGCAGAGGCTTCTTCACTTCCTCTTCCAAGCCGCCAGAGGCTTTGTAAGCTGCCATTTCTTCTTCAAGATTCGTGCGATGCTGAGGGTCCATCAGCTTATTCGCAATGTCCAGACCATCCATAGCATCCTTCGCATATAGCACCAAACCATCATATTCTGGGCCAATTCTCGTTTTGGTGAACTTTCTCGTAAGGGCTGCACCGCCAACAAGTATAGGTGCATCGATACCTGCTGTACGCAAATCCTGCGCCGTAATGACCATTTGCTGTGCAGATTTAACAAGCAATCCGGACAAGCCGATCGCATCTGCCTTCTCCCTGCGATAAGCTTCAATTAATTGCTCTGGCGGTACCTTTATGCCTAGATTTATAATTTTATATCCGTTATTAGACAAAATGATTTCTACAAGGTTTTTACCGATATCATGCACATCGCCCTTAACCGTTGCCAAAATAATTTTACCTTTAACGGATGATTCATTTTTCTCCATAAAGCTCTCCAAATAAGTGACAGAGGCTTTCATAACCTCGGCGCTTTGCAGCACCTCCGCTACAATGAGCTCGTTGCCGTTAAATAAACGGCCAACCTCCTCCATCCCCCGCATAAGCGGCCCGTTGATGACCTCCATCGCCGAATATTTCTTAAGAGCCTCATCCAGATCCGGTATGAGTCCTTCCTTAGTACCTTCGACAACGTATGAGCCTAAACGCTCTTCAAGCGATAGATTTGAAATTTTTTCTTTCTTCTCTACCTTCTTGTCACGGAATGCCGCAACGAATGCAGCTAAAGACTCGTCAGTCGTATTATAGATTAGCTCCTCAGCTAGTTTACGCTCAGCATCAGGAATAGAAGCGTAACGCTCCAGCTTTTCTGTGTTTACAATGGCATAATCAAGACCTGCTTTTGTCGCATGATAAAGGTACACGGAGTTGAGTACCTCGCGTCCCGCATCCGGCAAACCAAAGGAGATGTTGCTGAGTCCAAGAATTGTTTTGGCAAGCGGGAATTTCTCCTTGATCATCCGAATCCCTTCAAGTGTCTCAACAGCTGAACCGATATATTGCGGGTCGCCAGAGCCTACCGGGAACATGTTTGGATCAAAAATAATATCCTCAGGGTTCATCTTATATTTCTGCGTCAGCAAATTATAGGAGCGCTCTGCAACTTCCATCTTCGCCTCGCGAGTGACTGCTTGACCGCGCTCATCAATAAGAATCATGACAACCGCTGCGCCATAACGATGAATCAAAGGCAAAATACTTTCAAACTTGGATTCGCCATCCTCCAAGTTAATCGAGTTGATGATCGCCTTGCCTTGTGAATATTTTAAGCCCAGCTCAATAATATGATCATAGGTTGAATCAAGCATTAAAGGCGCTTTAATCTTCTTCACAACCTGCGGCAAAAATTGGTGTACCGCGTAGGCTTCATCAATATCGGTATCTTGAAGGTTTATGTCGATAACATGTGCGCCGCCCTTAACCTGCGCTCTTGCTATTTCAGATGCTTCGTCAAACTTCTCTTCTTTAAGCAATCGTTTAAATTTACGTGATCCGGAAATATTAGTCCGCTCGCCAATCATAATTGGACGATTTTCCGGTTCAATATATACGGTTTCTATACCGGATACCGCATTTGGATGCTGACCCATCTTCGTACGCGGAGCATAGTTTGCCATGGTTTCAGCCATCACTCGAATATGCTCAGGGGTAGTACCGCAGCAGCCGCCAGCTATGTTTAACCAGCCTTGCTCAGCAAAGGCTGACATTTTCTTTGCAAGCGACACTGGCGACTCGTGATAATGACCATTCTCATCCGGCAAGCCTGCATTCGGATAGCAGCTTACTGCTGCATTAGCGATTTCACTTAAGGTACGCAAATGATCACGCATAAACTCTGGGCCTGTTGCGCAGTTTAAACCGATCGAAATCGGCTTCAGATGCTCCAAAGAAATATAAAACGACTCGATTGTTTGTCCAGCAAGTGTTGTGCCCATCGGCTCAATCGTACCGGAAATCATAATAGGCAGCTCTTTGCCCAGCTTATCAAACGCATTACGAATACCAATGCTTCCTGCTTTAACATTCAGCGTATCCTGTGAGGTCTCAAGCAATAATGCATCAACATCCGCTTCGATCAAAGCAAGCGCCTGCTCATAATAGCTCTCTACCAGCTCATCAAACGTCACGCCGCCGGTTACCGATAAGGTTTTTGTCGTAGGTCCAAGTGCACCAGCAACATAACGAGGTTTGTCCGGTGTACTATATTTATCACAAGCATCCCGTGCCAGCTTAGCAGCCGCCAGATTAATCTCTCTTGCTTTCTCAGGTATATCATAGTCCGCTAATACGACGCTTGTGGCTCCGAAAGTATTCGTTTCCAATATATCCGCGCCGGCTTCCAAATATTGCTCATGAATGGATTGTATAACATCAGGCCGAGTAAGAACGAGCATTTCATTGCATCCGTCCAGCTCTGCTCCGCCAAAATCTTCTTCTTTCAAATCCGCTTGTTGAATCATCGTACCCATAGCGCCGTCCAAGATGAGTATGCGCTCTTGAAGCATTTGCTGTAATGTCGGTTTAGACAATTTCCTACACCCTTCCCAAAATCATTAACCCATAGTTTATCAGAATACCCTTATTGTGAAAAGGTAAATCCATCGACAATCGATTTAATTTGATTTATAATAATTATATCATTTTATTTCCATAGGAAAAGAGGGAATGTTCATGGCTGAAATAAGAATTCGCAATACAGAGGAACGGATTCAAGGTGAAGAGGCTGTTCGTGCGTTTCTTGAAAATCAAGATGTGCTTTATGAGCATTGGAATCCAACCAAGCTATCAGAAAAATTACAACAGAAATTTGTCCTTTCTGATGAAGAAAAACAACAAATTCTAGCAACATATGACGAAGAAATTAAAGACTTGGCCCAGCGCCGCGGCTATCAAACCTGGGATATTATTGCGCTTTCCGATGCTACACCTAATCTTGACGAGCTTCTTAAGAAATTCGAAAATGTGCATACGCACACAGAGGATGAAGTTCGCGCTATTACTGCAGGACGCGGTATTTTCGTTATTAAAGGGACAGACGATGTTGGATATTTCGACGTTGAGCTGGAAGCTGGAGACGTTATTTCCGTTCCAGAATACAAGCCTCATTTCTTCACGTTGATGGACAACCGTCAAATCGTAGCTGTTCGCTTGTTCATCGAAACAGAAGGCTGGATCGCTCATCCATTTGCAGATGAGAAGTTCGCTTCAAAGCAAGCATAAGCTACTTAAAAATAATGCAAGCCCCTCGTTTACAGCTTATGCTGTCTGCGAGGGGCTTTTTGATACCTATTATTTAAGCATCCAACAGCTGCAGAAGCTCTTCCAAGTGCTTGATTTCATAAGTAGGTACGATTTCATCATTGCGAATGACACCATGGCGATTAATCCAAACGGATGTCATACCGATCGTATTTGCACCAAGAATATCAGTCGTCAGCTTATCACCAACCATAATCCCATGTTCCGTTTCAATATCAAGACGTTCAAGAGCATGCTTGAAAATGGACGCTGCCGGCTTCCCTTGTCCAAACTCTCCTGAAATTATAATATGATCAAAATAAGGAATGAGTGCCGGCACACCTGCTAGCTTCTCACGCTGCAAATCTGGCGAGCCATTCGTCAGCAACAGCAGCTTATATTTCCCCTTAAGTGCGTCAAGCACACGGAAAGTTTCATCGTAGACAATTGGACGAGAGCGGCGTTCTGCTGGAAATTGCTCAGCAAGCTGAGCCCCTAGCTCCTCATTGTCAATACCTAACGCTTTTAGCCCCTGTGTCCACGCTGCTTTGCGGTAACTAGGTGCAAGGCTTTCAAGCTTGCGAAACTCTTCTTGCTCGCCTTCGCGGAAAGGTGCCCATAGTCCCTCAAAAGGATTAATTCCGATCAGCTTTGTAAATGAAAATGTTTCATAGGACTCATATAGCGCTCTCGCTTCACGACGTACAGACTCCTCTAGTTCTTCAGGATTAACACCTGTTACAGCTGCAGCAGCCTGGCATGTCGCTTCAAATGCTTCTTTCACACTGCGATCATCCCATAGCAATGTATCATCCAGATCAAATAAAACTGCTTGTTTAGTCATCGTTGTTCGAACTCTCCTGCCAATTTATTTTTCCTCAAATGGAATTCCGTTTGCTTGTGCAAATGCCTTTAGCTTCTCGCCAATTTCTTCAGTTGGAAAACGGTTTGTCATTTTAGAAAACATCCAGTTTCCACCTTTGTGCTGCTGTATGATCACATACCCTTTTTGTACGATAATCCCTTTGATTCCTGAAGCCTGAATACGTTTATCGCCCGTTAGACGACGAGACTGAACAAAGTCTTTGCCAATTGTTATGTAAGGCTTGCGGAAAAAGAAAAGCGCTGCAAGCAAAATATAGCAGCCGACAGTAACCCAAAACATCGTATCCATCTTGAACTCAGAGGAGCCTGACATCAGAAAAACGTACATGCCGATAAAAATAATTAACATAATCGGAGCTATGAAATTGCGCCCGGTAATTTTATCTGATTTCTCAGCATTTAATACAATTTGGCCGGATCCTTGCTTCTTGCGGTTTTTATTTACAACATTCATGTTTTTGCGCACCTTGCGCTCCCAGGATCGTGACAAGCTGATTCTCCTCCTAATTGAAACTCCTATTCAAACGGTCTGCGAAACTTTTCGATGAAACGATTCGGATAATCATCCTGAAGTGCACTCACTTGCTCCAATCGATTCCAAACCTCGCTTGGCATTTCCCAGCCTATAGCACCGATGTTATCGTCAAATTGCTCCAGTTTGCTTGCACCAAATATAGGCGATGTAATGCCTTCACGCTGTATGAGCCAGCGCAGTGCAACCTGTGCAGGTGTTTTGCCAAGCTCATTGGCTGCTTCAAGAAGGGTATCCAGAATGATGAAATTTTTATCGGTAGCGCGTTTATCCCAAGCACTTTCTCCCACCTTCGAGGTCAAGCGGCCCTCGGTCGGTATATTTCTACTATATCTTCCCGTAAGAAATCCGCCGCCAATTGGCGCCCAAGGAATAATGCCGACATTTTCAGACAAGCAAAGCGACAGCATTTCCCGATCCATTTGTCTGCTTACTAGGCTGTATTGCGGCTGAATCGACACAAATCGCACATATCGACTCACATCGCTGATGCCTAGTGCTTTCATCAGCTGCCAGGCAAAAAAGTTTGAGCAGCCGATGTAACGCACCTTACCAGAGGTTACAAGGTCATCTAATGTACGAAGCGTTTCTTCAATGGGTGTAGCCTCGTCCCATACATGCACCTGATACAAGTCAATATAATCCGTTTGGAGACGCTTAAGACTTGCATCCACCCCATCCAGAATATGCTTGCGAGACAATCCAACGCCGTTAATATTGCTTGATGTGGTCATACGTACCTTCGTTGCCAGCACAATATCAGATCGCTTATTCTTAATTGCCATCCCAACGATTTCCTCAGAACGGCCGCTGACATAAACATCTGCCGTATCAAGAAAATTGCCCCCATGATCAACAAAGCGATCAATCATAGCAATGGAATCCTCAACACTTGTCGTATTGCCAAATGTCATCGTTCCTAAACATAGCTCCGAAACTGCAAGTCCACTTCTACCGAGTAATTTGTATTTCATCTTAACACCCTCCCATGGATATTAAATGATCTTACATTACATCTTTAGTGCTTAACACTATCCTCGTCATCTACAATTTCAATATTGTCGAGTTGCTGCCGGAAATTATTTCTGAAATTTTCCAAATACCGCTTACGAAGTTCCGCTCGTTCTGCAGTCTCTTCATCGGTAAGACCTACCGATTTATGTTTACGAGCGAGCTCGTTAATACGATCAACGACTTTTTCGAATTCCATTTATTACTCTACTCCTCTCATGATGAAAAAACACTACTCTATACTTTGACATTTCAACCGATCAGTTGTCAAGACAGCGTAGGGTCAACCTCCATATGAATTAGTGCAGCAGCTGCTTTTTTTATTGCAATACAACCTGATCTCCAGGCTTCAAACCCTCGAGCACCTCAGTCAGCTCAGGAGTTTCTAGTCCAATTTTAATTTCTCTGCGTTCATACTCGCCGTTTCCTGCATCAAACATAACGTAGTTTTTTTCCTTTTCACGAATAATAGCAATGGAAGGAACTGCTGTCGTATTCTCTTTTCGTTTCGTTTCTATTGCTCCATTAAGGCTTAGGCCCGCGATCAAATGTTCGTTCGGCTCTAATGCGATAACGACTTCAAATTGAGCAGCTTGATTCAGGTTGTTCTGATCCGTGCCTGATTTTGCAAATTTAGAAACCTTTTGAACTTTGCCAGTAAGGCTGATCTCTTTCATCGCGCTCATCTTAACTTGAACCGGCATGTCTGGCTTGATCTGAAAAATGTCCTGCTCGCCTACTAAAGCAATAAACTGTAATTTATTCAGGTCTACGACCTTACCTACATATTCATTATCAGCTAATGCCTGTGGACGCTTGTTGGGATTATCAAATAAAAAGATACCCGACGCTGGCGCTCGATAGGTAGATTCATTCAGCTTTTTCTTTTTCTCAAGAAGCTCTTTCGCTTGCAAGTTTTCTGTTACAGCATTTAATTCCTTCGTCAAACGGGCAATCTCTCGATCAACGAGAATTTTTTTGCGGGCAGCCTCAGTCGCTTCCAGCGTTTCTGAATCTTCGTTTTGTTGATTCAAATATTCATTTAATTCCGACTCCAGCTTTGCTTTACGCTGAACAGCCTCCATTTGCAAAATCTCATTTTGAACAGCAGTTTGATCCAGCTTAAACAAAATATCGCCTTTCGTTACCTGCTGACCATCAGCTATAGACCACTGGGTAACCTCTGAGCCGTAAGGCGAGTAGATGAAGGTTTCCTGCTCATATAGTGACTTTCCTTTTACTTCAATAGAATTAGAGATCGTTTCCTTTGTTACCTGAAACGTAATAGGCTGATTATCTGCAGTCATATCCACAGGACGTGATGGATTTCCGATTTTGAATAATACAAAACTAATTCCTATTATAATAAGGCCTATAATTCCCCACTTTATTTTTTTCTTCATCATTATGCTCCTTCTACATTTATAAATTAATCGCGCCTAATAGCTGTTAAAGCATCTGTACGTGAAGCACTAATTGCTGGATAGATACCTGACAATATGCCTGTTGCAAGGGCGAATGCCATACCAATCGGAATGGTCATAATTGGAATAAAAATAATAACCGCATCCTCTTCGCCTGAAAACTGATTAATAACGCCACTCATTCCCCATACGATCCAGTATGAAAAAAGAACGCCGAGCAAGCCTCCTAAAAGGCCAAGCAATGCAGCCTCAACAATGAACATATTTCGAATTTGTCCCAAATTTGCGCCAAGCACCTTCATAATGCCAATCTGTCTTCTCCGCTGATATGTACTCATCGTCATCGCTACAACAATCGAGATCGAAGCAATGATAAGTATAAAAACACCAATTCCTAATGCTGCTCCTTTAATAATTTTAAACTCATTGGCAAGCTGTTCCTTCTGATATAAATTAGTTTGAGTGTTGACCGTAAGCTTCTGAAGCTGCTTCTCCACCAGCTCAATATTAGCTTGATTATCTACTTTAACAATGATCGAATTGAAGCTCTGAGGATGATTTTCATTACCGTTGTTCCTCTTAAGCTCGGAATTCAGAAGCTGTGCAGTACTCAGCGATATATAGCCCTTCTTGTTATACATTACTTGATCGTCACTAACTCCAGATGGTTTCTTCAAAATGCCGACAACGCGAAGTGGTCTGCTGACAACCTGTCCATCTTGGGAGTAATAACGAAACTGAATCTGCTTCTGATAAAGAACAGACGGCACAAGGTTCAAATTTCGATATTGTTGATACAAGCTGTCATCATATGGATTTAGATTCATCTGGTCTAGTAGATTTTGTCTGGTCACCTCGTCAACCAGACCTAGCGTTGCACCATAGCTCAGTACAATCGTTCCTTCCACATCGGAAGGTCCACCCTGCAAGTATTCGTTGCCGAATGCGGAGAGCGTCTCCAAATCAGTTCCAATAATTTCAGTTTGATTTTGGGAGACAAGTCCATCAAGCGTCAACATCTCCATATAATCCAGCTGTTGAAAAGGGGCAGCTGCATGAACATGTGGAATTTGTCTCATAATGGCAAGCTTCTGATTAGTCAAATTTCCTAGCTGCTGGATGTTTCCGTCTATGGATGGATCAGATTGACCTGGTTGGACACCCGAATTTGCGGTTACGGTTATTTCATCCATCTTTAGATAGCTGTTCATTTGCTGTTCTATGTATAGCTGTGCTGACTCTCCAATGCTCATAGCTACAATAATAGCAGCACATCCGATAGAGATGCCTGCTGCGCACAAAGCCGTTACAACCTTCCTGCGCTTGACCTGGTCCCAGGAAAGTTTTGATATATCACTAATTCTCAATGAGTATACCTCCCGCCTGCAATTGATCCTGCGCCGCTTCCTGCTCTGTCACTAGAAATCCATCACGTAAGGTTATGATTTTCTCGGTTTGTGCAGCTACCTCACGCTCATGTGTGACGATAATAAAAGTCGTTTTCATTGTTTGATTCAGATGCTTCAAAATCGAAATAATTTCGTCCTCTGTCTTTGTGTCCAAATTACCGGTCGGCTCATCAGCGAATATAACGGATGGCTCCGTGATTAATGATCTAGCTATACTAACGCGCTGCTGCTGACCACCTGATAATTGAGAGGGAAATAGCTCTGCCTTATCTGGAATGCCTACTTGCTCAAGCAAAGCTAGAGATTTCTTCTTCCTAATTGACGGATGAATAGATTGAAAGACGAGCGGCAGCTCCACATTTTCCCGCACCGTTAGATGAGAAATCAGCTCATATGCTTGGAAAATAAAACCAATATGCTTTCTTCTAAACTCTGCCAGCCGATTTTCGCTCATCTCCACAATATTGTGATCAGAAATATAGATTTGTCCTTCCGTAGGCTTCATTAAGCCAGCCATTAAGTTCAACAGCGTCGACTTTCCCGAGCCAGAGCTGCCTAATAAAGCAATCATTTCACCCTTATGTACATTAAAGCTAATTTGTTGCAATACTGCTGTCGTCTCATTTCCATTCAAAAAGGAATGAGATAATTCTTCAACACGTAACAATTCAGTCACTCCCTTCAGTCCCCATTAATAGACGAGTGTTAGGTTAAAAACCACTGCACTCCACAAAAAAAACTTTCTCAACCAAGTAGAGTGCTTCATTCTACTTAAATGAGAAAGTTATATTATTTGGACTCTATTCATAGTTTATCTGAATTTACGATTATATGCTAGGTATGATCAGCTTCTGACCTGGAATTATTTGTGAGGTTTGCAATTGATTTCGATCTTTAATCATAAAAATGATATATCTAACATCCTGACTGCCGTCGGAGTACCGCTTAGCTATATCCCAAAGTGTATCACCAGTATGTACGATAATGGACTGTTCGCCTTTTGCTGCTTCTACTGGGTTATTGCTCGAAGCGTAGGTTCCCATAAGTAAAAAGCTGGTAAACAAAAGAACAAATACTACTGCGCACACGATAATTTTAAGCACATGTCTCTTTACTAATCGCGAAGCCATCAATCGAAATTTCATTCCTTGAGCTTCTTCTTGCTTATGAATGGTTCTATAAAAACTTGGACTAGTTATCATTTATCAGCACCCCAAACGTTTGTTCTGTTTTTAGATTACACGAACAAACGTTTGGTGTCAACAAAGAAAATACGAACTTCTGTACTTAAGAACTTATGTTTGTACGAACTCCGGTTCTATGTTATAATTTGCTACAAACCTACTAATGGAGTGATCGCAGTGTCGAAGATTTCTAACCGACAACATTCGATTCTTGAATTTATTAAGAATGAAGTCCGGGAGAAAGGCTATCCACCCTCTGTTCGAGAAATCGGCGAAGCTGTTGGATTGTTATCCAGTTCAACTGTTCATGGTCATTTAGACCGCTTGGAGAAGAAAGGCCTAATTCGCCGGGACCCGACTAAACCTCGTGCAATTGAAATTTTAGATCAAGAAGGCGCGGACGGCATTATCCCATTATCTGTAGCAAACGTACCGATCATCGGTAAAGTTACTGCTGGCGTTCCCATTATGGCCACTGAGAATATCGAAGAGTACTTCCCGCTCCCCTCCCATTTTGTGGGTGACAACAGTGTTTTTATTTTAAGTGTCATGGGCGAGAGTATGATTGAAGCTGGTATTCACGACGGTGATTATGTCATTGTTCGTCAACAGCAAACCGCAAATAATGGTGAGATCGTTGTTGCAATGACTGAGGATGACGAAGCAACGGTTAAGACATTTTACAAGGAGAAGAACCACATTCGCTTGCAGCCGGAAAATTCGACTATGCAGCCTATTATTCTCCAAAACGTAACCATTTTGGGAAAAGTCATTGGACTTTTCCGTGATATTCATTAAATCTACTGTTAAGCGTACATAAGAAAGAGGCTGAATCCATGCGTAAGCATAAGTGATTCAGCCTCTTCTTTATTTTAAATATAGGAAAGCAGATCATCTCGCCATATAGACGCCGAAGTCGTTTCTTCGTATTACGGCTTCCTCCATCTATATGGCTCGCTTACCAATCAAGCGGGTTGAGATTGTCTGCTTTTGATAAAGGGCCAATCTTTTACGGTTAAGCCTCGGATACTCATAAAGCAATCCTTCATACACCACTTCGAATTTTCCGTGCAAAAGAAAATCGTTAGGAGTTACTAATGCTGATGGACGCTCCCAAAGGTTAACATCGCTGCTGCGAAGTGCTTCTGCAACAAACTGCGAACAAAAATAAGAATCCGTGAGCTTTAAGTCTACGTTGAACAGCACACCCAGCAACCCAATCAAATTGTAGCGATAACTATCCTTGTTCTTTTTAAAGGTTTGAATGACCTGAAGAATTGATGCTCGCTGTTTTGCAGTGACCGAAATTCGCAGCAGTACACATCTCGTATTCGGGAACTGACGGAAAGTGCCTTCATACACGTCCTCCTTAACAAAACCTGCAAACAAAGGATTTTTCGCGTGTTTTCTACCGAAGCTATATACCTCCTGCAAATCGGTATCCAGGACTAGAGATGCGTGATTAAATGGCGCGCCTGTAAAGCCTTGAATCAATCGTGTAAAGCATGTACCGGTATCGCTTAATAAAACATATATGTTATTTGTTAAGTTCTGCTGAGCCATAATCTCTCGCACTCTGACCACCTCATTAACTGCGTTTGTCCGATATTCCGGACATAACTTCCTTATTCGAATATAGCAATAAGGCTGTATTCCGGATAGTACCAACTCTTTATGGTACTGATCAGCTCACAGCTTAATTAAGCGAAACAGAGCCGTTTGTCTAAACGTCAATCAACGTTTTTTCACTGCCCATACGCCCGAGTAGGTATTCGCATAGAATAGCCTAGTGGCTTAATCATGAGGAGAGTGATCTTTTGAGTAATTACGCGATGCCCTTTAAAGCACAGCAACTGAATGCAATGAATAATCAACCGTTGGTCGTATACCCTGTAGATCCCTATGTAGTCGAGGTGTTAAAATCCTGTATCGGCAAATGTGTTTCCATTAAAACAACAGACGGTCATATTGACGGAACCGTTGTCGATTGTAAATCAGACCATGTAGTACTTCGCTGCTGCAATGACATCTATTTTGTTCGGATCTCAGAAATCGTATGGATTAAGCCTAAATAATAAGTAGAAACGGCTGTCGCCGTTCTTATGGCGGTGGCGCGTTTCATTCCGGAGAAATATAGAGATCGTATGGCGTAATGATCTGCTTTCCTATATTTTAAATAAGCCCTAGAGGGGCAAGCCGGTACGGCCTCCCCCTCTAGGGCTTAAATAATCGAGCATTGACTTCGAGATGGAGACATAAAAAGGTTGAAAAATTAGTGCGGGTAATCGAATTCCCAGCGTACAACTTCAACTCTCCAACCCTTTGATGTTTTCACCAAAGTTCCGTTCTCAGAAGCGTAGACTCCTGCTTGTTCAACCATGACACTTCTTGAAATAAACATCATTTGATCGTTTCCATATAGATAGGATGGATTTTTATCGCTCGCAAAAGATATAAACGGAAGTTTGAGATTGTCAGGAAATTGTTTTAAGCCTCCGCTGCTTAAAATCTCTTGGATCATACGTTCAGTGAAGTAGGGTCTCAAATGCTGTTGCTTTTGTTTGATCCCTGACAGATCATATGCTATCGATACCTTGTTCATAATAGCCACTGCATCCTCAAGTGAGAGAGGCGGTTCCACAATAACATCAATTCTCTTTTGCAACTCATAGTCAACTAGTATAGCTAGCCTTTCACGCGGAAGCCATTCAACTGATAATCCTAGAGCCTCGCCTACGAATCGAATGGGCACATAAGTTACTCCACGCTCAACCTTAGCGGGCACATCAAGCGTATAGAATTCTCCATTTATTTGAGCTGATTTCGAGTTTATTTGTAATTTAACTTCCCTCTCATTCTTACTAATCTTAATCGTATTATCTGTCTTATTCCAATTAACGATTCCGTTCATATATTCCGATACGGCACGTATGGGTACCAATACACGCCCATTTGTCACTTTGTCATTCGGTACGCTAATCGACTGAAAAGTCATGTTATTTGCTTCTGTAGTTTGAGGAATCCAAGCCACACAAACGAGCATGATACAAATTAATAATAAATATCTTCTCAAAAAGCTCCTCCTTCCTGCTCCATACACGATTGTTCTTCAACATAATTAACGCAAATGATCGGTAAATGTTGCACATCGCGCAGCTCCCTAGAACTGTTTATTGAAGCATGCTTGCACAAACAAATCACCCTTACGGATGATTGGAAATCGCAGTCGCGTCCGCTCACACTTCTAACGGAAACCAGTGACGCTAAATCGCCAATATATGTCGTTTCAAGATTCTAACGGAAGCACAGGCCTCTATTTGTACCCTACATACACGATATCGCTTCATTTCTGCGTAATAGCGTCTCCCACTTCCGTTAAAATGTGAAGCTAACCATAAATGACACTTTAGCGTCGCTGGCTTCCGTTAGCTTTCGTTATCCCCTCTCCGGCTTCTGGAGCAGCATTGTTATCGACAGGTTCGGAGTATCCATAGTTTCCCAAATAACAAAAAAATCCCTCAACGCTTGCAGCGTCAAGGGATTCCGGTTTTAGTAAAGAGTCAAATACTGATCGCGTTCCCATTGGTGAACTTGGGTACGGTACATATCCCACTCGATTTCTTTCAGCTCGTAGAAATGTGCAAGCGCATGATCGCCTAGTGCATCGCAAACGATGTCACTTCTAAGCATTTCATCAAGTGCTTCCTTCAAATCAAGCGGCAAGCTTGGAATACCTGCATCCTGACGTTCTTCCTCTGTCATGATATAAATGTTCCGGTCTGTAGGGGACGGCAATGGAAGCTTGTTCTGAATGCCGTCAAGACCTGCTCTTAGCATAACTGCTAGTGCCAAATAAGGGTTTGCTGCTGGATCCGGGTTCCGAACCTCAACACGAGTACTAAGTCCACGTGAAGCTGGTATACGAATCATTGGCGAACGGTTGCTTGCAGACCATGCAACATAACATGGAGCTTCATAACCAGGCACAAGACGCTTATACGAGTTAATCGTCGGATTCGTAATTGCAGCCATTGCACGTGCATGGTGCAAAATACCAGCCATATAATGACGTGCAGCCGCACTCAAGCCTAATTTATCCTTCTCGTCATAGAACATGTTTGTACTGTCTTGGAACAACGATTGATGACAGTGCATACCTGAGCCATTCACACCGAACAATGGCTTAGGCATAAAGGATGCATGCAGACCATGCTCACGAGCAACGGTTTTGACCACAAGCTTAAAGGTTTGAATTTGATCCGCAGCCTTAATCGCATCTGCATATTTGAAATCAATTTCATGCTGTCCAGGAGCTACCTCATGGTGAGAGGCTTCAATTTCAAAGCCCATCTCTTCAAGCGTCAATACGATCTCGCGACGACAGTTCTCACCCATATCCATAGGTGCTAGATCGAAATAACCGCCTTGGTCATTCAATTCAGTCGTAGGCTCGCCACGCTCATCCGTTTTGAACAAGAAAAACTCAGGCTCAGGTCCAACATTCATTGCTGTATAACCAAGCGCTTCTGCTTCTCGAAGAGCACGCTTCAGAATGCCGCGCGGATCTCCAGCAAATGGCGTTCCATCAGGCATATAGATATCGCAGATCAAACGAGCAACACGGTCTTGGGTTACCCATGGAAATACAACCCAAGTATCTAAATCAGGATACAAATACATATCAGATTCTTCAATACGCACATAACCTTCAATAGATGAACCGTCGAACATCATTTTATTATCGAGCGCTTTCTCTAGTTGACTAACGGGAATCTCTACATTTTTAATTGTTCCTAGCAAATCCGTAAATTGCAAACGAATAAACCGAACATTTTGTTCCTGTGTAATACGTCTAATATCATCTTTAGTGTAACTCACAGAATCATCTCCTTAGTTGGCAAACCGATTGTTATACTGGCCAATCTAGCGCTTATTTAAGAATCGAGTCAATTGACCTTGAATTAGCGAGGCTTGTCCCGGTCTTTTCTCTAGCAATTGCTGTTTAAGCAAACGATGCAGCTGCTGATCAGAGAGCTCACGACGTTTCACTTCTGATTGCTCACTTACGATCGTCGCGTCATCCGATTCTTTCGACACCGGATTCATTACTTGCTTTATACCTGCAATGTTGACGCCCTTTTCTATTAATGATTTAATTTCCAAAAGTCGTTCAACGTCATTAAACGAAAATAACC
Organism: Paenibacillus sp. FSL H8-0548; assembly: GCF_038630985.1. Lineage (NCBI taxonomy): Bacteria > Bacillati > Bacillota > Bacilli > Caryophanales > Paenibacillaceae > Paenibacillus > Paenibacillus sp. FSL H8-0548. Next base: position 3,965,410 of record NZ_CP152049.1, read on the forward strand.
TTTGGTTTCCTGCTGTTCTGGCGGGCACGATTAGCTCATGCTGCTCGTAATAGCGGATTTGGCGGGCAGTTAAGTCCGTCAGCTTCATTACGATGCCGATAGGAAATAAGGCCATATTTCTGCGAATCTCATCAGCCATGTCGCATCAACCTTCCATTCGCTCATTTATATGTACATTCTATACGTTAGCAAGCAAATGTGTCAAGTTATGTAAGGTTTAATCACAATTAAACCACTGTCCACAAGGCGATACAACGCAGTTAAAACGCCATATTTTGCATGAGCATAAGTAAGGCCGCCTTGCATATATGCAATATAAGGCTCGCGAATTGGCGCATCTGCTGATAGCTCCAAGCTTCCTCCTTGAATGAATGTCCCTGCTGCCATAATGACTGCATTTTCATATCCAGGCATATCCCAAGGCTCAGGAACGACATGAGAATCAACCGCAGCTGCTTGCTGAATGCCCTGCACAAAAGCAATAAGATGATCCGCTTGTCCAAAACGTACAGCTTGAATGAGATCTGTACGAGCCTCATGCCACTTCGGCTTCGTTTCAAAGCCCAGCTCCTCAAACAAAGCAGCCGCAAGGACACTCCCTTTAACTGCTTGTCCCACCAAATGAGGGGCCAAAAACAAGCCTTGAAAAATCGGGCGGAGAGTTCCAAGCATCGCGCCTACCTCGCCGCCGATTCCAGGTGCAGTTAAGCGATAGGCAGCAGCCTCTACAGCTGCTGCAGTACCAGCAATATAACCTCCCGTTTCGGCTATTCCTCCACCAGGGTTTTTGATCAGCGACCCCGCCATTAAATCAACGCCAACCTGCGTAGGCTCCAGCAGCTCCGTAAATTCACCGTAGCAATTATCTACAAAAACAAGAACGTTCGGCTTTAAAGCCTTAACACGCTTCACGATTTCTTCGATTTGCGCTACGGTGAAAGACGCTCTCCAAGAATAGCCTCGCGATCTCTGAATACCGATAACTTTTGTATTTTCTGTCAGTGATTTCTCGATACTTTCCCAATCCAGACCGCCATCCTCCTGCAATGGAACCTCTGAATACTTGATTCCAAAGTCCTGCAGCGAGCCTGTACCATCACCTGGCTTGCCAATGACCTTATGTAGTGTATCATAGGGCTTGCCGGTTACATAGAGCAGCTCGTCGCCAGGACGCAAGACGCCAAATAACGCACAGCTAATCGTATGTGTCCCGGAAACGAAGTGAGGACGAACGAGAGCTGCTTCAGCTCCCATAACGTCAGCGTAAACCAGATCAATAATTTCACGGCCTCGATCATTGTACCCGTACCCTGTCGATCCTGTGAAATGAAAATCACTTACTTTGTGACGTTGAAATGCTTCAATAACCTTCCACTGATTGCGTTCTGCTATACGATCAATTCTGCGAAAGGCTTCCGATGCGACTTCCTCAGTCTGTTCTGCCAGCTGTTCTAGATGCTCCCACAGCTTTTGATTCTCATGCTGCAAACCCATTCCGATATCCCCTTTTTTCAAAGTTTTGCAAAGCAAAACTCACTTCGTAAGCATACACTTAGTTTTGCAGAGCAAAACTTACTTCGTAAGCATTCGCTACTCGATAAATTGTTTTAGACGATGCCCATTTAACTCATAGTCTTGTTTACTAACATGCACAGTTAGGCGAAGCGACTCCTCATTTACCTCTTGATTGACTACCTCTCCGCTGCGATAAGCAAGTGCAATCAGGTCTCCGCGATCTGCTGGCAAATTAAAGGTTACGGTAGCACCGCTCAGCTTGTCTTGAATCAATTGACGAAGAAGCTCAAGATCCTCGCTCTCATATGCGCTTATAACAAGATTATCACCGCTTGTAATTGGCAAATCAGCTAATGAGCCATTGTTAATACACAAATCCTTTTTATTATAAACCATTACATATGGCTTATCTGCAGCACCGAGATCGCCTAATATTTTGTTGACGACGGCAATTTGCTCATCACGCATCGGCGAGCTGCTGTCAATCACATGAAGCACTAGATCCGCTTCGCACACTTCCTCTAAAGTGGCGCGGAAAGCAGCTACAAGATCATGCGGCAAGTTTTGAATAAAACCAACCGTGTCCGTAATGACGACCTCTCTGCCGTTAGGCAGCTCCAATGTTCTTGAGGTTGGATCCAGCGTAGCGAACAATTGATTTTCAATATAGACGTCAGCATCAGTGAGCTGCTTAAGAAGCGTCGACTTGCCCGCATTCGTATAACCGACCAAAGCGACTTGAATAACGCCAGATTTTTTGCGGCGCTCGCGATGCAGCTTTCTATGACGTACGATCTCCTCCAGCGTGGTCTTAAGATCGAAGATACGATCACGGATATGACGACGATCGGTTTCAAGCTTCGTCTCCCCTGGTCCACGCGTACCAATCCCGCCGCCAAGACGCGACAGGTTTTTGCTCTGGCCCGATAGTCGCGGCAGCAAGTAGCTAAGCTGGGCCAGCTCCACTTGAATAATGCCTTCGCGTGTTTTGGCCCGGCCTGCAAAAATATCCAAAATGAGCTGCGTGCGATCTACAATTTTTAAATCAAGCGATTCTTCGAGGTTGCGCACCTGCGCCCCAGACAGCTCTTGATCAAAAATAGCGGTTGTAGCGCCAAGCTCTTCAGCCAGCGCTTTAACCTCCTGTACCTTCCCCTTTCCAATAAACCATTTGGAATCAGCTGTTTCCTTATTTTGCGTTATGGTAGTGAGCACCTCAACGCCTGCTGTTTCTGTAAGCTGCACAAGCTCTTGCAGGGAAAGCTCAGGGTCTCCACCGTGACGCTTAACATTATTGGTCACCAAGCTAATCAATATCGCTTTTTCAATCATATCGGGGTTCGTGTCGAATGTTTTCTCGCTCATCTCATACTCCTTCTAAAATACGCCGTCATTGCGACTTCGTCTCCCATTTCAAATCCTCAGGTCTAATCAACATCAGCTCTTGCTTTGCCGGAATGGAGCTCGCATACTGCGATAGCAGTCGAACGGCTTGAAAGCGTATGGCCTTCTCAATTACATTTCTAACGTATCTTGCATTGCTGAACGAAAACATCGTGGTTAGCTTCTCCTGCATTAAATGCTGCCGTAATTTAAACAACGTCTGAGGCTGCAAAATATAATCACGATCCTTAGCCATAAGCTCGCTAATTTGAATTAATTGATCAACGGAATAATCCGGAAACTCGATCTGTATCGGAAACCGTGAAGGCAAACCGGGGTTTGTAAGCAAAAAATCGTCAATCTCAGCTGGATAGCCAGCAAGAATGAGCACAAAGTGGTTTTTCTGATCTTCCATTGCTTTAACAAGAGTATCAATCGCTTCTTTGCCAAAATCCTTCTCGCCGCCACGGGCAAGGCTGTAAGCTTCATCAATAAATAATACCCCGCCTATCGCTTTGCGAACCAGATCACGCGTTTTTTGTGCGGTATGGCCAATATACTCGCCTACAAGATCTGCTCGCTCTACCTCGATGAGATGCCCTTTAGTTAAGACTCCCATCTTCTGAAACAGCTTCGCAACAATTCGGGCAATTGTCGTTTTGCCTGTGCCCGGATTCCCTTTGAAAATCATGTGATAAACATGCGAGCCGCCAAACAAGCCCGCTTCAGAACGCATTCGACTAATATATAGCAAAGCATATATTTCATAAACAAGTGATTTCACATTGTCCATGCCGATCATCGGCTCAAGCTCTTTCTGAATGTCTGCGTAATGATCTACGCTTGGAAGCGGCTTTACCGATGGAAGCGATTCTGCCTCTAAGACATGTGCGGAGGCACCAGTTTGGAATGTTTCTTGGCTTCTAAGAACTACATTAATTTGGCGGGAAGGCCTAGCAGAGCCATTGCCCGGTCCCGATATCACATGCCCACTCATTTGTCGCATCACCTGTCCTTTGCATCGAAAGCTGTAGCGGCTGACCGCACTACAAGTTTATTCTATCTTGCAGCAGCATATTAGCAGATTTACAGCGACGAATCAGAAGGGCGGATTCCGATAGTAAGAAGCAGCCAGTCAACCTTCCATTTAGTAAAAGCAAGTACTTCACGCGACTCATTATACACAGGATTTAACACTTTAGATTTCGTAGCAGCGACTTGAAACTGCTTGAAATCAAGCGTTTTGGCAATTTCCTTGGATCTTGCCGCATGATAATCATGCGTGATGACAATGAGTGTATTCAGGTTATTCTCTTCGGCAATCTTTTTGCTGTAGCCTAAATTCTCGTAGGTGCTAGTCGCTTTATTTTCTAGCAACAGCTTGTCAGCTGAAATACCTTTTGCCATCAAATAGTTACGCATGCCTTCGGCCTCGGTCAAGGTCGATCCGTTGCCGTCCAGACCGCCGGACAAAATAAGCTTGTCCACCGTACCCGCTTTATATAACTGAAAAGCAAAATCCAATCGTTCCTTTAGAGCAGGACTGGGCACATCATTCCATAACGCAGCACCCAGCACAATTCCTGCATCTGCCTTATTCAATGGCTTGTCGATCGGGTAGCCATTAATGAGCCACAGCAAATAACCGCACCAAAATACGCCTGCACAGATCATCCATGCAACAACACGAAACAAGAGCAGCCACGGACGATTTTTTTTCGTTCGTTTGCGTGAGCTGCTCCTCCGGCCTGTTACTGTTTTCATGATTCGCTTAACTCTCCAGTTCTCTCAAGCAGACTCTTGCGATGCTTTAGACTTAGCGTGAAATAACGGAAGCGACCGTTTCGAATGCTCGAGAGCAACTTTCCAGCCGTCTTGCGAGCTAACGCTACATCCTTCCCATTTACATCTCCTTGTCTTAAAGCTTCTTCAAGCTCATCCTCATCCATAAGGAAAACCTCTCCACTAGGCAGAACCACCACGTCCAAATAAAGATCATCGAACCAAGGCACCTGTTGATCAGTCAAGCCCTGCGTCTTGCACACATCGATATACCATTGCACGACACGTCCCTTATCATCGAACATCGTCGTTACGACAAAGTGCTCTCCCTTTGGAAAATGCTGCATCCACAAGTAACCACGATCAGCTAAACATAGCTTTCGTCCGTTATATTCTTTCCATAACGGCTCCCTGAGCTCATGTATTCGATAAAACGTAACGAGACCTTTGAACTCATCGCCATCAAGCGCTAAGCATGAATAGCTTCTGCGCAGGATACGTCTCCAGTTAGCTCGGTCTGAAAATTTTCTCTTCATACGGAACGTACCTTTCCGTCCATTTTGGAAAAACCAGCAACATGCTGCACGGCTCTTCCTGGCTTTGCTTCTCAAGTGAAAACAGCTCTTCAACCGACAGTTTACATTTACCTATAAAAAAAGATTACCATATCTTAACGTCCATCTCCACCCAACAGACAAAATAAACCAAGCTGTTAAGCTGAAATCAAAAAAATACCGCCCCAAAAGGGCGGTATTTCCACTTTACTGCTCGACAATCTCAATGGAATTAATAATAATCGTTTCAGTCGGAATATCGTTTTTCAAAGGGGTTTTAGAAATTTCCTCTACGACATTCATGCCGCTTACCACTTTTCCAAAAATCGAGTAATTAGGCTCGCGATTCAAATTATCAGCATCGGGGCCTGTACAAATGAAAAATTGGCTGCTGCCCGAATTTGGCCTACTGTTATTTGCCATCGCGATGATGCCTTTTTCATACTTAATATCCGTACCCAGCTCATCTGGTATGAAATAGCCAGCGTTGCCTGTTCCATTGCCGTTTGGATCCCCCGTCTGGACCATAAAGGATTCAATAATACGGTGGAAGGTCAAACCCTCGTAAAAGCCTTCACGAGCCAAAAACACAAAATTGTTTACCGTTACCGGTGATTCATCCGCAAAAAGCTTGACAGTAAAATCGCCTTTAGTTGTCTGAAACTTCGCCACATACGATTTGTCGAGATCTATTTGCATTTCAGGCATCTTGTCCCAACTTACCGTCTTAGCTAAAGTCTCTGTGCTATTCCTTGATACTGCCCTTGAATCACTCTTGCCGCAGCCAGCCAGAAGTGCAACTGCTGTAACGATCGCGATCAAGCATAGGAAACGCACTTTCTTTCTATCCGCCATTACTAACCACCCGTTCCTTGCGTATTGCCGCCGGTTGCAGTGTTATTATAAGCATTCGTATTATTCTCGTTATCCGAGCCGTCCACTGGAGTAACTACCGGGCTCGGTTCAACTGTACCATTCCCCGATCCAGGAGTAGGTGTAGGCTCTGGAAATTCAGGCTCGATGCTCGGTATTGGCTCTTCTGTCGGTCCGGTACTGCCACCGTCAATAGGAGGCAAAGTTCCTTCGCCTTCCGGATCATGTGGCTCCGGCTCCATCGGAATATCCGGGAACATTTCTGTTTCGGGAATCACAACCTTTATTTTCTGAGAAGGTGAACTTAGCTCGTCTTTCTCAGCGTCGTAGGCAACGACATAATATTCATAGGTCATCCCTGGAAAAGCACTCATATCATCTACACCTGTAGTGAGAGAGTCGACAAATTTAATATAATCTGTTTCCGAAGCTTCCTTGCGGAAGACCTGATAGGTCACATTCCCATCCTCATAAGCGTCCCATGATAACTGGACTCTCATTTCTTCGGGTATGAATATCGCGTTAAAATTCGTTATTGCTGCCGGCGGCTTATCCTCTTTAATACCTTTCGGTTTATTAAAGCTAGACTGTGGTACATCTTTCATTGCAGACTTCATGACCTTAGAGAACATGGCCGCAGCTTGAATACTGCCAGTCTTTAGGATGTGATCCTTGTCTGTCTTATCGTATCCCATCCAGACGGATGCTGTCCACTCCGGTGTATAACCTACAAACCAAGCATCCCGGATACCGGACCCGCTATAGTTAGGAATACCATGCTGGGTCGTACCCGTTTTCCCTGCAAGTGGGCGACCGAATGCCGCTTTTGTGCCCGTTCCGCCCTTTTCGATAACCGACTGCATCATTTCTGTCAAATAATAAGCCGTCTCCTCAGACATTAGCTGCTTCACTGCAGGTGCCTTGTAGGTATAGGAGTAGTTATCTTTTCCATCAATCTTCAGAATTGCGTGGGGATCAACGGATTTCCCACCATTTGCGAATACACTAAAGGCAGTAGCCATTTGCATTGGCGTAGCTCCTTTAGTCAAGCCGCCGAGAGCAGCCGTTAAGTTGCGATCCTCGTCCTCCAAAGTAAAGCCCAGCTTGTTTGCAAAAGCGAATCCGCTCTTAAGTCCAATCTGATTCAGCATCCAAACAGATGCAAGGTTTCGAGAATCTTTCATTGCTTGCTGCATGGTAACAGCGGTCGCTCCCCACTTATCGGTCGGACAATAATTGCCGTAGCATTTCTTATCGTTGGCGAGAACCGTCCACGGGTAGTACTTGCCCGATTCAAGTGCGGGACCATAAGAGATGATAGGCTTAAAAGCAGACCCCGGCTGACGAGCAACTTCGACGCGGTTAAGTCCTTTTTTTACATAGTCGCGTCCACCAGTTAAAGCTTGAATCGTGCCGTCGCGATGATCAATAATAATCATTGCTCCCTGCACTTGCAATTCATCCTTGCTTTTCTCAAAGTTGTCATCATCATTAAACTGCGTATCCATAGCAATCTGTGCCTGCTCATTAAGCGTTGTATAAATGCGGTATCCGCCAATCCGAAGCTCTTCTTCGGAAAGCTTCGTTACCTCCACCGCTTCCTCAATCACATAATCAACAAAAGCTGGATACTTATCGTTCTTTCTCTCTTCATGGTTAGCTGGTATTTCGTATACGACAGCCTTCGCTTTCTCCATCTCGGCTGCTGTAATGTAATTCTGATCATACATAAGCTTCAATACGACCGCTCTCCGATTCTTCGAGTCCTCGGGATGCTTAATCGGATTATAGCGGTTAGGCGCCTTAGGCATAGCTGCAAGTGTAGCAACCTGCCACAGCTCAAGCTTGTCTAGGTCGGTGTCAAAATAATACTTTGCCGCCTCTTTGACGCCATGTACCCGCTGACCGAAGTAAATCCGGTTCAAATACATCGTTAGTATTTCTGGTTTAGACATTTTATGCTCCAGCGCTACAGCTATCGATGCTTCCGTTGCTTTGCGGAAGAACGTTTTGTCTGCGTTTAGAAACACATTTTTGGCCAGCTGCTGAGTAATGGTGCTGGCACCCTCTACAGCACTGCGAGCGATGACATCCTTCACCACGGCTCGTCCGACAGCGAAGAAATCGATGCCCGAATGCTCATAGAATCGCTGGTCTTCCGTTGCAACAATCGCATCCAGCAGCTGCTGGGGCATTTCCGAGTATTCTGCAATTTCCCGATTTTCATCTGGATCATACAATCTTGCAATTTCATTCTCATTCACATCGTAAATAATCGATGCTTCACCAAGAATCAGCTTATTTGCATTTTCTGTGAGCACTCGCTCACCATTCAAAATGATAAGCAGGTAACCGATAATACCGCATACGATCGCAATTACTCCTGTAAAGAACAAACCGTAAAACCATTTACGCCCCGAAATTCTTTTTTTCTTCTTTTTCTTCGGTGCAGTCTTGCTGCTTGGTCGCTCAGCCATTGCCGAATCCCCTCCTGTTGTTCCATAATCCTTTGAATCTATCTTTCCCACGAAACGGAAAGAGCAACCCAGCTTGGAGCGGGTTGCTCTTGCATGCCGCTATCTAGTTAAACGATGCTTGTCATTAGAAAGTTTCACTAATCGCTCTCGCCTATGTATCAGAGCCGCTATGATCCTGCTGCATTAGAGAAACATTTCGTTGCGGGGTAAACGTTGAAATCGCGTGTTTATAAACCATTTGTTGACGACCTTCGCTGTCAATAATAATTGTGAAATTATCAAATGCTTTAATAACGCCCCGAATTTGGAACCCATTCATTAAAAAAACCGTAACCGGTATGTTGTCTTTACGCAGCTGATTGAGAAACGTATCTTGAATATTGATCGATTTGTTCATTGGACGTTACCCCCGTCTTAAAAAGATTGATTAGAATTATATTCAAGATTAACTTGAAACTTTCCTGCTATTATACCATGAACAGTCTGCAAATTGTTGTGAAAATTTCCTTCCATGTCAATCCAATGGATATCCTTCATATGTCGAAACCATGAGAGCTGACGCTTGGCAAACCTTCTCGTATCCCGTTTTAAAAGCTCCACGGCGGCTTCGAGCGTGCAGTTTCCTTGCAAATAATCAGCAATTTCCTTGTAGCCAAGGCCCTGCATCGCTACCGCTGCTGGCGGCAAATCCCTATCAAGTAGCGCTCTCACCTCTTCTACTAAGCCTTGCTCCATCATCAAATCTACCCGCTGCTCTATTCTACGATACAACTCCGAACGGTCCATAGTCAAACCGATCACGCAAAGCTCATAGGGCGACTCCTTCGTTTGACCCGCTTGCTGCTCAGAAAAAGTCTGTCCAGTCAGATGAAAAACCTCTAATGCTCGTATGACGCGGCGCAAATCATTAGGGTGCAATCTCTCGCCGGCTGGAGGGTCAATTGCAGCAAGGCGTGCGTGCAAGGCTTCTGCCCCATGCTCGGCTGCATAGCGCTCCTGCTCCTGACGGAATGCTTCGTCTGATCCAATATCCGCAAACTGAAATTGGTAACATACCGATTCCACATACAGCCCAGTACCGCCAACGATAAAAGGCAGCTTGCCGCGCTCCGATATTTGACTGATCGCCTCCGTCGCACCTGCTTGAAAATCAGCAGCAGAATATGCTTGATCCGGCTCGCAAATGTCGATCAAATGATGCGGAATTCCTTCACGCTCTTCCATGGCAATTTTAGCTGTTCCAATGTCCATCCCTCGATACACCTGCATGGAATCGCCCGAGATAATTTCTGCATTCCAGGCTTTAGCAATATCAAGGCTCATACGTGTCTTGCCAACAGCCGTTGGGCCTATGAGGACGAGCAGCGGCTTCTTTCGAACCGGCTGCTCGTCTTGGCTAAGCTGCATATCGTTCGTTTCTATATTCAAAGCTGAATCACTCCATATGCAATTTTCGAAGTATTGACATGGCGACGCTCAAAGCCGAGCCTTAAAAACTCGCCACTCGCTTGATGCTCCTTTAGAACTACACTCTTGCGGGCCACTCGTTTTGCTTGCTCAATGGATGCAATAGTTAGTTCATCCATGTTGGCAATCGCTCTAAGCGGCTCCATTGAACTTGATTCATGGATGGGCTTCCTGAACATCGGATCAAAATATACGATGTCAACACTCTTATCAGGCAGCTCGCTTAAGTAATTCAAATGATTATTATTGATCATCTCGATGCGTCTCATCGCTTCATTGACATCTGGCAGATTGGTTTCATAGCCTGACAATCCCTCGCGTACAAGTGCACAAAGCACTGGCTCGCTTTCAATCGCAGTTACACTTCCCGTAGGGCCAGCGGCATATGCGAAAACGAGTGAATCCGACGCGAGGCCTGCGGTACAGTCGATAATATGATCTCCTTCTTCACAGCCAGATAGCTGTATAAGCGGATCCGTTTCTCCGCGCCGCAAACGTTTCACTCGAACAAATGCCATACTCGGATGAAAATAAAGCGGTATCTCCGATTGTCCATCATAATAACGAACCTCGTTTTCCGTCACCACAATCAAGCGCTTATCGTCCGTCAAGGTTAAAAGCTTATTTACCGTCAAATTCCCTCTTGCCTTAAGAAATGCTGAAAGCTCCGCTGAGAGGCGCGAGGCTTGATCTATTGCCCGAGAGGATGGCTTTGCCGTTGTGGTAACAATCACGACATCACCCGCTTAAACATTTTTTCCAGCTGATAAGTTGAAAGGTGTACAATAATAGGTCGTCCATGCGGACATGTATAGGGCTGCTTGCAATTCGCAAGCCTTGCGAGAAGCGTTTCGCCCTCTTCCCGGTTCATCCTGTCATTCGCCTTAATGGACGCTTTGCAGGAGCACATGATCGCTGCTTTCTCACGCAGCTTTCCGATATTAATCGACTTTCGTTCCGTAATAAGCAGCTCAGCCATTTCCTCGAGCAGCGCTTGCTCCTCCCCTTGCGGCATCCATTCCGGGTAAGCGCGAACGAGGAAGGTTTGGGCGCCAAAAGGCTCAACCTCAACTCCTGCCTGAGCAAACAGCGGCAGCAGCTCCCTCAGCTGTGATGCCTCTCCAGCCGTAAATTCCAGCGTTAAAGGTACAAGCAGCTGTTGACTAGCTGCCTGAGGATTTCCGAATTTCTGATAATAATATTCATAATTTATACGCTCATGCGCCGCGTGCTGATCAATTAAATACAGTCCCTCCTCTGATTGCGCAACAATATAAGTGCCGTGATGCTGCCCGATCCAGTACAGCTCAGGAAAGGAAGGCTGGTCATCCGGTGCATCGCCATCGCTAGGCAGCATGGCAATCGGAGGCTCAACAGAGGAAGAGCTTGCTATTGCAGCATCGCCTAACTGATTATCAGCTGATGGCAGCTCAGAGTTCACAATATCTCCTTTATCCGCTTGCGGAGCGGCATCGCGCTGGGATTGCAATTGCTCCTTCATACGGTCATGTACCGTGTTCACGGTATCTGCTAAGGCAGATGCAGCCTGCTCCCACGGAGCTGAAGCCTCGCGAAGAGCCTGGCTCTCGCTGCTCGGCGAAGGAGGTGCATACAGCTTCTCAGCTGCATTGCGAGGCACATATTCCCGGTCAATAGCTGGCTGCTTGTAGCTCGTCCCCTGTGGCTTATTCGCCTGCGGCTGAGCCTGAAACGGCTTGAAGGACTCCTCCATCGGCTCAGGCCGGTGAAAGGAGATGGCATCCTGTACAAAGAGCGGCTTAGACCGCTCAGCTTTGGTGCTGGACTCCGGGCCTGGAATATGGCGCTGACGGCCCAGCACGTCCTTGACTGCCTTTTCAATCATCGCCCGAAGCTCTGGCTCCTTGCTGAATCTAACCTCCATCTTCGATGGATGCACATTCACATCGAGCAAGCTCGGGTGCATGCCAAGCTCTAGTATCGCTAATGGAAAACGATTGATCGGCAGCAGCGTATGATACGCTTGCAGCAGCGACTGATTGATCGTATGGCTTCGAATGAAACGTCCATTAACGATTGCGGTAATTCCATTTCGATTCGCCCTAGTCAGCTCGGGCTTCGAAATATAACCTCTCAGCTCATAATCAGAGGTCTCCGCTTCAATCGGCAGCATGACCTTCGCAGTATTCGAGCCATACACTGCCGCTATGACCTGAAGCCTGTCGCCTGTTCCTAGTGTACGAAGCAGCACATTTCCATTATGCTTAAACGTAAATGCAATTCCCGGATGCGCTAGAGCGATGCGGTTAATAAAATCTGAAATATGGCCTAGCTCTGTTTGAATAGCCTTCATATATTTAAGACGCGCAGGCGTGTTATAAAATAAATCCTGTACAATCATTTCTGTCCCTTGCGGCGCATTGGCAGGTTCATCTACTGTAATCTTGCCGCCTTCAATAACGATTTTGCGCGCAAGGCCTGTTGAAGTCTCAGATGAAATGCATTGCAGCCGTGATACGGCGGCAATACTCGGCAAAGCCTCGCCTCGGAAGCCTAAGCTCGCTATACGAAAGAGATCGCTGCTCGTAGAGATTTTACTCGTTGCATGACGATAAAACGCTGTAACGATATCCGATGCCTCAATGCCATAGCCATTATCAATGACTCTGATCATGGACAAGCCGCCTTCTTCAATCGAAATATCGACGGTTGTGCTGCCTGCATCAACCGCATTCTCAACCAGCTCCTTGACGACCGAAGCGGGCCGCTCAACGACCTCTCCCGCTGCGATTTGGTTAGCAAGCTGCTCGTCCAGCACTTTAATTTTTCCCATGTCGTCATTTCTCCCCCTTTCGCGATGCTAGCTGTTCAACTTACTTTTCATATCATTCAGCCATTGCATAGCCTGCATCGGTGTTAAGTTAAATAAATCAAGCTTGCGGAGCTGCTCGGCAAGCTGTTCTGCTTTTGGACTTGCTTTCTTCCGAGCTGGTTCAGCTTCACTAGCCGCTGCCGGCTCGTCAAAAATCGACAGCTGAACGATGCCGCGAGACTCCATTACCCGCTCCGTCTGTGTGCTCGCCTCATTTGGAATTGAGGAAGGCTGTGCATACGCAATGGAAGACTTCGGAGGCTCTATTTTGGCAACCTCGAATTCAAGCGTTTCATCAAGCAGCTCGTAGGCTCTGCCAATAATAGACTGCGGCAGTCCCGCTAGCTGAGCGCAATAGATGCCATAGCTGGTGCTTGCTGCGCCAGGAATTAGCTTTCGCAGAAACGTTACATTATCGCCGCTTTCCTCGACGGCCATACGTGCATTTGCAAGCGCAGGCAAAGATTCCTCCAAATGAGCCAGCTCATGGAAATGTGTCGATACGAGCGCTTTGCAGCCGATATGATGATGCACATATTCAATAACCGCCTGCGCAATCGCCATACCTTCACCCGTTGACGTTCCACGGCCAAGCTCATCAATAATAACAAGGCTATTCGAGGTCGCTTTTTCAGTCATAATCTGAATGTCCTTCATTTCAACCATGAACGTGCTTTGACCGCCAATCAGATCATCTGCTGCGCCGATTCTAGTGAAAATCCGATCAATTAGCGGTATGACCGCTGACTTGGCGGGCACGAAGCAGCCGATTTGAGCCATGATGCAAATGAGCGCGACTTGGCGCATGTAGGTGCTTTTCCCTGCCATATTAGGCCCGGTAATCAGCAGCATCCATTGCTCGTCCTTGCTTAGAGCGGTTCCGTTGGAAATAAAAGGAGTGCCGTCCATCATCGCTTCAACGACGGGGTGCTTCCCATCCTCTATATGCAAATCATAGCCTTCAACCACCCTTGGTCGAGTAAAACGACGCTCGGCGCTCACCGTTGATAACGATTGATAAACGTCAAGTTCGGCGATTATTGCCGCAGCCTTTTGAAGTCTGTGCAGATGCTCCGATAAATGGTCGCGAAGCTCAATAAACCGCGCATGCTCCAAATCGACCATTTTGTCCTCTGCTTCAAGAATAAGTCTTTCCTTTTCTTTCAGCTCCGGCGTTACAAAGCGCTCGGCATTCGCCAGCGTCTGCTTGCGCTCATACCTTCCCTCTGGCAGCATCGACAGATTGGCTTTGGAAACTTCCAGGTAATAGCCAAAAATGCGATTATAGCCGATCTTCAACGTCTTGATGCCAGTCGCTTCACGCTCCTGACGCTCCAGCTCAGCCAGCCATTTCTTCCCATTCGTGCTCGCCTCGCGGAGCTGGTCCAAATAGCTGTCATAGCCCGCGCGGATCAATCCACCCTCTCTAATCGTAACCGGTGGGTCCTCGACAAGTACGGTCTCAATAAGGTCAGCCAAATCAGAACACTCATCCGCGCCATCAACTAGCGCCCTCAGCACCTCTGATCCCGATTGCTCACAAATCGCAGTAAGCTGCGGAATACGACGCAGCGAGCTGCGCAGCGCATTCAGATCGCGACCATTCGCACTGCCAAAAGCTACTCTGCCTACGAGACGCTCAAGATCATAAATTGGCTGCAGCTCCGAACGCAAATCGTCTCTTAATATTAAATTAAGATACAGCGTCTCAACCGCTTCGAGCCGAGCTTCAACAGCTGCGCTGCTAAGCAGCGGCTTATCTATCCAGCGGCGCAGCAAACGCGCTCCCATTGACGTCTGCGTCCGATCCAGCAGCCACAGCAGAGAACCCTTCTTGTTCCGATCGCGGACCGTTTCGGTCAGCTCCAAATTTCTTCGTGTATAATGGTCCAAAATCATATATTGATTCGGCTCATAGCTTGATATCGTTCTTACATGTCCAAGGGAGCGCTTCTGCGTTTCCTCCAAATAACCAGTCAGGACGCTTACGGCTTGCAGCCGTGCTCCTGATATTTTGACCAGCTCATCCTTGCCGAACTGCTCTGCCAGCTTATCCGCTGCCATGGGCTCCCGTGCAGTAAGCAGCAGCTGCTTGTTCCAAACCGCAGTCGATTGCACTTGGCTAAGCAGCTCACTGTCGCCAACTAGCTCCGAAGGCTGATAAACATTGATTTCATCAATCAGCGCTTCGATATGCTCAGGGAATGAAGTTACATAGAGCTCGCCCGTTGAAAGATCACAAGCCGAAAGACCTAGCATCCCGCCAACACGGACGATGGCGGCAATGAAGTTGTTCGTCTTGCCTTCAAGCGCCTTCGATTCCATGACTGTACCTGGCGTAATAATGCGGACAATTTCTCGCCGTACGACACCCTTCGCAACAGCAGGATCCTCCACCTGCTCGCAGATCGCTACCTTGTAGCCTTTTTCAACGAGTCTGTTAATATAGTTCTCAGCCGAATGATAAGGGACGCCGCACATTGGAATTTTTTGTTCACCGCCGCCTTCACGGCCTGTCAACGTAATTTCCAGCTCGCGCGAGGCTGCGATGGCATCCTCAAAAAACATTTCATAAAAATCGCCTAATCGAAAAAATAAAAAAGCATCCTTCGCCTCTTCTTTAATTGCGAGATATTGCAAAATCATTGGAGTATATCCAGCCATTCCGATCCTCCTCAATAAAGTATCTATCATGAAAGCTTGTACACTTCGTTAATTAATATCGTTAATTACATAGGCATATGCTAGAAAATAATTGAGCCCACAAAGTAAACAATAGACATCTATTATACCAAGCGGAACAAATGTGCGCCATAACCGAAAGCAAAGGCTCTACGAGCCTAAAGCCGCGGCGCTATCCTGTACGTATGCATTAACTTTTCACATATAGGCGATATCAGTCTGGCTATATTGTATCCTCGCAGTAAAACAGCTCCTATCAGCCGCTCTTGTGACGAATATTGCTCTCTAAGATGCTATCGTACAACATAGCTTGCAAAATTGCTTGTAGTCTGGCTTCTATCCTGCAATGGTGCAGGATAGAAGCCAGACTGCGGGATGGAAGCACTCCTACTACTGATGCTGCATCGGAGTAAAATAAATGGCGACTGCCCTTTATAGAGGCAATCGCCATTTGATGCGGATGTCAGCCCGCTCATCCCATGTTTTGCCGAGCCTTGCTGCATTAAGCAGCGGCTCGATATAAGGCGCTAGGCTGGAATAGCTTAGCGTCGCTGCAAACGATGAGACTAGGCCGTCTAAGCAGCCGGCTAGCTCGGTACGGTCGCCAGCGTAGTAGGCTGCTGCATACCGCTCATCCAGAGCAGGCATGTAGGTCAGGTTCAGCTCCTCGCGGGCGCATAGCAGCGCCAGCGCGAAGGAGGCTTTGGTCGCTGCCGGCGATACGAGCCAGCTCGGCAGCGTCCGGTATTCGAACCCGCCATGCGGCTGCAGGCGGAAGTCCCCGAGCGTTCCGTAACGGGGACGACGAGCCCGCCCGGCGGGGTCCTCTACCAGCGCAAGCGGGAATGCGGCGCAGCTGTCGAGTAGGCGGAGCAAGCGGCTCGTAAGCGGCGCTCCGCTCAGGTGGATGTGCCCGCCGAGCGCCAGCCCCGGCACGGGCATGGCTCCAGCGGCCCAGCGCAGGCTGGGGTCGCTGATGCGGTCGGCGGCGCGCAGCATCAGCCGCCGTACATTTGCGGCGAGCGCGGCAGGGTCCTCTGCCGGCTCCGGCCGCAGCTCGGCGACGGGATAGAGCAGCCGTCGCCCCACAAGCAGCGCGTCGGCACCGGCTGCCCCGCCGACGCCAGCGCCAAAGAAACGCGACGCCGACGCAATCTTCCCGGCCGGCGTCACCAGCACAAACTCAGGATCGGCGCCAATCAACAGCCGCCGATCCGCAGCCCCCGCTCTCGCCGCGGCATGCCGCGCTGCGAATCGCCGCAGCGATGCCGCCTCCAGCCTCGTGTCCCTCAGCTTCGGCCAAGCGGCGCGGACGACCGTCCTCCCGTCCCCGCCAAGTGAAATCTCGGCCTCTCCTATATCGAGGCCGAGCGTATAAAGCGCCAAGACGGCGGTGCGCACCACCCGCCGCAGCGCCGGGTCCTCCGGCCAGGCGTCAGCGCCATCCGGCAGCAGCTTCTTGCCTTGCAAAGGCTTTCCCGAGACATCGATGCGCATCATTTCCACTGGCTCCAAATGAACGACACTGACGCGGAACAATCGCTCACTATCCATCGGAGCACCGCCGCATAAGCCTGCACGACGCCAGATGAGGAGCTTTTCTTCATCCGTTTGTCTGCTTGCTATGTACCCGTGACTATTTAGAACGAAGGCGCCTGCAAAACGGCTGCAATCAATCGAGCGGACATCCGACCATGCCATTACAGCGTCGCCTGCCTGCACCTCCTTCCAAGACTGTGCATGAAGCGGCTGCCCATTCCGCTCGCCTGAGGTATGGAGCTCTTTGCCAGAATAAGCGACTCGCTCCAATCGGTCATAGCTGCCTCTCCATATCCACGTCGAAGCCATCGTGCTTCCCGCCTTTAGTTGTGTTAATAATAGCTCATATCTGCGATTGAAATATTTCAAAAAAAAAGAGGGCTTTCGCCCTCGAATTTGCTGCTCGCGCAGCATATGATACTTTGACAGCAAAGCTTCCCGGCTTGCTTACAGCTCATCGTCCAGCAAATCTGGATCTAAATCCTCATAATCATTATCGCCGAGGCTGAATTCCAAATCCTTGCCGTCCAGGTCGCCGCAACCGCCTGGAAGAACAGCCACACAAACTTTAGTCTCGGCAACAAGCTCCACCGCAAACTCACGCTCTACACGAATCACGACGCTCGAGCCGTTCGAAGAAATATTCGCTTCGATACAGTTCGGCTCTTGAATCACCTCGGCAGATACCTCAACTGTAGAAGGCCGATGCTTCGGATCTACATAGGAAAGGTTAACATGCTCAACGTAACTCACGGATTCCTTAGCAACGTCCGTTTGTGAGTTTTTACTGTACGAATACCAAATGTTGATATCGTAAGTACCAATTACCTCAATACCGTCACCCGAACGAACCGCTTCATATTGATGGTTAATGATCCATGCTCCCAGTATACTGGTCGGATTATGAGGCGGTGTTACGGTATGGGTTACAGTGGAAAACTTACGACCTTTGCCGCAGACAGCCTTCGTAATTATTTCTCTGTACTGGAGCTGCTTATCTGCAATAGTCATTGATTTAACCTCCTCCATACAATCATTCATTTAAAGTGTATGCAGGACATAGGCAAATGTTGATTAAGTGGTCCCATATAAATGTTAATGTTCAATCGCGCTGGGATATTAACATTCATTCGCTGCGCCTCCATACAACTATATGAGTACAGACCGTAAATAATTCATAGTCAACAGACGATTAATAAGATCCTAAGCCTACTTGCCTCGCCAGCCGGACATCAGTCTTCGCTCTAATGCAGCTACCAGCTGATACATGATCGTCGCTACAACTGCAATTACGATCAAGCTGGAGAGCACCAGTGTAAAATTAAATACTTGGAAGCCATAAATAATCAAATAGCCGAGGCCGAGCTTCGCAACGAGAAATTCCCCTACGATCACTCCAATCCATGCCAGACCTACATTCACCTTTAATGTAGATATAATAACAGGAAACGAACCGGGCATAATGACGAGCTTGAACAATTGAAAACGCGAGGCACCGAGCAGCCTAACCACTTTAATATATCCGGTATCGATCTCTCGAAATTGATTGTATATGTTCAAGGTAGTAATGATAACCGTTACTGAAAGTGTTATGGCAACAATCGACATGAAACCTGGACCAAGCCCTACAATAAAAATCGGGCCAAGCGCTACCTTCGGCATACTGTTCAGAACGACCAGATACGGATCAAATACACGTGACAAGAACGGAAACCACCAAAGCAAGGCCGCAATTGCCGTCCCTAAAATAGTGCCAAGCACAAAGCCGACGACCGTCTCTGTTACCGTCATGCCAACATGCGGCCAGATCGAACCATCTGCCATCGTCTTCCACAGCTGCAGCAGCATTTTTGATGGATAGCTGAATAATAGCGGATCGATCCACTTTTTCGTGCCCGCTGCTTCCCATAAACCAATAAATAATAGGAGAAGTACAGCTTGCGTAGCGAAAACAGCCGTTGTAATCTTCCGATTCCGAGCTTTAAAGCGTAGATGGAGCTCTTTCATCCAGTGACGGCGATCGTCCTGAAGGTTAGAGATGCCAGCCTTATTCTGCTGATCGCCATCTGTGGAATGAGGTTGATTGGAATCAGCCACTTCGTTTACCTCCTTCACCATCCTCCTTATCCAGCTCCTCCCACAAGCGATCAAACAGCTCTTGGAAGCTAGGATGCTTGCGAGCAGCCATTGGAGCTAAACTCCTAATATCTTCCGGTATGATGATTTCGCTCCTGATATGACCTGGATTGCGGCCGAGGACAATAACGCGATCACTCATTGCCGCTGCTTCCGCCAAATCATGTGTGACGAGAACTGCCGTCTTCCCAAGCCTCGTCAGCGTCTGATTAACCAAATCCTCCAGCTGCAGCTTAATATGCAGATCAAGCGCTGAGAAAGGCTCATCAAGCAGAAGCACTTCAGGCTCCGTAGCGAGTGTACGCGCAAGCGCGACCCTTTGCCGCATACCTCCAGAGAGCTCATGCGGATATCTGCGCCCTGCTCCGCGCAGGCCAAGCTCATCCAGCAGCTCATCGACTACCTGAAGTGTCTGTGCTGTTTTACGCCCGGCAATTTCCAGTCCTATTGCAGCATTTTCTCTAATCGTTCGCCATGGAAACAAATAATCTTGCTGCAGCATATAGCCTACCTTTGGCGAGGGACCCGCTACTCGTTCGCCATTTAGCAGCACCTGCCCCTTTGTCGGAGGAAACAAGCCAGCGAGCAAGCTAAGCACCGTCGTCTTGCCGCAGCCGCTTGGTCCAACAAGGCTAATAAACTCCCCGCGAGCAACAGATAACGTCAGATGCTCTACCGCGAGAGAGGCTTCCTTTTCATTCACATAAACATGTGATAACTGCTGCAGCTCAAGCACTGGTAAAGGTTTCATGCCTAAGCCTCCATTTCCTGCCCGCTGTTATTTCACCGCTTTAATGGCTGCTTCAGCAAAGCTTGTGTCAACCAGCTCCGAATGCTCTGTACGTTTTTCGAGCTCACCTGCAGTCGTTATGACATCGAGCAAATTGTTCCATTCTGCTTCATCAATAATCGGATCAGTAGCGAACGAGCCTTGCTGCTTGTAGCGATCAATCGAGCTGATAATGATATCCTTGTCGACATTTTCAAAAAACGGCAGAACAGCTTCCGCAATCGTTGCAGCGTCATTGCTCTCCACCCAAAGCTGTGCTTTATGGACCGCATTTGTGAAGGATTGGACGGTTTCTTTATTTTTGTCCAAATAGCTTTTCTTGGTCATGAAGACGGTATAAGGCAAATGACCGCTTTCGGTGCCGAACGATGCAATAACATGACCTCTGCCTTCCTTCTCAAAAATAGAAGCCGTTGGTTCGAACAGCTGGACGTAATCTCCAGTTCCAGAAGCGAACGCTGCTGCAATATTGGCAAAATCAACATTTTGAATGAGCTCCAGATCGGCCTGCGGATTAATGCCGTGCTTCTTCAGCACAAATTCACCAGCCATTTGCGGCATTCCACCTACTCTCTGCCCGAGAAATACGGATCCTTTTAACGAGCTCCAATCAAAGTTTTCCACCGCATTCTTAGCAACTAAGAAGGTACCATCGGTTTGTGTGACCTGTGCAAAATTGATGATCGGATCATCTGATCCTTGCTGATACACATAGATGGAAGTTTCAGACCCAACAAGCGCAACGTCAATGGCGTTCGAGAGAAGTGCTGTCATCGTTTTGTCGCCGCCAGGTGTCGTCGTTAATTCCACATCTAGGCCCTCCTCCTCAAAAAAGCCCTTAGCCACCGCCACATACTCCGGTGCATAAAATAATGATCTCGTTACTTCGCCAATCCGAACTTTAACCTTCTCCGAATCACCTTTGCCGCAGCCTGCTAATACCGCAGTCATAACGAGCACTACTGAAAGCAGCAGCGACAAAACAATACGTCTCTTCATTTGGAGTCCCTCCTGCATTCGATTGAATTTACTGTACTCCAGCCTATGCGCAAATAACTTAGGCGGTGAATAAGCGCACGAAAAGAAGGCTGCCCGCATATCGTCATAGACGAGCGGACAGCCTTCCTATTTCAGCTTAACATTATTGTCCAAACCTTAAAGCTTATAAATATCCGTATATTTCTTCGTCAAATAATCGACCAAATACTGCGGATCCAGCGGCTTGCCTGTTACGTTCTGAATGAGCTCAGACGGTGTTCTCAGCTTGCCGTATTTGTAAATCCGCTCAGACAGCCATTCCTTGACTGGGAGCAGCTCTCCATTGCCGACATTGGTCCAGAAGCTCTTCTGCTCCTTCTCCAGCGTATCGGCAAACTGTGCTGCGTACATATTTCCTAAAGAGTAGGATGGGAAATAGCCAAAGGCACCCCCTGCCCAGTGCACATCCTGTAGAACGCCTTCTGCATCGTTTGGCGGTGTTATTCCCAAATATTCTTTATATTTTTCATTCCAAATCGCTGGTAAATCAGAAGCCCTCGCCCCCTCATTAAAGATCAGCTTCTCGATTTCATAACGAATAATAATATGGAGATTATAGGTCAGCTCGTCTGCTTCTATTCGGATCAAGGACGGATTCACCACGTTATTCGCACGATAAAACTGATCGACGCTGACATCAAGCTGACCAGGGAAACGCTTCTGCAGCTCTCCGAAATAGCGATTCCAGAACGGTCTGCTGCGCCCAATCACATTTTCCCAGAAGCGCGACTGCGACTCATGAATACCCATGGAGGTTCCTGTGCACAGCGTCGTGCCGATGAGCTCCTCCATAATATTTTGCTCATAAAGCGCGTGACCGCCCTCATGAATCGTGCCGAATAAAGCACTGGTAACATCATCTTCCAAATAACGTGTCGTAATCCGCACATCGCCTGGGCTTATGCCCGTAGCGAATGGATGAACGCTTTCATCTAGTCTTCCGGCTTCAAAGTTGTAGCCCATTTGTTCTAATATGTATAGGCTGAACGCCTTTTGAGCTGATTTATCATAGTTTTGCTTAAGAAATGCATGATCTGGCTGATGAGGCGAAGCAGCAATGGCTGCTGCAAGGGGAACTAGCTTCGCACGCAATCCGCTAAACACACGATCAAGCTCGGCTACCGTCATCCCAGGCTCATATTGATCAAGCAGCGTATCATAGCGAGTAGCCTTCACGCCCCATAGATCGATAAACTGATTCGTATAGGAGATTACCTTCTCCAAATAAGGCTGAAAGCTGGCATAATCGTTATTTCCCTTCGCTTCCTCCCATTTGGATTCCGACTGCGAAGCTATGACAACATATTCTTGATAAAGCTGAGGTGGTATTTTTACACTTCGTTCGTATTCTTTGCGAGTTTCCGTAACGAGACGTTGATCAATTTCAGAAAGCTCAGCATATACTGTGCCTTCCGCAAGCTGTGATATCCATTCGCCTAATTCAGGCGAAGTTGCGAGCTTGAACTGATCAGCAGATAAGGAGCCAATGACCTCAGACCGATTATCCATTCCTTTACGCGGCGCCCCTGTGCGCAAATCCCAGTAAAGCACAGCAAGTGCTTCCTCATAGCTTTTTATTTTTCGTATCGTCTCTCTAAAGCTCTGCAAAACCTCGTTGGATTTCGTTGACATCACACCTACCGCCTTCCAATTTCTTGTCGAATTTCACCACAATTCGCAACATGACTTGATCTTCATTATTTCAATCCTTATAATCATCTTAAACCTGCTAGACATACTGCGCAATAGAGAGAAAGAGAGGAAGTCTTATGCAAATTATTTTTTCGCAAGCAGCTAGTGATCGAATAAAACCTTATTTGGAAGACGGGGAAAAGAAACTAAAGCTTCTTCATGACACCGAGGACTGCGGTTGTGTCGTTAGTGGAGTGCCAGCACTTCAGCTCATAAATGAACCCTCTGTCGACGACAAGCTTGCACATGGAGAATCCTTCGATTACTATTATGAGCCTCGCCATGAGATTTATTACGAGCCACAGCTCAAAATCGATTTTGACGCGAAAAAATCCAGCTTTAGTCTGAAGAGCGATAGTCAAATCTATACGTTGCACCTTCGTTTCCTAACCAAAGGAAGTGCACAATGAGCAAAATAGACGACATTCTTGACTATAATAAACAATTTGTTGAGGTTAGAGAGTATGAGAAGTATTCCACAAGCAAATATCCGAACAAACGAATGGTTATCGTTACCTGCATGGATACTCGGCTTACAGAAATGCTTCCCAAAGCTATGAATCTTAAAAACGGCGATGCAAAAATTATTAAAAATGCAGGCGCTATCGTGACCCAGCCTTTTGGCAATATTATGCGAAGTATCCTGGTTGCCCTTTATGAGCTGCAATCAGACGAGGTTTTTGTCATCGGCCATACGAACTGCGGCATGACCGGCATTAATCCAGAGCATATTATCCAGCATATGGAAGAGCGCGGTGTTACGACCGATACCATTACCACTTTAAAGCATTCCGGACTTAATTTAATGCGCTGGTTGACAGGCTTCGATAACGTACATGACAGTGTACATAACAGCGTAAGTATTATTCGCAACCATCCGCTACTCCCTGCGAACATCCTTGTTCATGGATTAATTATTGATTCAGAGACAGGGGAATTAGAACTCATTGATCCAGCCCCAGCACAGGCTTAAACAAATAAGGGAGCACAACGGCTATTACAGTCCGCTGCGCTCCCGTTTTTTCGCTTCAAAAGCTTTCAATCTTGCAGCAATGACCTCTGAGCGGTCTCTTCGCAAATGCCGATGGATAATGTTCTCATCAACTAAAGAGCTCGGCTTTTCCCATAATAAATTGCACTCCTCGCATAATTGCTGACATCGTGCTAGAAGCTCAGTGCTTGTAATGCGTAAATTGATATCCACATATACCGTTTCGTTATCTGATTGTAATTCAGAGAGTCTAGGCAGCAATTGCTTTAATAAATGATCCTTATCGATGCCAAGCTCTTCAAGGGGCGATGCAGCTAATTTTCGTTCTGCTTGTGAAAGCATCTTAATAGCGCCGCGCCTGTTCCCGCGCCTTTCATGATACAGCCCAACAGCCAGCTGAATAAAGCCTAACCAGGTTTCTGTGAGCGGGTCCTCGGGATACTCCTTCCAATACTCCTCAAGCAGCTCGTGGCATTCAAAAAAATCTCTAGTTGCATGGAACTCTATCAAATATAATAAATATGCATTAGGAAAAGCTTTCATATCATACTCCTCACTAGGTCTGTCCTGTTCCTTTATATTAACATTCATTAGGATCAAATAAATAGGTGTAAAAAAACAATGGACTGCTCCTGCAAGCAGATAGATGCTGCAGAAACAGTCCGTGCTTCAAAGAATTGACGCGCTATCGCCAGCTGTTAAACAGATCGGTTAAGCGTTTAGTATTAGTTTAGCAATATACACTAGATCTCGAATATCAATGATGCCATCTTTTACATAATCAAGACGAGAATACTGATTCCAATCCGCATCGCTTTGTTTTTTACCGTACGCTTTCGCTACCGTCGCCAAATCTCCAACAGACATATTGCCGGCTTCCGGCTGTTTAATTAATGATTTGAAAGTCTGTAACGCTCCATTTAATTGTTCGAATGCGCTCAGCAATTCTGCGTCTGTTGCATCTGTTTTTACATGCACAGCCTTCGCATTGTTAATCGCCGTTTGGAGTGTTAGCTTCGAGCCAACTGGATATTGACTAACGCGTGATCCTTCGGTTGCCGTATCGTGGAACGCTTGCGCCTCTCCAATCAGTGCTGACAACGCTCCGCGATCCACAGCTTGAATGCTAATTGAATAGTTTGCCTCTCTAAGCGAATATTCTTCCGTATCGGTAGCAACAGTCGTTTGGACAACAAATTTTGCCGTTTTTGCGTGCAGAGTCGGGCTCGCCTTGAATTTGAGTTCCACGAGCTCGCCGTTTTTATCCTCGTCTTGCAAATTGACCGCAATAAAACGCAGCTCACCGTTATCATCTACAGATTCCAGCACTTTATAATTTGCATTTAAAGGAGGGTCAACGATACCGATAAATTGAACGGCATCCGCATCATATGCAACGGTCACGTCATGCGCCAGCACATTTTGGCTGACACCCTCCAAGCCGTATTTCAGTATGAATGTTTCACCAGCCTGGATTTTATCTGGTCCGTTTACCACAGAAGATCCATTGCTAAAGCTTTCAGGATACCAGCGCAATGTAGCTGTTGAGCCCGCCGGTAAGGTTTGTACAAAGGCTTTGCCCATAAAGCTAACTTTCACAGTACGAGCGCCGCTGCCGCCTGTATTGCCATTTCTCACGATCATAACCATTTCACCATCAGGATTCTGAAAAGTTACGTTAGATACATTGCTCTGTGTGCCTGAAGAAGACACTCGGACAGCACCTTCACGTTTTCCAGCACCTTGATCCAAATATTTGGAGAACTGTCCCCAGGTGTAGAAATTACTATTGTAAGATACGACACCAGTATTATGGTTTGTAGTAATCAAGCGATTCGGCCATCTAGGATTTACTTTAGTCCAATCGAGGTTGTTATTTCTCTCTTCCGTCCAATGCAGCGTACCACCGTTCTGGTCAGTAATGGCGACCCACCCCGTGTAGCTGTTCATATACTCTTTGAAATAATCAATAATTGTATTAGAGCCAAATATATTGGTCTCCGTCAAATGAATACTCTTTCCTGCAAACTCCAGCGCAGCATCCTTCATCACACTGGAACTGCCCCAATAGGGATGGAAAGCAATACCATCCATCGCATTCAAAACATCATTCCCTTTTATACTTCCGTCATTCGAATCTTTAAAAACTCTATAATAATTTTTGGTTTGTGTGCTTCCTGGATCTCTCCAATCATAGAAATTAAAATCGTGTGCCCACAGCTCAGTGTCAAGTCCGGCTAATGCAAATTCCTTCTTAATTTCTAGCGCTAATTTCTGCTGTTGTTCAATACTGATGTCCATTGCTGGATATACCACATCCATACCCGGCTCATTCAATAATGTAATGGAAAATATATCAATCCCTTGCTCTGCATAGGCCTGAATAAACTTTACATAATATTTAGCAAAAACATTGATGCATTCATCACGAAGCTTTGATGCTTGATAAGTCCCGCCACCTGGACTCGGAAGCACATAGCCTGTAAAGGTATTGGAGGTGGTCATCCATGCTGGCGCACTCCATGCTGAAGCAAAAAACTGTGCTTTTGGATTATACTTTTGAATTAATTTGATGACTTCAATAATATGGGCATCCATATCTTTTTGAATAGAGAAATACTCGAGATCGAAATCCTCCGTCACACCTTCCGGAAGCTCATTATGCGACCAAAAAGGCAGATGCTCTATTGCATCAGAGCTACCAATCGTAATTCGGAATAGCTCGATACCCGCTCCCTCTACAGGGTCAACAATCTTTTTAATTGCATCTTCACGCGCGCTCTCACTAAGTTTCCATAGGTTTGAAATACCGGTTTCCTCAATTGAGATGCCGAGACCCTGATATTCCTGATAACGAATCGTAGGATCTACCGTAATGGAAACGCTTGCAGTTTGTCCCGTATCTTCTCCTAATACGACAGTATTCAAATCTGCCCATTGATTGTTAGTACCTGATGAGTACGTTCCGTACACTGGCGTTTCCTTTTCTGCTCCATAAACCTGTGTTCCAGTAGTGATAGGAAAACTGCCAAGTAAAAGTGCTACAGATGTCATTACCGATAAAATAACCTTCCGTCTAATTTTCTTCAATGCTACTCCTCCTCGATCTCGAAATTATTTTTTTTGCCCAAAAAAGAATACGCCCTTAAATCCCGGATGGTTAAGTAAATCAACGGATATGATTTCCCCCCTTTCAATATAATTCTATTAAAATAACGGCTATAAATTTAGGATGGATAATTTAGATCACCCTATTCATTTTTGAGGAAATCACTATTCGATATGAAAAAATGAAACTCTATTTCCGATTATACGTATTTGGAAAGGTAAGTTATTTTGTATTAAGCATATCAGGAGGAGAACAGACAGATGAAAAAAGGATTCATGGTCATGCTGGCATTAGCACTATTTTTCACATTAGGATTTGGTCAATATGCCGATGCAAAACCACGGGGAAGCATCAAATCACCAAAGCAAAGCGTCACGCAAAACACGAAAAAAACAGATAATGTAAGTCAAAGCAGTTCAACTGCAAAAACAAGCACAACGGCTAGTACAACAAAGCCTGGATTTTTTAGCGGCGGCGGGCTAATGAAGGGCATGATGATTGGCGGCTTGGCAGGCTTAATGTTCGGCAGTATGTTCGCTGGGATGGGTGCTTTCGGCAATATATTGGGCTTTATGGTTAACTTACTTGCCATATTTGCATTGATTATGCTTATCCGCGTAGCGTTCGTTTACCTTCGCAGCAAGCGTAACCAGTCTGATCAACGGAGACCCTACTAGCCGTGCGTATATATACAGATGAAATAATAAACGCAATCTGCCTTAACATGGCCGAGCGTCGCGGAGTAATGCCTACGGACGTGGAAGTGCAGCTCTCATGGGAAGAAGAATACGGGTATACAGCCGAAGTTTGGGTGAAAGGCCGCAGTCAGTTCATTATCGAGGCGAATATCCTTGAAGCTATCGAGCAGTATATTTTCAAACAATACAATCTTCGTGTGTTTCGTTCCAATATCACGCTAGATGCGGATGAGGAATTTTGGGCGGACATCACTGAATAAAAAGATAAAAAGCATCCGCAAGGCTTACTTTATCATTTCGATAAAGCAGCTAAGGATGCTTTTTTTTCAAGCTCTGCCACAGGAAAACGAAGGGTGACCTTAGTCCCTCTCCCCTTTTCGCTCTCAAATCTAATTTCTCCATTCAATGCTTCGACGATACGAATCGTTACCAAAATACCCAGGCCTGTTCCCGTATCCTTAGTCGTAAAGAAGGCTGTTCCGAGGTTATCCAAATTCTCCTTCGACATTCCTTTCCCATTATCCATAATTTCAATAGTAATAACGTCATGATGAGAATAAGCGTTAATCAACACTTCACCAGTATTCGGAATGGCTTCGACGCCATTTTTGATGAGATTCAACAGCACCTGAGAAAGCTTAGGCTTATCTGCAAGCAAATAGAGGTCCCTTTGATTACAGTTTAGTTTAATTTCCACGTTCTGGATTAAACTATAGGAATTCATAATTTCCATTATACTTCCTAGAAATCCGGAAACCTCTATCAACTCAAGATGATCGGTCTGCGGCTTTGCTAAATTCAAATAATCGGTAATGATATATTCCGCTCTTTCCAATTCCGATAAAGCAATGGTCAAATACTTTTTTTTCTTATCATCTGCAGATTCTAAGAGCAGCTGTAAAAACCCCTTGACGACTGTCAATGGATTACGAACTTCATGTGCGACTGATGCTGCGATTTGACTAACGATCTTCAATTTCTCACTACGCTCCAGCTCCATCATTAGATAGTCTGTTTCAAAAATATGCTCTTTGAGCAATGTAGAAATGGTCATTCCAATTAACGAAGCAACAGCAAGCGCAATAAGGACAGCTATATTTTCATTATGATACAAAAGTGAATAATTATTTGCTTCTATGTATACTATCAAACTAATGTATATTAAAATAACAGAATTAGCACTTAATAATAAACAGGTAACCTTTCGCTTAATTGCAATATAACTTGGAAAGGCTTTCACAAAAAAGAAGCAGGGGCCCACGCCAAGCAGAAAAGCGATCACCGAATAGACAACAGAATCACCGCCTAAATAAATCGTGTAAAATACTACAATGCTCATTGATATTATTCCAGGCAAATACTTGCCTGAGCTATACATAATTGCGATGATAATTGGAATGCTTCCAAGATCACTTAGAAAGCTGCCAACCACATGAAAAGGTACGGTCATACAAATAACAGCTGAAGTACCAAACAAACATCCATATAAGATCTGATAGCGCATGCTATCCGAATTTTTTTTGCGTGAAAAAAAGAACTGTTGAATAAAAATCGGAAACAATATGATAATAAGATGGATGAGTAGTTGGTTTATCATAGCTCCAGGTTGATTCAACTCCCTTTTACAAAATTTGTAATGTTTTCGAGAAAACTTCGGCACAATTGTATAGTAACATATATTTTAGAAACATTTAACTACTATTTCGGGAAATATCCAGTCGATACTATGAGTTTTTATTGATATTTTAATCCAGCTAACTACATGATTTCTCAATAAGGAAAAACCCTAGTTCTTGCAATAGTGCAAGAACTAGGGTTTTCAGCTTGTTCCTTGAAACACAACGTCATCCTCATAAACAATCCAAGAAAATGATACGAATAGCGCAGTCTTCCTATGGTACACAAGAGAGCCTAGTTAAACGACTCTCTTTGTCGACAATGGAATCGTGAACGATACCGTTGTACCTTCCCCCGGCTTGCTTTGAAAATGTAATCCTTGCCCATACAATTGGTTCAATCGACTGTGGGTGTTAAGTAGTCCAATTCCACGGTCCTTCTTATCTTCGGGACTTAACAGCTTGCTAATCTGCTCTTCATCCATGCCAATTCCCGTATCAGCGACAACAAAATGGATGGCATCTGCTTGCTTCTGAATACGAATACGGAGCGTTCCACCCTCTGCCTTGCTTAAAATACCGTGACGGACCGCATTTTCTACTAGCGGCTGAATCGTAAGCGGAGGCATCTGGATTTCAATATTCGGGCCCAATTCCCATTCAATTTGCAATCTCTCTTCAAAACGCTGCTGCTCGATAAATAAGTAGTTTTCCACAAGCTGGAGCTCCCGCGACAATGATACCAGCTTGCCTGCAGTTAAAAAGTCAAAGCTGATACGCAGATACGTAGTGAATGCGCCAGCAAGCTCCCTCATCTTGTCCGTGTCAATGTCACCGAGTGCTAGAATCGAATTCAACGTATTAAAAAGAAAATGCGGATGGATCTGAGCTTGCAGATAGGCTGCCTCCATGCGCAAGCGATCATTGATCGCTTGCTTCATGGAAGAGAGCGACCAGACGCGATACTTTAATTCCAATGCATCAACAGGTTTAGTAACATAATCGTTCGCTCCGGCTAGAAAGCCTGCATAGATATCTTCTGGTTCACCACGAGCTGTCAGTAAAATAATGGGCAGCTCATACAGAGTAAAGCGTTCACGAATTAACCTTGTTAATTCGTACCCCGATAAACCAGGCATCATCACATCAGAAATAACAAGATCCCACTGCTCAGCTTGCAGTTTCTCCAACGCTTCCCGTCCGGAATAGGCTGCCTCGATATGATAAGTCTCATTTGATAAAATATGAGTTAATACCTTTAAATTAACCGGATCATCATCGACTGCCAGTACACGAAATCGATCGACGCTAGTTGAGATCGTCGAGATATGCTGAACTTCCTTCATTTGATAGCCAGCTGCCACCATAGCAATCGTGTCTATTGTCATTTGTGCGCTGGCAGACGCGAGTGGGTCCATCTGCTGCTCTGTATGATCAACCGAAAGCTGTGACTGCGTATTAACCTCCAACACAGACAATTTGAAGCTGAACACGCTGCCTACGCCTGGCTGAGATTGCAGCTTCAACTCATCTCCATGCAATTCAACCAGATCCTTGCAAATACTTAGTCCCAGGCCGATGCCTCCGCCGCCAAATGCCCCTTGCTCATATGGCTTAAATACACGCTTTTGCAAAACATCATCCATACCTACTCCCGTATCCTTAACATACAGCCATACATGTCCTTTATCTTGCTTCGCTGCCAGTTCAACGCTTCCTTCTTCTGTATACTTAAGCGCATTATGTACCAAATTAATTAAAATTTGCACTAAGCGCTCTTCATCTGCATAGACTTGCGGCAAATTATCCTCGATGCTCATGCGAAGCTCGACCTTGGTACCCTCAGTCAAAAATCTCAGCATATCCAAAACACCGATAGCCAAAGATTGCAGCTTCACCGCCTTCATATTCACCGTAATACGCTTATCCTGTAATCTCACGACATCCAGCAGGTCATTCAGCATAAGCGACATCCGGCGACTGACCATAATAAGCAGCTCCATGTCGCGTTGACTTTCCCCATCGAGAACATGCTTTTGCTTGTTTAATACGCTTTGAGCAATGTTCATAATACCGTGCAGCGGCGTTCGTAGTTCATGCGATGTATTGGCCAGGAAACGATCCTTTAATCGGTTAGCCTCAGCAAGCTGAGCGTTGAGCTGCTCATTTTGATGTGAATTATAATAATATCTTCTAAACCAATGCGCACTGAAACTCGTAATTGCAGCAATCAGCTCTATGGGATAAAACATGAATTGCGAGGTTCCAGCGTAATACACATACGCCCACAAAATATTACTAATGATACATATCACAGAGAATAATAGGAAAAAAGCACCATCGACCCTATTGAATACCATTTTCATAAAATAAAACGCTGTCCAGAACAAGGGAACGTAATAAAAGATCATGAAGAAACCATTCTCAATGGAATAGAGGATCATCTTTGCTGGACCTATGGCGACAAATAGAGAATAAGCGATGAGCGAGCACAAATAACTATAAAAGGCAACGCCTTTACGTTGAGTACCAATAAGCACCCTACCCATTAGCAAAAGAAAAAAGGAAAACCATATGTATGAATAGGCCTTCAGCTTCAACGTCCATATGAAATCGGCATTAATCAACCGGAATAAAAGCCCATTATGTTCAACAGCAATCGTCACTGCTGATACGACCATTAGCAGGAAAAAAATAATTAACTCTGTTTTTCTTACATTCATCAAATAAATAATAAATAAATATAATGCATGCAGCAGAAGAAAACCACATACGACAAGCTGCAAACCGATAGAATTCCAGTATATCTTATCTACTTCATCCTGAGGGCCAGCCAGTGTGGATCGAATGATGCCGCCTTTCATTGGAGTTTCATAGTTTGAAGCTCGAACAAAAAGTTTCAGCTCGTTTTGATCCATCTCTATATAACTAATCAGGAATGATTTATTCCCAGAAACATGCCCTTCTCTCCCCTCAGATAACTCACCGAATTGGGAAAGAATCGTGCCGTTAACCTCTACCTCAGAAGCGCTATAAATCGATTGAAACCAAAAACTAAGCGGCGTCGACAATGGCCGATCCAGCAAAATTCGCAAATAATAGGTTCCGTAACCGTATGCCTCTTTGTCTCCAGTAGCAAATGCAGCTTTCCAGTTTCCTGGCACCTGCAGCATTTGTCCACCAGATGCATCGTCGATATTAGAAGCACTCAACCATTGTCCGGGGTAAAACAGCCACTCCCCATCCAGCCGAAAAGCGCTTAGTTGTTCAACTTCCAACCCCCGCAAATCCAGCACGCCTTGCTGTACGGTTGGCGAATTAGTGAATGAAAACTGGTTATGCCAGTTCCATCGAATCACGACTAGCAAAAGGACGAGCACTATCAAGTAAATAACATGCATTAGCTTGAACTTATTCTTAGAAATTGTCATGGACGCCTCATTCATCAATGATATATTTAATAAGCGATATAAATTGAACTGAAAATTTACGTTTTGGGCGCTGCGCGAGTAGATCATTCTTACGATCGCGGTTGCAGCCAGATTCTTTGATTTTCTAAGACATTTAAAGGTAAGAATCCGGCTGCAAAGGCGAACACTTTGTTTCTCCAGAACGATCTTCTCGCTTCGCTTAAACTTCATTTTTCAAGTTCAACTTATCTATACTTATTTTCCGCTTTACTCTTAGTCAAATCATATAATCGTTGTAAGAGAGCTAGTGCAATGATCGTAGCGTGGGACTGATATAACTTTTTCAAAAATAGCATTTGTATTATTTATGATAGATATTACCATGATACTACTCCAATAATAATTGTGGTATACAGCTCATTAAGTAAATTCAAATATAAGCAGTATATTATAATTATACTATATTGAAAATGTCTGTAAATAATTGCTAATTATTCGACATCAAACAAAAACACCTGCAGTTCAAGACCAGCAGGCGCTTTTAAATTATTGAGTATAGGAAGATCCCATCAATGACAAGTACTTGTGGGTCAATAAGTGGATATCCATTAGATTTAGGACTAGACCACATTTTCATGAAACAAAAGTCCTTTTTTAAGTATGTACTCAAATACTCGACAAGTTGATGTCTTGTTAAACGAAAGCTCTAAATACTTTTATGATTTCGCAACGGCACAATATTAATGTTTTCCCATATTAGAGAATATTGTTTGCACTGGCGCCTGACGATGGAGAAGTGCATCTCCGTCTGTGTATCGTCAAATTCAAGATTGAACAGAGAACTGGCAGATTCGCATGTATCACTTCATGTTTGAGAAATAGTCATCAATTGAATAACTTTCAAAAAATACTCATAGTTGTTTTTAAGTACGGGTATATTTCTTGCTATAGCAGATGCTATACTCATATCATATCTGTTCGGAGGTGAACAACATGTCACTGGGTTTTACTATAAAGAAAATTCGGGAAGAACTTAAAATAAGCCAAGAACAGCTGGCACGAGAATTAAATATAAGTTTCTCAACAATTAATCGCTGGGAGAATAATAAGACTAATCCAAGTCGTCTCGCCAAGGATCGACTATGCACTTTCTGCGAAAATAAATTGATTTCCTCAGAAATAATTACAGAACTTACAAAATAATTTATTGGTAGGTGGAAACATTGGCAAGAGCTGATTTGCTTTTTGAAGTAATAAAACATGGGCTATCAGGAGACGGTCCTCATTTTAGGCGAGCAGTCGAAGCTATTTGTGCAGAAGAAAGAGCAAAACAACATACTATTGTTGCTAACCGAATAGAAGAATTATTGAAAAACAGCAAACCTGAAATGAGAAATCAGCAAAATGGCTTTCCTCTAGTTAGACAAGTTCCAAACGAGCAAAATTTTTATTCTGAGATAGTTCCTAAAAAAAGACTTGAACATTTAATACTTCCAGATACGGTTTTGCAGTCATGCAGAGAAGTAATTGAAGAACACAATCGTGCTGACCTGTTACGTTCTTATGGCTTAGAGCCACGAAACAGATTGCTATTTGTTGGCCCTCCCGGAAATGGAAAGACCTCTTTAGCAGAAGCCATTGCGGAGTCTTTAATGGTCCCTCTTTTAACAGTAAAGTATGAAAGTATAGTTGGAGCCTACTTGGGTGAGACAGCAATAAAATTGGCAAAATTATTTGATTACGCAAAAACCAGACAATGCGTTTTGTTTTTTGATGAATTTGAGACCTTAGGCAAAGAACGTGGAGATGTTCATGAAACCGGAGAAATAAAAAGAGTCGTTAGCTCTCTCCTTTTACATATTGACTCGTTACCAAGCTATGTAATAGTTATTGGAGCTACAAACCATGAAGGTTTAT
Organism: Paenibacillus sp. FSL H8-0548; assembly: GCF_038630985.1. NCBI lineage: Bacteria > Bacillati > Bacillota > Bacilli > Caryophanales > Paenibacillaceae > Paenibacillus > Paenibacillus sp. FSL H8-0548. Next base: position 3,999,930 of record NZ_CP152049.1, read on the forward strand.
TGGACAAGGCAGCGTGGCGAAGGTTTCAACTACATTTGGAGCTACCATATCCAAGCAGGTCAAACCTTGAACTGTGGTTCTCTTATTTTGAAAAACGTACAGGTTTCAAATTTGGTCTTGAGCCGAGCACCTTAGCTAAGAAAACATTAGGTTGTAGTTACGCAGAAGCAGAAGAATTCGCAACATCTATTTATAGAAAGTACATCCTACAACTTCCTAACCAAGATTCAAAAGGAGTAACATCAAGTACACTCAGATTATGGGATGCACAGAAGAAAGTAAAACAAGTGTCTAATAACTCAGAGGTGATTGATAATGGCTGAAAGACCATTAATACTGTTTAAAAAATTTGAAGAAGCCACAAAAGCTAAAAGAAGTGGACGAGGCTCAAAATTTTCACAACCATCAATAGAAAAACAAATGTCTAAACTTTCTCCAAGATTTAAGCAATTACAAGCTGCGTTGGATAAAAAGAATATAGCTGTTCAAAACTCCCCTTCAGGTATTAATCCAGACAGTGCTTTAGTTCTTGAAACAGTAGGCACTGTCGATAGTTTTTATAGTGTGATAAAGAACATTAAAGAATTGGAGTTAGTGTTGGATATCACTATTGATGGTATCCCAATAGATGAAGACTTTTATCTGATTGACGATGACGGGAATTTCAAAGAAGGAGATCTGTCTGGCAAGTTATACTGTGTGATGACAAATAAAACTGCCTTAAATCAGTTGATCTCCTTATGGAAACAGTACGCTCAGAATCCTAAAATCAAATTCGATCTCGGTCTCAACGGAGTTAAAGAATTGTTTAATCAACTCAAAGAAATTAGATATTGGAATGCTCAAGATCGTATTGATGAAACAAGAGTTGTGGACTACTGGAAAGAAAATCTTGAGTTGAATGGAGAAAAGGAAGTTAATTTTGAAATCGAACTTTTCTTTAGAAACACTATTCAACATCGAATTAATTCTTATTCTATTGTATCTGAGGCAATTAATAATATGGGTGGGCGAGTACTTTCCCAATGTACCATTCCAGAAATTATGTACCATGCTCTCCTTGTTACTCTTCCTAGAAAACAAATTGAATCGCTAGTTAATAATTATGAACAAGTTGCACTTACGCGGGTAGATGACATTATGTTTTTTAGACCTGTTGGACAAATAGCATTTCCTTTCCATCTTCCAGATACTGATCAAGAAACCATACCTATGATCCCTCACAAAACACCCGAAATCACTAGCATTGCATAAAAATCGTATAGTCTTGTCAAGCGCTTATCCAGGTTACAGTATTAGTAAAAGAAAGGAGACCTATGGTTAGTGAGAATTTTCAGAATATAAAATCATGACAGTTAGTGCCAAAAAGACAAGGGGTGCTGTGATTCAGACAATCCATTATCCACATAATGTTAGATATTTAAATTACCGGATCATATGCCAGTTCGTCCAAGTGATCTTCTTCACCATTCTCGAATTGCTGTAGCGTCTCCGCAAATATGCGCTCATGATCGTAGGTCCGTCGCCCCTTGGATGTTCGGGTGCGGTCCCCGTACCATTTTCGGATCATCGCTATCAAGGGCTCGTCCCAGCAACGTTGCATCAGTTTATAGATGATTAATAAGTTACCCTGGAACGCAATCTTTCGCTTAAGAAGCAGAAGCAGACAATACGTGATGAGTGCAATGCGGATTTGCGTATAGACTGCATTGGCGCTGATACCATAGAACCGCTTAATGTGCAGATGCTGCTTGACCCACTTGAAGAACAACTCGATGTGCCAGCGGCGACGGTAGAGCTCGCCAATCTCGATTGGCTCCATGGTCCTTTCATTCGTGATGATGGTAATGAGATTGCCCTTGCTATCATGTGTTTCGATTAACCGCAGCGTATGCTCCATTTGGTTTACACCAGGCTTGCCTAATCGCACGATGGCTTCTCTTAGAATGGGTCCCTCGGCATTCACAACCTTCTCTTCAAGGACCGTGACGACCGCATTAGCCTTCAAACGAGTGATGAATCGCGTACCATTTTCGCAATACTGGTCGAATAAGTCATAATCGAGATAAGCGCGGTCAAACAGATTCATCGCATCCGGTTCCTGCACGACAAGCTCGTTCATCTCTGTCTTGTCCGAGGCTTTTGCCGGTTTAAGGACGACTTTATCTGGACTTACCATCTGTTCGTGATAGACTACGCGGGTATGCATCTTGATGCCAGCTTTCGTGTTGCGAAATTCTGCCCACCGATGCTTCGTTAGACAGAGAGAGATCGTGGAAGAATCAATCAGATTCAACCGTCCAAGTGCTGCCGTTCCTTTCTGAAAGCCGTATTCCCTGTGAATCTGCTGAATGAGATGGCCAAGTGTCGCATCGAATAGACCTGGATCCAAGTCTCGCAATTTTCGGGAAAGCTGCGAAGCACTGATCGATTCCAATGCCAGTTCTCGTTGCAGCTCTTCACTCATGCGAACGTCCAAACTGATGTCAGCCAAACTCTTGACTTGGCACAACTGTGCAAAGATAAACAACTTACAGAATGTAACGGAATCCAGCTTCTTCGTGTACTTATCCAGTCCAAGTTTTGCAATCTGGTTCAATAAAAATTCTCGATCAAGAGGAATAAGGTATTCCTTAAAAGTGGATTTTGTAGTATCCTTGTCCATGCGATCTCCTTATGAGTAGGGATTTGGACAGGACTGTCTTCTTCCCTAATCATAAGGTTTTTTCTTTGGGTAAAGCCACCTTAATTATTACATATTTAGAACAATTTTCTCATATAGGCTTTTCGGTGATCGCACTTGACAAATCTGATTTTTGTTTATGCAATGCTAGTGACCCGAAATACATAAAATAAGCGAAGCCCCTATTGTGGCAGTTCTTGATGGTTTCCCTATGCAGAACCATTCTCTTTTATCTGACCGACTGATCATTGATGATCCCGATAATTGGGCAAGTGATTATGTTGTAAGAGATAGAGTACACGGTACAGCAATGACATCGCTAGTGATTCATGGAGACATAAACAGTAACAATTCTCCTATAAATAGCAAGGTTTATGTTAGACCTATCTTAAAACCCGTAAGAGATTTCAAAGATAAATTATCAGAATGCGCTCCGGATGATGTCTTACTGATTGATTTGATACATACTGCTGTCAGAAGAATTGTTGTAGGAGATGAACATAATATAGCCCTTTCATCTGTAAAAATAATAAATTTGTCTTTCGGTGATCCTTCCAGAGTGTTTATCAATATGATAAGCCCTCTCGCACGTTTGCTTGATTGGCTAAGCTATACCTATAAGATATTATTTATTATCAGTGCAGGAAACCATAATCAGCACGGCATCGATGTCGGGGTCTCCTTTGATGAGTTTAAGAAACTTACTCCCGCTATTAAAGAAGAGTTAGTATTAAAAAGTCTGAATAACAATAGCAGAAATACTAGATTACTATCGCCTGCAGAAAGTATAAATAATATCACTGTAGGTGCCTTATTTAATGACTTCTCTAATGTAGTTGAGAACGAAAGATTTATTCTGCCTTACAACCAATCATTACCTAGCCCCGTTTCAGCTATCGGTCTGGGATATAACAGATCAATTAAGCCAGACATATTTTTTAATGGAGGAAGAAAGTTTATTAGAGAATTAATTGGTTCTACGATAATGGGTTGGATTCCAGCACCTACGAGACCACCCGGATGCTGCGTAGCTACACCAGGTCAAAATAATGAGATCAATGAAGTAGCATACTCCTTCGGGACAAGCGATGCAGCAGCACAGGTTTCTCATAATGGCGTAAAGTGCCACTCAGTTATAGATGAGATTTTCCTTACTCAAACTGGCGAACATGTGCCAGATAAGTACTCTGCACTATTAATTAAGGCAATGCTTGTTCACGGGGCTTCATGGAGTAATAACAATATTATTGCAAATGCAATGAAGATTCCAGAAAATAGAATATTCAGGTGGTTGGGAAATGGAATTCCCGATATTGCTCGCGTCATGGAATGCGCCCAGAATAGAATGACTTTAATTGGATATGGAACATTACAGAAAGGAGCTGCGCATGTATACGAATTGCCGATTCCATTTAACTTTACTTCAGAGAGGTTTTTTAGAAAACTCACTGTAACACTATCTTACTTTTCACCAGTTATACCTTCGAAGCAAAAATATCGTTCTGCTCATTTATGGTTCAATATAGAAAATAATAATCTCGTTCCTCAGCGTGTTAACACAGATCACAATGTAGTTCAAAGAGGAACAATGCAACATGAGTCATTTTGTGGTGATAAGGCCACCACTTGGAATCCTACTGACTCAATAAAAATAAAAGTTAACTGCCGGGACGATGCCGAAACTAAAATACCAGAGATTGAGTATGCCTTATTAGTATCTTTTGAACTAGCCGAAGAAGTATGTGCAAAGCTTGATATAGATGTCTATGAAATCATCTCAACTAAAATTCGAGAGCTTGTTCCTATTCAGACTATCAACCCTACTATTTAATTTAATTTCATTCCTAAAAACAGAGGGCTTGGATGTAAAATCCAAGCCCTCTGTTTTTTTCATTAATGATTTCGCAGTTTAGAATTATCATTACAATAATCTCCTATCATAATTATTGAAAATGTATTATGTATGAGAAGGAAATTAGGCGCTATGGCTAATATTTTTAAAGAAAATGAGTAATCACATTTTAAATCGCTTACATTTACATTTCACTGTCGTTTTCATTCACCATTTAGACACATTTTCGTTTTTTTGAGTTTCTCACATAAAAACCGGCTTCTCTAATGAGAGCCGGCTTGAATAGTTGCTACTTTTAGTTGTATTCGATAACCCCAAGATTATGAAGTGAAGCAAGATTTTTAATCCCAAACTCAAAATTGGAGTCCCATTTCAAATCTTGATGGTTCAATAGCTCAGTTACAAATGTTTTTGAAGCATTGAGATAACTATCCGTTCTATTTAAACCTTCACTTTGGTTTTTGTAGAAATTGTATGTGAAGTAATACAAAGTTGGTTTCATGTCTTCTAGGGAAGCAATATTATTTAGTCCACCTGGTAAAATCTTATTGATTCCTGCAATTACGCTAATTGCCTTACCATTTGCCATCATTTCATGAACCAAACTCTTGTTGCTAAGATTTTTAGCATCTTCCGACTACATCATAATCATGGTGTAATAATTCTTTGATAGAACCTTGTTTACCGTTTCAAATGTCATAGTCTTTTCAGATGAGTCTGAACCATTAGACGGCGCTTCATCCCCTCTTTCAACTAGTTTGAATTTTTTTTTTGTGAAATTACCCGCTCCGTTAAAGAAAAAGTCAACAATTCCAGTTCCATTTTCTTTAGCAACGTTATCCTTTGTATAGTCTCCAGAGACATTTGTTTTGACTTTAATGTCACATTGTTGGTTGCCATACAAACGATAAAACTTCAGGATGTTAAATTCTTTATCCAAACGCTGAAGGATATAGCTGTAATCATCTTTTTGGTAAAGAAGTCTACGTTCATCGTTTGGATCTCGGAAATCTTCTCCATCCTCTGGAGTTCCAGGGATATTTCCATAGGTAGGGCTTGAGAAGTTTACAACTGGAATAGATTCTTGAGCGTTACGTTTTGTGGTGTATTCATCAAATCGTTTTAAATAACCTTCAATTTGACCTTTAGAAAGAGAAAGTCTAACTACTTTCCATTGAGGATCAAAATCAATTTTAACTGTCTTCTCATCAAATACTGCGTATGGGCTTATTTCTTTTTTTAGCTGAGTAGAATCATTGTTGAAATTTGAATAGAAATAGTCTGTAAGGAAAGGCTGTCCATTTAAAACTAAATCAAATCTGCTCATACTCCGATCTGGAAAAACGGTGGATGTTTTACTTAAATAATTGAATGCAGGAACATCTTCAGAAGCTCAGAAGATTTGAATACCCAATAGCTTACCTGATTGCTTTGTAGAATCGGATTGTAGTCTCTGGTAGATATCAACTGCATCCTTTGCCTCTGTCACATCCAGCAATATGTTGTTTGTGCTACGAAACTTTCCAATGTAGCTTTTAATCGCCGTCAAGTCAGCAGCAGAAATTCTTTTGCTATTATATAGGAAGTAATAGTAATCACTTACCATAGTTTCCCCTAGCATAATATTCACTGTGCTCGTCGTAGTATCCCATTTCACATCAGCTCCAAGACTTTCTGCAATAAAACGAACTGGAACCAAGGTACTGCCTTTGATGATTGTAGCCGGAGCATCCAAAGCAACCATTTTGCCGTTTATGTATGCATACTTTTGATTTATCGTTAACTTAACCGTTATTTCCCCTTTGGAGCCTGTAACAGTCTGTGTCTTCCCTTCTCATTTGATTTCTGCGGCAAGAGCTTCAAATATCCCTCTCATAGGAACAAGTATCCTGCCATCAATAGATAGCGGATTCACATCGAAATACAGCTGTTTTCCGTTAATTGTAACTTTGATGTCGTTGTTGTTGGCTGCAAATGATCCTATAGGTATAGCGGTTACCGCTAATATTAGGACCAATACCAGCATTATCATTTTATTTTTTATTTTCCACATTTTTGATGTCTCCTTCATTTAAACATCACTTCGTAGGATACTTATTTAATAGTGTTTCTTTGCGAATAGCATATCTGAAATCGATATAGATACAAGTTTTCCATTTTCCCTTTGAAATGAAATTTGATAAACCGTTAAATCCTGATTTTCTGCATATGCGTTTTCATTTTTTTGAAGCTGTTGTTTATTTTTCCAAAAATGTATGTATCCCAATCTTCACTTGATACAGTCGGTTTAAGTCCATATACCACCAGATGATCATTGGGGCCATTGTTGAGTCCAATGTTCCTCATAGTTACATATCTATTCAATCCATCAGCAGTCACAATAATTTTCTCTATCTCGGGCTTTTCCATTCCGTAGCCGATTTACTTTTTCTTTTTCGTATCGAAGATAGATAAGTCCATTGCTGTAAATTGATCTGGTGAGTAGTAATAATTAGGTGTTGTAGAAGCACTACTTATCCAATTGTATTTGTCATTGAAAAACAGCCTACGACACCAACAAGCAAAATAAGGCCAACCAATGACACTATGAACCATTTACCTCGCATTTTCTTCTTTGTCTGTTCCATATCAGTTCTTCACCACTCTAATTGAATTGATCTGTAACGATTTCTAAGATAACTCCACCGCTACCACATTGTGGGCAGCTATTGTTGCCACAACGAGAGCAATATACCTTAAAACAATTCGTACATTTGTACAAAGAATCCAGATGTTGCTTTTGATCTCCACAATTAGGACAATTTTTCATTTCATTCATACTCCTCATAGATTGGTATATGTTACTACTTCCAGTCAGATCACATCACAAAAAAATAGAGATTCACACCATTTTGTAGAGTATACTCCGTGGAAATATGGTTATAAACACAAGGATAATAAGTTCAAAAAGAGGTATCCCTTTGAACTCAGAAGCTATTTTTGGACAGATATTAAAAAGTATTCGCAAGAAGCAGAAGGTGAGCCAAGAAGAATTGGCATGCCGTAGTAATCTTGATAGAACATACATATCCATGCTGGAAAGAGGTATCCACCAGCCTACATTAAATTCATTACTTGCTATTGCTGCGGCGCTGGATATGAAGGCTGCCTAGTTGGTAGGATTGGTTGAAAATGAAATCGACGAAATAAAAAGCAATAACTGACATCAAATAACAAAAGCGATCATGCTCAGTTTGGCATGATCGCTTTTGTTATTTGATGTCCATTTTATTAAGTTTGATTATTAAATAAGATCGGTCAACATAGCTTCCTGTTCCATTTTGACACGATTTTCTATCATATGGTCAATGCAGGGTAAACAATCGGCAAGCTCGCTATGCCGCTTCAAGCTACATAGCTTTTCAATATATTGCGGCTGTACTGATGCCGTTAACAAAGAATATCTTATCAATTCCGATTTATCCATGCGGTATGGAATAACATCGTGCTTAATTTCCCGTCTTAGTCTTGCCAGCATAGAAAATCCACCAAAGTCGATATCTCCCCAATGATACCAATGGCTAGTCGTAGGTATGGATGCAGCAACAGCCATTAAAAATTTCCGCTTAGCAGGGCTAAATTGCCCGCCGTGGAACACAACTAATTCATGGTCATTTTTTTGCTTATAGATATACTCAATATAATTTGCCCGATTTTCTATTGAAATCACACGTTCTATTGTTGGAGATACTCTTAACTGACCTCGTTGGAAATCTTTCGAGTTCACAACGCCCCCAAAAATCAAATGTGAAAAGTCAATGGTTCCGCTATCAAAGAACATGGTTACTTGCCCACAAAACTCCAATTGTTCGGGATACTTCGTAATACCTACTTGTCTAAGAATTTCCTCATCAGTATTATCATCTTCATAATCTAGATATTTGGACAATATGCCAAGCAGCCGTGCTCTTATCGCCTTCTCGAATCTCTTTGAATCTCCGAAACATTGAAGCGAAAATACACGCTCAAGCATTTCTAACTCACCCATTTGATCAATACAACATATTGCACGAAGGAGATCACTACGCTCGCTTCTATCTACTGGTAATCTGTTTCCAATAGATCGTTTTCTAGAAATGATGTCATATGCATCGCTCAGAAACTGTTTTGCCCATCCGCTACGAACTTTATCTATTGAATTCAACAGTTCTAAACAAACCTCATCCACCAAATCGCCTTTTGGTTGCCGCCCAATCAAGGAGTACGCAGAAGAGATATTCTCAAAATTCAGCCATACCTCTGCTATGATGTGATTTTCTTCACCTTTCATCCACCGATATGATAAGAGCTGCGCCTCATACAAGGCCTGTACTGCAAAATTTATCACACTGCGCGTTTCATATTGCTCTATATCATATTGTGGGAACTCTGTTTGCCCTCCATCATATAATTTCAGCATAATTCGACGTGTCGGACGTTTTTCCGTGTAAAAAAAACTGCTACGCTCATATTTATCAAGTAAAGCTGAAACTAATTGGCGCTTAAATCCTTCACTCATAGTCAAGCTCCTCCAACTTCCTAGGGTCGAAACTACGCACGCATGCCTGCTTTCCTACACGTAACACGCATAAATTCCTATCTACAAGAGTGGCAATATCCCCAATTTTATCGGGTGGTGCTGAAAGTACCACTTGAAAGTTAAACTCACGTAACAGTTCAACACTACGCACAATTCGCTCGCCATCCATCTTGGAAAATGCTTCATCAAACAGGATGATACGAGATGTATTAGCTGTCTTGTCCCGGCCAATGCGATACAATTGTGCAAATGATGCTAATACTGCAATATAAAATGGCGTCTGGGTTTCGCCACCAGATTTTTTTCCAAGTGTTTTAGAGAGTCTTTGTGATTCTCCCTCGCGGTTAATGACCTCTAAATCGAAGGAAAGATAAGTCCGATAATCCGTAAAAGCTTGTACTCGCTTTTCATAATCATCGCGTTCCTGTGCTTTCGATCCGGTTCCTTCATTCGTGATAATTGCAAACAGTTCTGCAATCTCATCCTTGTATTTTGCATTAAACTGATCAGACAAAAGATTATACCCGCCTTCCAGCAGCATTGGATCTACGATCATATCATAATATCGTTTATATTCCTGTTTTGGAATAATCAGAAAACGATATGTATCCTCGCCAAAGGAACTTCCGCTTAATGCACTGTTTAGTCCATCAATCTGCCGTCTTGCATCCTTTATGTTATATTGTAGACGGCTTAAAAAATCCTCCTGAAACTGCTCAAAAGCTTTACTTCGGGCATCGGCGATACGAGTCAAATATTCCGGAAGTTTAATATCGCTAAGCTCAATCCACGCATTATCGTAAGCGTCATTACTCACGGCGTCAATATCATACCCCATGATATACTTATCATTATATTGGCGGCGCAAAGTTCTCAACTCGTCCCACAAAGCGTTTTTAGCGTTTACGGAGCGGCTAAGTTCTCTCGGAAATGCCCGTTCAATATCAACTGCATTACCTCTACTTAAGAGCTCACGTTGATATCTTGTATTTCCTGTGCTCTGGAGCCATTCAGCTTCGTATTTTCTAGAAAGTTCTAATTCCATCGTTTCCAATTCTTTAGAAAGTCTTGGAATTGTTTCCTCTATGCATACACGCAAGCGTTCTTTGATGGTGCTAAATTCGTGCTTATATACGTCAATCTGTTTATAAAGAGCCCCCAGTTGTTGATCTAATGACTCGATGCGTTCCTGTATTGCTTCAACAGTACTTTTATCAATAGACTCCATACTTTTATTCAGCAAAATGACTTCTTGTTCTATCGCTGGAATCTGTCCAACGTTTACCGCTGCCGTAACAGTCTGCTTAGCGTCCGATTCACTTAGTATCATTAGAGCATTTCCCGATTGAAAGGCAATCTTTACCGATGCACAAACAGCTATTTTATCAGTTAACTCTTTAATCTCTCTTTTTACATCTTCCAAGCGTTGCTGAATTGCACCTTGGCCAATAGCAGGCTTAGCCCATCTATCTGGATTCATCGCTCTTACAACAAAATTCTGATATAACATTCCATCGTCTGTAATCGCTGTTCGATGCCGGCGTAAATCACTGACGCGGTCACATTTCTTCACACGACCAAGTGTAAAATCTAAAAATAGGCGCACATTGGGATCATCTGTTTCAAGTTCTTCAGCAAGGCTTCCAGGTTCTGCAATGGGATTTATTCTTTGAAGCTTTTCAATATCCACAATACCAGTGTTATAGATGTTTCGTTGTCTTTTAATATCATCATAAACACGAAGTGCAGTGTCAAAGTGCTCCGGTGGGACAATCAGATAGAATTTTTGTGTATTAAGATATCCTTCAATAACATTACGCCAGCGTTTGTTCCTAAGTTCAGCTGCTTCCGACACTACTACTACCTTAACTGATGAACCAGTTTGCGTATGCAAACGCCCTATAACAGCTTCCTTGAGATCAAGTACATCCTGTGGAAAGCGGTAGACACCACTTTCAAGGGACTGCTGCTCCGTCAGTAATCCTTTACGATTATCGGCAACCTTCTGTTGTTCTTCAGAGAATCGTGAAACGAGGCCGTTGCACTGCATTCGTATAACATCCGCTCTGGCTGAATAGTGAATGAGCCCTTTCTCCCCAACTGTTAAAATGGATGCTGCATCACTATTTCCGAGTGTTTCAAGCTTGGTATAAAACTGTTGTCCTTCATCAACCAAGTCATGAACACGAGTCGTCAATATCGGATCGAGAGAGCTAGTATCTGTCCCTTGAATTTTCTGAATGAACCCATTAATGTTCATCCTCCATGAAGCAATGCTTCTTGAAAGTAATGCAGAAGTCCTACCGAAATCCCCATGAAGCGTAGATATTAGTTGCTCTTTCTCTGAGATTTGAGACTGGAGATGTTCTAAAATTTGCGCTTCCTTGTTACTGAGCAGGTTGGCTTGCATGATATTACGTTCACCCTGCAGTTTGCTCTGCCGCTCAGTTTCCTTTGCTAAGGTATCGTTCAATACAGTTAGCTGGGCGGAATAAGCGGTTACTTTTTCTTTCTCACCTGCACTAGTAGTCAATTTGATATCTACTTGCGCGCGGTCAATCAGATAGGAATATAGAATTTCATTTTGTCTGTGGCTTTCAAAGGTTTGATGATCCGTAACAATGTGTTCAAGCAACGTGATTCGATCCTTAAGCACATCAGCCTCTTGCTCCAGGCTTTTATAGCTTCTAATATTTTCCTGCATTCGGCTGACATCAACTGTTTGTTGCGTATCACAGACGAATTCCGAGATGAATTTTTGTATGTCAACATCGGGATTAAACGAAACAGCTTTCCTCAATAACTGACCGAAGCGATCACGCAAGCCTCCAAGTTTCCCATATAAATCCTGCCTAAAATCTCGATTTACATCGGTAGTATAACTACGTCCTATGGAATAGTGTTCCTTGATATATGCCCTCAAAGTTGTAATATCCATCGGCTTCCTATTAATAACGAACTCATTTGACGGCATGGCTCCGTCAAATCGAAAAAATAATTTTTGCATATCGTTTTCCGAATAAGTATCAAAGCAACACCCTGAGGTAAAATATTTTTTCTTCTCCTCATCAAAGAACTCTAAGGCGATATAGCTTGTAAAACGTCCATTACGTAGATATTTAAAACCTGAATCCTCATTGTCGCCTAATTCACCGCGTAAATATCCACTTAAGGTTCGATTACCGCGTCCACTGGCAGCCTTGTTGAAGAAGCTACCACTAGTATCGGCAAGCAGTAACAACTGCAGAGCATCCATAACCGTTGACTTCCCTGAGGCATTTTTTCCGGTCAGAAAATTCACTTTATCTAACTCAATAACTTCATGGACAAAGTAGTGCCAATGAATCAGCAAGAGTTTTGTCATCCGTTTCATTTCTAATCCTCCTGTTCTCCAGTTGTGCTAGTGTCGTCATCTACTCGAAGCTCATCTAATTCTGTTATCATATCGTTGATCCCTTGATTGGAAATAATAGATAAGATGGATGGGAGAATGAGAATTTGATTACCTTCATTGTTCCATGCAGAAGATTCCATTTTTTGAATAATATTATGATGCGCAAGCGTTCTTTGGGCCTCAATACGTTCTTTTTGTGTTGTTTTCCCCTTATCAAGAAGTCCAAGCATTCGCATTTTTTCAACAACTGCTTGAGTATCTGTTTTAACCGTATGGAAGCTATTTACTTGTTCTCTCTCTTCTTCGTATATGAGACGGCATGTATATAAAAATAATGTAGTGAATCGATCAATTCTCAAGCGATTATGGTCAAATATATTTATTAAGGACATGATTCCATAATTATCATCTTTTTCAAGCCGCCAGCCAGTGATCGCAAAATAATCATGTAAAATTCCAAATAGACGTGAAGCTATCTGATAGTCGTAGTTTGGCAAGGTCATTTGCTGTGAAGACTGATACTCATATCGCACCATATATGTATGAGATAACAGGTAATTCGCCAAACGTTTGAACTCGCCTTTCTCATAAGTAGTTAGTCCTATGTACTTCTCATTCCACATGGTGCCCCACCTCTCTTTTGCTGAACGTCATATTAGGAATTATGTAACCATTTCTATCAAGTCGACCATTGTTCATTTGCACCTTGTAATTCATGCCTCGTTCATTAGCGCGAACCATAGCCAGTATCAGAAGTATAAAGTCCTCATCGTTATTAATCGCTATTGTTTCACTATTAATAGAAGATGCATTTTCTTTAAAAAGACTGTTTACATATGTTCGAATTCTTGCCACGGGGTATCCATTTTTAATTTGTTGCAACATATCGGTCATAGCCGCATTAGAAAACGTATTATCATCTTTGATTTCCAGCGGTTCAGAATTGACACGCTTACTACGTACATTTTTGTGATAGAGAGATTTCCCATCAATAAATTCTTGTCGATTGACTCGAATATTCTGTTCAAGCATCTCAACGATTACAGTGCGCTTGGTATCTGAAGATTTTGAGTATTCTTTCAACAGCTCAACCAGTTTCCCCTTGATACTTTGGTCTGCAGTCATCAGGTATTGGATTTTTTCAATAGAGTTTTTTGTGTATGCGCTGTGCTTTCTATCAATTTCATTCACAATTCCTCCAATTGACTGATATACATCCAAAACATAATCAATTGAAGATATGATCTCCTGCCCCGCCTCATCGTCATTCTCATATTTTCGGATCGTCATGGCTCTTGATCGCATCTCATCCATGAGTTCTTCATCCGCAAGAATATCTGACAGTATCTCCTGAATTGGTGCCATATAGCGATGAATAGAATCCATTGTTTTGATCGGATGATAAATACTGTCGGACATCCTTTTGTATTCTTCAAAATGATTTTTCAGCAGCACATTCACTTCACTCTGCTCCTGTATTCGCCGCAAATAACTGCGAATTCCATGATAAAGCCTTTTTAGCTCGTAAGTAAGTTGCTCCGTGTTTGTCTTTGCGGACAAGACTGCCTCATACATTTGCCCTTGATGTTCATTTTTGGCTTGCTTGAGACCAGAATAAGTCGCGAATACGAGGGAGTTATACTCGTGCAGGGTCTGATCACTTAGTTCACTCAAGAGCTTCATTACTTTAATGGCATAATCACGTGGAGTAATAATTTCAATAAATGAACCATCCAGAAACTCCTTATCTACCCATCCCGTTTTAACCAGGCGGTTCAATATCAAACGCGCTTTAACATTAGATGTCAAGCTGACTTCGGTTACTTCGTCATCTTCTTCGAGCATAAAGGATTTATCCTCAATTTGGGCTATCAAAGACGAGATATAATCGTCTACCCGTATATTAAGTTCATACTTGAACATCTGATGTATCAGCATGAGCGCATCAACATATATTTCTTTGTTCCCCGATGCCAGCACAGAGAAAAATTTTTCAGGAACTGTGTCAAAAATGTTCACGTATCCACCTGCCAATCCATTTGGTATTATAATTCATTTGGTTACAATAGGTCTTTTAAAATAGTCTTATTATACCATGAATTGGAAGAATATGACGAATATTGTTCTTACTAGAGTAAAGGGCTGAACTTTTCAGCCCCTCCTCATCAAACCGTACGTGAGGTTTTCCCTCATACGGCTTTCCGATGTTCGTCATTCATCGGCATGCAGATTACAAGAGCGTCTTTAATCCGTGAAGCTTGATCAGGTGTTTTACTTCTTGAAAGGAACTCTTCCATCTCGCTCGCTGACGTTTCTTCGCATACCATCTCATGAACCGTTGCATAATATACCAATCCAATTTCGCCAATTTCTGCTGGCTATAGGCGGTATAGTAATAGTTCCGCCACCCTTGGATTTTCGGGTTTAACCATGCCACATGTTCTTCGACTGATTTTTGTCGCATCCCTGGCGGGGCAAGTCGTTCTTTGACCACTTCCCGTATACGTTCCTCCGCCTTCCGGGTTAGCCACTGCTGGGTCGTGTAGTAAACGCGTCCTTGCGACGTTTCCGCTTTCGTCTTCCTGTGATGCATGCCTAGAAAGTCGAAACCCTCCTCACCTGTCCACAATCCTACGATTCGCGTTTTCTCAGGATGCAAGGTGAGCTCAAGCCGTTCCATGATCGCTTGGATCAGCGCATAGGCTCGGTCTGCCTCTTTCTTCGTCTTGCAAACGACCACCAGATCGTCTGCATAGCGCGTCAATTCTCCCAAACTCTTACCGTGGCGTTCCCACAACAGATCGAAGTAGTTCAGATAAATATTCGCGAGCAGCGGCGAAATGACTCCGCCCTGCGGCGTGCCTAAATCTGAGCGCCGTACTTGACCTTCTTCCATAACCCCCGCACCTAGCCACTTTCGCACTAGCTTCAATATCCGCCGATCACTGATTCGCATCGCCACCAGTTTCATCAGCTTCTCTTGATTAATGGCATCAAAGTAGCCTTGGATGTCGACGTCGATCACCCAATTCCCTTTGCGGTTGCAGGCTTTCCGAATGCGTTCTAGCGCTTGTTTGGCACTGCGTTTTGGCCGAAAGCCGAACGAGACTTCCTGAAAATCCATTTCAAAGATGGGTTCCATGATCATTTTCGTTGCCATTTGGATGACGCGGTCACGTACCGTTGGGATACCTAATGGTCTTTGCTTGCCATCTTTCTTCGGAATGTATTGTCTTCTGACCGGCGCTGGATGATACGTGCCTTCTTTCAGTAAGCGATGACACTCTTCGATGAAGTTGAAATCTCCTTGCTTTTCAATTTCTGCAAGGGTTTGGCCATCAACGCCTGCTGCGCCTTTATTGGCACGTACTCGGCGCCATGCTTCCCAGAGCATATCTCTTCGGTACACCTTGTCATACAAGGCATGGAATCTGCGCTTCTTGTTTTCCTTGACCGCTTGACCTAGTTTCTCTTGGAGTTGTTGAACGTTTTCCTTTGGTGTTGTTAGCCTCTCGGCATTCACTGACTCGTACCTCCTTATGAAACATGAACAAAGCAGGGCTCCTTCCCTCCCGCAGGTTGTGTTGTCCTGCGTTCTTCGGTACTATGAGCCCCTCGGACTCCCTTCCTGCAGGCTACTCATTTCACCCCATGGCTTATAGAGCGTCTCTTTACGGGCTTCAAAAAAAAATTTCCGTGCAGGGGAGGGTCTCCCCAGTTCACTGCATCCTCTTTCCTACCATGCCGCTCCCTTTACGCCGGAGGATTCTTCGCTATTGTTCCAAGTTCTCCATAGCTTCCTTGGCCTTCGTCTAATTGCACAAGACTCGGCTTCCTCTTTTCCCTCTTGCGAGGCCTTTTTGACGACGCGGCAAGATTCACTTCATGTTACGGCCTGGTAGGTTGCTTGCCCTGTCTCTGACAGGTACTTTTGTCGATACGCTTCTACGCACAGATTTCGCCATACGTAGGTATCCTAGCTACGAAGGTGGCTTGGCCCCTCCTTCGGTTGGACTTTCACCAACTAGACGATACGCGCCTCTGGGCACGCTACAAACAAAAAACTCCCGCCAATTCCAATGGCAGAAGTTCCTAACTATTGATTCACGCAAACATCCAATCAATAACAGGTACGTGAAGGGCAATAATTAGCTATACCCATGAGGTAACTGCATTGGTCCAACCACTTGCACATGATGCTATTTCAAAGCTTATCCCTATTATTGAAATATCTTTGATGTAATTCTTTCTTCTCTCGTTATATATCTCTAGCAAATTCAACGTTATTCTGCCACAGTTCAATTCCAAGTAAACGTTCCCTCATTCCCTGAATACAATCAGAGCTTGCAATGTTAATTGAGAAAAGGCTGCCAATCGGCAGCCTTTTTCCTAGTATATAACTTGAATATAAAAAATGAAGTATAAGCGAAGCGAGAAGATCGTTCTGGAGAAACGAAGTGTTCGCCTTTGCAGCCGGATTCTCACCTTTAAATGTCTTAGGAAATCAAAGAATCTGGCTGCAACAGCGATCGTAGGAATGATCTTCTCGCGCAGCGCCCAAAACGTAAATTTCTACAAAATTTTTCCATTTTATTTTTCTATTTCAACAACAATCCAGTCTCGCTAGCAACTGTTTCATTTGTTTGATGCCTTCGCATTGAGAGGTTATGATCGCATTAAGAATCGGCTTTAGCATTGGACAGATATTGAATTGAAGTGCGTTGTGTGACATGCGTACAGCACCCTCGTGATGCGGAATCATTTCTCTCACAAAATTTGCATTTATACCATTTGTAATAGGGGCTGATCCCATTTCATAAAACATCGTTTTAGATATTTCTCCAAATCTATTCATGTATTGAGAGCGTTCATAATCAGTATTTGTTATTAAGCTGCACTTCTGCTGTATGTCTCGCATATTCATAATACTTTTTGTTTGTTCAGCAATAATGTGCAGTGCAATGCTTTGCAATTCCAGATTTGTAGTGTATCTCAAAATATTTTTAGACATTTCAATGGCTGCTGCGTGATGTGGAATCATCTGTCTAATAAAAATATCAGAAATACTATTGGTGAGCTGTACACTTGTCATTTCCCGAATCATGTTATTAAGTATGTTGAAGAAAGAATCTAGATAGGCTTTCGTCACAAGACTCAGTTCGTTATGACTACCCATTAGGCTAAAAGCTCCTTTTTTGAATAGTGTATTCTGCTCATTAGCAAATGTGCCCTTAATCTGAAACAGGGATCTCAATCACCCCATTGTATTCGGACATATAGTGCATCCCTTCGATTAGAAGATATTCCGGCTCATTTATCGTGTCAAATAACAGTGTACGTTCCTTCAGCCATCTGCCATCTGCTTGCATCGTAGAGTTTTGATTTACTGTCGTTTTCAACGGAGTAATCCCCGCTTGCGAATCAATAGATACGCCTTCCAGCCTCACATCTTCATCTGTGACGATCGTTACTTCAACTCCGTCTGCTGTCGTTGATACATCCTTCACCCTTAACTCTTTCCCATTAAGACTAATCGCTTCATCACCAAAGGATGCTAATGAAATCTTTTCTTCTAGCTTTTGATATCCAGCAAACTCTTTTATGACGAGCTCTAACTTATCCAGCTGTTCTGGCAATGAATCGAAGTGAATATAAAATTCAGTTCCACCAAAAGAAGATTGAGTGCCGCTTCCTAAATATGCTATTGGATGTCCATTGGCCTTTAATTCTATTCCACCTAACGCATTATCAACTTTATAAAGGTTCTCTACATTCAGCTTTCCATTGATTACTGTCATCATCGGCGTAGCCGTTATTGATTGGAATGTAATCGTGCCTTTATTGACTTTAAATTTCTTATTTATCGACTGTTTAATCTCTGTTTGCATCGCTTTATTGGGATCATAGGGAAAAGAAACCGTGCTTTCTTTTCTTACACCATTCTGGAAGGATTGCCAGAAGTGCAGCGTTAATTCTTTTGAAAAAGGACTAACATTATCAAACGACATCGAACCTTTAATCTCCGTTTGATTTTCATTCATGACTGACATGCCGCTTCTGGTGCTTGATTTCGTCAAAAAGCCAGTTATGTTTCTAGGACTAAAAAAACCACCATAATGATCATCTAGTCCATTTGGATTGTTTAAAGTGTAATACATTACCAGCTGATTCGCATCCGACATTATACCGTTAATGATAAGTTCTGTCCCATCTTCCAGCTTCGTCGTTTTTTCTACCATTTGTCCCATGCCTTTATCGTTCAATTGCTTTAACGTTCCCTCAATTAAATCATCAAAACCAAATAGCTGTTTTCCATAATAGGCAAAAGCATTGTAATTATTTCCGGATACAACTAAAGCAAATACAATAACTGCTGCGATCTTCCAAATTGGTGCGATTCGTTTCTTTCTTTTCGGAGCAGCCGCATTTAGAGCATCTCTTAATCTCATTTCCAGCTCTTCTGGTGCTGTTATAGACTCCATAAGCTGTTTCTCTTCAACTAATCTCTTCTCGACGTTATTCATCCACATCACCCCTATAATGATCTCTTAGCCTTTTCAATCCTTCAAATATTCTTGATTTTACGGTCCCAATTGAGACCTTAGTAATGTCAGCTATGGATTGGTAATCGAGATCATGAAAATATTTTAATTGTATCGCTTCTTTTTGATGCTCATTTATATGTAATAACAAAGCTTGAATGTCCATCTGTTGATCACTGCTGCAATATGGATCGTTAGTCGAAGCATGACCTAATTCCTTCTCATTGGTCTCATCCCAATCTTCTACTAACACCAGCTTTTTCTGCTTAAGAAGCAAGCTCTTACAACTATTTACCAAAATAGTCTTGCTCCAGCTGTAAAAGAACTCCTCCTTCCTGAGCTGATCAATCTTCTCATACACACTAACAATCATTTCCTCCATCGCATCCATTGCATCATGCTTATTTCCCATATAGGTGAAAGCAAGCTTATAATAGGCATCTTTTTCAGACATAATTAATTGAAGCAATGCTTCTTTATTTCCTTTCTTCGCTTTTTTCACCAAACGAATGACATCCATGCTTTCACCTCTCTCCCCTATAAGAGTATTGAGCTTGGTAAAAAGTTCATTTTAGCAGAAAATCAAATAGCCCACATCTTATTACCAAGTTGAGGGCTATTCAACACCTATTTCTTAATCCTAATTACTTTTTCTATCGCTTTCTTTAATGCATAGCCCGCACGGTTCCACGAAAGCTTTAGCGCGTCATGCCTCCCCCGCCTTCCTTTCATCTTGCACAAGTGAGGATTTTCATATGCTTTTCTCATCTGCCTTCGCAAGCTTACAAGACTCGGTTCTGCCCACAACTGCCCTTTTTCGGAGAACAATTGACGGAATTTCCGAGAAATAGATGATTTTCTGTTCATACTCATGATCGGGGGCTGCAATTGATATTGAACTAGGAACGAATTATATTTGGTTAAGAAGTCCATATGTCCACCCCAACCTGTAGCAATGACAGGGACACCGCTGGCCAGCGATTCTAGAAATGGCAAGCCAACGCCTTCTCCTCGTGTAGGAAGAACAAAGGCATGCCCCTGCGCATAAATGCGACGTAAACGGTTAGCATTTAAACGTCGAGTAATGATTTGAATGGGAGCGGTACTCTTGCTGATGTTCAAACTAGCTTTGTAGGCTTGTATTCGGCTGCGAATCCAGGGTTCATTTTCCCGGGAGCCATATCCGTTTGTTTTGATGATAAGACGAACATTATCGTTTGAAGAAAACTCCTCCCAATATGCTCTTAGCAAGGCTTCGGGATTTTTCCGGTGCTGAAATCCGAAAATAGATATAAAAGTAAATGTTTTATTCGATTTTTTTGAAGGCCATATTTTATTTTTAGGAGTAAACTTACGGGCATGCACGCCATGAGGAGCGATGATGATAGGAATTCTAATTCCGCTATTTCGCATAGCTTGCTTGTTATGGAGTGAAGGGACGCATACGGCATCGGCTTGATTGATCGGAGTACGCCAACGCTTAGGAATACGGGTCGTCTCCCAGACGGTATTGATTATAATCGTCTTGAAATGCTTCCTTTCCCTTCGTATGTTAAGCGTATTAGGGGCGTAATGATATATGAGCACGTTGCGCTTCTTTGAATATCTGGTCATTCGGCTTCTTTTGGTTCCGACCGCAGTACTCACCCCCTGCCGCCTTAATGCACGTACGTATTCTCTACTTGCAATTCCAAGACCAGAGGCTGACTTCAATGGCCCCTTCCATACCACTCGATAGGCGCTCGTCACTGACTCTTCATTCCTTGTTTTCGTACATAGCCTTTACGTTTATGAAATGAGATCGACCTATATCTTTGCGAGAGCACCTTAATTTTTTTCTTTGAAACCTGACCAATATTAGTATTTAACCCTTTATTCAATGCTTTCTTCAGAACTACTCCGCTGGGGTTATTGGAATATAGAAAATTGCCATACGTTTCGAATTCAGAAAAAGCGAATTGCTTCGATTTGTCCATCTTTCTTAAGATCGCAGAATACCAGCTTGATTGATGATTCGCTGAAATTTTTCTTTTTAGCTGTGCCAGCTTCGCCTTATTAATGAGCATGTAGTGGGTAACAAATGAGGTTGGTGCGGAAGCTTTTTTCCCTAGAAGTCTTCTGTACGTTTTGAAGTACTCAGGCTGGCTCCAATTGCGACAATAAAACACGGTCTTATTACCTGCTTTAAAAACATGAGGACGTATCAATACCGTATCAGCATCAATGACCAGGAAGTAATCGGAGCTGCACAACGTATCCCCGCTCATTTTCAACAATTGCTGAAACAGCCAACCGGATCTTTCCCATTTCTTAGTGCCGTAATGAATGTCTTTTTTGGTAATCGGAAGTACCGTGTTTTCATCGACAAATCTACAATTTTTTCTTCTGCAAAGCTCGATCATTTTTTTTCGCTTCGGAGCAACGATCAGTATTTGGCCAATTGGATGCTTCACTTGTTTTCTGGCGGCATCAATAACGTAAGGAAGTGTCTCTAAATCTTTCTCAATAGCTGGTATTAGAATATCTATTCTTTTTCTGCTAGATTGGCCCTTTATTACAGGAGGCATACCTTCAACTCCATTTTCAAGATGATTTGAATTATGATATGCCAGTATGGAACAAAAGAAATGGGCATCTATCTGTAAGAAAAATTCTGATCATTTATTTCTTTTCTATTACGTATTAACTACCACCGGCAACGCCGATTGCTTATTGCTCTAACTCATCAATTCCTGAGCATATCGCAGCCTTTGCCCATATTGGATTAGCATAGCCCGCTGGAGCATTCAAGTAAGGCAGCCAAGCATCATCATAGCCAGCAGCTTTCTTTACTGAAGCACAAGCATTTTCCATGCTATTTCCTTCTACCCATTCGCCATCAAAAATGAAATTATACTCTTTGTATGAGGCAGCTTTCATAACTGCTGCTTCTGTATAGTACTGCAAAGCCCGATCTGAGTGACCATGAACCTCCGACCATAGACCGTCTATAAACCGATGATATGGGGTTGACGCGGCTGCAAATACTCGGTCAATTCGCTTAATCATATCACCCTGGATCTTGTAAGTATCTGTATATTCCCGTTGCCATGGACCAGCACCAACAGAGCCAATTAACCCTCCGGTGAGTATCAATTTCCCGTCCTGAATTTCTGTATTGGACACGTTTGCGATTTCTACACCATTTTCCAACATATTCAGCTTTTCATCTGACCAGGTAGAAATGGTATATGTCGCAATAGTAGTGTGTGCACCGCTGTTAAATGAAACCCACACCACTTCAGGTCTGCCGTCACCGGTAAGATCCTCTACAGCTTTCACATCTGCCCTGCCGAAGCTTTCATCCGGAAAATCAAAGCTCTGAATATCGAATTCCCCATTCCTAAAGGCGATATATATTCCGTAAGCCACACGATGCTCGAACTTTCCTGATTGCTTATCTACTACATTCTCACGTAAAACGGTAACCCACTCTTCGGAAACCCCATCCTGATCAAAGTCCGCCTTCAAGACATTTATCGTTTCATTCCTATTGTCATAACCTGCTGTCTTGGATTCAAGCCACTCTGTCATATTACCTACAGGTTCACTTTGCTTACTGAGCTCCAGATTAATCTTGTGAATGATTCACACTCAACACAAAGAGAGATAGACAGCCTTTTTCAAGGAGTCTATCTCTCGGATGGAGAGCTATGAAGTGATCAGTAACCATTAAGCTCAAAGCGATAAATCAATATCATCCTTCGCTTGTGCCTTGTCATGCTCCCGTTTCTCGATCCAGCCACCAAGCCGGATGAAGAAGAATGCTGTAATGATCGTGAAAATAACTATGCCGTAAAAGCCCGCGCCAATTCCAATACCAACTCCACCAGCAAACAGAATCATCGCAGCCGAGGTTAAGCCTTTTACTTCAAATCCTGTTTTCATAATAAGCCCCGCACCAAGAAAGCCTAGGCCAGACACAATTTGAGCTGTTAAGCGCATCGGGTCCATCATGGTATTGTCGTACAATTGACCGTATACTCCCACGCTTTCAATCGAAATAATCGTGATAAGGGCCGAAGCAACCGTAACAAACGTATAGGTTTTTACGCCAGCAGGCTTGTTTTTGTGTGTTCTATCGAACCCTATTAATAATCCTAGAAAAGCACTGATAAAAACTCGGAAATAAATTTCATAATCAAAAAAGAATCCCGATAAAAATGACATAATATGCTGCATTACTATCCTTCCTTACATCTTTATTCTCTGTTTTTTGCATTCTCTTCATCCAATACTACATGAAATAGGCTCAGAAGTGAAATCAATAACTGTAGATGGCACAATTTGGGTCAATAATAAAAAACGTTCATCAAGTAAGGTTTCTACTTAATGAACGTTCTCTATATTGAATCAAGATACTATTAGAGCCAAGGTGAAACGGTTGTCGCCATCCTTATGGCGGTGGCGCGTTTCATTCCGGAGAAATATAGGCGGAGTATAAATGTGAAACTTATACATTCTTATATTTTATAAAAATATTAATTAAGCAGGTTGATATGCAAGGTTTTTTGCAAGCTCAGTCACTTTAACCAAACCTTCTTCGATAATAGCAGCTGCTTTGTCAGGCATTGCGTTGTGACCTTCAATAATAACTTCACCAATGATTTCCATACCGAATACACCGCCAAATACGTTGCGCATATAATTAACGGACATTTCCATTGGTGCAGCTTCAGGGCTTGAATAAACACCGCCGCGTGCATTTAGGAATACCGCTTTTTTATCAGTCATTAATTGAAGCATATTGCCTTGTGCATCATATTTAAATGCAAAACCTGCAGCGTAAACATAATCAACGAATGTTTGCAGTTTTGCTGGAATAGTCAAGTTCCAAAGCGGGAATGCAAATACAACTACATCTGTTGCAGTTAAAGCATCCATTGCTTTTTGTTTTGCAGCTAGAAGACGTTGTTCACCGTCTGTAAGCTCGCCGCCACTTTGAAGTTTACCAAATGCGCTGAATAGCTCTTGGCTTAGGTAAGGCATATCTTCTTCAAAAATATCGTACGTAGTTACGTTAAGGTTTTTTGCATCTTTTACAGCTTCCATAAATGTTTCGTACATTCTGCTTGATACGCCTTCTGCTGCTGGACGGTTGTTTGCTTTGATGACTAATACGTTCATGTTAATATTCCTCCGATGTGTTTTATAAATATTGTTTTGATCACTCTACTTTGTTTAGTATACATAGTTTTTAAAGTAACTGCAACTTCATTTCAAATGACATTTATAAAATGCATACGGTACAAATATCCAATCGCTGCTAGCACCCTCCGCATACTATACATGGTACACAAGAAACACGGGAGGTGAATGTCTCATGTCAGGATTAGTCGGTGGTGCAAACCATAGTATTGGCTTCATTCTCGTACTTTTCATTTTGCTCGTTATTATCTCATGCAGCTGCGGTATTTTCGGTGGCGGCTACTAATAATTTAAATTTATTTTCTCAATGACATATAGTCATTCACAGTAAAAGATGACGCTCATATGTATTTAATACGTAAGGAGGTTAGATGAACGATGTCCGGATTTGTTGGCGGTGCTTTCACAAATACTGGGACTATTTTAGTTCTTTTCATTTTATTGGTTATTATTGCGTGCAGCTGTGGGATTGTTGGCGGCAGCGGTAAAGGCTACTGAGCAATGTGAAACGGCTGTCGCTATCTTTATGGCGGTGGCGCGTTTCAATAACCTCCTCTACAAAAAAAAGCCCATTCGATGGGCTTTTTTTTGTCATTTCTTCCGCTTCAATGCCATTTCCGCAAAATTCGTCAAATGTTCCTATAAACTGCGACGAGCATCTGACAACCTTTTTCTTTAATATAAGCTATTCTTGATTTGTCCCTATGCAAGAGAATACTTAGATATTCCAATTATTTTCTAAAAGAAAGAGGAGATCAAACATGCTGATAAAAAAGAAAACGGACATTACGTTTATTTTAGAAAACTTTAACGATCTAGCACAATGGGATGCCATAGGAAATAAATATTATTTTGTATTCTCCGATCGCAAGCGCGGTGGCCAGTGGACTTTAATGAGCTATGGTGAGGATCGCTACAGCATACATGGACTTGGAGAAGCGTATATGGATGAGTCTGAGTTTTTCTTTGAGAAGGAGAGCCAAATTCACTCTTTTCTGTGGGAAAATCGTTCTGC
Source organism: Paenibacillus sp. FSL H8-0548 (assembly GCF_038630985.1). Lineage (NCBI taxonomy): Bacteria > Bacillati > Bacillota > Bacilli > Caryophanales > Paenibacillaceae > Paenibacillus > Paenibacillus sp. FSL H8-0548. Next base: position 4,025,161 of record NZ_CP152049.1, read on the forward strand.
TTTCAACGCCGCATTAAAGCCTTCCTCCATGTGCAGTTAATTTACGTTAGTATACTATCCTATATTTCAAAAAAACACATAAAAATGTGTTTTTTTGTTGTCATTCCCGTAGGAACTGATTTATCAATCAGCCATATTACAAGCTTATCCCTTTATAGCTTATTTTCTGCTGCAGCATTGCTGCCAGATCCTCTGCTTTATCCCATACGAATGGACGTATCGGATGAGATTGAATAGAAAGCTGATCAATTGAGCTTCGTTTGATCGTCCATGTAACAGGCATATTTTTACTAATCGCGTAGCCTGCTGCAAAATAAACCTCCGGTGAATGATTCGTTAGATCCGCAATAATGAAATTGCCATCCAAAATCTGCTCGATGGAATGATTATTATGGGTGCCCCATTTCGTCTGACAAAACAATTTTGGAATATAACCGCACTGCTCCATTTTAGGAAAAACAACCTCTTCCCATTCATTTCGCAAGTCAACATCCTCAGCTAGCAAAATAAAGCAATCCTTCGCCTTACCTCCGCCAATACTAGCAGCAGCTTCGCTCCAGCCTTTTTCCGTTAGCTTGAAGTTCATTCCTTCTCGGATGATCAGTCGAGCTTCCTTTAGCTTCTCAATAATATAAACAAGCTCCTGCAGATTAGGAGAATAAGTTAAGTTGTAGCTTTGAGATAGCGGGTGAATAAGGACCGGCTCACCTGGTCCTTCCGAATGTCTGTATAAATATTGCAGCAATCGAGCTTCCTTCTGTTCAATCGTTATAGGAATGGTAGGCGAATTGCCAATCTCCACTAGCTTCTCTGTTGATAACGCGACAACCTCGCCTAGCTCTGAGCGCTCTCGTATATATGCCGATACAATCGGAAATTGTTTACTCTTGGCTAAATAGGAGAAAGCGTTAATCGCAGCATAGCTTTCACTTTCCAGGCGATAAGAGCCTTTAGGTGCGCAATGACAGCCCAAGTACAGATCATAGCCGCTTTCTTCTTCAAATGGTACAATCTCCGAGCAAAACAAACATCGTTTTTTTTCCATTATCGATAACCCCCAATACGTATAGCATTCGCTAATCTTAACGAATATTAGGGCGATACAGTCATTAATAATTTTTAATGCGCATGGTATTAATTACCGTTTGTAGTTATTTTTCTTAAAATGCTGTGATGAGATGGATATTATCTATAAACGAATCCACAATAACAGAAATAGCTAACTCCCTACCACTCCGAAACCCATGCGGATTCATATCCTTTATTTAACAAATTCAGAGATGACGCTGGAGTCTTCGATTCCATAAATGCATATTCCGTTCCCATAAAATTAGCAAAATGCTTGCTTTCCTGACGACGAATCCTCCGTGCTTCTTTCCGTTCAGGCGCTGTTTGAAATAACAGCCGCTCTTCCGCAGTTTCTGCTAATACGCCTGGAACAGTCGTTGGTTTGTCATCCTCGCCGAGTGCTACGAAGGTTAAGAATGAAGTAGCACATACCTTGCGACCGCCCGTCAGCAAATCCTCTGTTACTACTCGTACAAACACCTCCATCGAGGTTTTGTGGGACCAAGTAACGAAAGCAGATAAGCTTACAGCATCACCCTTTTTAACGGGATGCAGGAAGTCAACAGAATCGGTCGAAGCTGTTACAACAGGACGACGTGAATGCTTAGTTGCAGCGATCGTTGCTACATCATCTATATAGGCCATAAGCTTGCCTCCAAAAATCGTTCCGTGATGATTGGTATCTGGAGGCAATACGATTGATTCTTTAATTGTCAGTGAAGCGGACGCTGGTCTTGATGATAATGGTATATTAAGCTTTTCCATCATTTTCATGGTACACCTTTTTTCTTCATAAATTTTTGATACTCATAAGTTTACACCCGTACAACCTATAGGTAAAATACATATATCGAATAGTTTTCATTCCTTTTCACTATACTTCCTTTGTATACAGCACCCGCGTTGATTACTGCAAGCACCTTAAAGGAGCTCATCTGATGGACTTAAAACATTTAAATTATTTTGTTGCTGTAGCAGAAGCCGGAAGCTTCACGCTTGCAGCACGCAAGCTGCATATCACACAGCCTTCTTTATCCAAAATGGTACGTCTGCTTGAGGAAGATTTAGGTGTACAGCTCATTGACCGGTCCTCAAAGCAAATTGAGCTCACTGATGCTGGTATGACTATTCTTCGTTCAGCGAAGCAAATCATACAGTCCTTCGAGCATATGTCGAGTGAATTGGAGGAGGTTGTATCCTTAAAGAAAGGAACGCTTCGTCTTGGCATTCCACCTATGGTTGGAAGTTATTTCTTACCTGCTATTATTGAGAAATTTTTAACTAGCTTTCCACACATCAAGCTGCAAGTAATCGAACAAGGAGGCAAAAGCTTAGAGCAGGATTTATTGCAAGGGGAGCTTGATTTCAGCATGGTTATTCTTCCCGTAAAGGATATCGAGAAGTATCATATTTTTCCCTGCATTAATGAAAACTTGCGACTAGTTGTTCATTCCAATCATCGACTCGCTTCATGCTCATCCATTGCAATGAAACAACTGGCAGATGAATCTTTTATTATGTTCCGTAAAGATTTCACTATTCATCACCTCATTGCTGAGCAGTGCGAGGCAGCGGGCTTTGAACCGAGGATCGTATTTGAGAGCTCCCAGTGGGATTTTATGACAGAAATGGTTGCTGCTCGGTATGGCATAACTCTTTTGCCTGAAGGGATATGCAAGCAGCTCGACACGGAGCGTTTTACAACGATCCCCATCATTCAACCTGAAATCCCTTGGAAATTATCGATGATATGGCGCAAAGACAAATATCTTTCGTTCGCCTCCCGTGAATGGATTCGAATGATTGAATCAGAGCTCGAACCATTCTTACCATAATCCCATGAGCCATGGCGTCGCGAGCAGCGTGACGAATGCGGTTACCATCATAGCGATGCTAGCGACTGATCCCGTGACCGCATCATATTCGAGCGCTTTACTAATTCCAGCAGAATGTGCACTCGTTCCAAATAATATGCCGCGAGCTACTGCACTTTTAATACCAAACCATTTTATAATAAGCGGACCTGCTATTAAGCCGATCAATCCGGTTATGAGCGTGGCGACTGCCGTTATCGTCGGAACTCCTCCGATGGAGCCAGAGATGGATACCGCGATCGGGGTTGTAGCGGATCGCGGCGCAAGACTTTCAATCACTTCGGTATCTAGCCCGAATAAATAAGCAGCGCCGACTGAAGTAATAATAGCGATTACTGCGCCTGCCGTAACGCTGATCGCAATAACCCAAACGTTTTTCCGCAAAATATCCATATGTCGATATAAAGTGATTGCAAGCGCAATCGTAGCTGGCTCTACTAGCAGCGGTGTCAAATAAACCTTAGGAAATAAGCCATAAAGCCTTTTTGCTGCCAAATAAATGACAACTGTGATTATTAACCACAAAGCAGCTTGAATCATCGCACGTCACCCTCTCGCTTTCTTGTCATACGCTGACTCAATATTCCAGCTAGAATCATGACAAGAACTGTAAAGAAAGGCAGTATCCGTATTGGGCTCCCGCCTATGGCAGGCTCCAGCTTTTTCCCAAGTGTTATTAAGAGCTTTCAGGATCAATATCCTGGAATTTCGATTAAGCTAATGGAGTATGGAGCCAAAAAAGTAGAAGAGCATGTCTCACAAGGATTGTTGGATGTAGGAGTTGTATTGTGGCCAATCGATAACGATGTTTTTGATTCATTCCAGCTCGTGGAAGACCACATGAGAGTTGTTATGCATCCTTCGCACCCGCTTGCTGCAAGCAAGCAAATCAGCCTAAACGAGCTATCAAGCGAGCGGTTCATATTGTTTAATAGTGAATTTGCACTTCATGATCGAATTATAGACGAATGCCAAACGATAGGCTTCATTCCCCACATCGTATATGAAAGTTCGCAATGGGATTTTATCGGAAAAATGGTCGCTGAAAACCTCGGCATTGCCATGCTCCCTGCTCGCATCTGTCAATTGCTTGATTCAGGAGAGGTGTGTACAGCAGCGCTATGCGAGCCCATTATCCCTTGGCGGCTTGCCATGGTATGGAAACGCTCTGGCTATCTCTCTTTAGCGACCAGAGAATGGATTGCTTTTAATAAGCAGCGGTTTGCACAAAAAGAAGAACAGCTTGATTAGCAAAGCTGTTCTTCTTTTTGTCTTTATTCAGTTAACTCCACGATTTACCCGTTTTTCAGGCTTTTTATTTTTATCTATATAACATAAATAGTTGTTCTTTCCGTTCTTTTTCACCTCATACATTGCTTTATCAGCGTTTCTCATAAGCTCAATTGTATCCTTGCCATGGTCTGGGTATACCGCAATACCGATGCTGGCCGTGACCGTATATTCCTTCCTATTGAAATGAATTGGCATTTGAATCAGCTTAATAATCCGCTTCGCTAGCTCAGCTATATCATCATATTCATTTACATTATTTAAGATAACGGTAAGCTCGTCGCCGCCAAAACGTGAAACCTCCACCTGTTCATCGTTAATATTTTCAAGTAATCGGTTGCCAATTTCCTTCAACACGAGATCACCATAATAATGTCCAAGCTTATCATTAATCCGTTTAAAACCATCAATATCAATCATCATGAGTACAAAAGATTTATTTTCGTTCGAACATACTGCTAACGACTGTTCAAAATCTTTATTAAATTTATGGCGGTTAGGTAAGCCTGTCAATTCATCATAAAAGGCTAGTTTATATAAATTTTCAGTGGCACGCTTCTCTTCGGTTATATTTCTTGCTATAAAATAGCTGCCGATTTGCTTTCCATCTTCGGTATAAGGAATTTGAGAAACTGACAATTCAACACGGTTGCCTTTCTGATGAATGATCGCCGTGTCAAAGCTGGTTATTCCATGGGCGATTACCCGAAGAATAGTTCGGCGCTCATCTGCAGCAATACTTTTGAGCATAAAAAATAATGGCTGTTTATTTAATTGGTTATGGGTATAGCCCGTTAGTGTGCTAAATGCAAAATTACTTCCAATGATTTGACAAGTTTTATCTACAAGCAGCACACCATCACGATTATTCTCAAAGAGGGCCTGATGCCCTGTTTTCTTCATATGATCATCCTGTTTAATAACAAAGCTCCGTTTTAAAGATAACATTCTGAGAATTTCACATTCCTTTCATAGGTTTTAAGTCGTAGTCTCTTCATTATAAATATCTCTTTTGAAATTTTTTTGAAACTTCGTCTTAAAGTTACTTAAAAACTGTATAACCCCCTCCTAAAGAACCACTCCTAAATATCCAAACATTTCTATTTCATTCATTTACAAAAGGACTAATCTATTATAAAATTCTTTATAACGAACATTTTAGTTCGTCAATAATGTACGGTTGGGAGGTGTCGATGTCATGTCCAGAGTGAAAAAAGTATGTTTACTCGTCTTGCTTATCACTGTATGTGCTTTTCCAGCCTCTGCATTTGCAGCAAGTAGCAATAATCATTCGAGTAAAGAAAGCAGCTTTTTTTCCAGCTTCTTTTCTATTTTCAGCGGATCCAAAAGTGATCAATCTCAATCAAAACAACCGAAGCCTATAGATACATATAAGGTTGTTAATTATTGGGAGTCGAAAAACTGGTTTAGTTGGTTTGATAAAAAAGATAACTGGTACGATGACAAACATTGGGGAGATGATAAATCGATAGATTCTTATAAAATCTGGGAGTTTTACTATTGCTATTAGTCTATTCTTGTAAGTTGTAAGTGAATAATCTCTTATATTTGTTGTGAACCGTTGGCACTGGCCAGCGGTTTTTTAATATTTATGAAAAATCAAAAGGTTTAACGTATTATTTGTCGAAATAAAAAACATGAAAACTTCTAAGCGAAATATTATTCTAATTACATTATTATTTCTCACTATCCTTACTGGATTTCGATTAATTTGGAATTCTATACACACGATTTCTAGCCATACAAAAGCCTCACAAGGCGTCCTTGATCTACGCTCTTACGGATCTCTAGCAAACGCTACTTTTTTACTTCATGGTGAATGGGAGTTTTATCCTAACCAATTCGTCATGCCTGACTCTGCTAACTTGTCAGATCATGTAAATAATAAGAAGTATATACAAGTACCTGGAAATTGGTCAGATCAGTTCGACGAAGACTCTTCCGACTATCAATTTGGAACTTATCGTTTACGAATTATGACTAGCCAGAATATCGACCGTTCATATGGCCTATGGTTCACAGAAGTAGCTAGCGCTTCCAGTGTATTTGCCAATGGTAAGCTACTAGCAACATCGGGAACTCCCGCTGAGGATTATGAAAGCTTCATACCTCGGAAGATTCCTTACTCCGTATCCTTTTTACCTGAATCGAATGAGTTTGAAATTATAATCCAAGTTTCTAATTCTAGTACATATAGTATGGGAGGCATCACCAGCTCGATTAAATTTGGCGATAAAGCGGCTATTGAGAAGAAACGCTTATTCGCATTAGCTTTGCAACTGATGGTCTGTGTTATTTTTCTGCTGAATGGCTTCTATGCTGGCATCATCTATTTCATTGACCGAACGCAGAAGGTCATGATTTATTTTTTTCTACTCGTTGTCAGCGCAGGCATAGGCATTTTAATGGATGATGATAAAATATTACTTACCTGGCTGCCTTTAGATTATGATTTGTCTATTCGATTAGTAATCTTATTATATACAGCAAACGCAGCATTTTTAATGCAGGTTGTCAGAGAGCTATTTCCAGAATATAAACGAATCACGCCTTTAAAATGGTTTTTGTGGCTATGTATTTTATACTCGCTATTTAACATCATAGCTCCTATACAGAGTGTACTTTCAGTAAAGTTTCTTCTTGGTCTATTGATGGCCGTATCTTCAATAACGGTACTCTTCCTTATTATGAAGCTCGTTTTTACGAAGAGCGGTCATATGATTTATTTATTGCTTTCCGCTGCAGGTATCGCCTCAAGCATCTTTTGGGGACAAATTAAATCGTATGGGAATTTCGATGTCGGCTATTATCCATTTGACATGATCGTTGCTATGCTCGGCTTTGCTGCCTATTGGTTTAAACTTTATTTCCAAAACGCCAATCAAATGATCAAGCTAGCGCAAAAGCTGCAAAAAGCAGACAAAACGAAGGATGAATTTCTAGCAACTACATCTCATGAATTACGCACTCCGCTTCATGGCATTATTTCAATTGCACAAACAGTTCTCGAGAGCACCGATCAAACGGTAAAAGCAAATCATAAAAAAGATTTAATGCTTCTTATAACCATTGGTAGACGAATGTCCTATCTCATAAATGATTTACTTGATTTGACTCAACTTCGTGAAAATCGAATTCGACTGCATGCTAGAAACGTGAATATTAATTCGATTGCTAATGGTGTGTTAGAAATGCTTCAAGCTCTGACTGATGGAAAACCAATCCGCTTCTTACTCCAAGTGCCGGATACATTCCCTGAGGTACTGGCTGACGAGAAACGATTAATGCAAATATTGTTCAATATCTTATATAACGCTGTTAAGTTTACCGACAAAGGAACGATTACGTTACACGCGGAGCTAATTGACGGCATGGCACATATTCATATATCAGATCCAGGCATTGGAATGGATGAAGAAACGTTAAGTCGTATATTCATGGCTTATGAGCAAGGTGATCCTACCGCTTCAATATCAGCCGGAGGTATTGGGCTTGGACTCAATATTTCACAAAAGCTGGTTCATCTACACGGTGGTGAGCTGTACGCTCACTCTTCACCGGGAAAAGGATCTACATTCTCCTTTAGCCTGCCGCTATTTCATCCAGCATCAGAGGAACATTCTGCTGTGGAGCATCCGATATTCCATGAGCTATTCGTAGTCCCTGCTATACGTGGCATGGAAGAGGATATTGTGATAGAGTCTTCGACCTTGCCATCAGCGAGAAGACCTAAAATATTAGCAGTTGATGATGATCCGATAAATTTAAAAATATTAACTAAAATATTATCGAATGACTATTTTGAATTAGAGCTTGTAAACAGCGGCAGTGAAGCGCTTGCCAAATTGACCGATCAGCAATGGGACTTAATTATTGCGGATGTGATGATGCCAAACATGTCAGGCTATCAATTGACGCAATTGGTTAGAAAACGCTTCTCGATTTCAGAGCTGCCTATCCTGCTCTTAACTGCGCGCAGCAATGCTGATGATATTTATTATGGCTTCCAATCTGGAGCTAACGATTATGTCACAAAGCCAATAGATGCGACTGAGCTTCGTGTCCGGGTACGCTCTTTAACCGATCTCAAAAAATCGGTTACTGAACGATTAAGCATGGAGGCAGCCTATCTACAAGCACAGATTCAGCCGCACTTTCTATTTAATACATTGAACTCCATTAGCGCGCTGAGTGATATCGATACGATCAAAATGCAAAAGCTGATCCATGCATTCTCCAACTATTTGAGGATAAGCTACGATTTCCTAAATGCCACACCACTTGTAAACATCAACCATGAGCTCGATCTTGTCAAAGCTTACTTGTATATTGAGCAAGAGCGTTTTGAAGATCGTTTAACGATCATTTGGGAGATAGAAAGTGATCTTAATTTCAAGCTGCCTCCGCTTTCCGTTCAGCCGCTTGTAGAAAATGCGGTTAAGCATGGTATTTTGAGCCGATATAAAGGCGGTACATTATGGATTAGGGTGATTACGCACTCTAATTTTACAGAAGTAACGATAAAGGACAATGGAATTGGCATGAGTGAAGAGAAGCTATCAGCACTTCTGGATGGACCTTTTCTAGAGCAAAGAGGAATTGGCTTACTAAATACGGATAGGCGCTTGAAGAAGCAATATGGCAATGGGCTTACCATTTTAAGCATTCTTAATGAAGGAACAAGCATTTCCTTCTCCATTCCGAACGAAATGCCGACTTGAACGTTAAAAAATGATAATATAAATACGTACAAACTTGAAAGGCGGAGATTACATGGTACATAACTTCATCATTGCGCCCCAAACCTATATTTCCTTCGAAAACGAAGCAGAGCAAATAGAAAAATGCAAGGAATGGAGCTTGCTGTCAGAGAAAGCAGCTAAATCGAAAGCGTTCTTCTACAAGCGCAATGGAATATCTCTTCCTTGCAGCATCGTCGGATATGTCGATAAGCTGACTGCGGTCATTTCATTCGAAAACGATCAAAAGCACTGCATTCACCCCTCTTATCTTAAGGAGATGCAAGCTGCCAATTATGGTCAAAGGGCTGCGGCCGCTATTGAAGAAGCTATAATTTTAGAGAGTGAAGCAGCTCCTGAGCTTGAGAATAATGCAGCTGCCGAGTTTTTAGCCACCGACGAGCCGGCGGAGCAATCATTGCCTGCTGCGGCTGAAGAACCAGTTATTGAGCCTAAAGTCGAAGCAGCATCAAAAGCAAAAACGAAAAAAGAGAAGAAGCCAAAGCTTGAGCTTCCAGAGGCAAAGGTGAAACTGGTCGCCACGGTTAAGGAATTTACAACCGTTCCGAACAATTTTTCCGATACCGAGGATGAAGTCGTTATCTATGAAGCCGTTGCTATTTCCGATCCTGATTTAACGATTGGCGACGCCTGGTCCAGCCATAGCGCTACGCTCAAAAAATTCGAGCTCGAAATTGGAGACATCCTGAATTTTGAAGGAAAAGTGGTCGCGAAGAAGCTCTCTAAGCACCCTATTCCGTACAAGATTAACAATCCAGCTAAAATTCAAAAAGAAAAATTGGAATAACAATGAAATAAGAGCTGCACAAAAAAGAAAAAGAGGCTGTTGCTTTTAACCCTTGCGGGAATTAAAGCAACAGCCTCTGCTATTTACGAGCGATCAACTGAATGAATGATTAGCGAATACGGTAGCTGAGTTCATTCCAGCGAAGCTCATTGCGAACGCTGCGTACTGACGAGTTTTTATCAATAACGACGGTTTCGATACCGACCAGATCAGCCCAATCTACCAGTTGCTCCGTTGTTACTACATAGGAGAATACGGTATGATGCGCCCCGCCAGCATAGATCCAGCTCTCTGCTGCATCACGAAGGGATGGCTGCGGCTTCCACAATACACGCGCAACTGGAAGCTTTGGCATTTCGTGCATTGGTTTAACTGCGTCTACTTTGTTGATAATCAAACGGAAGCGATTACCGAGATCTACAAGTGAAGCATTAAGCGCTGCACCCGCGCGTCCGTCAAATACGATACGAGCTGGATCAGCTTTACCGCCGATTCCTAGTGGATGAACCTCAATTTTCGGACGGTTATCTGCAATCGTAGGACAAACCTCAAGCATATGAGAGCCGAGTACAAGCTCATTGCCTTCTTCAAGATGGTAGGTGTAATCCTCCATGAAGGAAGTGCCTTTGTTGTTTGCAATCAGCTTCATCAGACGAGTAAGAGCAGAAGTTTTCCAGTCCCCTTCGCCGCCGAAGCCATAGCCTTGCTCCATCAGACGCTGTACCGCTAGACCTGGAAGCTGCTTCATACCGTGCAGATCTTCAAAGGAAGTCGTGAACGCGGAGAAGCCGCCCTCTTGCAGGAATGCTTTGAGTCCAAGCTCGATGCGAGCTTGCTCGCCAATGGCTGCCCAAGATGCCGAGTTGCCGCGAGTCTCGGATGAAATAACGTATTGCTCGTTGTATTCCTCAAGAAGCTGCTTCACCTCTGATTCGGATACTTCATTCATTCGAGCAACTAGATCGCCGATGCCGTAGCCGTTTATCGACCAGCCCAATTTAATTTGCGCTTCAACCTTGTCGCCTTCTGTAACGGAAACTTGACGCATATTGTCACCGAAGCGGGCTACTTTCAAATGGCGGCCTTCGTTAACTGCAATTGCAGTCCCCATCCAGCTGCCGATACGCGAACGCGTCTCGCCATCTTCCCAGTGTCCAGTAACTACTTTGCGTTCAATGTTCAGACGGGAGAAAATATGTCCATACTCACGATCGCCATGCGCCGATTGATTCGTATTCATGAAATCCATATCAATCGTTTCCCAAGGAATATCGCGGTTAAATTGTGTATGAAGGTGCAGAAGCGGCTTACGAAGCTCCGACAAGCCATGAATCCACATTTTAGCTGGAGAGAAGGTGTGCATCCAAGTAATAATGCCCGCACAGTTCTCGTCTGCCTTAGCTTCAATACAAAGCTTATAAATTTCTTCAGGAGTTGTTACTACAGGTTTAAATACGATCTCAGAAGCAATAATAGAATCATCGTTCAACGCAGCAGTAATAATACGTGAATGCTGTGCTACTTCCTCTAGCGTCTCAGGTCCGTACAAGTGCTGGCTTCCGGTAACAAACCAAAATTGATAAGGTTTTACTTGCAACATTTTAATGGTTCCTCCTCAAGTTTTGCGAATGCAAAACAGCTTCGTAAGCATTCACTTAAGTTTTGCGAATGCAAAACAGCTTCGTAAGCATTCACTCAAGTTTTGCGAATGCAAAACAGCTTCGTAAATTTAACTTGTACGGACATTAGGGAGCATTCATTACGTCCATACCCCCAACTTGTACATACAAGCAACTCTACGTTTATCATACTCTGAACAGGAGAGGTTTTCAATAACATTCCTCTATAAAAATGAAAATTCCTCGTTAAATTTGTTCCAACCGATAGGTATAGCCGCAGAAGGAGCAGCGGAATAAAACACTTTTATCGCCAATGGTAAACGTCAGCCTCTCATCATCTTCAATTTCAATAAACTCTCTTCCCTGCTCGTCCCGATCTCCAGTTGCAAACATAGACGTCTTGTTCCCGCACTCACACTCAAAGCTCATCATAATTATGTACTCCTCTTTTTTTGAATTACCAGCCGATAATTGTTATGCTTTCATTGCTTCATTGTGTTAGCTTCGATATAATTAGCGATGACATTATTATATTACAAAAACAACGTCAAGGAAGGGTTACGAATAACATGTACATAGCAGATAAATGGGTCGATTACGAGGTTATAGATACAGGAGACGGAGACAAGCTGGAGCGCTGGGGCAATTATACGCTGCGCCGTCCTGATCCGCAAATTATTTGGCCGATTACTAATGAAACAGGACTTTGGAAACATGCAGATGGACACTATCATCGCAGCAACGCCGGCGGCGGTCAATGGTCAATGAAAGAATCACTCCCTGAGCGCTGGACCATCTCCTACGGAGAGCTGAACTTTCATATCAAACCAACCAACTTTAAGCATACTGGGTTATTTCCTGAGCAAGCGGTCAATTGGAGCTGGATGATGGACAAAATCAGATCCGCAGGCCGTCCTATTCGTGTCTTGAATCTGTTTGCTTATTCCGGAGGAGCAACAGTCGCTGCAGCAGCTGCAGGAGCCGAGGTGTGTCACGTAGACGCTGCCAAAGGCATGGTTCAATGGGCGAAGGATAATGCAAAGCTATCTGGGCTGGAATCCGCGCCAATCCGTTATATAACCGATGATGTCTTTAAGTTCGTTCAACGCGAGCAGCGCCGCGGCAAGCAATATGACGCGATCATTATGGACCCACCCTCTTACGGCCGAGGTCCAAACGGCGAAACCTGGAAGCTTGAAGAAAACCTGTTTCCGTTTCTTCAATCCTGCACCAGTATTTTGTCAGACAATCCGTTATTTCTATTAATTAATTCCTATACAACTGGACTCTCCCCTTCTGTGCTGCACAATTTACTGCATATGACGATGAATGACAAGTTCGGCGGCGAAATTAATTGCGGTGAAATTGGATTGCCCATTACGAAATCCGGTCTGAATTTGCCCTGCGGCATTCTGGGACGCTGGGAGTCTAAGTAATGCCGATCACCGTATTATTTGAAGATAATCATCTGCTGGCTGTCGTCAAGCCTCCTGGCGTTCTCTCGCAAGAGGATGATACTGGCGACGCTGATATGCTAACACTGCTTAAACAGGATTTAAAGGAAAGACATAATAAGCCGGGAAATGTATTTCTCGGCCTTGTTCATCGTCTGGATCGAATGGTTGGCGGAGCTATGGTTTTTGCAAAAACCTCGAAAGCAGCCTCAAGATTATCTGCATCTGTTCGAAATAGGGAATTTGGCAAAACCTATATATGTATTGTGCAAGGAACTCCAGCGAAGCCTGAGGCTCGTTTGACGCACTATATCCTGAAGGATAACAAGCATAATCAGGTTACTGTTTATAACAAGCCTACTGCGGATGCAAAAGAAGCTGTTATGGATTATGAGGTAGCAGCTGCAAGCGGACGTTACTCACTGATAGCTGTGAGGCTGCATACAGGAAGACCACATCAAATTCGTGCACAGATGTCTCATATCGGCTGTCCTCTCGTCGGGGACCTTAAATACGGCGCGAAGCCAACTGGCGGCATTAATGAAATTGCTTTGTGGTCTACCTCTGTATCCGCCCCTCATCCTGTCACTAAGGAATGGATGAGCTTTCGTTCTATTCCATTTGGCTCGGATGCGTGGACCTGGTGGTCCTCCGAGCAGCTTGAAACAGCCTCGAGCTTGCTGAGCAATAGGTAAACAGGAAGGACGAAATCATGATACGCGGCAAGAGTCATCGTAAGTTTCAAGCGATATTATTAATTCTCAGCTTCATCGGTTTATTATTTATTTTCTTTATGCCCTCCCTCTTTGAGAGGGCTTCCGCTCCAGCAGCTTTGAATAATCCAGTCTCAACCCAGCCAACTCCAAATGAACAGGCTATCGTTGCACCTTCCCCATCCCCTATCATCGTAGAGCCCACACCACCGCCTGAGCCTGTTTATGCTGAAGCTGTCTGGATGGCAGTAGGCGATGTAATGATGCATAAGCCACAGCTTCCTGGAGCGTATAACAAGGCGACAAAGAGCTATAACTTCGATTCTTTTTTCACAGAGGTTAAGCCAATCTTAGAGCAAGGGGACTGGGTCATAGCGAATTTGGAGACACCCATTGCAGGGAATGAGGTTGGCTTCCCAGGTTATCCTCGCTTTAACGCTCCTACGGAGCTTGCAGATGCGCTTAAGAACGCAGGGTTTAACCTTATTACGAACGCGAACAATCATTCTCTCGATCAAGGCGAATCCGGAATTTTACACACGCTGGAGAAGCTAAAGGAGCTTGAACTTCCTACGAAGGGAACCGCAGCATCGCAGGTAGAAGCAGACAGCAACGTAATATCCGAGAAGAATGGTATCCGCATGGGGCTGCTGGCATACACATACGGTACAAATGGCATTCCGATCCCTGAAGGTAAGTCATATCTCATATCATTAATCGACGAGAAACAAATAATCGAAGATATTTCTAAGCTGAGAGAAGCAGGAGCTGATCTCATTACAGTCTCCTTGCACTTTGGAACCGAGTATCAAACCGTTCCGAACGATGAACAAAAACGACTAGCCCGTGTACTCATTGCTTCAGGAGCCGATATTATTGCGGGCTCACACCCCCATGTTGTTCAGCCCTATGAGGTGCTTGAAACAACGGATGAATTAGGAAATACAAGAAATGGACTTATTATCTATTCTATGGGTAACTTTATTTCTAATCAGCGGGGCGACACGAAGGATTACGGAGTTATTTTTAAAGTGAATGTTCGCAAAAATATGACTGACGGCACCATTGAACTAACCGAAATCGAATCAATTCCAACCTGGGTGCATCGGTATAAGCCCGATACTGCTTATCGATACCGGATATTGCCGGTTGAGGAAACGCTTGCTGCTTCCAGTGACACGTTATTATCAAAAGCCGACTACCGTGAACTTCAAGAAAATTATAACCTGCTGCGCAATCGGCTTGATTCTATGAAATAAGCGAATGAATTAGTGCATTGCTTACAAGTTAGCTACTTTGCCTAATAAATAAACAAGCAGCTGCTGATTATGGGAAGAAATGCGGTCCAACGATTGCCCGATCATTTCGGTCCGAATTGTTGAACCGCGATTTGCTTCCGCTTTCCCCTTCTCCGATACGGATACCCATACGATTCTCCGATCATTATTATCCCGCGAACGTTCAATCAATTCATTCCGTTCCATACGATCCAGCAGCGTAGTAATCGCAGCAGGCGTAGTCGCTAAATACTGAATTAAATCTGACGGCTTCATCGGCTGATGCGCTATTAAAAGCTCAAGTACATTAAGCTGTCCTTCTGTTAAAGGAGCAAGTGACTGTTCCAAGTTGTTTTTCCATTCTCGCGATAGCTTCGTCCATAATTGAGTAAATTCTCCAGACACCATTAATCCACACCTGCCCTTTGTCATTTTCCAACTATTTACTCATTATTATAACAGTCTTTGTTGTCGTTTTAAAGATTAACCCAATTAATAATTTGCGCTATTAAACGATACAATCATGAACATTATGACAGCGTTTGACATACAATGTGGCAAAAGCCTATGGCTATGTCTACTTTTGCTTAAGATCAAGGAGCGTGAACCAGAGTGGAAGAACGGAAAGCTGTCATTATACAGAAAATAAAAAAATATGGCATCATAAAAGACCCACAATGGCTAGACCGCCCGGATGAGCTGGTACCATTGTGGGTCATGCTTGAAGCAATATTAGAAGTCATTGAACGGTTTGATCCGCCTAATCGTCCTTATGATTAGCTTCCAATATGGAGCGTGCGAGCGTATACGATATAACATCATTTTTCTCTAGCGGGAATAGAAGCTTGCCAATCGCTTTACGCTCTTCAATTGGTGCTTTCTCTGAGATGGCACTCAGCTTCGCTCCAGATGATGTAATTGCGACGATATTCATCGCTTCCTTGCAATAATAGGCTGTGACCAATGCCGCGCCGTTTGGACGCACCCGCTTGCCTTCTTTAAACTCAAACGTTTGGACGCCCTTGCCGCCTCTTCCTTGAATTGGATAGTCGAGCAGCAGCGTACGCTTGGCAAAACCGATATCAGTGATGACGAGTACTTCGCCCTCATCCTCAGCAACCCATTCTGCCGCGATAAGCTCGTCTCCATCCTTTAGCTGGATGCCCCGAACACCTGAAGCTACTCTGCCCATCGAATTCACTTCAGTTTCAGCGAATCGAATACTCATACCGAGCTTAGTGATGAGCATAATTTGCTTCGAGCTGTCACTCAGTACAACCCGAATAATTTCATCGCCGTCTGATACTTTGCAGGCCGCTACAGCCGTTGATCGCGTTGTCGCATATTCCTTAAGCTCTGTTCGTTTCACCTGGCCGCGCTTCGTCACAAAGACTAGAGAGGCGGTAGAAGCTAAAATATCTTTAATTGGAATGACACTTACAATCGCATCATCCTTCGGTATAGCTACTACGTTTACGATAGCGGTTCCGGTATCCTTCCACTTAAATTCTGGAATTTGATGGACAGGCAATAAATAATATTGACCTTTGCGCGTAAACAAAAGCAAGTTATCTATCGTATTTACAGACAGAAGATCCGTTACAAAATCGCCGTCCTTCACACCTGCATTTTGAAGCTCTCCACCAGATCTTGTGAACGACAGCATGCTTGTACGCTTCACGTACCCATCTCTACTCAGGGTAACGAGAACATCCTCAGGCGTAACAAGCACCTCAAGATTGACTTTCAGCTCCTCAACCTCACCGCGAAGATCAGAACGGCGATCTATGCCATATTTCGTCTGAATCTCAAGCAGTTCGTCCTTTATGACACCTAATAGTTTTTTTTCACTTGCTAAAATCGATTTGAAGTAAGCGATTTTCTTCATCGCTTCCTTAAGCTCTTTCTCAAGCGTATTAATTTCTAGATTCGTTAAGCGATAAAGCTGTAACGTAAGTATCGCGTCGGCCTGGCGCGCAGTAAAGCCAAATTTGGCTACCAAATTGTCTTGTGCGTCCGCACGATTTTTGGACGCTTTAATCGCTGCAATTACTTCATCGAGTATATTAAGCGCCTTTACGAGCCCTTCTACAACATGAGCACGGTCCTCAGCCTTTTCCAAATCATATTTGGTACGGAAGGTTACAACTTCCTTCTGATGCTCAATATAAGCCGATAGAATTTGCTTCAATCCAAGCTGCATAGGCGTTTTGTTTACAATCGCGACCATATTAAAGCTGTAAGCGACCTGTAAATCCGTTTTCTTGAATAAATAAGCTAATATGCCTTGCGCATCAGCATCCTTCTTAAATTCAACAACGATACGCAAACCATTGCGTCCGCTTTCGTCGCGAACTTCAGCGATACCCTCAACCTTTTTCTCAAGACGGATATTTTCCATTGCTGTAACGAGCCTGGATTTCACAACCTGATAAGGAATTTCCGTAATAACAAGCTGCGTCTTGCCTCCGCGCATATCCTCAATTGCCGTTTTAGCACGTATATAAATACGTCCCTTACCTGTTGCGTAAGCATCTTTTATGCCTTCTTCGCCCATAATAATGCCGCCTGTTGGAAAATCCGGTCCTTTGACATACGTCATAAGCTCTTCGAGCGTGAGGTCTGGGCTTCCCATAAGGGCGATACAAGCGTTGATGACCTCGCGCAGATTATGGGGCGGTATTTCCGTGGCAAAGCCGGCAGAGATGCCGCTGGTCCCGTTTACGAGCAGATTAGGGTACCGCGACGGCAGCACAACCGGCTCCTTCGTCGTATTGTCGAAATTATCCTTGAACTGCACCGTTCTTTTTTCTATATCACGAAGCAGCTCCATCGCGATAGGCGACAAGCGTGCTTCTGTATATCGCATAGCTGCTGCAGGGTCATCATCCTGAGAGCCCCAATTGCCATGACCGTCAACGAGCGGATGCCCCATCTTCCAAGGCTGCGCCATACGAACCATACCCTCATAAATTGACGAATCTCCATGCGGGTGATAGTTACCCATGACGTCACCGACGGTTTTCGCCGATTTCCGATACTGCTTGTCCGGCGTATTGCCTGAATCGTACATCGCATATAGAATACGACGCTGCACCGGCTTCAAACCATCGCGAACGTCAGGAATAGCTCGGTCCTGAATTATATACTTTGAATAGCGTCCGAAGCGGTCTCCCACTATCTCTTCCAAAAACGCCGGTAAAAACTGTTCCAGCATACTCATGCAGAAATCCCCCTATTCCTCATATTCCATAAAATCGACATTTTCAACGATCCAGCGCTTACGTGGATCAACCTTGTCACCCATCAACGTCGATACTCTGCGCTCCGCCTTCGCGGCATCCTCAATTTGCACCTTCAGCAGTGTCCGTTTCTCAGGGTCCATCGTCGTTTCCCACAGCTGATCAGGGTTCATCTCACCCAATCCTTTATAACGCTGCAGCTCATAATTCTTCCCATATTCCTTCAAATAGTTTTGAAGCTGCTCATCTGTCCACGCATACCGTATCGTTTCCAGCTTTCCTGACTTTTTGGTAATTTTGTACAATGGCGGCTGAGCGATATATACACGTCCCAAATCGATTAATGGCTTCATATAACGATAGAAAAAAGTAAGAAGCAGTACTTGGATATGAGCACCGTCGGTATCCGCATCCGTCATAATAATAATTTTATTATAGTTGCATTCCTCGGCTGCAAATTCTGAGCCTACGCCTGCGCCAATAGCGGAAATAATCGCTTTATACTCATCATTTTTCAAAATATCGATCAGCTTTGCCTTCTCAGGGTTCATTGGCTTTCCCTTAAGCGGCAGCAGCGCTTGATATTTCGAGTCACGTCCCTGCTTTGCAGAGCCGCCAGCGGAATCTCCTTCCACAATAAAAAGCTCAGTACGCGTGTAATCCTTAGACTGCGCTGGAGTCAGCTTGCCATTAAGGTTGGAGCTTTCGCTTCGTTTCTTGCCGCTGCGAATTTCCTCCCGCGCTTTGCGCGCTGCTTCACGAGCTTTGGAGGCTTGCAACGATTTCTTAAGCAGCATTTGTGCGATTTGAGGATTTTCTTCAAGAAAAACCTGCATTTTTTCTGTAACAATTGCATCTACCGCACTGCGTGCCGATGAGCTGCCAAGCTGGTCCTTCGTTTGACCTACAAATTCCACCTCGGACATTTTGATGTTAATAACGACCATCATACCCTCGCGCAAATCATTGCCTTCAAGGTTTTTGTCCTTTTCCTTCAACATGACAGCTTTGCGGGCGTAATCATTCATTACTCGCGTATAAGCCGTTTTAAAACCGGTTTCATGCGTACCGCCGCCGCGTGTAGGAATCGAGTTCACGAAGGATGCAATAGTCTCTGTATAACCATCGTTATACTGCAAGGCAACCTCAACCTCTATTTCATCACGTTCGCTGGCAAAATGAATCACATCATGCAGTACGGTTTTGTCCTCGTTCAAAAACTGAACAAACTGACGCGCCCCGCCCTCATAATGAAATGAATCCTGCTTCCCGCTGCGGTCATCTCGAATGGTAACCTTTAGTCCTGAGTTCAAAAAAGCGATCTCTTGAAGCCGCTCAGCAAGTGTGTCGTAGCTTAAATTCGTACCGTTTTGAAAAACACGGCTATCCGGCTTAAAGGTTACCTTCGTGCCTGTCCGGTTCGTAGTTCCGATGATTTCAAGACCGCGTACAGGTTCCCCTACATGCTCACGGCCAGCCTCATCTACCCAATATTCGAAGCGCTGTCTATGGATTTTGCCATCGCGGTAAATATCAACCTCCAGCCACTCTGACAAGGCGTTCGTAACCGAGGCGCCTACACCGTGCAAGCCTCCGGATTTTTTATATCCCCCGCCGCCAAACTTGCCTCCAGCATGCAGGATCGTAAAAACTACCTGCGGCGTTGGAATACCGGTCTTGTGCATTCCCGTTGGAATCCCCCGTCCATTATCATGAACAGTAACCGAGCCGTTCTTATGCAGCGTTATATCAATGGCTGAGCAAAATTTAGCTAAATGCTCGTCTACCGAGTTATCAACGATCTCCCAAACGAGATGATGCAGCCCAGAGCTGCTCGTACTGCCAATGTACATACCTGGTCTTTTGCGTACTGCGGTTAAGCCCTCAAGTACCTGTATATCATCGGCCTCATAATTACGATCTGCGGCCGCTGTATTTTCAAAAAGATCTGTTTGCTCTGACATGATTGCCCCCCAATCCGTAGTCACGTTTCCGTATCTTCAAGCTATTTTAATTCAAAGTGTGCTATTTCGTAAAGACTAATAAGAAGACAAACCGTATATGAATCCCTCAAACTGTCAGCATGATAAGGGAAATAAAACGAAAATTCGTCTAACACAGCAGGTCATAAAGGAAAGCCTTTCATTTCCAAACTACCCGTTGCTGCTGAATATTAATCATGAAGGATAATCATATACCTAATGCCACCCTTGTTCCAACTTTTTTTAAATAAAGATTTATTTGCTCAGAAACAACACACGGCTCACCTTATTGATTGATGTTAGCATGGTTTGCAGATAAATTGAAATTATGTATAGCTTCCCTAGAAATATTGCCACAAAATTAACTTCGTTATAAGATAAACATAATGAATGACAACGATTGAGAGGATATTATGACGGAGAATAAGCGTATTGATTGCACAAAATGCAAATATTATTATATAACATGGGATTCTCGTTCACCAAAAGGCTGCAAAGCCTTTGGGTTTAAATCGAGCACAATGCCTAGTATGACGGTACTCGCTAGCTCGGGAAAGCCCTGTCTGCATTTTGATTCCAAAATTAAAACACAAGCGTAAACGGCTATCGCCGTCCTTTAAAGGCAAAGCTCGTTTCGCAGTGATAGATAATCCTATTTATAATTGAAAAGTTATAAATTATTTTATATATAAGTTGAACTAGAAAAATGTAGTTTAAGCGACGCGAGAAGAACGTTCTGGAGAAATGAATTTAGATGGAATTCCTCCTGCTAAAATAACGTTGTTCGCTTCGGAGTATAAACTAGATGGAATTTGTCCCGTTAATTTTACTTTTTCTTATGAATTTCGGCTAATTCCTTGGAATTAGATGGAGAAATTCCATTTAAACGCAAAAAAAAAGCCGAAATCCCTTAAATAGATGGAGAAATTCCATCTATTTAAGTTGAGCTTAAAAAATGATGTGATAGCACCCCTTCAGAATCTTCTACTCGCGCAGCGCCCAAAACGCAAATCTCAAGTTCAACTTACTAGAGTAAAAGGCTGAAAGATTTTTTTTCTTCAGCCTCTCCTCATCAAACCGTACGTGAGGTTTTCCCTCATACGGCTTTCCGATGTTCGTCTTTCATACGCATGCGGATTACAGTAACGTTTTAAGTCCACATTGCTTTGCCATGTGTTTTACCTCTTGCATGGAGCTCATCCATCTTCTACGTTGTCTTTTCTTGGCATACCATCGAGTCAAGCGTTGCACAATGTACCAGTCTAACTTCGCTAACTTCAATTGGCTGTAGTTAGTAGCATAGTAGTTTCTCCATCCTTGGATCTTTGGATTGAGCCACTTCACATGTTCCTCAATAGAGCTTGAACGCATGCTTGGCGGTGCTAATCGTTCTTTCACCACTTCTCGTATACGTTCTTCCGCTTTCTTCGTTAGCCATTGTTGCGTCGTATAGTACACTTTTCCATGCGACGTTTCCGCTTTCGTCTTTCGGTGATGCATACCTAGAAAGTCGAATCCTTCTTCCCCCGTCCATAATCCTACAATTCGAGTTTTCGTCGGATGTAGGGTCAGTTCAAGGCGTTCCATTATGGCCGTTATGAGTTTGTAGGCGTGATCTGCGTCTTTCTTCGTTTTACATACCACAACAAAGTCATCTGCGTACCTCGTTAACTCGCCTACTGTTTCTCCATGTTTCTCCCACATCTGGTCGAAGTAATTCAGATAGATGTTAGCAAGTAGAGGGGAAATAACACCGCCTTGCGGTGTACCTAGATCGGAGCGTCTTACCTTTCCATCTTCCATGACTCCCGCCTGTAACCACTTCCTGATTAACTTGAGAACTCGTCTGTCGTTGATGCGCATGAGCACTAATTTCATCAGCTTCTCTTGATTAATGTTATCGAAGTAGCCTTGGATATCGACGTCGACTATCCAATTCCCTTTACGGTTGCAGGCTTTACGGATTCGCTCTAACGCTCCCTTGGCTCCCCTTTTCGGACGAAATCCAAAAGATACTTCCTTGAAATCCGCTTCAAATACAGGCTCAATGACTAGTTTTGTCGCCATTTGGATGACTCGGTCGCGAACCGCAGGAATACCAAGCGGTCTTAGCTTACCGTCTTTCTTTGGGATATAGTGTCTGCGAACAGGCTGTGGTTGGTAGTTTCCGTCTTTCAGCAGTTGCTGACACTCTTTAAGAAACGAGATGACTCCCTCTTTCTCGATGTCTGCAATCGTTAAGGCATCTACTCCCGCCGAGCCTTTATTGGCACGTACACGATTCCATGCTTCGCACAGGATGTCCCACCGATAGACCTTGTCATATAAGGCGTGGAATTTGCGTTTCTTGTTTTCCTTGGCAGCATGACCTAGCTTTTCTTGGAGTTGTTGAACTTTTTCCTTTGGTGTCGTTAGCCGTATGGCATTCACTCACTCGTACCTCCTCCAAAAGCTTGAACAAAGCAGGGCTCCTTCCCTCCCGCAGGTTATGTTGTCCTACGGTTCTTCGGTACTATGAGCCCCTCGGACTCCCTTCCTGCAGATGTCTCACTTCACCTTTCGGGCTTATAGAGCATCTCGCTACGAAAAAAAAAATCGTGCAGGGGAGGGTCTCCCCAGTTCACTGCATTATCTTTCAATCCATGTCGCTCCCTTTACACCGGAGGATTCTTCACTGTTGCTCCAAGTTCTTCACAGTTTCCATGGCCTTCGTCCATATACACGAGACTCGGCTTCCTCTTACCCCTCTTGCGAGGCCTTTTTGACGATGCGGCAGGATTCACTTCATGTTACAACCTGGATTGTTGCTCGCCCTGTCTCAGACAGGTACTTTCGTCGATGCGCTTTTACGCACAGATTTCGCCATACGCAAGCATCCTAGCTACAAGAGTGGCTTGGTCCCTCTCTTGGTTGGACTTTCACCAACTAGATAATGCGTGCCTCTGGGCACGCTATATTAAAAAAGAGACTTTCCCAGGTCTTGCTAAGACCGTTTGGGAAAGCCCCTTCACTTCTCGAATTCCGCATTGACTTGCAGGATCAGTACTTTCGATTGGCGACCTCTTTCTCTGCCATTTGCTGTGTGAACACGCTCTCGGAAGGGAAAATATGCTTGGGCAGCGTTCTTCCAGCAATAATTTCCTGTACGGCTTGCATAAGGTTAGGCCCAAGCAATGGATTACATTCTACTACACAATTAATTTTACCTTCAGCAAGCTTCTCGAAAGCTTTGCGGGTGCCATCGACAGAAATAATAACGATATCAATGCCCGGCTTTAAGCCATACTCCTCAATCGCTTCAATTGCACCGAGCGCCATGTCATCGTTATGAGAAAAGAGAACTTTAATGTCGCTCCCCTGATTACGAAGAAATGCGCGCATCGTTTCCTTGCCCTGTTCATAAGTGAAATTAGCCGATTCGCTTCTAAGCACTCGAATTTGGGTGTGCTCTTTAATGGAATCCGCAAACCCTTGCCCTCTCTGGATCGAAGGTGATGAGCCCTCCGTACCGCGAAGCTCAACGATCCCGATCTCTCCTTCAGTCTTACTCATTTTATCAAGCAAATATTTGCCCGCTTTACGGCCCTCCTCGTAAAAATTGGACCCAATATGTGTAACAAACAAGGATGAGTCAGTTACATCAACGGAGCGATCTGAAATAATGACCGGTATTCCCGCATGCTTAGCCGCCTTCAAAATATCCTCCCAACCCGAATGAACCACCGGTGCCAAGGCGATGACATCGACCTGCTTATCAATAAAGGATTGAATCGCTTCAATCTGTTTCGCTTGTGATTGCTCCGCATTCTCAAAGAGCAGCTCAATGCCTGCCTCCTCGGCCGCTTCAATAATCGAAGCTGTATTTGCTTTGCGCCAGTCGCTCTCCGACCCAACCTGTGAGAAGCCGAGTACAATAGGACGGGCGGGAGGATAGGCTTCAGAGGTCTGTTCTGCTTCTTCGGATACAGGTGAATGAATAATAACCTCAGGCACCTCTTCAGCCGTACAGCCTTGAAGCAGCAATACCATGAGGATCAGTGCTATTGCTGCAGCTGTCAGCTTTGATCGCTTCTGTCGCATGAGCTTTCCCAACCTTTCAAAAAAATGATAAAAAAGAGCCCAACTGATTGTATTTTATCCGATTTTTGGAAGATTGTCATGCGATTCCTCAAGCTTTATGAGTCGTCCTTCGTGTGCTGAACAGCTTTTGGAGAACAATAAATAAAAATAGCAGCAAGCCAATTACGATCTTAGTCCACCATGAGCTTAATGTGCCTTCAAAGCTGATGATCGTTTGAATAACGCCTTGAATCAATACCCCAAAAAATGTACCTGCTACATAACCTACACCGCCTGTGAGCAGCGTCCCCCCAATGACGACCGCTGCGATTGCATCAAGCTCAAGCCCAACCGCATGCAGTCCATAGCCGGACAGCATATAGAACGTGAACACGACTCCAGCCATCGCTGAGCATAATCCGCTAAAGGCATAAACAAGTATTTTGGTCCGCGCTACAGGCAGCCCCATAAGCAGTGCAGATTGCTCGCTGCCGCCTAAGGCGTACGTATTGCGGCCGAAACGCGTGTAATGGGCCAAATAACTTGCACCGACGACAACAAACAGCGCGATAATGACACTTATGGAAATAAAATACCCGCCTGGAAAATAGATCTTCGTCTGCGCGGCACTCGTATAAAAAGCATTATCAATAGTAATCGTGTTAATACTAATCACATAACAAAGCCCTCTCGCCAGAAACATTCCCGCCAGCGTAACAATAAAGGGCTGAATTTTGAAATAATGAATAATGGCCCCCATCATCCAGCCAAAGCAAGAGCCGATAAGCAGCACAAGTGGAATAACTACGAAAGGAGGCCAGCCGAGATGCTGAACTAGTGTAGCAGAGATCATCGTTGTTAGAGCAATCATAGAGCCTACGGAGAGATCTATGCCGCCAGAGACGATGACAAAGGTCATCCCTACGGCAACAATGATCAGAAAAGCATTGTCGATGAGCAAGTTTAGCAGCACTTGCGGTGAGAAAAAACCGGTGTACCGGAACGAGCCTGCTGCAAACATAACTATCAGCAAACAGATCGTTACAAATACAGGCAGATGCTGTCGTTTAAGCATGTCGCTTCACCTCCCGCTCCAGCGGATAACGTCTCGTTCGCCATCGATGAACGATCGCTTTCCGGAACGCTTCCGACTGAACAAGACAAACGATCAAAACGACAAAGGCTTTAACGACAAGCGTAATTTCCGGCCGTACACCGATAACGTAAATAGTGGTTGTGAGGGTCTGTATAATCAGTGCGCCGATCACGGTTCCCATTAGATAAAAACGACCGCCATTTAACGAAGTCCCCCCGATAACAACAGCTAATATGGCATCCAGCTCATACCATAGGCCGGCATTGTTCCCGTCTGCGCTGGACACATTCGAGCTAAGGATAAGACCTGCAATGCCTGCACACAATCCGCAAAACATATAAACGGCGAGCATCACGATTTTCGAGCGAATTCCAGTTAAGCGACTAGCCTCCGGATTGCAGCCCACCGATTCTATAAACAAGCCTAGCGCTGTTTTGCGTGTTATAAATAACGCGATGAGCAGCATCGCCGCTACAATAAAAATCGAAAACGGCAATAAGGCAAGCGAGCCTGCTCCAATATATTTATAGGATGAACTTGAGACCGTTATAATTTGACCGCCAGTAATGAGCTGCGCAATTCCGCGCCCTGCAACCATTAATATCAGCGTCGCAATAATCGGTTGTATTCCAAATCCCGACACTAACAGCCCATTCCACAATCCGAACGCAACCGATATGATGAGTGATATAAATACAACGAACAATACGAGTTGAAGTGCGCTTTGATCAGCGCTTCTGCTAATGGTTAAGCATGCAATCGCTCCCGAAATCGCAACGATCGAGCCAACCGATAAATCAATGCCTTTTGTTGCAATGACAAGCGTCATGCCTATGGATACCAAAATAAGCGGAGCTCCGAAATTCAAAATGTCGATTAAGCTCCCGTAAAGCTGTCCGTTGCGCATTTGAATCGAGAAAAAATCTGGTGAATAAATTAAATTAAACAAAAGCAATGCCGCCAGCATGACAAGCGGATAAAACAAA
This sequence comes from Paenibacillus sp. FSL H8-0548, assembly GCF_038630985.1. Taxonomy (NCBI): domain Bacteria; kingdom Bacillati; phylum Bacillota; class Bacilli; order Caryophanales; family Paenibacillaceae; genus Paenibacillus; species Paenibacillus sp. FSL H8-0548. The sequence continues at coordinate 4,051,389 of NZ_CP152049.1, forward strand.
TGATGCTTGGTCATTTCTCTGTCCCTCCCGCAATGGCCTGCATGACCAGCTTTTGATTCATATCTGAATCCCACATTTCCTTTACCTTTCGGCGATCTCGCAATACAGCGATTCTGTCGCTCACACGCAGCACCTCCTCCAGCTCCGAAGAAATGAACAGAACCGACATACCTTTAGCGGACAATGCTCTTACAAGCTTTTGAATATCTGTCTTTGCCCCAATATCAATTCCCCTTGTCGGCTCATCGAGAATAAGAAGCTTCGGATCAGTCAGCAGCCATCTTGCCAAAATAACCTTTTGCTGGTTGCCGCCGCTCAAATTTTTCACAAGATGGTTCGGGTTAGGCGGATTGATATTCAGTGACTTAATGAATTCGTCTGCAAACTCGTCCTGTTTCTTCCTTGAAATGGTTTTCAGCCAGCCGCGTGAGGCCTGCAGCGCTAAAATAATATTTTCACGTACCGTAAGCTCTTCAATAATCCCCTCTGTCTTCCGGTTTTCCGAGCAAAAAGCGACACCTTGATCGATCGCCTGTCTAGGGGATGAAATGACACTCGCAGCATGCCCTGCCATCCTCAGCTCGCCGTGGTCAGAGCGATCCGCACCAAAAAACAACCTCGCAAGCTCTGTACGGCCTGAGCCTAATAGACCTGCCAGACCTACAACCTCACCTTTCTTAATGTTCAAGTTAAACGGCTTAATGGCACCGCTTCGGCCAAGGTCCTTTGCCTCAACGGTTACCTCTGCTGCATCATCCGCTAAACCTGTATCTGATTTGGGCAAATGCTCCAGCTGCTCAAGCTCCTTTCCGATCATCTTGGTCACAAGCTCAATTCGCGAGAGCTCGCTTGCTCTATATTCACCGACAAATTCTCCTCCGCGGAGAATGGTTATCCGATCCGAAATTTCATACACTTGATCAAGGAAATGGGTCACGAACAATATGGCAAGCCCTTCATCCTTTAATTTATTCATCACTTGAAATAACTGCTCAACCTCATTACGGTCAAGACTTGAGGTCGGCTCATCCAAGATAAGCACTTTTGCAGAAATATTGAGGGCTCGTGCGATGGCAACCAGCTGTTGAACCGCAACAGAGTAATCTTGCAGCGGCTTCCTCACATCGATTTGCAGCTGGAGCCGCTCAAGCAGCAGCTTCTCGGAGCTGCTGTAAAGCTCTTTCCACAAAATTCGTCCGAAGCGGCGCGGTTCTCGCCCGATCCAAATATTTTCAGCGACTGATAAATTGGGACAAAGATTTACTTCTTGATATACCGTGCTGATTCCGTTATCTTGTGCTTCCTGAGGACCATGGATGATGAGCTGCTGCTTCTCCAGCTCAACTTCTCCCTGATCAATCGCATAAACACCGGTTAAAAGCTTAATTAACGTTGATTTCCCCGCACCATTCTCGCCCATAAGGGCATGTACTTCACCTGGAAATAATCGAAATTGAACATTAGTTAATGCTTTCACACCAGGAAATTGCTTATGAATGCCTGTCATACGAAGAATCGGCTCTTCAATCGGCTTTTGTTCCTGCTTCATCGCTCTCGCTCCCTTGTATGAAGAAAAGAAGCCACTCGCCCTATGATACGCAGCAACGATGTGGCTTCTATCTTTAGACGATTAGTATTTGCGGTTCGGAAGCTCGCGCTTCGCATCTTCAGAGGTAAATACCCCTTCCTCTGTTACAATTCTTTTCTCAATCTCTTTCCCATCAAGCACATCGCGTACCGCCTGCATCAGCTGCGGCCCTAGCAATGGATTACACTCTACGATAAAATTGATCTTGCCCTCGCTTGCAGCAACGAAGCCGTCCTTCACGCCATCTACGGAGATAATAATAATATCCTCGCCTGGTTTAAGGCCCGCTGCTTCAATAGCTTGGATAGCGCCTAGCGCCATATCATCATTGTGTGCATATAGCACATCGATATCTTTATTTGCTTTTAGAAAAGATTGCATAACCTCTTTACCCTTCGCACGAGTGAAATCGCCCGTTTGCGAAGCAATAACCTTTAGCTTAGCATCATCTTTAATAATCTCTTCAAAACCTGCTTTGCGATCGATAGCTGGAGCGGAGCCCGTAGTGCCCTGCAGCTCAACGATATTCACATCTCCAGACGCATCTTTATATTTTTCCAATAGCCATTTACCTGCACTGCGTCCTTCTTCCACGAAATCAGAGCCGATAAACGTTTCATAAAGCGAATCATCCTTCGAATCTACTGCACGATCCGTTAATATAACCGGAATTCCCGCTTCCTTCGCTTCCTTCAGCACCGTATCCCAGCCTGATTCAACAACGGGAGAAAATGCGATCACATCTACCTTTTGCTGGATATAGGAGCGTATCGACTTAATTTGATTTTCCTGTTTTTGCTGCGCATCGGAAAACTTCAATTCAAAGCCCGCTTCAGCCGCTGACTCCTTAACTGAGTTTGTGTTCGCTGTACGCCATCCGCTTTCTGCACCAACCTGGGCAAAGCCCAGCGTGATTTTTTTGTCCGCTGATGCAGGCTTGCTTCCTTTAGACCCCTCATTCGCATTGTTTCCACAAGCTGCCGCGACGAGCATCATCGTCGATAGCATAATCGCAGCACCTAATCTTACATGCTTTTTCATTTCCAAATTACCTCCCCTATCATTCACCAATGCCTGGTGTGATGTTATTATAGAACGCTTTCAAAACTGCTCGATACGGAATTCCACTGCTATTTGGTTCACTATTATTTTAATTTTGAAAGTTCAATTTCATTTGCTTTGTTTTTTTATTCAAAAGGTTTAATATCTCATCCAACATGACGTTGGCATAGCCTGCGCAGCGTTCATTTGTTATAGTAGTAAGTAAATGGAAATGCAAGCGTATTCACTACTTCCTTGAAAGGTATCGTGCGCCTATGATTTTGATACGTTGGATTCTAAAGAGCATGAGGGCGAAGCTATTGCTAATGTTCGTCATATTAACCTCTGTTCCGTTAATTGTGGTTGGAATCATCTCCTACCAAAAATCATTTCATGCTGTTTCTGGGCATAGCAAAGCTTCAACTATGCTGATTGCAGATCAGCTTGGGCGCGATTTGGATGTATTGTTCGAGGATACTGGAAAGCTGCTTGAGCTTGAGAAGGCCCCGCCTGTTCAACAATTTTTGTTCTCACAGGCTGATACCTACTCGGATGCGAAGGAAATCGTCAAAACGTTTGCTTTGTATCGGGAAACATATAAATATGAAAATATATTGAATATGACCATGATTAATCTATATGGCCGAGGCATCAGTGAACGCAAAGGTGTCTTCCAACTAACCGTCAATCCGCTGCGAAATCCACATTTGCAGCATCTGTTGAACAATCCTGATGATATTCTCAATATTCCACCCTCTCATGCAGAGCCGCTAGATCGACTCGATGGCTTCCAATATCCGCAGCAAAATGTCATTTCGATTATGGCTACAGTCAAGCAGCGAATTACACACGAGGTTATCGGTTTTATTATTATCGATTTAAACGATTCTACTGTTGAACAGTTTGTAAATACGGTGACCATAGGTAAAACTGGACTTTTCTATGTCGTTGATCATTCGGATACACCGATTTTTTCACCCGCTAATCTAGAACCGAAACTTTCATCAACCCAGACCGTTCAGTTAGGCTCACACTTAGCTGATAAAAGAAACAGCTATGTCGATTACACAAATGGAAAACCGCGATTTGTAGTATTTACAACGTCGCAAACGACTGGCTGGACAATCGTTGGCGTCGTACCGCTGCAGGAAATCGTTGAAGAAGCGACCGCTATTCGGCGGCTTATTATCATTAGCGTCCTCTTAAGCATCATTTTTACGATAACGCTTCATTTCTTCATTACAGCCGGCTTAACACGGCCCGTTCGATTGCTGCAAAGCAAGATGAGGCTTGCGGCTTCAGGTTATCTAGAGGTAAAGGTGAAACCGTCCGGACAAGACGAGATTGCTGATCTCGGAATGAGCTTCAACAGTATGCTGGAAAATATAAAAGGGTTGCTGGAGAATAGCATTAAGGAGCAGGAGCTCATTCAAAAGGCCAATCTGCGTGCGCTGCAAGCGCAAATTAATCCCCACTTCCTCTATAACACGCTGGATTCGATTATTTGGATGGCTGAGGCTGGAAAAAACGAACGGGTTATCCACCTTGTCCAAGCGCTCTCGCGGTTTTTCCGAATCAGCCTGAACAAGGGCAGAGATTGGATCACGCTCAAGGATGAATTAGAGCATGTACGCAGCTATTTAATCATTCAACAAATGCGATATCGCGATATTCTAGACTATGAGATCGAGGTTCCTGAGCATCTTCACAGCTACACGATATTAAAAATGTCCCTACAGCCCATCGTCGAGAATGCGCTGTATCATGGGATAAAAAATAAGCGCGGCAAAGGACTAATTCGCATCGTCGCGGAATCAGAGGATCAATTGTATTTAACTATTTCCATTGAGGATAATGGCATTGGCATGTCAGAAGCAAAGCTCAATTTGCTGCGGGAGCAGCTTGATGCGCAGCTAACACCAGAGCAAACGGGCTCCGAGGTTTCAGGCGGCTTCGGTCTACATAATGTACATCAACGCATTCGTCTTTACTACGGCAAGTCCTATGGCGTTGAAGTGAACAGCGTCGATCAGCAGGGTACGCATGTTATTATCCGCATACCAATGAAACGGGGTTAATCAGCCATGAAAAAAGTGATGCTTATAGACGATGAAATATTAGTTCGCGAAAGTATACGAGAATGTATCGATTGGACGAAAGAGGGCTTTCTTTATTGTGGCGACGCGCCTGACGGCGAGGTTGCGCTTCCGATGATCGAGCAATTGCGCCCGGACATTATAATAACCGATATAAAAATGCCCTTTATGAACGGATTAGAGCTTAGCAGCATCGTCCGGAGCCGCATGCCTGAAATTAAAATCATTATTTTAAGCGGTCATGATGAATTTGAGTACGCACGAGCTGCGCTCCGAGCTGGTGTAGAGGAATATTGCTTGAAACCCGTCAGCTCCGCCGATATTATTCGAATGCTTCAAGAAACCAGCAAAAAAATCGATCAGGAGCGATTTGAACAAGAACGAATACTTGAGCTGCAGCAGGCACATGGGAAAAACACCGCACAAGATAGCGAAAAGCTATTAGCTGATCTTTGCAGCGGTTTGATCACAACTGCAGATGCTATTCTACTCGCGAGCAGTCTTTCACTTCCTTTATCCGCGAACCACTATGCGGTTGGCATTACAGATGTGCGCTGCCAGAGGGGAACCGCGCAGCTGGACCGTTCAATTATCGCCCAGGCTGAGGAGCTGTTAGGAGAGCGAATTGCATCTATAGGCGAGCATTTGCATTACAAGCGCAGCCATACGGAAACGATATGGCTGTTCAAGGGCCGAAGCGAGGCAGAGCTGGAAAGCAGCTTGCTTCATTTTCATCAAAATATGTATGCTGTAGTGAAGCCTATTCTTTCTTGCAGCTTAACGGTCGGACTTGGTACGGTGCAGGATCGGCTTCAAGGTATTCATACCTCTTATTTAGAGGCTGAGGACGATAAGCATTGGCGGAGAATAGCGCGGCAAAGTCAGCTTGCCTTATTAGGTGCCGCGGCTTCTCCTGGTCATACGCTATCCACTCACCCCTTTGATCGACAACGATTCATCGATTTTTTGAAGCTCGGAAACCCGAAGCATACCCTTGTCTTTGTCGATTCACTTGCTGAGGAGCTGCAAGCTATTGATTGGAAAGGCACTCTTTACGGCTGCTATCTACTCAATGACTTGGCAATTGAAGCACTGCGAATTGCGAAGGCGATGAGCCGCAGTCTCTATATTCCCGAGCAGTTTGAGGCTGAATTGCAGCAAAGCCTTAGCGCCATTCGACGATTTGACGACGCGCGTCAATTTTTGATTAAATTATTGGGGCAGTTTTGGATTTGGAGAAATGATTCAACAGATAAATATGCAGATATGCTCAATCAGGTAAAGGATTATATTCAAAAGCACTACCATGATGACCGATTATCGCTTCAGGATGCAGCTGAATTTGCATGTGTCAGTGTCAGTCATTTGAGCAAAGTGTTCAGTCAGGAAACCGGTCAAACATTTATCGAATATGTGACTCATACAAGAATTCGAAGGGCTATGGAGCTATTGAAAGCAACTAACGCAAAAACCTATGAAATCGCTCATCTCGTCGGCTACAATGATGCTCACTATTTTTCTCATTTATTTAAACGAATTACTGGTGCGACAACGTCTCAATATCGCAAGGATCAGGCAGCGAGCAGCGTCCAAAGCAGCTATAAAGGAGCCATTTATGCGCACAACAGTATCGATCCCGATTAGAGCTGTGCTTTGGATGTTTTTTTTGGTCACAATTCTCGCAACAGGCTGCCAAGCCGCTGCGGATGATGAGAGCAAGCAAGCAGCTCCTGCTGAAACAGCCCAATTGCAAAATAAGCCTAAACTAACTTTCGGCATTATTTATCCGATGGCTCATCCCTATTACGAAACAATTACACAAAATGCTAAAGAAGCAGCACAGCATTATGGCATTAATCTTATTGTTAAAGCTCCTGACGAAGCTAATTTAGAGCAGCAAATTCGCATGATGGAAACGATGATTGCCCAGAAGGTGAATGGCATCGCGATAAGTCCGATTGATTCAAACGTAATGACACCGATCATTAATAAAGCGGTTCAAGCTGGCATTACGGTTTTCTGCTTCGAATCCGATGCGCCGGGAAGCCAGCGCATGTCCTATATTGGAGCTGACAACGTTGCAACCGGCAAAGGGATAGGTAAAATCGTCGATCAGTTGTTGAACGGCAGCGGAATGATTATTGTCGAAAACGGCATTTCCATAACGATGAGCGCAAAGGAACGGCTGAAAGGCATGCTTGATTATTTGGAACAGAACACCAGCATTCAAGTGCTTGAGGTTCTCCATCATGAAGGAAGCAATACGCTCGCATTACAGCAGCTAGAGAAAATGATTGACGATCATCCGCATTTCGATGCCTTCATTGCACTGGATTATGTAGCAAGCTCCACCTCTATACTGGTATGGAAAGCTACAGGGCTATCCCGTTATGCGCTTGCCGTAGGTATGATGCCCGAAACGAAAGAAGCGATTCGCAACGGTCAAATCACGGCCTCTCTCTCGCAAAACGAGCAAAAGTGGGGTAGTTTAATTATTGAAGGTCTATATCAGGCTGCTGGAAACAGAGCCGTAAGCAGTGCTCAGGATAGTGGTCTAACGGAAATAAGAGCTGTTCCTTAAGGTGGATTGCCTTAAGGAACAGCTCTTTGTCTATTTAAGCTATTATTTATGCTTAGACCAGCTTGGATCACTATTTTCAAGTAAATAAGAGAAGTCATTTTCCAGTCGCTTTTGCTCTTGTTTCTTCTTCTCTTCCTCCTGCTTGCGAAGGTCTTCCTTGAGATTCGCCTCTGCCTGCTTCATTTCATCCGCCTGCGCCTTTAGCTTATTCAGCATATCGCTGCTTAACAAATCCTTAAGCGTCATCCCATTGTCCTGCTCATTATTGGATGCAGCTTTTGGAGCCGATCTTGGAGCGGAAGAATGTACTTTCTTCTGTTTCTTGCCCATGTTCATTTCACCTGCCTTAAATTAAAAATATTGCGTCATACTTATTCACTCACATACTCAATATAGAGTGCACTAGCCGCTTTCCGCGCAAGATCACGCGCTTCCTCTACTTCAGAAGCCGAGCTAAGCGCGACTGCCATACGGCGTCCGACCTTTGTTTCCGGCTTGCCGAAGACACGAACCTGCGTATTAGGCACTGACAGTGCTTCCTCTACTCCACCGATACGGAATGCGGCAGCTTCCCGATCAGCTTTCAACGTGTGGGAAGCACCTGGTGTCAGCAGCCGAATTGTAGGAATTGGAAAACCAAGAATGGCTCTTACATGCAGAGCAAATTCAGATAGATCCTGTGTAACCATCGTTACCATGCCCGTATCATGCGGACGCGGCGACACTTCGCTAAATAATACACCATCCTTCGTAATAAACAGCTCCACACCATATATGCCATAGCCGCCAAGCTCATCCGTAATTCGCAGAGCGATCTCCTCTGCCTGAGCAATTTGCTGCGACGTCATTTCATGCGGCTGCCAGGACTCAATATAATCGCCATCCTTCTGAACATGTCCAATCGGCGGGCAGTAGCTCGTACCGGAAGCAGATCGAACGGTCAGAAGCGTAATTTCAGATTCGAAAGTGATGAAGCCCTCCACTATAATGCGCTGCTTCTTCGCACGACCGCCCTCCATTGCGTAGCTCCAGCATGCTTCCAGCTCCCCTTCCGAACGACAAACGCTTTGCCCTTTTCCTGAAGAGCTCATAATCGGCTTAATTACACAAGGAAAGCCCAGCACCGCCGCTGCTTCTCGCAGCTCATCAAGCGTATCAGCAAAGCGATACGGGGCTGTCGGAATCTCTAACGTTTCAGCTGCAAGGCGGCGTATGCCCTCGCGATCCATCGTCAGCCAAGCAGCACGTGCTGTTGGAATGACACGATGACCTTCTTTCTCGAGCTCCAGAAGCGTTTCCGTCGCTATCGCTTCAATTTCCGGCACGATATAGTCCGGGCGCTCCTTCTCAATGATGCGACGGAGCTCTGCTCCGTCCAGCATATCAATCGTGTAGCTGCGATGCGCAACCTGCATAGCGGGAGCATGCTCATATCGATCTACGGCTATCGTTTCAATTCCAAGACGCTGAGCCTCCAGTACAACCTCTTTCCCAAGCTCTCCAGAGCCTAACAGCAGCAGCTTACGTGCATTTGATGATAATGGTGATCCATACATAAAGAAAAAGAGCCTCCTGGAAGCAAAACGAAGGCGCTGTCCACCACCAGTTAAGGCAAGACTAGCGCTTCGTTTCGTTTTTTCTTCCATTGTGGAGGTTCTATTCGCAAAAATCAACTATTTTTCTAAATTGCATTTTATAAAAAGCGATATTGCGCTTCAATTAATCCGTTATATACCCCTTGCTTCGCAATAAGAGTTTCGTGGTTGCCCTGTTCAACAATTTGACCATGGTCAAGCACAATTATCTCGTCGGCATGTCGGATGGTTGACAGTCGATGCGCAATCATAAAGGAAGTGCGGCCTGCCAATAACGCTTTAAGCGCCTCTTGAATTTTCAGCTCTGTTTCAGTATCAATACTTGCTGTTGCTTCATCCAGAATGAGAATTTGCGGATCTGCAAGCAATGCGCGTGCGAACGACAGAAGCTGGCGCTGACCCATCGAGAGCATATTTCCGCGCTCCTCTACTTGCGTATCGTATCCATCTGGCAATTCCATAATAAAATCATGTGCATTAACAGCCTGTGCCGCCTTTACAATGTCGTCATCCGATGCGTTCAGTCGCCCATATCGAATGTTATCCCGAATCGAGCCTGCAAAAATAAAAGTATCCTGAAGGACGATACCGACCTGAGAGCGCAGGCTTTCAATGCTGACATTACGGATATCTATGCCGTCGATAAGCACACTGCCTTCAACCGGATCATAGAAACGGCAGAGCAAGTTAATGATCGTGCTTTTGCCTGAGCCGGTATGACCGACTAATGCAATGGATTGACCGGCTTTCACATCAATGGTTACGTTTTTCAGCGCCGGTCTGCCCTTCTCATACTCAAACACAATATGCTCAAACCTTACATCACCTTTAATTTTAGGCAGTGGTTTCGCTAGTTCGAGTTCCGCAACCGTTGGCTCCTCATCAATAAACTCAAAGATTCTCTCCGATGATGCCATTGCAATAAGCAGCTGGGAATACATTTGCCCGAGACGATTGATCGGCTCCCAGAAGTTTCCGATATAGGTCGCGAAACCGACAAACAAACCGATGGTAATGGCTCCGATTTGAATCAGATGAGAACCGTACCAAAATAATATGAAAGTTCCGATAGCAGCTGTAATTTCAATAACCGGACCAAAGGCTTGGTTTAATGCCGATGCTTTATTCCAAGATTTAACATTATCTGAGTTCATATGATTAAAGAAGCCCATATTATCCTTTTCTTGCACATACGCCTGTGTAACCTTCATTCCTTGAATACTTTCATTCAAGTGTGAGTTGATCCGAGATTGCTTCATTCGTACATCCTGCCAAGCAAAACGAATCCGTTTGCGAAGCGTTGTTGATACAAGAAACATGAGAGGCACCGTTATCATAACCGCGAGACCCAGCTTAAAGTTCCATGCAAGCAAAATGATGACGATCCCAACTAACTGGACACAATCCATCAGCAGGTTGATGACCCCGTTCGTAAACAGGTCCTGAAGTGCGTTAACGTCATTCGTTACACGAACAAGCACGGAGCCTGCTGGACGCTTATCATAGAAACGGAAGCTAAGCTTCTGAATGTGCTGAAACAAATGATTTCTGAGGTCGTAAATAACCTTTTGCCCGATAATATTCGTATATTTGATTCGATACGTATTAGATGCCCATTGAATAATATACAAAAATAGCATTATACCTGCGATAATCAGCAGTTTTGAGATGCTCGATTCGCCTTTCTTTGGATCAATTGCTTCATCAATCGCTAAAATGACAAGCGCTGGTACGCCGAGACGTGTCAGCGTTCCAAGAATCATCATAAATATGACAGGCATTAATTGTTTGGTGTAAGGCTTCATATACGTGAACAATCGACGTAATTGCCCCCAGTTAAAGGGCTTTTCAATCAGCTCATCGTCTTGATAAACGAAGCGTTCGTTTTTGTTGCTAGCGTTTGTTTTGGCACTCGTGCTCATTATACGGTACTCCCTTTCCGATTATGCACTTGCTCAGAGAGCGTTGTATCCTCCAGCGGATAATCAGCATATTGAATGTTATAAGTATCACGATATGGCCCCTGCTGCGCTATTAACTGCGCATGTGTTCCGCGCTGGACGATATGCCCCTTGTCAAGAACGATAATTTCGTCAGCATGTCGAAGCGAGGATATCCGATGTGCAATAATAAATGTCGTACGACCAGCCATCAGCTCCTTAAAGCCTGCTTGAATTTCATGCTCGGTTTCCATGTCGACCGCACTTGTAGCATCATCCAAAATAAGAATACGCGGATTTATAATAAGTGCTCTCGCAATCGCAATCCGCTGCTTCTGACCACCGGATAGACCCATGCCCCTTTCCCCCACGATCGTATCGTAACCAAGCGGCAGCTCCATGATAAAGTCATGCGCTTTGGCCAGCTTAGCAGCATACTCAATCTGCTCCGGCGTAACATTCCGTACACCAAAAGCAATATTGTCGCGAATGGAAGCCGAGAACAAGAAGGTTTCCTGGAATACCGGCGCGATCAAGCGGCGAAGGCTTGCAACGTCCAAATTGCGGATATCGATCCCATCAAGTGTAATCGTACCCTTTCTTACATTATAGGCTCTCATCAAGAGCTGAATAATCGTAGATTTACCTGATCCTGTCGCCCCTAGCAATCCAATTACAGAGCCCTCTGGCGCATCAATGACTAGGTCTGTTACGGCATTCGACTTATCAGGATAGTTGAACGTAACATGGTCAAAGCGTACATGGCCTTTTACCGAATGGTTGTTAACCACGATAGCATCCTCTGTGTTTTTCACGTGAACATGCTCATTGAGCAAGCCAAGCACCCGTTCTCCTGATGCTTTGAATTGTGTGAAGTTGTTGATATGGAACCCAAGCCCCCACATTGGACCAATGATGTACCAGATCAAGCTGAAGAAGGCAACAAACTCACCTAGTTTGAGTGAACCGTTAATAACAAGAATACCGCCTGTTACTAAAAGGATGACAGCGCTTAAATTCGCAACGAGCTCCATCACTGGAAAATACTTCGCCCATATCTTTGCTGCCCCTACCTGATTCGTTTGGTAAGCTTCACTGCGTATTGAAAATTTCGATACTTCATGGGTTTCACGCGCAAATGATTTGACAGTACGCACACCCGTAATATTCTCTTGCACCGCAGTCGTAAGATTACTCATCGCTTGGCGCATCTCACGGAAAGCTGGATGGATATGACGTTCAAAGCGTATAGCTACAAAGCCAAGCAACGGTATCATCACTAGCGTAATCAACGTTAGCTGCCAATGAATGGACAGCATCATCGCTCCTCCGAAAACAATCATGAGCACCATGTTCAAAATTTGCGCAAAGCCAAATCCGATAAAGTTGCGAATGGCTTCGAGATCGGCTGTCAGACGCGACATAAGGTCACCCGTCTTCGCTTTGTCATAATACTGATACGACAGCGTTTGCAGCTTGTCATACAAAGCATTTCTCATATTGAAGGCTACCTTATTTCCAAGGCGCCCTCCCGTTAATCCGTGTAGAAACTGCATACATGCTTTAAAAATGACGACTCCAACAACCGTAAAAGCAAGCGTCGGTACTAGATGATAATTTTCTAGCTTGATGACATCATCAATCAAAAATCGCAGTAAATTCGGATAAACAAGTCCGAGCGCCGTAGCGCACATTAAACAAATTATTGAGGCGAACAGCAACTTTCGCTCCTCCCAATAAAATGCTCTCAACTGCTTAAAAACGTCCAAGTAATTCCAACTCCCCGTAGCAATTTTTTTAGTATGAATGAATAGTAGCAGTAACCTGAAAACGGAGCAAACAGTATAAGTATGCATATAATTGATTAAAGGAGCTTATTGACTCATTAACTAAATCGAAACTGGTTATTCCTCCTATTTGGTCGTAATTCATGACATATATGTGCCTATTACTCACTTTTTGCACATAAACACACAAAATAAAAAAAGCTTTTGCAGGTGGGAAAAACACCCGCAAAAGCATTAAGCTAATCCTGTGATCGAACAGGGCATATTCATTGACATTTAGAGATGAATAAGTTGATTGTACAGCTGCTTCAGCTCTGAAGTATTTGCGCTGCCAGAGAGCGAGCTTCGCTTGCCGCTCTCAAAGGCGAGCATATCCTCTTCCAGCTGCTTACCAGCTTGATCGGCAGCCCTTTGCCATATCTGCTCATAAAGTGAGATCCACTCCGCAGTTTGCTCAGACATCCATCCATTTAGAGATGGAGCAAGCAGTGCTTCCAGCTCTTTGCGAAGCAGCGACTTTCCTTCGCCTTCAAAAAACTGGCGCGGAGATTTGAAACGGCTCCAGAGCAGCTTCGTATCTACCGCAGCAGCTTCCCATACCGGCGGCTCTTCCGGCGTTGGCAAATCTGAAGCAGCATATGGAACCGCATTGTAAGAAGCGATATACGCTTCCAAGTTCTGCGCTGCATTTGCAAATTGCTTCTGGAGCTGCGTATGAAGCCCGCGTTCCATCCGAAGCGACGTTGCCAGCAGCTCCTGTGAGAGCTCCAGCTGGACAAGCCGCTGCAGCTCAAGCCATGATGTCCATATCGCTTTACGCAAGTCTCGACCGTCATCCTGCAATGAGGCTGGATTGAAGGCAAGATTATAAAACTCGCCAAATCGATATTGAATCCGCTGGACCACATAGTACATCAGCTCACTCAGCTCTTGCCTTAGAAGCTCCGGCATCAAGCCTGTCTTCAGCGCAGTAATTTCACTCTTAGCTTCATTTACAGCATGGCTTAGCGAGCTTAACTCCGCTTCACGTGATGCCATATCACCTTCTGCGCTGTGAATCCAGCCAAGGGCAGTAGCGGCTGCACGCTTCAAATCCTGTTCTGCCGCATCAATCGCCATTCGTCCCAGATCATTCTGAATAAAGGATAAGAAGGATTGCTCAAACTCTTCAATGCCTGAACGCTTCAACAGCTCTGAATCCGCCTCAAGCTTTCCATCAAGCGCCTGCAAGCTCGATACAGGGAATAGACGCGGCGACCGTATCGCATGCTGAAGGAGATTTGTCTCCACATGCTTAAGAACGCCAGTGAGCTCTTCTTGATCGGCAGCCAAATCAGCAGCATTCACAAGGAAAAACATTTTGTCCAGCTCAAATTGATCCTTCACCCTGCCAAGCTGCATCAGAAACTGACGGTCTGCTTGGGAGAACGCGTGGTTATAATAGGTTACAAAAAGGACAGCATCGGCATTTTTAATATAGTTAAAAGCTACGCCTGTATGTCTTGCATTTACTGAGTCGGCGCCTGGCGTGTCAACAAGGACAATTCCTTGTGCTGTTAAAGCACAGTCGTAATGAAGATCGATTTCACTAACAAAGCAGGAACGCGCTTCTTCTGCCACAAACCGCTCATATTCCGCTTGATCGACGGACAGCACCTCGCCTAGCAGCGGCTCATGCTCCGACCAGCCAGCTCTCGCGGCGCGCAGGAAGCTGTAATGCGGACGCCCGCCTGCTCCAATCGTATCCGGCGTTAGCTTGTCGATCGCCCGCATGAGTGCTGCCGCATCAGGCAGATGCTCTTCGCCTGCCTTCTCGCCGAGCAGCGCTAAGGAGTAGCGCACATCGTCCAAGATAGCGGCGCGCGACTTCATAACGATGCGCGCCGTACCATGACCGTGCTCAGCCGTAGGTGGCACGAGCCGGTTGATCGCTGCGGTCGTCGGATTTGGCGAGACCGGCAGCACCGGCTCGCCAATCAGCGCATTCGCGAGCGATGATTTGCCGGCGCTGAAGGCGCCGAACAACGCGATGGTGAAGCGGCTGTCCTGCAGCCGCTTCGCCTTGTCGCGCATCGCATGCGCAGCGGCGGCCAGCGCCGGATGCGGTGCCAGCAGCGCAGCAGCATCCGCTAAGCGTGCTGCCGCGCTGTGCTGCTGCGCAAGCGCGGCTCCGCCGGCTAGCGCTCCGCGGCCAGCGTCAGCTTCGAGCCGCGGCTTCACGCGGCTCTTCGCTACAACATCGGGCACTTCAACCGCCGCATATGCGGCCTCTTCGTGCGAAGCATCTGCGCCAGCCGCACGCGGGGCTGGCAGCACAGGCCTAGCCGGCGCTTCAGGCAGCGCGTCTAACAACCGCGCCTTATGCTCTGCATCGCGCTTCGCCAGCGCTTCAAGCGCCTCCAGGGCACCAGCCTGCGCGCGAAGCTCCGCAAGCTGTGCCTGATGCCGAGCGGCGGCGGCTTCGCCTAGTGCCGCTGCATGATCCGCCAGCGCATCGATCAGCTCAAGCGCGCGCTGGCGATAAACCGACTTAACATCCGCGGCTAGGTCGCGGCTAAAGGTCATTGTATATTCGCTGTTGATAACAGCTCCTATCTTCACTCGCCCGATTAGCCATTCCGCATCGGGCAGCCATGCCAGCTTTTGCGCGAGCTCGGCTTCCAGCAGCTCGCTGTCAAAGCCAATACTCTCTGCCTTTGTCCGCAGCAAATGCTTCACATGCCAATCAATGGAAGCGCTGATTAAGCTGTTCAACTCCTCACGGAAAGCGTTCAGGCGTCTCTCCTGCTCCGCCGCAGTCTTCGCCCCTGCAAACAGCAGCCCTGCCTTAAAACCCGGCTTGCGGCTCTCTAGAAACGTCTGCGCCAAATCACGCAGCCCTGCGGGCGTAATATTCGCGTTATCAAGCAGCGACTGCAGCTCTTTACGCAGCTGCGCTCGGTAAACTTCTTTCTCCTCAGCTATCTTGCCTATAGCAGCTGTAAGACGATTCATCTCACCCTTAACTTGTGCAGCCGCCTCTTCCCCGCCAGCCTCCGTAATCAGCCGTTCCCGCTCAGGCTCGCCTTCTTGCTCGCTCCACTTCTCATGAGCGTCTACCAAATGACGCAGGGAGGCATCTACGCTGTACACACATAACGGCTTGCGCAGCGATTTGAGCTGATCCAGCAGCTCTAGCAGCTGCTCCCATTCCTGATGAGGATGCTCAGGCTCGCGCAACGACAAATAAACGATTCCCGCCGGCTCCAAATGCCAAGCGTGAAACGCATCCTCAACGCTTTGCCGATAGCTTGCGAAGGAAAGCTCGCGCTCACGGTGTTTATCAATTTGATTAACGATAAAATATAAGGGCTTGCCCCAATCCTTCAGCTGCTTGGCAAAAGAAAAGTTAATTTCGGATTGTACATGATTATAATCCATAACATAAAAAACGACGTCAGCAAGATGCAGCGCCGATTCTGTAGCCATTCGATGAGCATCATCCGTGGAATCGATGCCAGGAGTGTCCAGCAGCACCGTATGATCGCCTAGCTGGTTGCTTGGATATACAATAGACACGGATGTGAACTGCTCACCATCGACGCAGTAGCGGTCGAGCTCATCAATTGGAACCTCTGCTTTGGAAACTGTACCATTACGAAGGATTTCCACTGCTGCATAAGCCCGCTCGCCGCCGCGGATAGAAACAACGTTCGCGCTCGTTGGTATCGGACTTGAGGGAAGCAGCTTCGTACCGCAGAGACGGTTAATCAAGGTTGACTTGCCTGCCGAAAAATGTCCACAAAAAGCGACAGTAAGCCGACCATCGGTCAGCTTACTGTTCAGCTCCTGTGCTTGCTTTGCATGTAACACATCATCTGCAGCAGCCATTAAGGCTGCTGCCTCGGATATAGCTCCCGCTATGCTTTGCACGGTTGTTTGAGTCATCTGCTTCTCCTTAAACGACTTGCTCTTCTTCAGACGGCATGCAAATTTCAAATACGTTGCCGTGCTGCAAAATCATAATATTACGTTCTTTATCTCTCATAACGACAACTTCAGGCTTAGAGCGCATACGCTCGATGTACTGATCAGGCACTTCGCCAGATCCGCTGACCGTAATTCCTTCCACTAGAAGATCCTCATGCTCCTCAGGTGGAGACTCAAGCACCTGCTCGTAAATATCTGAGAAAAGCTCAAAATTGTTCGTGTAAACGGAAATACAGTTCATCATCATCATCCTTTTTTGGCTAATTTAGGTTGTATAGACTTATTTTTTGTTTTAAACCCCGGCTTCATACGCTGTTTTCCTTCTTTGCACAAATCAAGCAGCGGACATATCGGACATTGCGGATTTTGTGCTTTGCAATGATAGCGGCCGAAAAAGATCAGTCTGTGGTGAGTTAATGTCCACTCATCCCTCGGAACAAGCTTCATCAGCTTCTTCTCCACCTCAAGCACCGAATCATCTGGCTTTGCAAACCCTAACCGCTTGGATACACGATCCACATGAGTATCGACTGCTATGGCCGGCACGCCAAATGCGTTCGACATCACGACATTAGCCGTCTTGCGCCCTACTCCTGGCAGCTCAGTTAGTCCTTCATGGCTGTCAGGTACTTCCCCGTCATATTTATCTATAACGATTCGGCATAGCTTTTGTATATTCGAAGCCTTGCTGCGAAACAAACCGATACGGCGAATATCCTGCTCCAGCTCCTCTAACGGTACGCTCAAATAATCTTCAGGCCGCTTATATTTTTCAAATAAGCCGACTGTCACTTTATTGACCGTTTCATCCGTGCATTGTGCCGAGAGAAGTACGGCTATCGTAAGCTCGAACGGATTGCTATGGATCAGTTCACAGTGCGCATCTGGAAACATACCCGCTATAATATCCAGCACATGACGCATTTTTTGTTTCGCGATCATCGTCCTCTCTCCTATTGAAACACTATCGTTCAAAGTGTAGCGAAATTTGACACGCTTCGCAACCGTAATCAAGCATATTCTAGAAAAAAACTGCCCATATGGGCAGTTTTTTCACAAAAAATAAATATTTTTGGTCTAAATTACTCTTTTTTTACCAAGCTCGTTATTTTACAACTGCAATAGCATTGTTTCTGAAGCTGAAAATGGTAATCGCATCGCCAGCTTTCAAAGCTGATAGCGTTGAAGAATTTCCATTCGCTGTATAGGTCGTTTGGCTCGTCACATTAAAATAATTCCGGTTATCCGCATCCGTTGCTTTCTCGGTCCAAATTTGACCAGTAGTCGCATTGTAGGATGTGAAAATACGACTTTCCCCTACAGCCGCTGTAATCTGTGTTTTGACACTATCCGGCTTCTGAACCTCAACATAATCACCTACAGTCAGTAGGCTGGTTGCTGCGCCCTGCGACGTACCCTTAATAATAGTGAGTCCGGCATCACTATTGTAAGTGATACTTTGACCAGCTAGGTCAACAATCGTCACGGAGCTAGCCGTAATCGTTTGTACCTTGCCGAACGTAGTAGGAACCGTTTGAGCTGTTACTGCTTGCTTGCCGATATAATTCACATTGATAATTGATCCTGCCGCAATTTGATCAACGGTTAACACTGCGCCTGCCTGATTGATTATCGCCGTATTTAGCATCGATAAATCAAACGCCGCTGTCGATGCATTTTTAACACGCAGCCTTTTATTAACCGTATCGGTTGATACAACCTCGTACTGTGTACTCAGCTGGATTTTTATAGTTGCCACACGGTCTTGATTGCTGTTTAATTCTAGCGTCAATAAATCTCCTACATTCAAATCACTGAAAGCCGCGCTTGTTTTTGTAGGGTGCTCAACATAAGCAGTATTATAAGGTATTGCTATCGTCGAACCGCCTTCTAATTGGATCGTCATTAAATTAGCTGCCGAATTTAATGATACTAATTTCCCCGTATATTTGGTTACGAACTGCAAGGAAATGATGGAATCACCTGTATAGCTGATGACAACTTTACGGTTTGGAGTCAATAAGTTGCTTGCTGCTGCAAGCGAAATATCATTACCGCTGTATACTAATTTCGTTTTATCCGTAAAGTATAACGCTTGTGCATTCAAGCCGGACGCATCAACAATCGTCAACAGTTTTTTGTCACTCACATAGCTTGCAATCTGTGCGCCGGCAATGGTTTGTACGTTCCGATTCGTAACTTTGATTTTCGTAACCTGATCCTTATCATTTAACGTAAGCTCTACTTGATCAGCTGCTTTAATCAAATCATCGGTTGAAGCTCCATTTATTCCGTTAATTTCAACAGTCACGTTATCTGAGATAAACTTAGACACCAGTGTCGAGCCTGTCATAATGGTAATAAGCCCGCCGCTCGCTCCATAAAATGATCCATTCAAACTTGTAGCCGATGCTTGTGCAGATGCAACAATTTTCACAGCTAGCGAGGCTTCACGGAACGTATCCTGGATAATGCTGATTTGACTATCTCTCTTAATTTCAGAAAGAGATAGCGTCTTGCCTTCATTATCCACAACTACTAATGCATCATTATAAAAGATTTCTACTGGCTTATCGTCTATCCAAATATAAATTTTCTTTTCACTAGCAATGACACGATCAAGCGTACCCAAGATCGTCTTTGTATGCTGCTTTTCGCCCGTCACCTCTACATAGCTAGCCTTACCGTCCTTTGCAATGACAGTAACGTCGCCATATTCAAGCAGCTCCTTCCTTGTGATCGGTGTTTCCGTGTTGTAGTGATAGAACAGTGTATCCGCATCCAGCTTGTAGCTTGTTTCTTTATTGCTGCTGTAAAGGGTAAGTGCCGCATCTGTATTGCTCGTAACAATACCGCTCACTTGACCTTCATACGCTACAGGAAACAATTTTTCTGCTCTACTAAACATCGTTGCTAGACTCGCACGAGTCACATTCGATTTAGGTTCGAACTTAGTCGCTGTAACGCCCTTAACAAGCTCTAGCTTCGCCGCTGCATTCACATAGCCTTTGTATATCGCAGTGATCTGACTAGCGTCTGAGAAGCTTGAGCTCGTATTTTGGAGGCGTCCTGCTTCCTCCTCCTGTTCAATCGCGCGTATCATTAGCTTCGTTACCCATTCACGAGTAGCTGGCTTCGTTCCCCATGCAACCTTGGCATCCTTGGCGGCAAGATCAAACTCTTCGGTTTGATCAAGCAAGCCTTCTTGAAAGGCAAGCGTTACATAAGCCTTGAAATAGTTACTTACGTTAAACGATGTAGGAAAAGCGATCATTGCATTCGTATCAGCCTTGTGATCCAATCCTGCAAAACGAAGCGCCATCAACACAGCTTCTTGCTGACTCACATTTTCACTTGGACGAAAAACAAAAGCTCCGCTTGTCGTCGTATTTCCCTCAATAATGCCTTGCAATGCTAGCTTGGCAATATGTTTTTCTGCCCAATGACCACTGCTAACATCTTTAAAAGGGGTGGTCAAACCTGTCGAAGCCGCATGGATTTGACTAGGTAATATTACGCCGCTGCCAGTAATGAGCGAGAATGCAAGCGCTCCTACTAAAATCTTTTTTCCCGCAAAATGCAATGTCATAAATCGATATTCCCCCTGAAAATTTAGGATGACTTCAGCAGAATCAGCTCCGCGGGCGCTACACGCATACTACTGCTGCTTGTCCTACTCTCTATTCATTGGATGCTCAAGCTCCACGTGTCCCATAAGCGTTTCAACCTGTTGGCCATCATTCAATAGCTCAATCGCTTGAACAAACTCAAATTGAAACAACGTTTTTTTAAGTGTCTCAATAACTAACAGCTCGCCAGGCGCACCTAGACGCGCCTCATCTGGCAAATGAATGTCAATCGTAACGACACCTTCTGCTAATTCTACGGATTTAATTTCTATCGGTTTCCATAATGCTAATTCATTTCCGGTTGGTTCTTGTTGTAATTCGGCAATTGCAACTTTAATAAGGTCGTCCTCTGTTTCATATACAAGAGTAACTGGTTTTTCGATTGTTTCATTAAATTCGGAATCGGTTAAATAAATAATAGCTTCACGCTCGTTTAATGCGGCTGTTGGCTCTGCCGTAGGCGCTTCTGTTGGGGCAATTGTGCTGCCTGGATTATTGCTAGGCTTGTCTTGTGCTCCACAACCTGCCAAAGCAGCAGATAAAATGATGACAGCAAGCAGCCCTCGTGCTTTGAAATGTTTCATAACACCGAACACCTGCTTTCTATTTTACGTTTAAGTATTCCTTAATACCTGCGACAAGCTCAGCAGCTATACGATTCTGTGAAGCATCACTAAAGAGCATCTTGGCATCCGATGTGTTGGATAAGAAGCCCGCTTCTATTAAAACTGCTGGCATAGTTGTTTGTTTGATCACTTTAAACGCTTCTTTCTTAACTCCGCGATCTTTAATGCCTGTCGCTGCAAGGAGACGCTTATGAATAACTGTTGCAAGCGCTTTGCTATTATCACGATAATAATAAGTTTCAGCACCCGATGCGCTGCTGGCGCCGCTATTGGCATGGATCGACATAAACAAGTCTGCCTTTAGATTTTCTGCAAAGCTGACGCGATCATCTAGAGTAGGATAAGTATCACCGGTTCTAGTAAGGTGAACTTTGATTTTGCTTTCTTTCTCCAGGAGAGCTTTCATCTTAAGTGCGATACTAAGATTAAATTCCTTCTCCCATTTGCCCGTTATACTTTTCGCACCTGGATCAGTGCCGCCATGCCCAGCATCGATGACTACAGTATAAACATCTTTTGATGAAGATGGAGTCTCAGGCACAACAACAATCGGCGTGTCTGTTGAATCCTTAGGAACATCAGAAAGTGACATGAAGCTTAGTAAAAATTGGCCTGCGTCTTCTGTAAGAACAAAACCTGTGTTTTCACTAATTTCAATGACTAATCGAGCTGTTGCTGGAGAGCTGGAAAATAAGGAATAACGAATTTTTTGCAAATAAGTGCTGTCTGTAACTGTAATTTCTACTTGTCCATTTAAGAGCGTAGTATAGGCCGTATTTGGGAAATCAAATACAACCCGCTTCGGATTTTCCAGAAGCATAGGCTTGCTTGCTTTCACTGTGCCTTCGTAGTTAATGGTCATCGAGCTGTCGCCATTGTAATTCACCTGTGAAATTAAACCAGCAGGCGCTGATGGTTCTGTTGGTTCTGTCGGAAGCGTCGACTGTTCATACATATGTACCTCTTTTACAGCAGCCTTGTAATCTACGGTCAGGCCAAACTGCTCGCCTACAAAACGAAGTGGAACTAACGTCGTGCCCTTAACGATTGCAGCGGGAGTATCCATTTGAACAGGTTGGTCATTCACCATAGCTTTATTGTCATTAAGCTTAAGTATAATGACATCATTGCCATGATTGAGTGTTGCTGTCTTGGTTGAATTATTCCAGGCGATCTGGTAGCCCAGTCCTTCAGTTATAGTCCGCACGGGTACAACAGTTGAACTGTTGATAATTTGCGGATTAACCTCAGATTTTAGGAGCTGACCATTCAAATACAACTTTGGAATAACCTCTGCAGCTTGTCCGACTGTAGCGAACATCGTGAAAAAAACCGACATAAACAAGAAAACGGATACTAATTTTTTCATTTCCCACCTCGATGACTGAAATTGCCCGCATCGAATGAGTGCATTCGACTTTTACAGACGATGATATAGACGCAGCTTGTCAGAAAAAGTTGCGTTATATAGAAAAAAGAGGACAATTAGCCTAAACGGCTATATCGTCCTCTTTCCTTAATTCTGTTAGCTAAGACGAGCAGCGTGTTTTTCCTCGTAAGCTGTAATTTTTTCCTCATGCATCAAAGTCAAACCGATATCATCAAGACCTTGAAGTAAAAATTGACGACGATGCTCATCTAGTTCGAAATCGATCGTTAGACCATGATCATCGGACAGCTGTTTCTGCTCCAAATTAACCTTCAAGGAGTAGCCGTCATATTTTGCCGTGCGCTGGAATAACTCTTCAACCAGCTCTTCGCTAAGCTTGATTGGCAGGATTCCGTTTTTGAAGCAGTTATTGTAGAAAATGTCCGCATAAGACGGAGCAATAATTACTTTAAAGCCATAATCAAGAATCGCCCACGGCGCATGCTCACGTGAGGAGCCGCAGCCAAAGTTAGCACGGGATACAAGAACGGATGCGCCCTCGTAACGTGGTTTGTTCGGTTCGAATTCAGCGTTAACTTCACCATTTTCGTGAAAACGCCATTCAAAGAAAAGGAATTGGCCAAAGCCGCTGCGCTCAATGCGCTTCAAAAATTGTTTAGGTATGATTGCATCAGTGTCGACATTGACCCGGTCGACCGGGGCGACGATGCCTGTAAGTTGTTTAAACGGTTCCATATCGGTTATACCCCTCTCTCGCGTTCAATTAGTTCAACACTTCGGTTTTAATTTCCCAATCGCGTACATCAGTGAAGTGACCTTTAATCGCTGCGGCAACTGCCATTGCAGGCGATACGAGATGCGTACGTCCACCACGGCCTTGACGACCTTCAAAGTTACGGTTAGATGTAGATGCGCAGCGCTCGCCTGGTTTCAATACGTCTGGATTCATCGCCAGACACATCGAGCAGCCTGCATCACGCCATTCAAAACCAGCGTCAGAGAAGATTTTGTCCAAGCCTTCTTTCTCAGCTTGAATTTTCACGCGGCCTGAGCCCGGAACGACAATCGCTGTTACACGATCGCTAACTTGGTAGCCTCTAGCGATTTCAGCAGCAGCTCGCAAATCTTCAATACGGCCATTTGTACATGAACCGATAAATACATAATCAATTGGAATTTCATTCATAGGCGTACCTGGCTTCAGATCCATATACTCAAGCGCTGCTTCAGCTGCTTTACGCTCATTCTCTGTTGGAAGATCAGCAGGGAATGGAACTTTAGCTGTAATGTTTGTACCCATACCTGGGCTAGTTCCCCAAGTGACTTGCGGGATCAAAGCATCAACGTCGAATTGCAATACCGTATCATACTCTGCGCCTTCGTCAGTCGTAAGCTGTTTCCAAGCTTCAACCGCATCATCAAAGTTAGCGGGCGCATATTGACGTCCACGTAAATATGCGAAAGTTGTTTCATCTGGAGCAATCATGCCTGCGCGAGCGCCGGCTTCAATGGACATATTACAAACGGTCATACGCTCTTCCATTGTCAAGCTAGTAATTGCCTCACCTGTAAATTCGATAACGTAACCCGTTGCGAAATCTGTACCGTATTGAGCAATAACGCCAAGGATCAAATCCTTTGCAGTAACGCCTGGCTTGCGTTTGCCGTTGAAGCGAATCTCAAGTGTCTTCGCTTTCGATTGCTGCAAGCATTGTGTTGCCATTACGTGCTCAACCTCGCTCGTACCGATACCAAACGCCAATGCGCCAAAAGCACCGTGAGTTGAAGTATGGCTGTCACCGCAAACAATCGTTTTACCAGGATGCGTAAGACCAAGCTCAGGTCCCATAACGTGGACAACCCCTTGATCAATGCTGTCAAGATCAAACAGCGTTACGCCAAAATCTTTACAGTTTTGAGTAAGCGTGTCGATTTGCTGCTTGGAGATTGGATCTGTAATATTAAAGCGATCCTTTGTTGGAACGTTATGATCCATCGTTGCGAATGTACGATCAGGACGACGCACTTTGCGGCCTGATAGACGCAAGCCTTCGAACGCTTGCGGCGACGTTACTTCGTGAACAAGCTGCAAATCGATATAAATTACGCTCGGCTTGCCTTCTTCTTGATGAATGACGTGATTTTCCCAAATTTTCTCAAACATTGTCTTTTTCGTCATGATATTCACCCCATCGTTTCATTAAATCTTCTGCTCTTCTTAACTAAACCTACTATAGCATTTCTTTCTTCATTGATCCAAGATATAATATCTATAGACACTATAGGTAATAACTATAATGATAACTTTCAATCCATAATTTTGTATAAAGGAGTTTCGCTCTATGGAATTAAGACAATTAAATTATGTCATACAGATCGCTTTGGAGAAAAACTTTTCACGCGCCGCAGAAAAGCTGCATATCGCTCAGCCTTCTCTGAGTCAGCAGCTATCCAAGCTGGAGCAGGAAATTGGCGTAATGTTATTTCGCCGGACGACCAACTCTGTAGAGTTAACACAAGCAGGTCAGGTTTTCGTTAATAAATCTCAAGAAATCTTAGATGCTGTCGAGCAGCTGAAGCAAGAAATGGATGATATGGCGCAGATGCGCCGGGGACGACTTGTCGTAGGCACGCTTCCAATTACAGGATCACATATTTTACCGCTTGTTCTTCCGGTATTTGGGGAACAATATCCACAAATCGAAGTGGTGCTTGTTGAGGATACGACAGTTAAGCTGGAGCAGCTGACCGCCAGCGGCGGAACCGATCTCAGCTTGCTTTCACTGCCTCTTATTGACAGCTCATTAGCGTGGGAGCCATTCTTAGAAGAGGAAATATGTCTTGCCGTCCCCCCTCTCCATCCACTCGCACAACGTGAGAGTCCAATCAATATCGCTGAGCTGCGCAACGAACCTTTTATTGGACTAAAGCGCGGGCAAGGCTTTCGGCAGATAACGGTTGATTTATGCATGCAATTCGGCTTTACTCCGCGCATTGTATTTGAAAGCAGCAATATCGAAACGATTCAATCCTTAGTAGCAGGCGGCATGGGAATTGCCTTCGTCCCACAAATGCTTACACGAGTCAAAGGGACTGAGTTTGCACCCACGTATCTGAATCTGTCCCCAAGATCTACTAGAACATTGGTTGTAGCTAGCCGCAAGGGTCGTTATCTCTCCAAGGCAGCTGATGCTTTCATCCAAACCTTAAAGAAAACCATTAGCAGCTATTGATTATTATGCTTCATATATAGAAGGTCTGCGATCTTCAAATACT
Source organism: Paenibacillus sp. FSL H8-0548 (assembly GCF_038630985.1). Classification (NCBI taxonomy): domain Bacteria; kingdom Bacillati; phylum Bacillota; class Bacilli; order Caryophanales; family Paenibacillaceae; genus Paenibacillus; species Paenibacillus sp. FSL H8-0548. Next base: position 4,076,907 of record NZ_CP152049.1, read on the forward strand.
GGAATTTTTGAACGTACGGCATCAACTAATGCTAAATCAATAGTCGCATAAAGAATCGTTTCCTCTTCACCTGCTTGGGCAATCGTTTCGCCCCACGGATCCAGCACAAGGGAATGACCGAAAAATTTTGTGTCGCCGCTTGATCCCATCCGATTGCAGGCAATGACGAACATTTGATTTTCAATCGCTCGTGCCGCAAGCAGCGTGCGCCAATGGTGAAGGCGTGGATGCGGCCATTCTGCGGGAATAAACAGCAGCTTGGCCCCTTCCAGTGCAAGCTTTCTAGCAAGCTCAGGGAATCGAATATCGTAGCAGATCATCAAGCCTGCGCTTGTCCCTTCAATTTCAAGCTTGCCCAGCTTGTCGCCTGCCACCAAATATTTTTCTTCTTCCATGAGCCGAAATAAATGGATTTTGGAATAATCAGCGATAACCTCCCCCTCGCGGTTAAACGCGAAGATCGTGTTAAGAATCTTATCCCCCTTCCGCTCAGCAATCGAACCGCCAATAATATATACGCCATGCTTTTTGCTGAATTCGGATAGAAACGCTTTTGTTCGCTCCCCCTCATGATCTGCCAGCGTTTGAATTTCGGTTAAAGCATAACCTGTGTTCCACATTTCTGGAAACATAATTACATCCGGTTTTTCAGCTTGATGGACCGCTTCTTCCAGCATGCTTGCCAGCTTTTCAAAATTCGCTTCCGGATTTCCAGCCTCTATATGCATTTGCAGCAGTGCAAGCCGCAATTGATTACTCATTTGCCATTCCTCCCATTGTTGCTATTTCCCTAATGATACCCTGTCATGGTTCTGTGTCAAGTTGGGAATCGTAACAATAATGACTTCACCACATTACAATCGAAGAGGAGAATGCCGTAATGATATTCAAAAAATTCGCAGCAGTGCTGCTCGCATGCTGCTCAATTTTACTGATCACACAAGTAGCTGCTGCTCATCCCGCCCATAATTCACCAACTACAGAGGTCGGCTTAAAGCCGGTTCAAGTTTTTGACGTAGCCGCCGGAAAAGTTGTCAAAACCATTCCTAATGATGCACAGTTCCAAACGTTAGCCGCATCATGGGTCGGCTCCATTACGGGACTTGCTCCTCAAGTAACTAATGATGAAAGCTGCAGCTATGTTTACCGAGTTCCCTTAGAGAAGGCTGTTACGATTAAATCGAATGATATCTCGGTCGTATCCGATGATCTTTTCCTGTTCAATTGTAAAGATAAACCACCGCTTTTGCTCGTATTTGATGAGAAGCGTAGGCCGTACCTGTTCCTGTTCAAAGCAGACATTAAGCCGTTTATTAAAAAGGTTGGCATTCCTGCCTCCTAGTCTCCTGCTTCTCTTATCCCCTCATTCGTGCTACATTTAAGCTATTGCCTAAATAGATAGCGATTTTTTATGTGGAGTGTGAGGGTATATGGAAACACAGATCAATCAACACCTTATTCAACCTGCAGATCGGATGAATGGTCTTCCGACGCAATTTTTTGCCAAGCTGGTCGCCAAAGCGAATGCACAGACGGCCAAAGGACGCGATGTTATCAATTTGGGACAAGGCAATCCGGACCAGCCGACCCCTTCCCATATTGTTGCGAAGCTGCAGGAAGCTGCCGCTAATCCGTTGTATCATAAATATCCGCCCTTTAGCGGCTATCCCTTTCTAAAGGAAGCCGTTGCGAAGCGCTACAAGGAAGATTACAACGTAGATGTAGATCCAGCGACTGAGGTCGCCATACTTTTCGGCGGAAAAACAGGACTTGTTGAAATTAGCCAATGCTTGCTTAATCCAGGCGATGTTTGTCTAGTGCCCGATCCAGGCTATCCTGACTATTGGTCCGGGGTTGCACTCGCCGGAGCTGAGATGGCCTTTATGCCTCTCACGGAGCAAAACAACTATTTGCCGGACTATGACGCTATTCGTCCAGATTTAGCTGATCGAGCCAAGCTCATGTTTATGAATTATCCGAACAATCCAACAGGTGCAGTAGCAAATGCTGAATTTTATGCAAAAACAGTTGAGTTTGCCAAAAAGCACAATATCGTGATCTCAAGTGATTTCGCATATGGCGCAATTGGCTTTGACGGCAATAAGGCAATCAGCTTTCTTCAGACACCTGGTGCTAAAGAGGTTGGCGTAGAGTTTTATACTTTATCAAAAACCTACAATATGGCAGGCTGGCGTGTAGGCTTTGCTATCGGCAATGCTCAAATTGTTAAGCTAATAAACTTAATTCAAGATCATTACTATTGCAGCTTATTCGGCGGTATTCAGGAAGCTGCTGCCCTTGCACTGACCGGTCCACAGCAATGTGTATCCGATCTAAGAGACATGTATGAGAAAAGACGGAATGCGCTATTCGCTGCGCTTGATCGAATTGGTTGGAAGGCTGCACGTCCAGGCGGATCTTTTTTCTGCTGGCTGCCAGTTGCTCCTGGCTATACTTCGGAATCATTCGCTGATCTTCTGCTGCAGGAGGCCGATGTCGTCGTCGCTCCAGGCGTTGGATTTGGCACGCACGGCGAGGGCTTTGTCCGCCTTGGCTTGTTAACGAATGAAGCACGGCTCGAGGAAGCCATCGAGCGGATCGGAAAACTTAATTTATTTCAGGCTTAATCCGCCATACGCCTTGCTTTACAGCAGCATAGGATCATGATATGCTTATAAGAATTGAACATGAAACGTGATGACGGGACTATTAAGCATGCAGGGTCGCGATCAGAGAGTAAATTCCATGGGCTGCGAGAATTTACCGAAGGCCGCTTGCTGAACCTACCTCCGAGCGGCCGGTGATGAACCGGACAGCGCCTTCTGTTACAGGCTTAAGCTGGATGATGCTATTTTTAGCGATCATCAACAAAGGTGGTACCGCGGAAGCTCAGACTTTCGTCCTTTATGGACGAAGGTCTTTTTTGTCGTCACGAAACAAGTATAGGATGGGATTACATGATGACGGATCGAATAGTCGTAAAAATTGGCAGCAGCTCGCTCACCTCTGAAGAAGGGGGCTTAAATCGCGAACGTATACAATACTTCGCCTCTGAGCTTGCCTCCCTGCATCAAAGCGGATGTCGCGTTATACTCGTTACCTCCGGTGCTGTTGCAGCGGGCTTTCGACTGATCGGCTACTCCACTAAGCCGAAAATTGTACATGAGAAACAAGCTGCGGCAGCAGTTGGTCAAGCGCTCCTCATGCAAGCCTATCAGGAAGCCTTTCATGGATATGGCATTGTAGCAGCACAAATATTGCTCACGCGCGCAGACTTCTCCAACCGCCGGCGTATACAAAATGCTCTAATGACGATTGAAGAGCTGCTCCGTCTTGGAATCATCCCAATCATTAATGAAAATGATACCGTTGCAACAGATGAGCTCGTTCCTAAGTTTGGCGATAATGATAGCTTGTCTGCTCTTGTAGCAGCGATGACTAAAGCTGCCAAGCTTGTCATCATTACAGATATGGATGGCTTGTACACAGAAGATCCGCGTAAAAATCCGCAAGCGATCAAAATTGAACGTGTTGACCAAATATCCGAGGATATTATGAAGGTTGCCGGCGGTGCTGGCTCTTCTGTCGGTACAGGCGGAATGCGTTCAAAAATTGAAGCCGCGCGCATTGCGATGCGCGGCGGTGTGCATGCCTTCATTGGCAAGGTTCAGCAGGAAGGCGATCTTAAGCTTGCCGTTGACGGCATCGGCTCCGGTACTTATTTCGATACGAAGCTGGATAGTCTGTCTATGAAGAAGCAATGGCTTGGTTTTCATTCGATTCCACAAGGCAGTATAACGGTCGATGATGGTGCTGTAATTGCACTGCTTAATGGAGGCAAGAGCCTGCTGCCTGCTGGCGTGACCGAAATTGAAGGCGACTTCCACCCCAGCGATGTCGTCGAGGTTAAAAATCAACAAGGCGAGACTTTGGGCCGTGGTGTAGTCAATTACGCGGCATGGCAAATTCAAGCGGTAGCCGGTCTTACAACTGAGGAAGTAAAGCGCAGAGTGGAAGTAAGCCGCATTGAAGTCATTCATCGCGATGAATGGATTACATTGTAATTATAATCGTTATCTAAACCTTACAAGGAGGCTTACTGCTATGACAAGCGAAGTGAGACAAAAAGCATTATTAGCGCAAAACGCAGCAACAACTATGAATCGATTAACGACCGAACAAAAAAATACAGCTCTCAATCAAATGGCTGATGCCCTGCTTGCTGAACAGGCTGCTATTATTGCAGCTAACGAGCTGGATTTACAGCGCGGACGTGAACAAGGAACAAGCCCTTCCCTACTCGATCGTCTTGCTCTAAATAGTGACCGTATCGTTGACATAGCTGAAGGTCTTCGACAAATCGTCCAGCTTCCAGATCCAGTCGGCGAGCTGCTTGAGCATTTTGACCGTCCAAATGGACTTAAGGTTGATAAAGTCCGTGTGCCGCTCGGCGTGATTGGAATGATTTATGAGGCACGTCCTAACGTAACGGTTGACGCTGCCGGCCTTTGCTTGAAAACAGGCAATAGCGTTGTCCTTCGCGGCGGCTCCGCGGCTATCGAATCGAACCGCAAAATCGTTGAAGTATTGAAGCAAGCTCTATCGAATACAGCTATGCCTGCGGATGCGATTCAGCTCATCGAGGATTCAGACCGTGCTTCTGTCAATGAAATGCTTAAGCTGAATGGATTATTGGATGTAGTCATCCCACGCGGCGGCGCCTCCTTAATTCGCAATGTAGTCGAAAATGCAACTGTGCCTGTCATTGAAACCGGTGCTGGTATTTGTCATACCTTCGTAGATGAAAGTGCAGATTACAGCATGGCTGCAGAAATTGCATTTAATGCCAAAGTACAGCGCCCTTCTGTCTGCAATTCGATGGAAACACTGCTTGTACATGAATCATTCGCTGAGAAGCATCTCGCTGCGCTCGCTGATCGTTTTCTCCAAGCAAATGTCGAGCTTCGCGGCAGTGAAGAAGCGGTTGCTTTAATTCCAGGAACTAAGCTTGCTACTCATGAGGATTACAGCACAGAATATAACGACTATATTATGAATATCCGTATCGTACCGAATCTTGATGCTGCTTTGGCACATATCCGTCAATTCAGCACGAAGCATTCCGAGTGTATCGTTACCGAAGATAGCGTAAATGCAGACCGATTCATTACTGAGGTAGATGCCGCAGCGGTCTATCACAACGCCTCTACTCGTTTTACTGACGGATTTGAGTTCGGCTTTGGCGCAGAAATCGGCATCAGCACCCAAAAGCTTCATGCACGTGGTCCAATGGGACTCCCTGCACTGACGTCAACTAAATATCGAATTTACGGAAGTGGACAAATTAGAGGATAATTTTTAAGCATCTTAAAAACCTTATCGAACAAAATGGAGGATTGCTAAAATGACTTTATTAACAAAAGCCGGTATTGCCAGCCAACAGCTTTGCTTCTACGGTGCCGGTTCGATGGCTGAAGCAATCGTTAAAGGGCTCACCCATGAAAAGCTTGTTGAACCAAGCCATATTTCGATGTTAAATCGTCAAAATACGGACCGACTCACAGAGCTTAACGATCGTTATGGCATTCAAACCATCGTTCAGGGCTCTTCTAATGAAGCCTTTCTACGCAATGCAGATATCATTTTTCTAATGATGAAACCAAAGGATGCTGCCGAAGCGATCACTGCCATAAAACCATTCGTTTCTCCGAACCAGCTCTTTATTTCCGTTATCGCTGGCTTGTCCATTCGTGCGATCGAGCAGCTGCTCGGAACGCCTTCTGCTGTCGTACGTGCAATGCCTAATACTTCAAGCTCTATTGGACTCGGTGCGACTGGAATCAGCTATTCTGAATCGATAACATCGCAGCAGAAAGCATTAACGGAAGTAATTTTCAGCTCTGTCGGCATAAATGCTATTGTTGAAGAATCGCTTCAGCAAGCGATAACTGGCGTTTCGGGCAGCGGCCCAGCTTACGTCTATTATTTTATGGAATCGATGATTGCGTCTGCGGTTGAGCTTGGACTGACCAGTGAAGCAGCCAAAGAATTGGTCGTTCAGACTGTCCTTGGTGCAGCAGAGATGGTTCGCAATACGGGCGAGGAGCCGGCCGAGCTTCGCCGCAAAGTAACTTCACCGGGCGGTACAACTCAAGCAGCTATTGAGCTTATGGAAGAGAACCGCTTATCAGAAACGATTAATAAAGCTGTGCATCGCTCTGCGGAACGAGCGGGCGAGCTCGGTGCAGCTATTGAGAGGAGCATCACAGAATGAACGGAGTATGTATTGCCACTTATCGTTCTCATGACGATAAAGCCGATTTTAACAAAAAAGCTCTTTCGATCGCTGTTGGCTTAACGGTCGGCAGCTGGACGGAGCTTCCTGAAGCACAGAAGGCTCATATGGAAAAACATCTTGGCAAGGTGCTTTCGGTCAACGTACATGAACCGGCAAATGCTGCACCTGGCGAGCGTTATGCTGATATTCAAATTGCTTATCCCGACATAAACTTCAGCCGCGACCTGCCTGCCCTGCTCGTTACTGTGTTTGGCAAGCTTTCGATGGATGGAAAAATCAAGCTTCTGGACTTGGATGTTTCCGAGACATTTGCCTCTGCCTTCCCAGGTCCAAAATTTGGGCTTCAAGGCGTTCGCAACTTGCTTGGCGTGCATGACCGTCCCTTACTTATGAGCATTTTCAAATCTGTAGTTGGCTATGATCTAGCTAACCTGCAGGATCAATTTTACAAGCAAGCGCTTGGCGGTGTCGATCTCATTAAGGACGACGAAATTTTGTTTGAAAATCCACTGACGCCGCTTGAGAAGCGTGTGGAAGCCTGCATGTCGGCAGCAAGCCGTGCAGAAGCAGAAACCGGCCAAAAGCTGTTGTACGCTGTCAACCTGACAGGACCTACCTCACAGCTAGCTGCAAATGCACGAAAAGCCATTAATGCTGGTGCTAATGCGCTCCTATTTAATGTTCTCTCCTACGGCTATGATGTGCTCCATGAGTTAAGCAGTGATACGTCCATTACAGTGCCTATTGCTGCACATCCAGCGATGGCTGGTGCCATGTATCCTTCGCCGCATTATGGTATTAGCGCTTCGCTGCTGCTTGGCAAGCTTATGCGTCTTGCAGGTGCTGATCTTGTCCTGTTCCCATCACCGTATGGCTCTGTTGTCATGCCTAAGGAAGAGAATCTTGCAGTTAAGGATGCCCTGCTTGAGCCGCTGCATGGCCTTCGCGCCAGCTTCCCAATACCATCCGCTGGCATTCATCCTGGTCTTGTACCGTTAATTCTAAAAGATTTCGGCACGGATGTAGTTGTTAATGCTGGCGGCGGCATTCACGGTCATCCGATGGGGACAGCAGCAGGCGGACAAGCTTTCCGCCAAGCGATTTCAGCAACCCTAAATGGAGTTCCCCTTCGCAATGCCGCTGAGCAAGCAGGCAACGAAGCATTGCAGGCCGCAATACAAGCTTGGGGGATCAAAGAATAATGACGGACAACAAAGCAGCTAAGAAACGCATCGTGTTTTGTGATTTTGATGGGACCATTACGGTAAATGACAACATTATTGCAATTATCAAGCATTTTAATCCCGAGGGCTGGGAGAAAATTGCCGAGCAAACCATTGCGCAGGAATTGACCATCATGGATGGTGTCGGACAATTGTTCCGCTTGCTCCCAGCGTCGATGCAGCAAGAAGTTATTGAATTTAGCATTTCCAATGCGCGAATTCGTGAAGGCTTTGCTGAATTCCTTGCTTATTGCCGTGAGCAGGAAATTGATTTTTACGTCACTAGCGGTGGAATCGACTTTTTCGTCTACCCGATACTCGAGTCATTTTCTATTCCAAAAGACCATATTTACTGCAACAGCAGTGATTTTAGCGGGGAACGTATCGAAATATTGTGGCCAAATCCGTGTGACGAGCATTGCAGCAACAAGTGCGGCATGTGCAAAACGACAATTATGCGCCGCTTTCCTGCAGAGCAATATGAGCGCATTATTATAGGTGACAGTGTAACTGATTTTGAAGGTGCCAAGCTTGCAGATGTGATCTATTCCCGCTCCCACTTAACTGTGAAATGCAAGGAGCTTGGTCTTGTACATCATGAATTTGAAACTTTCCATGAAATTATAAATAGTATGACTAACGAAAGGAAGATTGCACAATGAGCTTTCAACAAATTGCCTTAGAAGATAAACAGCGGGCTCTCTCTGAGCTTCGCGAGGTAAAGGAGCTATTCGCAAATCGCGGCTGGTTCCCTGGTACTAGCGGCAATCTATCCATTCGTGTTGGTGAATTCCAACCTGATGACTTTCAATTTGCGGTTACCGCCAGCGGAAAGGATAAAACCGTCCATACCCCTGAGGATTATTTATTTGTCGATCAAGATGGCAAGCCATGCGAAACGACACGCCTGAAGCCATCAGCTGAAACGTTGATCCACTGCGAAATTTATAAGCTAACAGGCGCGGGCGCTATTTTCCATATTCACTCTGTCTATAATAGTGTTATTTCCGAGTATTTCTGGGATCGCAAATCCGTTCCAGTAGATGGCGTTGAGCTAATTAAAGGCTTTAATATTTGGGATGAGGAAGCACAAATCGAAATTCCGATCGTTTCCAATTTTGCACACATCCCTTCTATTGTTCCAGAGGTGACTGAACGTATCGACAAAAAAATTCCTGGCATTTTACTGCGTAAGCACGGCATCTATGCTTGGGGAGCTAACGCGTTCGAGGCAAAGCGGCATTTAGAAGCATTCGAATTTATTTTCGAATATGTATATCGGTTGGAGCTGTTGCAGCGCGGCAGTCGTTAATAGAGTGTAATACGAGAAAAGGTGAGCGTACAGCAGATGCTGTACGCTCACCTTTTTTTGAAATATAGGAACGTATAGCATTTCGCCATAATTTCTCTCTATTTCTCCGGAATGAACGCACTGGCGCCGCCAAAGGACAGCGACAGCCTTTCACCTTAGTTCAAATGATATCGTTTTAGGAGAAGCAGTCTAGACTGCACTTTGTACAATAGAAACCTCACATGAGAGCTGTTTCAGATGGCTACATTGTAATATTGCAGTAGAATGAGCTCCAAACCAACGAATACCGCCCTAGAATAGGCATTCTATTGCACAAACTACAGTGTACGTATCGAGTCAGGCAAATAACGTCGATTACGTTGTACAAACTGCAGCGTAGCCTCCCTCGTCCGATAGCGCTATTTCCTAAACGAACTAACCCAACTATATCAGTTGGACCAGAGAAATCGGCAGTGTCCTTGACTGTATTTCCCTAAGATATGAATGTAACGCTTGATAACGTTCATCCCTGCCTGTTCGAGTTATTTGCTTTCTAATTCGACATGCAGGTCGTTATTTCCTTACCATAGGTTTCTAAAACTTTAGTTCAACTTCTCTATCTTAAAAATGTTATAAAGTCAGTATTAATCGGTTCAAAACCGCCTGCTCGAAGACGCATATTAATTTGTCCTCGATGATACTGACCGTGAAGTGCTACATGGGTTAGAATTTCGCGCATCGAATTGTTAAACTCTTTATTTTTACTATTTTTGTATGAAATTAAATGATCTAAGTCTGCTTCTTCTATCTCAGAAAAAAATGTTTTGAAGTCGGCTTCAGTTTGTTCAATTAGATTTGCACAAATTGCTAGATCGCCATCCGACCAAATAGGTAATTGTGAGCTATCCATTCTTCGTAATCTAGTTATCCATACTTGTTCAGCATTAAGGATATGTAAAAATAAACGCACCACCTGCTCGTTGTCTGCCTCTACATTTTGTAAAGTTGCTAGAATACGTTGATTAGCCCAATTTAAATGCTCATACATTTTTTGAATGGTTTTCATTGCGTGCTGACTCCCTTCGTTTCCTTATGCATCACGTACTTGGCATATTTCCCTTCTAAGCTTGTAATACCTATATTTCTCGTTTTCAATTTCAATATTATCTATAAATTCAAACCCGCATTTTTGTATTACCTTGTTTGAAGCCACGTTCCCTATAATAGCTATTGCATTAAGTTCATCGACATTGGTATTTTCAAACAAATATTTGATCATTCCTTGTGCAGCCTGGGTGGTATAGCCTTTACCTCTATAATCCTTCGATATTGCATACATGATCTCCCTGTTTGGCGGCGATAATTCGTCCTTGATTCCCGTACAGCACCAACCAATAAATTCACCCGATTCCTTCAATATTATTCCCATTCGAAGACGGAGCTCACCGATGTCCCCACCTTCCGTTACTGCAGTTAAAAACTGTTCATTTTCCTTTATTTCGTAATTAATTAACCAATCTAATCGTTGTTCCTTAGGCACATTCCATCCAGGCAAAAATTCATATATTTCCGGCTGCCAAGTAAGAGCGTGGAATTCATCCAGATCCTTTAAACTGTATTCCCGCAAAATGATATCTTTGCACTCTATAGTAAAGCTAGTTTTTTTCGTATTTTGAGAGTTGCTCATTGTTCACCTTCTAAATTTTTTTTCAAATTGACAGCACCAGCAGCTTATTCAAAGAATACACTTGAATACTCAACAAGGCCTGAAACACGGACAAGTGAATTTTCACTCAACTCAATAGCCATAAAAACTTCATCTGGAACCTCGAAAGGCGCTTTTATGCCCCATATAGATGCTTTTTTGAAACCAAATTTCGGATAATACTCTGGATGTCCCAGTACTACAACAGAGGTATATCCAAGCTTTTTCGCTTTTTGTAATGCATCATAAATCATCAGCTTTCCTATGCCTTTATTTTGGTAATTTGGCAAGACAGACACAGGAGCAAGTGCAAGTGATTCCGCACTTTGATGGTCATTATTTATATTTATTTTTGATAAAAGAATATGTCCAACGATTTCTTGATTATCTTCATCAATTGCTACTAAAGATAACTCGGGAATGAATTCATCTGATTTTCTAATTCGAGACACTAAAATATGTTCTTTTTTATCGCTAAACTCCATATTTGCAAATGCACTCTTCACGACTTTGTCTGTAATTTCGTAATCATCAACTATTTCTATTCTTATCGAAATGTTCATATATGAAATCTCCTAATTCAATTAACTTGCTTGCTCGTATTTCGTCTCAATTCTAGCTTCTCAACACTGTATCCGTTAGCTTAATTATTCCCTTTAAATCATTGATGCATATCAGCCGTGTTGAATACATAAACCTACGCACACGCAAACATTTTCGTCGAGATCATTCCACCATAAATGTTATTTTAGTCCCTGTCTCATCGTTCTTAAATGGTTTGCTATATTCCTCGAACACGAGCTCAATTCCTGCTATATCATCAGGCAAGGGCGGAGTTATAATGTAATTAAAAGAAGCATGCCCCGATGTGCTCCCGCCATTATTCATTCGACAAAAGTATGGCTCACCAATATGCAATTCAAAATAGCTCTGTTTAGGAGAACTTGAAGGCAAATCCGTGGTTACATCCCAATCGATATTAAATGTGACTACACTAGCATTACTGTACTGTCGTATTGAGTTTATTGTATAAAAGCACTCTTTATTTTCTACTGATTTTAGTACCGGAATGTGTTTTCTAAATTCGATTGGTTCGACCACTGGTCTAAAATGCTCCTCACTTCCAAACGTTCCAAAAATGGCTTTTAGAAAGTCCTCATAGAGCTCATAAGTTGCAGCCCATTTAGAAACATACTCCATAGGTGGGAATCCTGGATTATTTTCTGATTGTTCTTTCCGTTGTTTCAAAAGTGCACAAATTTGCTCATCAATAGTAATAATTCGTTCATCATAATGCTCGGTGGGACGTTCAAATGGCATCCTTTTCAACATTGACCTCCTTCTCATTATTCTCCTCCTCCTTACAACAATCTTACGTAATACGAACACCTATATATTAGCATATTTTACTGATTTGAGAATAAATGTTCCCTCGACTTGCCTATCGTAGGTTTGAGGTGATCAGTTAAAGTAAAAAAAACAGAACAAAATCACCCTTACAGGTGATTGGAAATCGCAGACGCGTCCGCTCACACTTCTAACGGAAACCAGTGACGCTAACCATAAATGGCACTTTAGCGTCTCTGGTTTCCGTTAGCTTTCGTTATCCCCTCTCCGGCTTCTGGAGCAGCATTGTTATCGACAGGTTCGGAGTATCCGTAGTTTCCTAAATAACATAAAAAAACTAAGCCATATGGCTTAGCCTCTTCCTCCACGAAATTTTTGTGAATGGGCGCGAGCCTCGTCTGCATTCGTTACTCGGTTGCGGCTCCATTCAATTAGTATTCGATCAATATAGCGCAGGCTTAGCTTACCGGCAAAGACTGCTTCTTTTAAAGCAAATCGGATAATTTCATCTGTATAGTGATCGTGATCAAGCCACCCGGAAATCGTCTCGCACTCAATCGGAGACAGCAGTCTTCCAAACTCCTGCTCAAAGACACTAAATAAGTCGGATACGGGAACGGCTTGCGGCTTCAAAGGCTGGCGCTCTGCCTTTTTCATCTCCCGCTTCTGCTCTGACGTTAACGCTGCGGCCTTAAGCAACCAACCCGTCCAATTGTAACGCTCTGATTGCATACCTGTAGAGCTGTCCACATATTCATCAATCGCTAAAAAATCTTCCTTCATCAATCGTCCCAACAATTGGCCTACCTCGCGAATCGTCTGGCCCGTTCGTTCAGCAAGCTCCTCAGGTGTTGGAAAATCGTTCATATCCGCTTCTGTATATACCATAATTTGCAGCAGCAGGATAGCTTCTGTATCTGATAAACCGAGTTGACGGTACGTGCGCAGCAGCATAGCTGATACATAAACACCGCCCTCCTGCAAAGCAGCGGCCATCCCATGCGAATACGCCTTCCATATCTCGTTGTTCAATGAAAGCTGCCTCCTATTGGACATAACTACATTATGACTGGTTAGATTCTAAACTTTTAACTATCGTATACGTGTCACGTGCGATTAAGAGCTCCTCATTCGTTGGCACAACAAGTACCTTAACACGTGAGGCATCCGTAGTAATTTCTCGCGCGTCCTTGCGTCGTTCCGAATTGCGCTGTTCATCCAGCTCTATGCCTAGGAATGAAATTCCGTCGCAAATTGCCTTGCGCAGTGCAACCGAGTTCTCACCTACTCCTGCAGTAAATACGATCGTATCTACGCCATTCATCGCCGCTGCATACGCACCGATATATTTTTTCACTCGATAGGCATACATATCAAAAGCTAGCTTGGCGTTTTTGTCGCCTTCAAGCATCGCTTCAGTTACCTCACGCATGTCGCTGCTGATTCCTGAAATCGCAAGCATACCGCTATGCTTGTTAAGCATAGAATTAACCTCATTCAAAGTCAATTCTTCTTTATTCATGACAAAAGGTACGATAGCTGGATCAATATCGCCGCTTCTGGTCCCCATCATAAGTCCTTCAAGCGGGGTCATCCCCATGCTTGTATCAAATGATTTTCCATCCATTATTGCAGCCAAGCTTGCACCGTTTCCGATATGGCAAGTGATCATTTTCAATGATTCCAGCGGCTTGTTCAAATATTCAGCAGCATGTGTGCTTACATAAGCATGTGACGTTCCGTGGAAACCATATCTACGAATTTTATGTCGACGGTAGAGAACCGTCGGTATCGGATACAAATAAGATGTGTTTGGCATCGACTGATGGAAAGCTGTATCGAATACGACAACCTGAGGAACATTCGGCAAATTCGTTTCCACTGCTGAAATCCCCATCATATGAGCAGGATTATGAAGTGGAGCAAGATCGAATAATCTGCGTATTTCCAGCTTAACCTCCTGCGTAACAAGCACGGAGCTGCTAAACACTTCACCGCCGTGCACTACACGATGTCCTACTGCATCAATTTCATTTAGATGGCTGAGCGCGCCAAATTCGGGATGTGTGAGCATATCAATCACGCGTTTCACGGCTGTTACATGATCTAGTATTTCACTAACATTGCGTACCTCCGGCTTATCTACCGGCTCATGAGTGACGATCGAAGAATCCATTCCGATCCGCTCCACTCGGCCGCTCGCAAGCACCAATTCATTGCGCATGTCGTATAGCTGATATTTTAATGAGGAGCTTCCTGCATTGATAACTAGTACTTTCATTAGATCCGATCCCCATCCTTATCGTATTTGAAGAAACCAACACCTGATTTTGCACCTAGATGTCCAGCACGCACCATTTTTTTCAGTACGATTGACGGACGATATTTTAATTCTCCATATTCGCGGAACATTCGTTCAAGAGCTGCAAGAACAGAATCGAGTCCGAAACGATCACACATTTCAAACGGTCCATGCTGGAAGGAATAGCCGATACGCATAGCACTGTCGATATCCTCGGCAGATGCGACGCCCTCCTCGAGTACATGCAGCGCTTCATTTATGAACAAACAAATGAGCCGGGAGGTAACGAATCCGGGAGATTCAAACACCATGACTCCTTTTTTATGAATAATTTCTTCCACAAAATATTTGGTTCTTATGAATGTCTCTTCTGAAGTTTTAAGTCCACGAACGATTTCGACCAAGTCAATTTTCGATACGGGATAAATAAAATGCATGCCGATCACACGATCCGGATACTTCGTGACACTGGCTAGCTCTGTCAAGCTAAGGGCTGATGTATTGCTTGCAAGAATGACATTAGCTCCGCAAATTTTATCAATTTCCTCGAAAACTGCTTTCTTCAGATCAAGATCCTCGGTTATCGTTTCGATAACCAGCTCGCAGTCTGCTAATTTATCAAAGCTTAAGCTTGGAACTATTTTATTCATAATCAGCTTCTTCTCCGATTGCGTGAGCGCCCACTTCTCAATTTGTTTATCCAGACTAAGCTCAATCATTTGTTTGCCGTAAGCCAGGCGCTCGTCCGATTGCTCGATGATGATGACATCCAATCCTTTGGAAGCAAGCATTTCTGCAATGCCTTGTCCCATCGTTCCTACTCCTATTACGCCGACCGTTTTTATATGCAATGTATTAGCTCCTTTAATGTGTTGGGAATACTTCTTATAACGTACTCGGAAGTATTCACTGCAAATATCGTTAATATCATTATAACGGTTTTCATCAAAAATAGAAGGCGGACAGACGCTCCGCCTTCAAATTGTAATAATGAAACCGCTTCAAGCTGCAATGTGCTTGCTAAGAAGCGCTCTAAATTCAGTACCGCTCAACGTTTCCTCTTTCAACAGCGTAGCTAATGACTGTGTGAACACATCTCGTTTCACTTCAAGCATCGCTTTTGTTTCCAGCATGAGCTCGTCTAATATACTGCGATTTATGGAAGCCCAAGCTTCCTTCGTCATCATGGAAGCATCGATGATGCCAAGATCAGTTAAACCAGATTCGACTAATGTTCTTACGATATTCATTGCTTGATCAAAGTCGCCTCTAGAACCGGTACTGCGATTGCCATAAAATAATTCCTCAGCAGCAGCACCGCCAAGCGCGATCATAATTTGACCATTCAAAAATGCTTTCGTATATAGGTATTGATCCTGCTGCGGATTATGTCGAACGTATCCCAGCGCTTGTCCGCGTGGAGATAACGCAACTTGAGATACGCTGCCCGGTCGAACCAGCTCAGCCATAATAGCATGGCCCAGCTCATGAAGTGCTATTCGCTCTCTTTCTTCCTTCGTCGCTTCTCGATCTGTCTTCTCGCCCATCATTACTTTATCTATTGCCATCGATAAATGGTTCTCTGCAATTTTCTCTCTGCTTTCCCGCAGCGCATAGATCGCCGCTTCGTTCATGACGCTCTCAAGCTGCGCGCCTGAGAAGCCAAACGATTCTGTCGCTATTCTATCCAGATCTACCCCATCCTCGATAGGCTTATTGCTTGCATGGATGTTAAGGATATGCAGTCTGCCCTTCTTGTCCGGCAGCTCAACTCCAATATGGCGATCAAAGCGTCCTGGACGGAGCAGTGCGCTGTCGAGCATCTCTTTGCGATTCGTTGCTGCAATTAGTAATATTCGAGGCGATTCATTCGCATAGATACCGTCCATCTCCGTCAACAGCTGATTTAGAGTTTGATCGTACTCACGCTGCTGGCCGCCGTCCCTTTTGCCGCCAATGACTTCAATTTCATCAATAAATATAACCGCACTGCTTTTTTTCTCTTTCTTCGCTTTCGTGCGTGCTTCCTTGAACAAATCACGTACACGGCTAGCTCCTACACCTACATACATCTCCACAAACTCACTGCCAGAGGCAGCCAAATAAATAGAATCCGTATATTGTGCAGCAGCCTTAGCTAAAAGCGTTTTCCCCGTTCCTGGAGGACCAGCTAGTAGAATACCTTTTAATGGCCGAATGCCGAGCTTAGCAATTTGCTCTTGATGCACCAAAAAATCGAGTGCCTCTACGAGCTCCTGCTTGGCTCTCTCCTGTCCACCAATCTGCTCGAAGGTTAGCGGTGCTGACATAGCATCCGGACGGCGCTGCTGGCTTGAGAGTGCAGTTAGCTTCCCTCTTCCTCGAGCGGCATAAACAACTGCGAAGCCCAATAAGCCCAGCAACAGCATTGGAACAACATTTTGACCAATAAAAATAAAAAAGCCGATAAAAACAGGCAGGAAGCCTATCGCCATTTCAAGTTTATATTTCCGCATATTACCACGCCTCCAACTGAGTAGATTTACGTGGGAGTACAACATATTTTACTGCTTCTGTATCTTTTATCGTTATATAAACGTTCGTTTCATCAAGTGCAGTTGTTACCGTAACGTCTTTTAGTGATTTAGCTGCTTCGTTCATAGCATCGGGAATATTGGAATACGTACTGGTCTCCATAGCTTCTGCAACTTCAAATAAAGAGTTATTCCACAGCTCGTCAATTTGCTTGCTTTTATCATTCTTAAACGATAAAACTAGCTTTCGATCACCAAATACAGCTTTTCCATTTGATGCAATGCTTTGATAAACGTCTTTAAGATCGGCATCTGCAGCCAATTCGAGTTGAATGCTCACTTGCTCCCGATTCATTACCGGTTTCTCTGATGCAACTACACCAGGGATGTCGTTCATCACTTGCTCTAAAGGCGCTGCAACGGCTACTTGATTATAAATTGCCCATCCGCCAAATAAAACAACAGCTGTTATCGCTGCAGTTATCATTACTGGTATCATTCGCGGTTTCATCATAATCAAAATCCCTCCCGCAGTATTTTATATGAGCATTCCGTATATCAGTTCCGCTATACGAAAGTATATCATGAAAATAGGCGGGATTCGTCTATCAATATAAGGAAACGGAGCCTCACGGCTCCGTCTTGGCAGGTAACTTATACGAATCAATAAAAGCCCCATTATCGAATTTGTAGAAGTCATAGTAATAATGTATAGAGCTGTCGCCATCTCTATAATAGACTTCCCAGACTCGCACATCATCAAACAAACCCGGTTGAATTCGTATGATGTCTGCATCCTGCTTCTTCTTTTTGAATTCATCGCTGATTTGTTCCTTCGTTACACCTTCAGCAGCTAGAGACGACACTGGCGACTGATCCTCAGACAACCATACGTAAATCTCTTCATCCTGCTGATTGCTGCCTTGAACAATCCAGCTTTCTTTATTCCAAATATGACGATAAACCTTTTCGACACTGGCAAGGTCAGCAAATTGAGTGGCCTGCTGCTTTGCCTCCTTAGCCTCTAGCCATTGTGGCTGTTGAATATCTCTAAAGTATACAAAGACACCAGTGAAGATTAGTATTAGACTCGCAACGACAGCAAACAGCCAGCGCTGCATTGTCATAAACGACCGGCGTTTTCTAGCTGTAGCGCGCATTAGTTCTGCAGCAAGCGCTCGAAGCTCGCTTGAGCCTCATAGCGGATTTTCTCCTCGTCAAGTAACGTGCACTCGCCATTTTTCAATACCTGCTGTCCATTCACCCACACATGCTTAACATCTCTGCCCGAGCCTGAATAAACCAAATGGGAGATCATATCCGTCTTAGGATAAAAATGCGGCTGCTCGATATCAATAGCTATAAAGTCAGCCTTCATGCCTGCCTTCAAGCTTCCGAGATTGTCCTGCTGCCAAACCGATTTTGCCCCATAAACGGTACCCATTTTTAACGCTTCTAGAGCGGGAATAGTTGTAGGGTCTCCGGAAACACCTTTATGCAGCAGCGCAGCAAAACGAATTTCTTCAAATAAATCCAAATTATTGTTGCTGGCAACGCTGTCTGTACCAAGGGAAACGGTAACTCCAGCACGAAGTAAATCAGGTACACGCGCTACACCGCTTGCAAGCTTAAGGTTGCTTACAGGATTATGAGATACGGCAACATTTTTAGCGGCAAGAATCTCAATTTCTTCATCATTTAAATGAACAGCGTGAGCAACCAAGCTGGGACGAGAGAAGAATCCTAGGCGATCCAAATGCTCAACCGGACGAACACCGTAATCACGAACATTTTGCTCGACTTCAAATAATGTTTCAGACATATGAGTATGCAGCGGTAAATTGTAATCATGTGCCGCTTGAACGAAACGTTCGATGTACTCTGGCGGACATGTATACGGAGCATGAGGCGAAATCATCGTTGTAATCCGGCCATCAGCCTTCCCGTTCCAATCGCGTGCGAATGCAATTGCCTCTGAAAGCTTGGCATCTTGAATTTCCTTAGAACATAGACCGATTACACCTCTAGTTAGAACGCCGCGAATTCCGCTTTGCTCAACCATCTGTGCAACCTGGTCCATCCGATCATACATATCAACAAAAGCCGTAGTCCCTGAACGCAGCATTTCAACAATCGCAAGAGCGCTTCCTGCACGAGTGTCTTGATCAACATATTTCCCTTCCATCGGCCACATCTTCTGCTCCAGCCATACTTGAAGGTTTAGATCATCCGAATAGCCACGCAGCAAACTCATCGCCGCATGTCCATGTGTATTAATAAGACCAGGCATAAAAGCAAGCTTGCTTCCGTCAATCTTCAGAACCCCTTCTGAAAGTTCTGTCGGCGCATCCGTTCCTATGTATGTGATACGGTCATTCGTCACAACCATATGTCCCTTAAATGAAGGCTTTGCGTCATCCATCGTTACAAAAAATCCATTTTCAATCCAAATCTGACTCATTGTTCAGCTCTCCCTCTCTCACTAAATAATATGCCAAGCTAAGTAATTCCTTCGTAAAATCGGCATTTTGTATTCTGATTTCGTCCGGTACGCGCAAAATAGCAGGTGCAAAATTAAGTATCCCTTCCACACCTGCATTTACGAACTGATTCGCAACACTTTGCGCCTCATGAGCGGGCACAGTAATAATGCCTATGCGAATTTTCTGCTCAGAAACCGTTTGGATTAACGCACTCATGGGTTGAACCGTCAAATTATTAATACTCGATCCGATCTTGTCTGGATGATCGTCGAATACAGCCGTAATTTGCATATTATCTTTCGAATATTTATTATAATTGCACAAAGCGTGACCAAGGTTGCCGGCCCCTACCAAAGCAACCTTGATTGTCCGATCAACCTTTAATATTTGACGAATCTTCTCGATCAGATATACGACATCATATCCTACGCCCTTACGGCCAAACTCGCCAAAATAGGCAAGGTCCTTCCTAATTTGAGCGGGATTCAAATCAAGCTTAACGCCTAGATCCTGTGAAGAAATGGTTTGAATTTCACGACTATGCATTTCGTTTAATACTTGAAGATAAATCGGCAGCCTTCTCACAACAGCCTCCGATATTTTCGTCTGCTTCATCGTTTATCCTCCTCTACACTGGACGCTTCCTTTATGCTTAGCGGTTCAGCATGATTTCCGTCCGAAAGCCATTCCCGCATTCGCAGCACCATTTGATCACTATGCATCGTTTCGATTTTGGGACCAGGCAAAGAATACAGGAAGTGCTTTCCATAAAAAGTATCAATAATTCTAGTATCATAAATAATAACGATGCCTTTATCCTGCGTTGTCCGCACTAATCTCCCAAAGCCTTGCTTAAAGCGAATGACAGCTTGTGGGATGGACAGCTTCATGAAAGGATTTTGCTTTTGCCGCTGAAGCATCTCTGCCTTCGCCTCTACTAATGGATGATTCGGCGGTTGGAATGGCAGCCTGACAATAGCTAAACAAATTAGCGCTTCTCCTGGAATATCTACGCCCTCCCAGAAGCTGCTCGTGCCAAGCAGTACCGATTCCGGCGTTTGTCTAAAACGTCTTGTAAGCTTTGTCCGATTTCCGCTGTCGATACCTTGACCCAAAACTTGAATGCCTGCCATGCTCAGCTTCTCTTTAAGCGGTTCGTAAACCTGCTTGAGCATACGATAGGAAGTGAACAGCACAAGCATTCTGCCTTTCGTTTCCTTAGCGGAGTCTGCAAGAGAATTTACGAGCATTTCCATATACTTGTCATCTACAGCCGCTCCCTTTAAGATAGGGAAGTTTCTTGGAATGACGACAAGCGCTTGTTCTCTATAATTAAAGGGAGATGGCAGCTGCACTGTTTTTAATCTCCCCAGCTCTTCATACCCTACTAATCCAAGCTGCTCTGCTGCATATTGAAATGATTTTTGAACGGTTAGCGTTGCAGACGTTAGAACGATGCTTTCCTTGACGTCGAAAAAGTACTTTTGTAGCTGAGCACTAACGTCTACAGGAACACCATACAATTGCACCGAACGGTAGCGATACACATTGTTCGCTTCAATCCAAAAAACAGAATCCGCGAGGTCAAGCTTAATAAACGTGCGCAGCTCATCCTTAAGACGTGATAAATCACGAGTTGCACCGTTTAGATCGGTAATAATCGCTTGAATGCTCGTATCATCAACACGATCCTTAATGTCGGTTACCATTTTATCCACGGTTCGGATTACCCGATTAAGCTCGGTATGAAGATTGCCTTCAACTGTTACTCCATCTTCCCAGCTTGCTGGCAGCTCGTTCTTCTTCAAGCGGCATACAGACTGTCCGTTTTCCGTAGGGCCATCGGATGAGGTAGAGGTAAAGCTATAAAACATCTCGAAGAGCTTATCCCAATGCTCCTTGATTTCTTGGAAAATAGGAATTACGGTATCAATGGTTTCCAGCCATGAAGCTTGATGCGCATCATCCTCGTACATAAGCTTCTGACGCAGTGCTGGCAGCAGCCCTGAGCGGTTATCTTTAAATAACCGAACAACCGCTTGAGTCAGCGTAAAATAATTAATTTGCATGCCAAGATGTTTACCGGCAACTTCTTCAACATGATGTGCTTCATCAATAATGAGATGTGTGTATGCAGGAAGTAATCGATGATCGGCTTGAATGTCTGTGAACAGCATCGAATGATTCGTAATCGTAACATCTGCGATATTCGATTCATGCTTCGCTCTGTGGTAGAAGCATCTCTTGAACCATGGACAGGCTCTGTTTAGGCAAGAATCGGTATCACTCGCAACCGTCGACCAAAAATCAGCCCCTTTGTTGCCAAAGTTCAGCTCCTCCTGATCTCCCGTCTCCGTTTCACCTAGCCATACGACCATTTGCGCAGCCGTAACCGTGTCTTCAATCGGAGACACTAAATCCTTCGTATTAATTTTCCCCTCAAACTTACGCAGACATAAGTAATTCCCTCTGCCTTTAAATATGGACGCTTTGAACTCAAAAGGCAAAATTTCTTCAAGCAAGGGCAGGTCACGCTGACGAAGCTGCTCCTGCAAATTGATGGTATGAGTGCTGACTACGACTTTTTTCCCGTTCTGGATTCCGTAATATAACGCGGGGATCAAATAGCCGAGCGATTTCCCTGTGCCTGTACCTGCTTCAATAAGCAGATGCTGATTTTGATTGAGAGCACTATAAACTTCTTGAAACATGGCTACTTGTGCTTCTCTTTCCTCGTAATTCTCAAACTTCTGGAGGAAACGCTCTCTTACGTCAGCCAAATAATTATCAAAGGAGACATCCGTCAGCGGCAAAGCGTTGCTGCTGCCTGAGCGCGGTGGCTGCTCATCGCTCCATTCCCGAACCTTGAGGGCGAATTGATTAAAGTAATCGTATTCGTTCGATTCGAACACCGTGCTGTACTCCATTTGCTGCTGAGTATGCTTAATAAACCAGCTAAGGTCACTGCCGTCATCTACAAGCGCAGATAGCCGCTGCAAAGTGAGCAGCGGCATTTTGCGAAGCTTTTTTACCGATTCGATCAGCAATAATGCGGTTGCCTTCGCATCGCTGTCGGCACGGTGATGCTGATCATGCGGTATACCGAAAATCTCGGAAACAGCTCCAAGCTGGTACGTATTTATTGTTGGATATAAAATGCGAAGCAGTTCAATTGTGTCTAGCCTGCGACCAGCAAAGGAACGTTTGCCACAGCGTCCTAGTGCTTGGTTCAAGAAGCCGGCATCAAAGCCGACATTATGGGCAACGAGCACGGTATCCTCTAACAACGGAACTAACTTCTTTATCACTTCTTTAAGAGTTGGTGCATCCGCAACGACCGCTTCATCAATGCCCGTTAATTGTGTAATGAAAGCCGGTATCGGGATGTTAGGCCGAACAAAGGAATTAAACGTATCGATAATTTCCAGCTCATCGGAAACAATGACAAGCCCAACCTGCAAAATGTCATCCTCCGAGCTATGTCCCGTCGTTTCTAAATCCAATACTGCAAATTTCATTTATTCCCCGATCCTCTCACAAACAGCACAGCTCCGTGCTTCCGAAATATAATGATAATTGCTTAGGTGTTTCTTGACATGATTTCAAGTTATTCAGCGGGTCCTTGAAGCTGGGACAAACCTCATGAGCTTTGCGAAATAGCTGCTCAGCTTGTGCCAAATTCATTCGCACCGCTTGAATGCACCCTAGCGCATTATAGCCCATAGCCAGCCATTTGGGAAAGTCCGTTAATGAAATCAACAATTGAAAATGTCGCTGAGCCTCACTCCAATTTTGCAAATGCATATTCGTCATTCCCAAAAACAACCTAGCCAGATTACATTCCGGTGACTGCATAATAACTACTTGAAATTGCTGCGCTGCATGTGAGAACATAAATAACTTATAATAGCCTTGTCCCTTTGAGATCGTTGCTGCAAGCTCATCGGTAATTTCCATGTCTGACAAATTGCAAGGTACTGCTTCAACTGCAGGAGGCATACTTTGCTGTGCTGGTACTGAAGCAGCCTCATGTGCTGATTCAGGCTCACCATGCTCCTCATTGAAATCAGCGTACTTCTCCTCGAATTCAAGCCACTGCTCAATAAACGTATCGCTCATTTTTTTAAGCTCAAGCATTTGTTCTTTATACTGCTGCCTTTCCATCGTGCCTGCACTTTCATACTGTTCAATAATTTGATTAAGCATGTCATTCATTGATGAGAACATATGCTGGAACATACCGCATCCCGCCTTCGCCATAGAATTAAGGAGTGTTATGTTCATTTTTTGTTATTAAGCTGCTTTTCATACGGCATCCCATTCGTTACATAACTCAGGGATTTTTGTTGCCAAATGAGAAAGCTATAAAATTACGCCGTGCAGCTCTTTATCTAATTTTTGCAGCGGGCGATTGTTCGCATCAAGAATGGTTACGACTGGCTTATGCTCTCTTGCTTCTGCTTCCGTCATCATGGCATAGGAAATAATAATGACTTGATCTCCTGGCTGCACTTGCCTTGCTGCAGCACCATTCAAGCAAATGACGCCCGAACCGCGCTCACCCGTAATCACATATGTCTCAAAACGAGCGCCATTATTATTGTTTACGATCTGAACCTTCTCATTTTCCCATATGTTAGCGGCATCCATCAAATCCTCATCAATGGTAATGCTGCCTACATAGTTCAAATTCGCTTCTGTTACAGTAGCCCGGTGCAGCTTCGATTTCATCATCGTTCTAAACATGCAAATTCACCTCCGATGTCTCAATAATTCGGTTATCGATCAGGCGCGTCGCGCCAAATTTCACAGCTAAAGCAAGAATCAATGGCTGACTGAACGTAGCTATGGCTGAATTAGCGTCAGGCGCTTGCAAGGAAGGATATTTCAGCAATTCAACATAATCGATTTCCGCTTCGCCAGCCTTGCTTATTTGTTCCTTCACCAGCGTCTCGAGACGCTCTATAGTCATCTCAGGTTCATTCGCCCACTTCGATGCTTGTTCCAGCGATTTCGATAAGACAACAGCCTGTACACGCTGCTCTGCATTTAAAAATACGTTTCTTGAGCTTAGCGCAAGTCCATCTGGCTCCCGTATGATTGGACTTGGCACAATTTGAACTGAAAAGTTAAGATCATTGACCATCTGCTGAATGACAGCTACCTGCTGAGCATCCTTCATGCCAAAATAAGCACGATCTGGTGATACCAGATGGAAGAGCTTGCTTACGACCGTTCCAACCCCGTCAAAATGTCCAGGTCTGGAAGCACCGCATAAACGATCTGTTACTTGATTTACGATGACTGATGTTAGCGGCCGCTCTGGATACATTTCTTGAACAGATGGAATAAAAACAAGATCGATGCCGCAAGCTTCGGCCAATGCTAAATCGCGCTCCTCGTCTCGTGGATAACGATCCAAATCTTCATTAGGGCCAAATTGCAGTGGATTGACAAAAATACTAAGCACAGAAATATTATTTTCTGCAGCGGCTTGACGCAGAAGGGAAGCATGGCCTTCATGCAGGAAGCCCATCGTTGGAACGAAGCCAATCCCTTTATTCTCATTGCGAAAGCTGGACAAGTGCTGTTTCAGCTCATGCTTGGTTCGACAAATGATCATAGGAGACGAGCCTCCGTTTTACTTGGAGCTTTATCCTTTGATTCTTTGCTGTTCTCCTGCTCTTGCGCGGTGCCGTACAGCGTCGGAAAAGCAGCAGTATCAGCTGCAAACACATGTTCCTCTGCTGGAAAAGAGCCCTTCTTCACGTCGTCTACATAGGAATGAATGGCATCTCTAATGGTTGTACCGATATCAGCATAGGTTTTCACAAACTTTTTCTCAAAATACGGTGATGAATATTGCAATATATCATGATAAACGAGTACTTGGCCATCACAGCCGCGACCCGCGCCTATTCCAATTAACGGAATCGTGAGTGCATCACTGATCATCGCTGCAAGCGGCTCTGTCACAAGCTCTAGAACAATACTGAAAGCGCCTGCTTGTTCTAAAGCTTTAGCATCATTAATGAGCTTTTCCGCTTCTGCGTCCAGCTTGCCTTGTACTTTGTAGCCTCCAAGCTGGTGTACAGATTGTGGTGTTAGACCGATATGCCCCATTACAGGAATTCCAGCCTTCACCAGCGCCTCGACATCAGCAGCAATATCTGCTCCACCTTCAAGCTTAAGCGCCTGAGCTCCGCCTTCTTGCATAATTCTTGCTGCATTGCGCATCGTTGCTTCTCTTCCAATGCCATAGGTCATAAAAGGCATATCCGCAACGATAAAGGTTTCCCGCGCTCCCCTAGCAACCGCTCTTGTATGATAAATAATATCGTCGATCGTCACAGGTATCGTTGTATCATAACCAAGCACAACATTCCCAAGTGAATCGCCAACAAGTATAACGTCAATTCCTGCTTCCTCAGCGAGCTTAGCTGAAGGATAATCATAAGCTGTCAATACGGAAATCGCATTGCGTTCCTGCTTCATCTTCTTTAATTTTGTAATCGTCAGTCGTTTCCTCATCAGCTTCATCCCCTTTTCAATGATAGGATAAGCACAAAAAAACCTTTTAGCCGCTGCTAAAAAGGTCCCCAAAGCGAAAAGGAAACGTTTGCTTATTGTGCTTCCTTCTGTCTCGGTCCCTACGGCTCAGAGCAGAGTGTGCATTACCAATCATTCACAAATGTTTAATCATCTCAGTGCAGCTTCGTTAAGAATACCGCCTGATAACTGTAGTTTAACAAAATTTTAACCATCCGTAAACGGTTGTAATTAAGCTATAGAGGTTCGCCCATTTCTGCTGAGAATACAGTCTTAATCGAGCCATCCGCAAGCTTAACTCTAATTGCTCCACTCTCATCGAGACCAATTGGAATGCCCTCTATATCGCCTTGCGGCGTAATTAGCCGTGTAAGTCTGCCCAAAGAAACAGACAAAGCTTCCCAAAGAGTTACAATTGGACCAAAGCCTTCGTCTTGATAAAGCCCATAAAGCTGCTCCCATTCCTTCAAAAACTCGATAATAACTTCTTCACGCGACCATTTCTGCCCACCGCTAATGCTAAGCGACGTAGCCTTCGCAAGCAGCTCTGCTGGAAAATCAATCTCATCCAAATTAACGCTAATCCCAATGCCTGCAACGACATAGCGAAGCCGCTCATCTTCAGCAGCCGATTCAAGCAGAATTCCGCTTATTTTTTTCCCGTCAATGAGCAAATCGTTGGGCCACTTGATGCCGATTGGCAAGCTGGTTATCCGCTTTAAGCTTCTGCATAACGCAACCGCCGTTACTAATGTAAGCTGTGGCGCAAAATGAATCGGTACCGTTGGACGCAGCACCATACTCATCCAGACCCCTTTGCCGCGCGGCGAAACCCAGTTTCGTCCCATACGTCCACGGCCACTGACCTGCTGCTCTGCAAGAAACAGAGTTCCCTCTTTGGCACCTTCTTCGGCTGCTGCACGCGCGAGGTTTTGCGTAGATTCTACAGTTTCGAAATAATTCAACGAATGGCCGAATACATTCTCCTGCAAACGACTTGCAAGTGCTTCTACATCTAGAAAATCCGGAACGTTTAAAAGTCGATAGCCAAGCTTTCTTGATGCCTCAAAGTGATAGCCCGCAGCTTCCAGCTTCCGAATTTGCTTCCAAATTGCAGTTCGGCTTACACCAAGCTCCTGGCTTATTCGCTCGCCCGATACATATTCACCTGTTCGGTTCTCAAACAACCGAAGCAATGGCTCGTGATTCATTTTGGTCACCTCCTATAGTTTTGCAAAGCAAAACTTACTTCGTAAGCATAAGCTTTGTTTTGCGCAGCAAAACTTACTTCGTAAGCATAAGCTTTGTTTTGCAAAGCAAAACTTACTTCGTAAGCATAAGCTTTGTTTTGCAAAGCAAAACTTACTTCGTAAGCATGAACTTAGTTTTGCGCAGCAAAACTTACTCCCACAATGCTGCTTGCGCAAGCAGTGCTTGCTCTTCATTTTTCAGCTCGCCAGCTGCAACTGCTATGAGAAGCCTATTTAATCTTTCGCTCACCCACGGTCCTGCTTGCCGATTCAAATGACTCGTGAGCTCTTTGCCGCTTATTTGAAGCTCCTTTAATGTTGAAACGAACATTTGCTCCAACCAGATCTCCAAAGCGTTCAGAAGCTCATCTGGGAAGCTTAGAGACTGTTCATTGATCATTCGAATGACATCCAGCCAATCATTCACATACCGCTTTCCGTACTGAATCACCTTTTCAATCCAGACGAATTGAAGTTCGTGTTGCTGCAAACCCGCTGATATGCTCACCATCTCGTTATGAATCTGTATAATAGTTGAAATCCGTTTGCTACGGCTATTCGAGAATCTTAGCACCTTCAATGCTTGATTAACGGCAGTCGTCGAAAGCTCTAATCCTATTACAATAGCCGCCCAGCGCTGATCAAGCTCTTTCAGCTCGTGCAGCCGTCTAAACATTTTTTTACTTTGTGTTGTGAGTTCTGCTTTCTTCATGGAAAGCTCTATTTCCGTGTCAAAGGATTCCTTCAAATGAAATAGAAGACCGCTTGCAGCGACAAAATGAAGTGCCCTCAGAGGCGTTGTCCCAGCCAGCATTTTATCCAGCTCTACCTGCACCCGTTCAAGAGCGATGAATTTCAACAGAGTGCGATGACGAAGTATAGCCCGCCACGTGTCATGAACAGGTACAAGCTGATACACGCCTATGAAACGAACGGCTCTCAGCATACGAAGCGCATCCTCCTGAAAACGGGCATTCGGGTCCCCTACAGAACGCAGCTTCTTATTCATTAAATCCTGAACTCCGCCATATGGATCATAAAGCTCGCCATCTTCCCCGAGTGCCATCGCATTCATCGTAAAATCCCGTCGCAAAAGATCGCTGTCCAGCTCTGTAATATACTGAACACGCTCTGGCTTGCGATGGTCCTCATAAATAGATTCAAGTCTAAAGGTCGTTACTTCATAGGTAAGCTCATTATAAATAACGGTAATCGTGCCATGCTGAAGGCCCGTCGGAATACAGCGCTCAAATAGCTCAAGTACCTGCTCCGGACGCGCTGAAGTGGCAATGTCAACATCTTTTATAGCTAGTCCTAATACCGTATCTCGCACAGCGCCGCCAACAAAGACGGCTTCGAAATGTTGCTCTCGAAGCCGTCTTACGATAGGAAGTGCATGTATGATCGGTTCTGGGAATGGAAGCCGCATAGCGAACACCGTCCTTGAAACTCCTATTATCTCTTATTCACTACACACAGCAATCGGCAAATCAGCCTCAATGCCAAGCACACGATAATAAATGTTCTCATATTCCGTTGTAATGACATCATTACAAAATTCATTTCTCGCTCTAAAAATACAAGCTTCTTTAAACTGGGCATGCAGCTTCTCATCGAGCAGCAGCCGCTCAACATTTCTTGACATGTCTTCAACATCCCCAATTGGAGATAAGAAGCCCGTTTCTCCATGCGTGATGAGCTCTGGAATTCCTCCGGCATTAGAGCCGATTGTAGGAACACCGCAGGCCATCGCTTCTAGGGCGACTAAACCAAAGCTCTCTTTCTCAGACGGAAGCAGCAGCACATCTGCCATAGAAATCACTTGCGCCACATCGTCTTGCTTGCCTAAGAAATGTACTCGGTCCTCAAGACCTAGCTTGCGGATCATACATTGAATTTTCGTTAGCTCTGGACCCTCGCCGACAAGCAGCAGCTTGGAAGGAATCTTATCCGCTATTCGAGCGAAAATATCAACGACATCGCTAACTCGCTTAACAGGACGGAAATTGGAAATATGCATTAAAATCTTCTCGTTCGGTTCAGCATAATCCGATCTCAGAGATTCGGCATCACGTGGATAATATATCCGTTTATCTACAAAATTGTAGGTTAGATCAATTGGTGTCGTAATATCCAGCAGCTGCCTAGTTTCATTAATCAAATCTTTTGAAACTGCTGTTACAGCGTCGCTTTGATGAATAGCCAAACGTATTAAATCTTTCAAGGATTCGTCTTGAGCAAGAACAGTAATATCCGTACCATGAAGCGTTGTCACCGTTTTCAGGCCATTGCCGTTCATTTGCTTTGCCAAATATGCGCATACAGCATGCGGAATAGCATAATGCACATGCAGAAGATCAAGCTGCTGCATCTTCGCTACTTGAGCCATTTTGCTTGCTAACGCTAAATCATAAGGCGGGTACCGAAAGACGTAATAATCATTAACCTCGACCTCATGGTAAAATATATTTTTGTTAAACTGGCCTAAACGAAATGGAATACTGTGTGTTATAAAATGAATTTCATGGCCGCGTTCAGCTAGCAGCTTTCCTAGCTCAGTAGCAACGACACCTGATCCTCCCAAGGTTGGGTAGCAGGTAATGCCAATCTTTAATTTTCTAGCCAATGATGTCGCGCCTCCTGTGTTTATGACCTATTAATAATGTATTACACAAGAGCTGTACGCATTTCAAAATAATTGTACAGCGTGAGGGCTCTTTACAGCAAAGCCCTCAGCAAATGCCCAGCCTCTTGCTTGTCCAAGCAGCGAATCCCGCGCTTCCACACGTTCCACATAACGATTGGTTAAAGGAGTAGCTACCTGATCAGCACCGGCAGCTGCATCGAATTGCGAACGATAGGCAAGAAGTGCATTTCGCTTTGTTTCTTGAAAATCACTGATGTCTACAACCAACGAAACTTCAGCTGTATCATTAATATAATAATAAACGAGCTGTGGCATTTGAACCGCAGGCAGCTCCGGCATATACCGGCGAAGCTTTGCGTTAAACACAGCCTCCTCAATTAATCGACTTGCAGCCACATGATCAGGATGCCGATCTACCCAATAGGGAGCGAATACAATTCGAGGCTTATATGTACGTATTTCAGCTACAATTCGATCTATTTGCATTCTAGTCGGCGCAAGTCCACGGTCGGGCAATCCTAGATTTGATCGCATCATTAGACCAAGAACCTTGGATGCCTCAGCTGCCTCCTGCTTGCGCAGCTCAACCGTACCGTTGGAAGACATTTCTGCTTCCGTCAAATCGCACACGCCAACCTTGTAGCCCGCCTGAGCATGCTTCGCAATTGTTCCACCCATTCCAATCTCGGCATCATCAGCATGAGCGCCAAAAACAAGAATATCTAGCGTATCCATCATTCTGGAACACCTGGTTTATATTTATGGACAAGCTCACGCCACGCAAAATCTCCGCGTTCAAGCGCTTTAACTAATAATTCAGCAGTTGCCACATTTGTAGCTACTGGAATACCTTGAACATCGCAAAGGCGAAGCAAGGCAATAATATCCGGCTCATGAGGCTGCGCCATGAGAGGATCACGCAAAAAGATAATAAGATCCATCTCATTTTGAGCTACTAATGCGCCGATCTGTTGGTCTCCACCTAGCGGTCCAGACATAAAACGGTGAATTGACAAGTTTGTCTGTTCCATAATACGACTTCCTGTTGTACCAGTAGAGTACAATTTATGCGGTACAAATACTTTCTCATAAGCGATAACAAAATTAACGATTTCCTCTTTTTTGCGATCATGTGCGATAAATGCAATGTTCAACATGACAATCCCCTCTCTCTTGCTGCCAAATAAATCTACTCCATAATATGTTCGAAGCCGTATATTAAACCACTGTAAGTCATTATCTTATTCACTGCAACATTCACGCCTGGCATGTATCCTGCACGATCATAGGAATCGTGACGAATTTTGAGCGTTTGACCGTTGCCGCCAAACACGACCTCTTGCTGAGCAAACACACCCGGCAGCCTAACACTATGTATACGAAAACCGTTATAATATCCGCCGCGTGCGCCCTCAATAACTTCTTCCTCGTTTGGGTTGCCTTGTCTCAGCTCTTTGCGTGCTTCAGAGATAAGCTCAGCGGTTTTGATCGATGTGCCTGATGGTGCATCCAGCTTCTGATCTCCATGATATTCAATGATTTCGACATGAGGCAAATATTTGGCAGCCTCAGCGGCAAATTTCATCATCAAAATTGCACCGATGGAGAAGTTAGGAGCAATCAAGCCGCCAATTCCTTTCTCTTGGCAAAGCTCGTCCAGCTCCTCGATTTGTTCAGGCGTGAATCCTGTTGTCCCCATAATGGGGCGAACACCATATTGTATAGAAAGCTTCGCATTGTTATAAGCGGCTTGCGGCACCGTGAAATCAACGAGCACGTCCGCTTTTGTACCGCTAAGTGCTTCCTCAAGTGAAGCACTGGCCAAAACGCCCGTATTGGGTTTCCCTGCAAATACGCCTGCATCTACGGGACCCGCCGAAGGAGCGACGGCAGCAACCAATTGAAGCGTCTCATCCTCCAGCACCATTTTCACGACCTCGCGTCCCATTCTTCCACTTGCTCCCGCTACTGCCACACGAATTTTTTGTGTTGTCATGCTATTCACCTGTTCCTTTTTCTTTTTCTTGCATTTATTCGCATATGCAGCATGCGTCTTTTGCGATTAACGTCAGCAAACAGCGTTCTTACTGCTGAATGGCTGGGGTCAAGCCGCATCGCTTCACGCGCGTTTTTAGTTGCCTTATCATATTGTCCTCTCGAAGCATATAAGACACCGAGTGTGTAATAAGCTTCAAAACATAGCGGATCAAGCGCTGATGCTCTCTCAAGCAGCTCAACCGCCTCATTGAGCTTTGGCGGTATCTTTGCAAGCAAGAGGTCCGCCTCTGCAAAGAGCAGCTTCGCTTCAATGGTCTGCAAATGATAACTGTATTCTGCATGCTCGGGGTCTAATTCAACCGCTGTCTCAGCAAGCTGCTTCGCTTTCAGCCATTTACCGCTGCGTGCGCAAGAAACAGCACAGATATGATAATAAAATGCATTTTCGGGATCAGCCTCTATTGCTTGCTCGAACCAATATATCGCTTGCTCAAAGTCGCTGTTTAAAATATATTCGTAAGCTTTTTTGATGCAGCTCTCGCCATCCATCCGCCCATCCTCCTTGTACACAGGTTGATGGTACAGCATATGTTAGGAGCTTGTTTACAGTTCGGTATTTTTCTTCGTCCAACGATTCGCATCGCGAATCGCAAACTTATGCATAACCTTATTGTGTGCTTCCGTTAAATCAATATTAAGTGAATTAGCGAAGCATGAAAGGATAAATAAAATATCGCCTAGCTCCATTTCAACGGTATTTTCCGCTTCATCGGCTTTTTTTGGTTTTTCCCCGTAAAAATGGTTTACTTCGCGGGCAAGCTCACCGACTTCCTCTGACATTCTAGCCATCAGGGCAAGCGGACTGAAATAGCCTTCTTTGAATTGTGATATGTAATCATCTACTTCTCGCTGAATATCTGTCAATGTTTTTTCCGACATCGGTACATTTCCTTTCTGACGGTAGCTATACCTCCCTATGTTAACGTAAAGCAGTATTTAAAATCAATGTTTTTTGATTCATCAAATTTAGCCATACTACTCCTAAGTAAATGTTTTCAAATCACGTATTGCATATGCTGAAATACAGGTCGTCATTTTCCACAAAAAAAAGGAGTGCAGTAAAATGTCAAAAATAATAAGACAAATACGAATGGTTATTCCTATTTTGCTCGGCACTGCGATCTACGCTTTTGGTCTGCAATACTTCGTCATCCCTAACCAACTGATGGAGGGTGGCGTTACAGGCATATCCGTATTGCTTAATTATGCAGCGGGCATACCGCTTTCTATCTCCACATTAGTTCTGAATATTCCATTATTTCTCCTCGGCCTTAAGACGCTTGGCCGCGGCCAAATGATGTATACGCTTGTCGGAATTGTCTCCTTGTCAGCATTCCTAGCACTAATTGAACAGCTTATTAACCGAAAATGGCTCATTCCCTTTGCCAGCTCACATGACTATATGCTGGCCGCCTTATATGCAGGAGTAACATTAGGAACAGGACTTGGCATCGTATTCCGCTTTGGTGGTACCACGGGAGGCGTTGATATTATTGCCCGAATTATATCAAGGTCAAAGGGCATGAGTATGGGACAAATTATTTTGAGCTTGGATGCCGTCATTATCGGAATATCGTTATTTTATATTTCAATTGAGAAGGTGCTCTACACATTAGTTGTCGTATTTATCGCTTCGAAGCTGATCGATTTCATTCAAGACGGCGCTTATGCAGCCAAAGCCTTCTCCATCATATCTGAGCATGGTGAAGCCATATCACAGAAAATCACACTAGAGCTAGAACGAGGAGTTACCCTGATACCAGCAAAGGGCGCATTCTCAGGACAGCAAAAAGAGATCGTCTATTGCGTCGTTCAGAGGCAGGAAATTCGCCGTCTGAAAATGATCATTCGCAATATCGATCCCCGTGCTTTTATTGTTATCAATGAAGTACAAGATGTTCTAGGAGAAGGCTTCAAGGAAGAATAACCGAATTACGGAAGTGGTTTTACACCAAACGGATTTAACTTATACTTTCGCCATCCCGAATACGTTAGGATAGCTGAAATAAAAGCTCCCAAGAAAAGTGTCCAGCTCAGTGGATTTGATGTCGAAGCAATCGCTGTCGTTGGCAGCACTTCAGCTCGTCCACTTTTATCGTACATATGAACAATCGATTCCTTTAATGCAATAATTGAACGGTCGATCATAGCGTCATTCGTCGTATTTGACCTACTAGCTTCCAATAGTCGATTCGTATAGCTTATTCTCTCTACTACTTCTGCCCCATGCATGCTGCCATATAACAGATTCATCGCCGGCTCAACACGCTTCATATGTGCCTCCAAGCTATTCATCGACGCCCGTGCAGCAATCGCACCGTCACCCGTTTGGCGCTTCCACGCCTTCTCTACTCGCGACAGGTCATCCTGCATGATGCTCTCATATTGCAGAAGAAGTGCATGCTCTGGTCGCACGAGCGCATCTGCAGCCAATCGAATACGTGCAGCCTGAAGCAGCCACTCCGAGCTCATCTGGCTGTTTACCAGCGCACGCTCAATAGACCTTGCATCCTGTTCCATAGCGATCCAGCCCTCTTTGTGTCCTGAAGCTCTTCGAAGCTCTACTGTCATCATACGCTGCAACTGTTGAACCTGCTGGAAGCCTGCTTGACGATTATTCGTATAAGCTGCTTCATATAAAGAGCCAGCGATCTCATCCAATCGCTGGAGCTGTTTATCTGAGCTTGCTGACAATAGGCTGGCGTATAGAACGTTTGAATTGTAGTTCCCCCAAACGGATCCGACAAAACTAATCGACATGACGGTACATATGACGAATGGAACTATTATGCGCATCCTCATGGACATCCCCCCATAGATCAATCTATGAGGGGATGTCCAGTGCTATGCCTTCTTTCTAAAACGCCATACTAGTAAAGCAGCGCATAGACTAAAGATAGACAAGCCATATGTAAACATTCTTACAGCTGATATATCATCATGAAGCTCTCGAGGAAGATAAGGATACACACCATACGCGTAATCTACCGTATCATTGAGAAGCAGCCAGCCTGTTGCCACCGCCAATGCAATCCAGCCAGCCTTCATAAACCGGAAAAAAAGGAGCGCTTCAAACGCCATTCCTAAATGAGAAGCCATAAGCATGTAGTCCTGCCAATTCAGCTCACCGCCCTGCCAAGCTCCCGCTACGATCATCGATACTGCCCAAATGCCATATTTAACCGAGCATACGACAGCTAATCCTTCAATCGCATATTGTAGAATTCTCGAAATACCGTAAGAGCGCTGAAGCGGAAATAATAAATAAAGGAGGGCTACCGTAAAAAACAAGCTGGCCGTTGGAGAATCCGGCACAAAAACAAGCTGCCAAAGCGCATGCTCATTAAAGGTTTCGATTAATTGACCTTCATACCATATGTATCCATAGATTGTTCCTCCAAGATTAACTAGAAAAAGCAGCCACAAAAACGAACGGCTGAGTAAAAATTCACGGCTCCAAAAAAAGGCGAGCATGCTGAACCACTTCTCCTTCGAAAAACTTAAAATGTTCATGGTACAAGGTGAAACTTATTATTTTCCTATATTTCAAAAAAAACCTGACCGTGTAATACGATCAGGTTTTTCTCGAATAGTTATTCCGAAACAGCTTTTTGCTTAGACAACCATGTTGAAAGCTCATCGATTTCTTCAGCAGACAAAGAATCTTTAAATGGAGGCATGTTATTGCGGCCATTTGTAATTACATCAACAAGCTGTTCTTTCGATAGTATATCGCCAACGCCAACCAAGCTAGGGTATGAAGCCTGACCCTTCAAATCAGCTGCGTGACAACTAATGCATTTTGCCTGAACAGCAATATCCATTGCTGGATCATTGGCATCCACAAGTGAAGCTTCAACCGTTGGTTTCGTATAGTTTGGACGCTCTTGACCAGCTAATGCAGCCTCACGTGCTTTGTCAGCACGCTCATGATGCTCCGGTACTTGTCCGTTAATTTCCAACTGATGCTGGTAATGATCCCATGACACAACGGTCAAGTATATACAAGCAATAAGCGTTAGACCCATTAATGATGATGCAATTGGACGGCGGTAGAAGCGACGCTCCTTACCAGTATCCAAAAACGGTGCAAGCAGCAATGCGCCGAACATTATACCCGGAATACCAACCGTACCTAGCAAGATGTAGTCTTGTGAAACGTACGGATATTTCAAAAATTGATACAGGAACAAGAAGTACCAGTCCGGCATCGGTATGAAAGCAGCATTCGTTGGATCTGCTGGATAACCAAGCGGTGCTGGCTCAGCAATAACCCATACTAGAAAACCGACCAACACAACACAGCCTACCATCCATTCCTTCAGTAGGAAGTTCGGAATAAACGCTTCCGATTTACCTGGGAAAGAAGTATAGTCTGGCGGGATGTTCGGATGGTTGCTTTTCTTAACACGCGAGTCGCCTACATAGACAACCTTCTCGTTCGAATTATGACCATGCGCCATAAGTAAGCCTCCCTTCGCTTAAAGTGGTCCCGAAATACCTTGTTTCCGAATCATGATAAAGTGCGCAGCCAACATTGCAATCAGAGCGCCAGGCAAGAAGAACACATGGATCGCAAAGAAACGAGTCAGCGTTTGCGCGCCTACGATATCGCCCCCATAAAGGAATGAAGCGATATATGGTCCGATTACCGGAACGGATTCAGCAATTTGGACACCAACTTTTGTTGCGTAGTATGCTTTGTTATCCCAAGGAAGCAGGTAGCCTGTGAAACCTAGGCCTAACATAATAAAGAAGATCAGCATTCCGACAACCCAGTTCATTTCCCTCGGTGCTTTGTAAGAACCAGTAAAAAACACTCGTAAGGTATGTAGGAACATCATTACAATAACTAAGCTTGCCCCAAAATGGTGCATGCCTCGAACAATTTGTCCGAATGCTACTTTGTGCTGCAGGTAATCAACGCTTGCATAAGCGTTAATAATGTCAGGAACATAATACATTGTCAGGAACATACCGGATAAGATTTGAATAACTGTGATAAAAAACGTCAAGCCGCCGAAACAATAAACGAATGCAGAGAAATGGTGTGCCGGGTTAACGTGCTCAGGCACCTCGTGGTCAGCCACATCTCTCCATAGCGGCGTAATGTCAAGACGTTCGTCGATCCAGTTGTATACACTTTTAAACATCTGCAATACGCCCTCCTTAACTCGTTCTTGTATTCGGCATTACTGGACCCAAGTATACGAATCCATCCTCAAGCTTCACTTCGTATTCATCCAATGGATTTGGGGAAACCGTTATGTTTTTCCCGTCTTTCGAGTAGCGCGCGTCATGACAAGGACAATCGTACTCGTTTTGGCCTTTCGTGTTCCAGCCAATGGTACAGCCCAAGTGCTTACAAATGGGTGAAAGCGCAAAAATATTACCGTTTGCATCCTTCGAAATCCAAGCTGCAAGCTCTGGATCACTCACGTACCAACCATCGATCTGATGAATTTTAAATTTAAATTCTTGCGGCTCGTTCGTAATTTTGCTCTCTTCCACAACTTTTACGTAAGTGCCCTCACCCTTCTTCACTAAGAGCGGGTCCACTGCGAAACGAACCATTGGCAATACCGCGCCACCCATCATAAATGCAGTTGTGCCACCAAGCGTATATGACAAAAATTGACGCCGGGACATTTCTTTGCGCTGAACCGGTCGATGCGCGGTCTCGTGTTGTTCATGGTTACTCATCTTCTGTTCTAACCCCCTTTGCCAACCATATCTCGCGTCTTGCCGCAGGGCAAAAACACATGACGAACTAGGACATAACTTATAATAGCCTAGGTGCCTATGAGCGTCAAGAATATGGCTTCATATTTGCACGGTTATCAAAATCCCGTTCAATAATTTGTTATTATTTTGTCACATTTGACCTTGTCTGCCATTTGTTTTCCCCAAATTCTGATATTATTATACGACAAATTCAAGAAATTCATGTAGCTTGTCCGCTCCATAATGTGCGAATTCGTTCTGATACGACTGCTTGGAGCGGCAGCACGCCATCCTCATCAGGTTTAAACCACAAATCAATCGATGGACTTTCGAAAGTGAAATCCCCATTAGCTGTTACGACTATAATGTAACGAAAGCCTGATTGCTTCATTGAAGAGCACCATCGTTCTACTTGCCCCGATATTTGTTCGGGCTTATCTACATAATGCCAAGCAGGATAGGTGACAACGCGTCCTTTGAACGGAATTTCTATTAAATCCATAATATCTCGCAGCTGCTCCAGCCATTTCGTCGCCTCATAAGGCTCTATTGACTCTGTCATTCCTGTTACAGGCAGCAAGCAGGTGTCCAAATAGGGGCTAAGCTCCTCCCATTTTTCCTTCGAAATTTCACTAAACTTCATTCTCTTATCTTCACTCCTTAACTAAAACGCAGTACTTGCCAACATCGCTGCTTCTATGTTAACTCCAAATTTGATAATTGCCAATTGTTATAATAAGAAAAAAAGCTTCCCTATCCACAAAACGAACCTACTCGTCCGCCATTGTGAGGAAAGCTTTTTGTGCCTAAGCATTGTATTATACTGATCAAGCTACTCTATTTTTTTAAGGCATTTAGCTGTTTCGCAAGACGGTAAAACGTATCCTCGTCACCTGCGGCCAGTGCTTTGTCAATTCCGTCGTAGATTCGAGAGGTTTGAAATTTTAATACCGCATCGTCCAGTACAAATTCTGCGGCTAAACCTAGCATCGCTTCATACGTTACTTTCATTTTGTCCATAGGATACACCTCCAAACCGGCGTTAAGAGATCCTATATTCTACTCCCTTAGTCACATAGCTTTCCATCGTTTTTCTCATACGCAATAAATCCTCATCTGTAAGCTCTCTTACGACTTTAGCAGGTGAACCGATAGATAGAGTATAGGATGGTATTTTTTTATTCTCTGTAACAATCGAACCGGCTCCTATTAAAGCATATTCACCAATGTCTGCGCCGTTAAGTACGATTGCCCCCATTCCAATTAATGTGCCTCTGCCTAGGGTACAGCCGTGTATAATTGCGGCATGCCCAATCGACACCTCATCAGCTAAAATTAAAGGCTGATTGCTATTCAAATGACCCACGACTCCATCTTGAACGTTACAGCTGTGTCCAATTTGTATGGGAGCAAGATCGCCGCGCAAAACCGCATTAAACCACACGCTGCTTTTCTCAGCGATCGTTACATCGCCAATAATTTTTGCTCCCTCTGCTATGTAAACATCTTCGTGAATTTTGGGCATGACGCCCTTGTATGGAATCAACAAATATTATCCACTCCCTCTGCTTGATTAAATGTAGTTAGAACACAATATAGTATCTTTATATCCTAACTTATATTTAATCTTACACCAAGAGCGGTGCAAAAAAGCTAATGCAGCGTTACCGTTCCCTGCTCTTCTATGTTGATGCCCGATACAACGGCGGTTCCCGCTTTTGTCATCTTGACGACAGCTCCGTGAATCGGATGCTCGCCCAGCCGCAGCAATCCTAGATGTACCATCATCGTCATAATGCGCTGCTCTAAAATCGTATTTGCGTCGTCGTAATAATAGGGCTTTATGAAAGGAACCAGTACCGCTCTAAGCGATTCAACTGTAACCCACTCTACGGCGAGTGCATTCATCCAATGAACGAGAGACAGCAGGTTCGTAACAGGACCCTTATAAAGCTTCAGCCAAAACCGATAAATCTGACCTGCTTCTCCGGATGGTCTAGCATGGATGCGCTCCTCGCCAGCTCCAGTTAAGGTCAGGATCGTTTGTGTCTCGATTATATATTTCGAATAGTAACAATAATCGTAGATAAACGACATTCGATCAGGATATTGGTTGAAATGTCGGCCATAGCCGAAGCGCCAAGCTCCTTTCGCAGGAAGCTCCTCTGGAACGCCAAACTGATCAAACAACTGCAGCATGAACCGTTTGTACATTGAGCCGTCGGCTGTCAGCTGAATTTCATTGTGATGGCAATAATGAAGGAGATGCGTGATGTCATCATGGATTAGCATTTGCTCATCTCGATAAACCGGCGGCTCATCCGTATACTGCAGCTCAGCTGCAAATCTTCTTGCCAGTGTAGCACGAAAGCGTGCTTTCAAATCGTTCGGCACCTGGAACAAATACCTGCTCGGTCCACTAAAGCCGTTGAACAACCAGCCATGATGCTTGAATTTGGCTATCATTTCACGAGGGGTAAGTGTTTTCTCGGCTTCATCTGATTTTTTTTTCGATTTTCTTTTCTTCTGGGGGGGATCCGGAACTTCTTTGACCGCTGCGTCCCCGAATCTGCTTTGCTGCACTCTGGCAAGCAAATCCTCCAAGCTAAAAGAGCTTTGAGATTCAAACAGAAGTGAGTTTAAAAACCGCAGGTCCTCCAGCTTCATGCTGCTAATTTGTGCTTCAAAGACATCATTTCGACTTACGGTTGAGAGAATCGATTGAATCAAATCGTTTTTGGAATGTCCATTGCACTCGCAACGGTAAACGTCTGCAATTCTGCTAAGCTGTTGTATATCTGCGTAGCCGAGCATATCCGATAAATTCATAGTTCTCTCCCTTCTGCAGTGACCGCTTATAGCTGCTAAACGGTTCGCCTCGTAAGCTTGCTGTGCAATAGATGAGTGTCAGTTGTTATCATTATGGGAAGATCTTTGCTGTTTTATAACCTAAATTCAATCCATTTCCATAAAAAAAAGAGCCTCCCTTCAGAA
Organism: Paenibacillus sp. FSL H8-0548; assembly: GCF_038630985.1. Classification (NCBI taxonomy): domain Bacteria; kingdom Bacillati; phylum Bacillota; class Bacilli; order Caryophanales; family Paenibacillaceae; genus Paenibacillus; species Paenibacillus sp. FSL H8-0548. The sequence continues at coordinate 4,117,291 of NZ_CP152049.1, forward strand.
ACGCGAAGGATAGACTCTCACAAGCATCTTTATATGCTCAAATGTTTGGTGCAGTTATATAGCTGCGGATGCCATTTCTCATCACGAAGCTCCAATATCGTGTAGGAGAGATTTGCAATATGCTCATCCTGCAGCTGCATGCATATCTCATTGAGCAATTGTGCTAGAAAGCTGCCATGAGACACAACTAGCAAATTGCGTGATGGATATTCATGCTGCCACTCTTGAAGTGCATTCAGACCTCTAGCTCTAACGTCCCCACTAGGCTCTACGCCCGCTGCAGACTCTTTCCATTCCTTGCCCCAGCGCTCGTGCCTCTCTTGCTCAGTAGTCCCTTCAACCTCGCCAAAGTACCGCTCTCGCAAACGAGAGTCACCGTCTAATAAGGTAATATTTAGCTTCTCTGCGATAATGAGAGCCGTGGCATGAGCCCGTTTAAGATCACTTGATATTACAGCATCCCAAATAGGTGCTTCATTACTCAGCCGATTTGCTAATGCAATCGCTTGTTTTATTCCTTCTTCATTCAACGGGATATCGGTTTGTCCTTGAATTTTCCCTTCAGCGTTCCAATCTGTCTTTCCGTGTCTCACGAATCCAATCAACAAACAACATCCAGCTCCTTTTTAATTAATGTAAACAACAAAAGCTCCCTAAGGAGCTTAATTGAACAGCATTATTAGCTCCTCGTTCTAGAGAGCCAGTTCAAAATAAGTAGTGTCATAATCATACCAAGCAATGACAAAGCAACATAATACTGAGGAAATGCTGGCATTACCTTCAAAACGAAAGGATCACTAATGCTGGCAACAGGAATCTCTGCAAAAAATCCAGCCGTTACAATTCCGTCTCCTGATGCATTTACTGTATCCATCAAACCGCTTAGCTCAGCAATTTCAGCCTTAGTAACCCCACCCTGATGATCGAATACGAATACAAAAAACGCACTTGCAAACATGGCCATGCACGCTGCAACGATGATTGCAATATTACGGCGAAACGATTTGGAAAAATGATAGCTTTTGTTCGGAACAGGCATGAGCCAGGATTGTTCAGCATAGATGCGATCCATTACATTCCTGTTCACATGATCGGTTAGAGCTAAATTGTCGTCTTCCTCCGAAAGAAAACGAATCATATCCTCGCTCTCTTCCCACAGCTGGAATTGCTCCGCACACTCTGTGCATTCCAGCAAATGTTGATCAATAGCAGCCCGATCCTCATCAGTCTCAGATAAATCCCAATATTCGCCGAATTTTTCTTGCGCATCGTTGCAATTCATCTCGTATTCATCCCTTCGTATTCTTCCATCAGCGGCGTTTGTCCGAAATATGGCTCCAGCTGCGTTTTAACGCTTGCTCTTGCTCGGAAAAGCAGTGATTTCACAGAACTGACCGTCTGTCCTAAAATATTCGCAATTTCTTGATAGTCCAGCTGGTCATATTCCCGAAGAATAAGCGCTGAGCGTTGTTTCTCTGGCAAATTGTTGATCGCCTCTCGAACCATTGCCATTCTTTCCTTCCGGAGCACTTGCTGCTCTGGCACTGCATCTAGCGAAGCTACAGGCTCATAATCCGATTCATCGAGTGATATATGAGCTGATTTTTGCTTGCGAAGCTCACTAAGTACTGTATTCCGAGCAATGGTATATAGCCATGTTGAAAAAGAAGCATCCAGCTCCCGGAAAGAATGGAGGCTGCGGTATGCTTTATAAAAGGTTTCGGAACACAAATCCTCAGCCATCAGCTCCAGCTTTGCGCTCTTTAACATATGATAGATAAATGCTAATATTTTTCTTTGATAGCGCCGCATTAGCTCGGAGTAGAGCTCGACATTGCCATCCTTTATCTCACGTATTAATTGGGAATCAGTCATGACAGGCGAACCTCCTCCACCTGCGGATTATTCCCGGACGGTCATATTACATTGTACCGGTCGGGGAACGAAAAGTTGCGGTCTTTATCATAATAATTTCAAAAAATACGGATATACATATTATTCGTGCTGCATATTCAAATTCCTGCCTCTTTCGACAAAAGGATAAGATATGAAATTTTTACAATTGAAGAGTTCAAGAGCATAAAAAACCAGTCTCGGTAACAACTGGCTTCACTATGTACATGACTTTAAGTTATATGAGCAAATGATAACGACTATTCTATTCCTGATTCAAGCGATGATTTATTTTGCTGAAAAACATGGAGAAACGCTTCCACTACGCCGGGATCAAAGTGGAAACCTTTTTATCTTTTGATTTCTGCAATACTCATTATCATAATCCACAAGCTATTAATTTTCCAGCCTCAATATATCGACCGAATATCCGAACCCATTAGTTAGGCAGAAAATTGTTGTTGTAATAATGAAGTTAATTGATTTAATTGTTCGATTTCTTGATCAACCTTTTGAGAAGATTGAATTTGTGATTTAGAGATAACCATCAGCTGCTTCATCGATGCTATTCCTTGTTCAATGACAGCTGAGATTTGAACCATTTCCTTAGAAACCCCGTTGGAGTCTTCATTAATAGTCACAAGTAATTGATTCATGGCCAATATAAATTTTGACAGCTCATGAATCGTTAGCTTTACTTGATCAAATTCGTTTGCAAAAGCCTCCACATACTCCAATGATTGCTGCACGATCACTTGTTCATCTTCGATTTGACTTGCCGTTATCTCGCTCCCCGAGCCAATGGCTGACATTATCTCACGGATCTCTTTGGCAGCACTGCTTGTTTGATTTGCAAGCTTTCTTATCTCACCTGCTACGACTGCGAATCCTTTGCCATACTCACCTGCTCTTGCTGCTTCAATGGAAGCATTTAATGCGAGCAAATTAGTTTGATTAGCTACCTGCTCAATTTTCCCAACCATTTTCTCTGCCTGTTCGGAAGACCGCTTCAAATCATACATCGTCTCCGCAACATTGCTTACAGAATGCGAAATTGCATGCATATATTGCTTTAATAAATCCAGCTTTAGATGGCTTGCAACGATGGACTGCTCTGTCACAACCGTGTTGCTGCTCATTGTTTCCGCATTTATATGTACGGTTTGAATAGCCGAGTTAATATTATGAAGCTTATCCTCCATCTGCTCCAATGAGAGCGCTTGGTCACCAAGACCTCCCGTTACTTCTTCAAATGCAAATCCCATTTCCTTGTTGCTCTGCACGTTTAGAACAGATGATCCAGAAACGACAGTAGAGGTAGTGAATATTTGATTAGTTAAGGACTCCACATCCACTAATACAGCCAGCAGCTGATCGTCTTTGCTCTTTTTTTCAGCTTCAAGCCGTTTCGTAATTTCCAGCTTAGATTTAATTTGCCATATCGTTGCAGTTGAGGTCAATATTAAAAAGCTTGCATGAATAACAACCATCCGGAACAAATAGCTGTCCGTACCGAATACGAGTTCTGGAAAAAAGAAGTAACCGCCTAAATGCTGCACAGCAAATAATATCGTCATTAGAATAACCAACTGAATATTTTCATAATAAGCTATCACAGCGATAACCATAAATATAGAAAAATGAAATTCTACGCTTCCGCCGCTTCCGCTTATAATGGAGAAACTGGAAAAAGTTAAAGTCAGCGTGTTCAGCACTGGAATATTAACTTGCTCTTTATTTCTGAAATAGAAGATTGCAGCAACGGTCAGCGTTATTATCGGCAATAAGAACAGAACAATTTGTCCCACTTGAATTTGTCCGTTCATTTCGTACCCTATACCGTGCATCCCTGCTGCAGCATGATGAAACGGATCAATCGTCTTCGTTAATAAAAATATTACTGCATTTAATAAAACGGCCGCGGCGGAAAACAACAGCATTAATCTATTTTTCTTGTCCTGCATAAATAAATATTCATCCTCCAATGTCCTTGTAAAATATTCTCATCAAAAAACGTTCAATTCATTATATTTCAATGTTTTGAAATTTTTTTGAAATCCCTCAAAAATGATCTCCCCACCGAGTGCTGATGACCTATCCCGATTTGTAGCTTCAGCAGTTCTCATTTTGTTGCAAAGTTGGGGACTATTTGACGTTTGCTTTATATTTAACGATTTTAAATTAATAGGTATATATTGCGAATACCGAGACAATATATACAAGTCAAATAACTCACAGAAAATTAGGAGGAATTACTATGAACCAATTTCAACCAAACAATCAAATTCCACAGCAACTGGCACATGCGGAACAACTTATACAACAATTGGTAAACCAAACGCAGCAAGCATCTGCTCAATACCAACAATTATTAAATCAGGAACTAAATAATGCTAAAGCTCTCGAACAAATTGCACAACGCGAACAGCAAGCAGCACAAATCATTCAAACAGCTTTACAAGGCCATCAAACGGCGATTCAGCAGTTACAGCAAATCTCCGGGATATGCAATCAAATTTCACATTCAGTTAACTCCCAAACCCAAGCATTCTCTAACATGAACAATCATCAATCACAAGGCTTTCAACCCTATTCTCATTAAGATTTGAATTTTTGGTATTTAAGTATAATGATTAAAGAAATGAGGTTAAGACTTGTACTTCTATAAAGAAGATTTAATTAATAATATTGTAGTTGATAAGCCTGACCCCGGCGCAGCCAAAGTATTGCAAGAAACACTTGGTGGCCAATTTGGTGAAATGCGAACCATGATGCAATATTTTTTTCAGAGCAGCAATTTCCGTGGGAATGCAACGCAGTATCGCGATTTAATTCGTGGAGTATTTCTTGAAGAAATCAGTCATGTTGAGCTCGTTCAGCATACCATTAACCAATTGCTCAATGAAGCAGGTGGCAATCAGCCTGGCAATTCTGGAATCGACTCCGCCCCTCTTGATGAAGCTATAAAGCATGCTAATCCGCATCATTTTATTATGGGTGCTAAAAGCTCGCTGCCAGTAGATGCTGGTGGCAATCCATGGTCAGGTAGTTATGTATATAGCCATGGAAACATAATTAGTGATTTACTTGATAACTTGGTACTAGAGTCAACGGGAGTACTTCAGAAGTCCCGAATTTATGAAATGAGTTCAAACAAAACATTTCGTGAAACTTTAGCCTTTCTCATCGTTCGTGACAATGCTCATCAAAATGCTTTCGCGAAAGCTCTTGAAACGCTTGGCGTAGAGTGGGGTAAACTATTTCCCGTACCGAATTATGATATTAACAAGTATCCAGAATGCCGCAAATATGTAGACTTGGGTTTTCATAATGCTCAGTTTAACTTCCGCTTGGATGATACACGGATCGGAGAAATATTCAACGGTCAATCACCAAGCAGAAATAAGGGGAATTTAGAAGTAACTGCACCTCCGGAGGGGTTCCCGATACCCTATCTACCAGAGATGCCAAATGAGCATAGTCCCGGGTTCTATGATATGAACGCGTAACACATAAACTCTCCTTCTCCAAATACTAATATAGAGTTTACAACTAAACCCTGCTGATTCAGCAGGGTTTAGTTTCTCCTACATAATTCACCTTATCATTCCTGTTATTTCTTGAAATTAGGGAAAGCTTCAGACTTTGAAACATGTATCATCTCTTGTGAAAATTGAGCCTTAAAGTACTTTTCAACACGGGCATGGATATCTCTGCTGTACCATTCGGACAACCCATTTGTTTCAAATACCTGTGGCATCCCCAGTCGCTCTGATCGCTTCCCCATTGAACCATCCCCAATATTGAGCGTATCGATCCAAATCCGATCTACAATACCTTTCAGTACATTGGGGAAATCACGAGTAAACGGAAGTACAGGTGAGATAGAAGCTTGTGTCGTTATTCCAGCTTCATGCAGCTCCCTTAATGCTTTTATCCGCAACTGGATTCCTGGTGCATACGGAGCAAATAACTGCTTCATATCCTCTCGATCCGTTTCGATCGTCATGGACACAAGCACTTCGCAATTTGTTTTCAGACGAACGAGCAGATCGAGATCCCTTGTAATGAGTGGGCTTCGTGTCTGAATTTGAAGCAGATCCGGCGGCCATTCGATCATCGCTTCTAAAATCTGCCGCGTAATTTCTGCCTTCCGCTCTATCGGCTGGTAAGGGTCCGTTGCCGAGGACATGAAGATATTTACTGGTTTATTTTTACGTCGGAGTTTAATCACTTCAGTCCTGTAGTTTTCCGCAGCGTTTGTTTTGATGTCCACCCATTCTCCCCAAGGTGTATCCTTGAATTTCTGAATCGGCATTTCTCTTACATAGCAATAGCGGCACGAGAACGCGCAGCCGCTATACGGGTTCAAGGAATGGGTAAATCCCATATCTAAATAGCCTTTTGCTTCGCTGAGAATATTTTTGGATACGATGTCTCTTATTTCAATTGCCATTAAAAATGCTCCTCCTCCCTTGGAAATTAGGGATTGAAAACTTGACCTTCCACCAGAGCTAATGAAGAAAACCATCATGACTCTTATGATTCCATCTCAATGCATTAAAATTCTTTTCTCTTCATTTTGATCGGAAGCAAGTGGAAGATAGGATCGTTATCCGTGAGGTTTTTGCTGAGGCTCCGCCAAGAGTGGAATATCAACGGAGTGATTTGAGCCACTCTTTATGTCCCGGGAATTTTCATTATACCACTTTCTAAGCAGATTAATATGAGCCTGATGATACCGGCTATGATCAGAGATATGCCATAATCCCCATCGAATGGTTGCTTGCTTTTCATTTTCATGACCAAATGTAACAACTGTATCTAGATCAGCATCTTTTATTTGTATACATGTATCTTTCAACATATTTAACACAACTTCATAGTTAGACATCAGTGTGTTCAAAGACTTGCCAGTGACCATTGGCAGCCTATTATTTGCATCTATCATAGGTCCATATTGTTCTTTATAATAATGAGGAAGTGGCTGTCCTTTCATTCTATAAACCCAATTGAGATCAACATACATGATATGTTTTATTAGCTGAGCGGTACTATTTAAGTTGTTATCGGGACCCTTATAATCTAATTCTTCTTGTGACATGCCTTCAGTGATTAATTGTAGTCGTTGACTATTTTCTTTCACAGCGGAAAACAAAATCCCCACAATTGGTGACATATTTTCTTCACCTTGTAAATCGTAAAACATCCTTGCTATTCCTCCTCCTTTTTTCTTATTCAGTTATATGCCAAAGAACTCCTGCTGGATCTATAAGATGAACTGCGCGCTTACCATACGATTGAATTTGAGGAGGCTTAGCTCTAATATTATACTTCCCAGCTACTTGGATATTTTGAATATGCTGCCACCACGCATCCAAGTCCTGCACACATAATTCCAACATAAAGTTATTTTGCAATTCTACATTTTGAAAGTTTTGCAGATGAAATTCAATTTCTTGCATCTTGAATATAGTAAGTTCATCACTGGTGAAGATTTTTTCAAATCCAAGATCTACATAGAACTGCACAGCAAGTGGATAATCTGCACCAGACGGAATAAACGGACGTAATTTGAGTGCTTTCATTATAGTTTTTCATCTCCTCAATAAATTACTTTATGGGTGCCAAGCCAAGGCTACGCTGCAGTTTGTACAACGTAATCGACGTTACTTACCTGACTCGATACGTACACTGTACTTTGTGCAATAGATTGCCTAGTATAGGGTGATATTCGTTGGTTTGGAGCTCATTCTCCTGCATAATTACAATGTAGTCATCCGAAACTGCTCTCATGTAAGGTTTCTGTTGTACTAAGTGCAGTCTAAGTTGCTTCTCCTTAAACGATATAACTTGAACCAAGGTGAAACGGCTGTCCCCGTCCTTTGGCGGCGCCAGCGCGTTTTATTCCGAGAACTATAGAGAAAGTATGGCGAAATGATATCCTTTCCTATATTTTTTAAAAAAATAAAGATTTAGCGAAGCGAGAAGATCGTTTCTCCAGAAACGAAGTGTTCACCTTTACAGCCTTATTCTTACCTTTAAATGTCTTAGGAAATCAAAGAATCTGGCTGCAACAGCGATCCTTCAGAATGATCTTCTCGCGCATCGCCCAAAACGTAAATGTTTAGTTCAACTTATATAGTCCATTACATTTATGGACAGCAGCCTGCCGTCTTCCTTAGATTCCATATAAGTAATTGGCAGCATTCCATTTGGGAATGGTATCTCGAGCCTATAAACGCTGTTCTGTTCATCGCTTTTATCCAATAGCTCATTGCCTTCATAACCCCCTTGAACACCAGCCTTACTCAGCAGCTCTAGAGTTATCTGCAAGCTGGCTCCTTTATAGCGGTCTTGTAAGTTTTCTGTCCACGTCAGATCATCCCAATCGGGAGCCTTCACGTTTACGCCAGCCTGACGCAACGTCTCTAGTAGATCGACGACCATGCGCCCATCTCCTTCCTGCATGGCACAAGCAAGCGCGAGGTAAGCTCGGTTAGTCGTCGAAATGTAATTCAGTTTGTTTTTGGCGGCCAGCAATTCAAATAAATTCTCCGTATTCTGTTCTGATGTGAACCAATAAGCGTGGAAATCCATTGGATTCATTAGGCTTGTTCCTGGGATCAAATACCGCCCGTCATCTGAAACGCGAAATACCTGTGAGATATCAAAGCGCATTGGGTATTCCATTACAAATATATGACTGCCGTCCCCACTAACCATGATTTGAATAGACAAAGGCTCATACGGTCTCTCCCCTCCAGGCAAAATCGAAGCAAAGCCTCTCCTACTTGAATAATAAAAACTGCCATCATTAGCTGTCTCCCGGACAAGTCGATACATTAAGCGGCTCTTGTGCTTGATCGGTTGCCTATCAATATGGGTGGAGTTTCCATGTACAGTGTGAATTTCCTCATTCAGCTGCCACGTTATGTCGGCTATCCCTCGCAATTCGTCAGGCTTCCGCACGTCGGACAAGTCCGGAAGCCTTAGGGCAATGCTGTAATCTTTAGATTGCCATTCATAAGCTGTATACTTCTGCTCTGACGCATAGAATACGTCGGAGAAACTCGTATTGTAGGAGAAACCATCGATACGCTTTTTACTACCGAAATCAAACACACCTAAGTGCCATCCAGAAGCTACGAAAATCCCAGCCGAGACGAGTATCGGCACGAGCAGCACAACCATTGCATTTACCATTTTACTAGGGCGGACCTCTCCGTATGGCAGGTCTGGAGTATGTTTATCACCGTCTCGAGCTAATCTCACTGCCAGCTGACTCATAAACGTGCCGATCAGCAAAGTTCCAATGCATGCGTAAGCGAGTAACGGCACTGCATATCCCCATGGGGGTGTCAGCGACTGAAATAGAGTGATAATTAGTGTGCAGAGCATTGCAAGCAGCGCAAGCGGTAGCAATGTGATGAAATAGCGCCGAAACATGCTTGGCGCTTTCTTTAACGCTTCACTAAAAGTGATATTTTGGAGGACAATCAAGTATGGCGTAAGCGAATAGAACATTAAAGCAATCATCAATATGATCCCAAACGGGAAAAAGACTGCAGCGAGGAAAACAATCAACCCGCCTAACACGTTTTGAAAAATTGACCAAGCTATCATATCGCCGAAATACCTGCGTCCACACGCGATCAGAGGAACTCTCTTACGATTTAGAACCCATCCTTTCAAACCGCCGAGGTACATGCCCCGGACGAAACCTTGCAATCCCATTACAGCGACAGATACAAGAAATGACGCGATTCCCCATACCTGTGTTCCGGCTTGAAAGTAGGTGTATGGAATTTTCAGCTCCGTAAGTGACGGCATATATAATGGGATGGTTCCACTATACCTGACTGTCTGCACAGCAGCATCAGTTGTAGTTATCTCTGTCTGACTATGAGGAAATATGGAAAATCCAAAATAAATGCCTAATCCTACTACTGCGGTTATAAATACTTCAAACAGCAACACCAAAACAATCAAACGTGTATAAGCCATCTTTACCTCCTAACCTGATTAAATCCCATGTTCATTTCATTCACTTCTCCTAATATTTGACGTAATTGGAGTGCGTTTGTTGCGACTCCACTGAATCCGATTTTTCTCATACCGCCGTTTTTCGCAGACAAGTCAATTCATAAGTAAAAAAAAGCCACCCCGAAGGGTGGACTGTACTCGACACTTAGCTCGACTCATCGGCAACGAAGGTGTTACCTGTTGAAATAACTTCAAAAAGGTTTTGCAAATATGCGATACCTCGCACTTGTTCAACTAATGCATAATCAATAAATTGAAGGGATTGATAAGCAATTTCTTTTGCCTGAGAAACATCGTTGTTGTCAAGGCCCAATAATACTTCTCGAACTATATCCAAGGAGTAGGCGACCCTTTGAACCGTTCGGATAATAAGCACCTTGCGAATATCAGTCCGAAAATAAATACGGAATCCACTTTCTTTTTGGCGATTAGGCTTTATTAAACCTTCTTTTTCCCAATGTCGAATGGAAGAAGCAGATACATTAGCTAATTTAGCTACCTCTCCAATCGTAAAAGCACTCTTGCTAAGATACTTTGGAAATTCTGCATTTTCTATTAAATCAATCATCTCAATTGCCCTTAGGACTGTTTCCTTCTCAGCATGGAGGTTCACTTGTGCTTTATTAATTTTCCATAAAATACCAAGTTTTTCTCTCTTTATGATAAGCGGCATAATTGTTCGAACTAAATCCATGCCAAACCCAGGAATCAGAGCACGAATACATTGAAAATATGCCTCATGTTCCTTTGTGTAGATGCGATACCCATTTGAAGCTCTCTCAATTTCAGGAACAAGTCCCCACGATTCATAGTGTCTTAATGCACTTGTGCTTATATTCAATTTTTTCGCTATCTCAATACCCTTCATCTCAATCCCATTCCTAACAACCTATAATTTATTATTAAAGCATACGACGGGTATTTGTATTTTTATAACTTTAACACATTAACAAATATACTTGAACCTTATCATTTGCATTAATGTTGTACGATTGGACTGTAAGCTAAATTCCCGACAGGAGTTGAATACTAATGAATAAAATCATACCTATTTTACCGTGCCAATCCATAAAGGAACAGGTTGCCTTTTATGAGTATTTGGGGTTTGAAATCATTCAAATTTCCAATCGTCCTAATCCATATGCCGTTGTAAGGTATGGTGCACTTGAGATGCATTTTTATGGAAGCAAAAGAACATTGCCTAATGAAAATCCAACTATGTGCTATTTAGTTGTTGATGATGTAAGTCATGTATATGATAAGTTCACTTCAGGATTAAAAGAAAATATCGGAAAAATCCCCCGTTCTGGCATACCCAGAATATCAAAATTAAAAGATTTGGCAGATGATAGAAGATTCGTGGTAACCGATTTGGGTGGAAATACGCTTTTTATTGGAACACCGAATGCTAAGGTGAACGAACCTTCTTTTTTTAGAACAATTGAAAGTATTGATTTTGCACAGAAATTTGAGATTCTCTACGACCTAATGTACTCCAAAGAAGATGTCCATTCAGCGTTCAATATGATGGTAAAGTTCTTTCCTGAAGATCTAATTTCAATCAACGTTGAACATTTGGATTCAGCAAAGATATTACTAGTTGCATTAGATATCCTTTTGCAACGAAATAAAATAGTAAATCAAGAAATTAACGATAGGCTTAACGAGTTATTTAACGGTTGTGATATGCAAAATCCTGATTGGAAAAAGATCCTGCAAAAGTATAACGACATTATTGACGGTGAATAAATGCCTTCATAAATAAAAACCGAGGAATTCAGGTATAGGCACCTGAATTTCACTCGGCTCATCGGCAAATATTATAGGATATCTGCATAGACTCTAACGTCTATATATTTAGCAATAACCTGCAATCACCTATCGATGCTTAAGTGATTTGCCCGTTTATTCTAGGTTGCTATAGGCAATTGCTTGTATCGTTCCATCCTCGTTATAATGCAGCTCCGTGTATTTAACACAGCGTTTATGGTTAACGCCTCCCGACAGAGAGCTGTCGTGATAGAACAGATACCATCTATCTTCGAACTGAACAATGGAGTGATGAGTGGTCCAACCGATCACCGGCGTCAGAATCGTCCCCTTAAAGGTATATGGGCCCAATGGATTTTGACTGACGGCATAGACCAGCTTATGTGTCGTACCCGTCGAATAAGACAGGTAGTACCAGCCGTTATGCTTATGCACCCATGGTCCTTCGAAATAGCGCCGTTCCTCATCACCAGCCATAAGGGGCTCACCATTCTCATCGACGATTGAAATTTCCTGAGGAGCTCCTTGAATTGACAGCATATCCTCGCTCAACCGCGCAACCTGTGGACCAAGCGCGGGCGTTTCCGACTCCGGACCCGTTTCATCCGACTTGAAGGTGCCTGTCTGCCATTTTTCTAATTGGCCGCCCCATAGACCTCCGAAATAAATGAATGCCTGATCGTCATCATCCATGAAAACAGCAGGATCGATACTGAAGCTGCCCTCCATGTAAGTGGGCTCCGGGGTAAACGGACCTGCCGGAGATCCGCTTGTAGCAACACCGATTCTGAAAATCCCGTCATGATCCCGTGCCGGGTAGTACAAGAAGTAAGTTTCGTTCTTATAGGCAGCATCTGGCGCCCAAAGCTGCTTGGAAGCCCACGGAATGTCTTTCAAATGCAGAACCTCACCATGATCAACGACTGGCGACTCGAAATTATCGATGGACAATACATGATAGTCCTCCATGGCATATTGATCACCATTGTCATTATCAGGGCCATCGTGGTCGAGATCGTGTGACGGATAAATATAAATTTTCCCCTCGAATACATGTGCGGAAGGATCCGCTGTATAAATATGAGTGACAAGAGGCTGATTTGGCGTTGGTTTGTTATTCAATTGAATTCTCCTTTTTCTATAGAAGTTTACCAATAGATAAAGTGTAGTGCTTGCATCTAACGATGACAACCCATTAATTTAAGTAAAATACAGATAAACTATAGATTTAATTCTGTAGTGGTTTCCCTAAATTAAAGCTGTGAATGATCCTATTATTACACAATTCGCAAGTTCCATACTAAATTGGCATCAAACAGCAGGTAAAACTGACGCAGCGGTCCAATTTACATACAATCATTCATTAAAACAGAAACGCTTGCTATCACTAAGCATATTAGTCTTCTCAATTGATGCTTTATGATAAACAAAATCACCCTTACGGATGATTCGAAATCGCGGTCGCGTCAGTTCACCCTTCTAACGGAAACCACAGACGCTAAATCGCCTTTATTTTTCGTTTCAAGATTCTAACGGAAATACGCGCCTCTATTTGTACCCTACATGCCCGATTTCGCTTCATTTCTGCGGAATAGCGTCTCCCTGTTCCGTTAAAATGTGACGCTAACCCAATATGCAACTTTAGCGTCTCTGGCTTCCGTTAGCTTTCGTTCTCTGCTCACTGGCTGCTGCCGCAGCATCATGATCAACAGGTTCAGAGAATGCATAATTTCCTAAACAAAAAAAAAACCACCTAAAAAGGTGGCCTGCACTCACTTAGAGTGCAAAATTATAGCTAGGAGTGGAGAGTCTACTTAACTTACCACGCTTCATGATTCAGGCTGTTCATGCAAGTATGACTTAAGTAGTTCTGCAATCGCATCAGCATTTTGTTGGTCTTCGGGGAAACTTTTCTTTTCTGCAATTTCTAAAGGTGTGCCACTCACAGACTCTATAGAAGGATCAGCACCGTGTTCTAATAAGTACTTGACTATTTCGTATCTGCTGTATAATACCGCATTATGCAGTAGAGTTATTCCATTAAATTCTTCTCGGGCATTTACATTCATATCGTATTCTAAGAAGAATGCAACCATCTCAAGGTTATCTCCATAATAAGGAACAAAACTGTATATTGCTGGCCCTAACGGTCCTACCCCTACAGTTGGGTCAGCACCTTGTTGCAAATACTTTTCAGTTTCCGCTAAATCATTGCGCATGATTGCCTTATTTAACTGAACCTGTTTTGCTGAAAGTAACCAGGCATTATTACCGCCCTCTTCACCATAAACTTGTAATTCTCCACCGCTTGATTCGCTAATAAATCGTAAAGGAACAAAGGTAAAACCCTGTATTATAACGGGGGCTGCCGGCATGTCTACAAGCTTGCCATTAACGATTGCTTTTTTGGATCCAACAGTCAACGTAATTGTTAAATCAGAACTTTCCCCAATGATTTGTTTGCTCTCTGGTTTCCACTTCACATGCAGTCCTAGTCGTTCAAAAACCGGTCGAAACGGAGCAACTGTTGTTCCATTCAGTACAACTGGATGATTAGCCCGTGTAAACTCAACCTTCTTCCCATCTATCGACAGAGTGTAAGGGAAGATTTTGATGGCAGCAGAAGTGCGCGGAAGACCGATACTAGCACTTACAAGAAGAACCAGCAAGGAAACAAGAAGCCATCTCCTCATTCATTTCACCTTCTTAATAGTTATTGTCTTACCAGAACTCCTTACCTTAGTCATTCCTATAAATTCAATCAAGAATTACGAATGGCCTGATGCGTGATAGGGTATTATTTGAAGCAATCTTCTTCAATATACACGACTTCTACTTGTTCATCGAAATGATATTTTGGTTCTTTAATTCTTTTAAAATCATTGAAATGTATCTTCAATTCAGTTCTACCATTTTTAATAATTAGATATTTATTATGTATTGACTTGCAGAGGTAGACTTTCGATTGATAAACACCCCATGAATTCAAAAAATTATCCATGTTATCTTCCCCTCTTACATGTTTTCAGGGTATTTCAACCACTGTCTTAATTACGAACTTAGCGAACTTTCCATATTAAGGTATTCGCGAATGGATTAAACTATCCTGCCCGTTCATATTACCATTTCACTAGATGTTTATTTGTAACTCAGACTTTATCAGAAAGATCTTTAAATGGACAAAAAAAAGCCACCCCGAAGGGTGGTCCGTACTCATGATGAGCACTACAGGATTTGGATAGGAGTGGAGAGAAACCATACTGTACCTTTATTATATGTATACGCTTCCATTTTGTCAATAAGCGTTTTCATTTTTATTTAAATTATTTTGTAAGCGCTTGTTCCTAATAAAACTCAAAAAAAAGACGCACACCCTGTTAAAGGTGAACGTCATAGCCTTTCGCTGTAAGCAGTACGACCGCTTGATCCAAGTACTCTTGGCTTCGGAAGGAAAGCCGGAGAATGCCAGGGATGTCTTCCCTGCTCTCACTAATATGAATATTGCTGAGGTTAATCAGACTATTTCCGAGCTCGCTTGTGATTTTACCAATAATACCTGGATGATCCGGAATATCGACGTAGCAATCAAACGCAGAATGAATCATGCCTTTGCGCCGCTCCGGCATTTTGCTGCGGAATTGACCTGCCGCATCAAAAGCTTCTGCTATTCCCTCTCCGTCTGAAGCTTCGAGCATCGTGACGAACTTTTCCATTTCTTTACCCCAATCACGAAGCAGCTCTAGCAATACCTTGCGATTATTAATTAATATATCGCGCCAAATAATCGGATCGCCTGATGCAATACGTGTAATATCGCGGAAGCCCCCTGCTGCTAATGATTCATAAAGCTCATTGGTTTCATTATAGCCTCGAACCTGATTAACTAGCGAGACAGCGATGATATGGGGCAAATGGCTAATTGCACCTGCAATCTCATCATGCTCCTTAGACTCTACCTTGACAATATTCGCTTTCGTATGGCTCAGAAGCTCTATAAGCCGATCTACAGCCTCCACTGGTGTATCCACTTCGGGTGTCAGAACGTAGAAAGCGTTCTCGTATAGGTGCGACGAAGCAGCCTCAACACCTGTCCGCTCTGACCCAGCCATCGGATGACCGCCAATAAATGTAGCATGGCCAAAATCAAGCGTTCTTGCCCGCTCCATGACGGACGCCTTCGTACTTCCAGCATCAGTCACAATACAGCCAGGCTTCAATTGAAAGCCGCTTAGCTTAACGAGATACTCTTCAAGATTACCAACGGGTACGCATATAAATATAAAATCGGCTTGCTCCGCCGCCTCCTGCATTGAGGTTGTTGCATAGTCAACAACACCTCGCTGCATATATTTCTCCACTTGAGAAGGACGATTCGAATGTCCGATAACTTTAATTCCAGGTTTTCCTTTAAAGCATAAGGCTAGTGAGCCGCCGATCAGCCCCACGCCAAAAATCGCTACAGTTGTCATAACTTTATCCTTGCACCGCCGCTTCCTGCAAAGCCTGTTCCAACGCCGCAATAAACTTCTCATTTTGCTCGCGTGTTCCTACCGTTATCCGAATATGATTTGGATAATACGTCCAGCGCGGTCTCGATATAATGCCTCTGCGCAGCAGTCCGTCAAAAACCTCCGGCGAAGAACGCTTTACATCGACCATTACGAAATTCCCGTTTGCAGGGAAATAGGACAATCCCAAGCGATCAAATTGCTCGGACAAATAATTGATGCCTTGTTTATTTTGGTCACAGCAGTAGCTAATAAATGCTTTATCTGCTAATGCAGATTTTGCAGCTGCCTGTGCTATACGGGACGTATTAAAAGGCTCACGGACTTGATTCGTAAATCGAATAACATCCGGATGCCCAACGCCATAGCCGATTCGCAGTGCAGCGAGTCCATATATTTTCGAAAAAGTACGCAATACAATTAAATTGCGATGCTCGCGAAGCAGCTGTACTCCATCTGGGAATTGTGGATCATCCACGTATTCACCATAGGCTTCATCAAGAACTACAAGCACATGGCTAGGCACTTCCTTCAAGAAGGCAGTTAGCTCTGGAAGCGTCACAATGGTCCCTGTCGGATTGTTAGGATTGCAAATCCATATGATCTTAGTCTTGCTGTTCACCTTTGCCAGCATGGCAGGCAAATCATGCTTGCCTTCTTTAAGCGGTACCTCCACGATGCTTGCATTCTCGATTTCAGCATTATGCTTATATTGGGGGAATGTTTCATCCGCCATAATCGTTTCATCGCCCGGGACGATAAACGCTCTATTAATCATAAGTATAATTTCACTCGAGCCTGTGCCAAAAATAATCTGATTCGGTTCCACGCCAAGCTCTTCCGCTAAAGCTGCGGTTAGCTCTACGCTCGCTCCATCCGGATAAATATTAGAATTTCCTATCTCTTCAATAATCGCTGCTTTAACATGCTCGGAGCAGCCAAATGGATTTTCATTAGATGCCAGTTTAATAACTTCTTGTAATCCTAGCTCCCTCTTAACATCCTCAACCGGCTTGCCTGGCTGATAGACGGGAAGGTGGACGATATTACTTTTGGGCTGCATGAGCCGTTCACCTCTTTTATAGTTAACTATTCTAAACGCTTGTCTTTCATTGTCTCATATCTATTAAAGGTTTTAAAGTTTTTTTCGCGCAAGGTGAAACGGCTGTCGCCGTCCTTATGGCGGTGGCGCGTTTCATTCCGGAGAAATATAGAGATCGTATGGCGTAATGATATACTTTCCTATATTTCAAAAATAGCCTCTCGCGTAACGCAAGAGGCTATCCTTTCTATGAAAATCGAATTAACCTTTGAGCTGGGCAACAAAATCGCCAATTTTCTTAAGTCCTGCTTCACGACTATCGGCATCCTGAAGTAATGGAATAGCATCCTCAATCGTTCGCACGATCGCACTGCCTACGATGACACCATCACATTGCTTCTCGAAACGTGCCACCTGCTCACGATTAGAGATTCCAAAGCCTACCGCGATAGGCAGGTCAGTCGCTTCCCTAACCGTAGCGAGAAATTCATCAATGCCTGTATGGAAATCTGCTCTCACGCCCGTCACGCCAAGCGATGAGACGCAATAAACAAAGCCCTTGGCTTTGCGTGCTATACGTGTCACTCGTTCCTTAGAGGTCGGAGCAACGAGTGGAATAAGATGAACATTAGCTGCCTCCGCAACCGCCCTAACCTCTTCATCCTCTTCCATAGGCAAATCCGGTATAATTAGACCGCTGATGCCCTTGCTTTCTACAAGCTTAAAGAAAGCTTCCAAACCATATTGAAATACTGGATTGTAGTAGGTGAACAAAATAAATGGAATTTTAACACCCGCTTCACGCGATTGCTCAGCAATAAGAATACAATCCTTTAATGTAATGCTGTTGTTAAGCAGGGCGCGCTCTGAAGCACGTTGAATAACAGGACCATCTGCAAGAGGATCGGAATAAGGCACACCAAGCTCGATCATATCCGCTCCAGCTTTCTCAAGCGTCTGGATAATAGCAACGGAGGTTGCCAGATCAGGATCACCCATCGTTACAAATGGAATGAGTGCTGTTTTCCCTTCTTCCTTCAGACGAGCAAACGCTGTATCGATAAGATTACTCATGCTTCTCTACCCCCAAATAACCCATAATCGCTTCCACGTCCTTGTCTCCACGTCCAGACAAGCTGACTACGACTACTTTATCTTTATCAAGCGTCGGTGCAAGCTTCATCGTCTGGGCAATCGCATGCGCAGATTCTAAAGCTGGAATAATGCCTTCCGTACGGGAGAGCAGCTGCAGCGCTTCAAGCGCTTCTGCGTCCGTAACAGGTACATATTCAGCACGTCCAGAATCCTTCAAATAAGCATGCTCCGGACCTATACCCGGATAATCGAGTCCAGCGGAAATAGAATGCGCTGGCTGAACCTGTCCATGCTCATCCTGCAGCACATAGCTCATTGACCCTTGGAATACACCGTGACGGCCCTTGGTCATAGTTGCTGCATGCTCAATGGTATCCACGCCTCGGCCAGCAGCTTCTACACCAAGAAGCTTTACGCTCTCATCGTTAATGAACGGATAGAAAATACCCATTGCATTGCTTCCGCCTCCGACAGCTGCCACTACATAATCCGGCAATCTGCCTTCCTCTACTAAAATTTGCTGGCGTGCTTCATCCCCGATAATACGTTGGAAATCACGAACCATCATCGGATACGGATGTGGACCCGTAACCGAGCCGAGAATATAATAAGTATCCTCTACATTGCTCACCCAGTAGCGAAGCGTTTCGTTGCAGGCATCCTTGAGTGTTCTCGTACCTGACAAGACAGGAACGACTTCAGAGCCAAGCAGCTGCATACGGAACACGTTAAGCTGTTGACGCTTCATGTCCTCCTCGCCCATAAATACCTTGCACTCCAGCCCAAGCAAAGCAGCAATCGTAGCAGATGCTACACCATGCTGTCCCGCACCGGTTTCAGCAATAATTTTTGATTTCCCCATACGCTTGGCAAGGACACCTTGTCCAATGGTATTGTTGATTTTATGCGCACCCGTGTGATTGAGATCCTCACGCTTTAGATAGATTTTAGCACCGCCAAGATGGTTGCTTAGCCGTTCTGCATAGTATAGGGAAGTCGGGCGTCCTGAATATTTATGCAATAGGTAATTAACCTCGTCTTTAAATGCTTGATCCTTGGAATAATGAGCGTAAGCCTCTTCAAGCTCTAGCAAAGCGGTCATTAGTGTTTCCGGAACATATCTTCCGCCAAATGCGCCATAGCGGCCATTTTCATCTGGTACTTGTTTCATGCTTCCATCACCCTTCTTACAAATAATTCGATTTTGTCGATATCCTTATGTCCATCCGTTTCTACTCCGCTGGATACATCAATACCATTTGGAGCATATGTCCTCAGCAGCTCCTTAACATTGTCTTCATGCAAGCCGCCTGCTACATAAAGAGTCATGCCTAGCTTCTCAGCCGCTTTATTATAATCCTCAATCGAATCCCAGTCGAAGGTTTTCCCGGTTCCGCCTCCAGGAGCGTCAATAAGCACCGCGTTAACTGCAGCAGCATACGGAGTTAATCGCTCTAATGCCGACTGCGGCTCAGTTCCCTCAGCATCCCGCTTGATCGAAAAAACTTTCCAAACGTCAACGTTAAGCTTTTCGCGTACGCCCTTGCAAAACTCAGCCGACTCATGACCGTGCAGCTGAACGACATCAAGCGGCGCTTCCGTTAATAACGTCTGCAAATTATCGAATGTTTCATTTACGAATACGCCTACTGTTCTCGGACGTTCACCGCCCGCTGCCTTCAACTCGCCAACTGCCTTAATCAACTGCGCCGCGGTCGCCTTGTCTACCTGCCTCTTGCTCGGTGCAAATACGAAACCTATTTCATGAATCGGCAATCCGTCCATGGCCTGAATGGTTTGAACATCCTTCAGCCCGCATATTTTGATACGCGGCCGCTGCTTCATCGTGCGGTTACCGCACTCATAAGATCATTTACCGCTTCGCTTACGTTATCATGCCGCATGAAATATTCACCGATTAACAGACCATGTGCGCCTGCACCTTGTAAAAACTCGACATCCGGCTTGCCCGCGATTCCACTCTCGCTTATAATCGTCACGTTCTCCGGCATATGTCCAATTAAAGCTTCCGTTGTTTTCAAATCGGTAACGAAGGATTTCAAATCACGATTATTAATGCCGATCAAGGTCGCTTTATCTAGCTCAAGCACAATTTCCAGCTCTTCTTGATTATGAACCTCCACAAGAACGTCCATCCCAATTGATTTTGCAAGATCATGATACTCGCCGAGCTGCGCGGGTGTAAGAATAGCCGCTATAAGTAAAATCGCATCAGCACCAATTAAACGAGCCTCGTAAATTTGGCGGTGATCGATCGTGAAGTCCTTGCGCAGCAGCGGTAGTTTCACCGTATTTTTCACCGCAGTTAGAAACTCATTCGAGCCTTGAAAATAATCCCGATCTGTCAAAACAGAAATGCAATCCGCACCAGCACTTTCATAGGCTGCAGCAAGTGCCCTAGGATCAAAGTCGCTGCGTATTAACCCTTTGGACGGAGAGGCCTTCTTGACCTCTGCGATCAGTCCCATGCCTCGGTTGCGGCCGGCAGGAGTCAATGCATGCTCAAAGCCTCTGCAAGCGTCAAGCGCAGCGATTTGCTTCTCGACCTGAGCAAGCTCGAAGCGTGCGGCCAGCTCTTCAACCTCTGTTTTTTTTGTTGCAACAATTTTATCTAGAAACATGTGCCAACTCTCCTGTCGTTTGAATAAGACTAACGAGCTTTTGCTGTGCTTCACCTGAATCGATAACTTTATCTGCTATAGCCGCTCCCTCACGGATCGTAGCGGCCAAACCGCCTACATAAATGCATGCGCCTGCATTGGCAAGGACGATATCACGGTAAGCCCCCTGCTCCTCACCTGAAAAAATAGCTCGAATAAGTGCAGCATTGACTTCCGGTTCACCGCCCATCACTTCTGCAATTGGCCAGCGAGCAAGCCCAAGCTCCTCAGGTGTTATATCGTAGGTGGTGACTACGCCATTTAGCAATTCGGAAATTTGAGTAGGAGCGGAAATACTAATTTCATCTAGTCCATCATGGCTGCTAACGACCATCGCTCGTTTCAAGCCCAAATCACCCAGTACTTCAGCGACTGTTGAGGTGCGTGCTCTGTCATATAAGCCTAAAAGCTGTCGATCAGCGCCTGCTGGATTCGTAAGTGGCCCAAGCATGTTGAAAATCGTCCGAATTCCGAGCTCACGCCGTGGGACTGCCGCATAGCGGAGTGAAGGGTGATATAGCTGTGCAAACATAAAGCATATGCCAATGTCCTTCAAGCACAATGCAGCTTGCTCTGGCGAAAGTGTAATTTGTACGCCCAAAGCCTCCAGCACATCGGCGCTGCCTGCTTTTCCCGACATCGCACGGTTGCCATGCTTAGCCACACGAATTCCTGCTGCTGCTGCGATAATGGATGAAGCCGTTGAAATATTGAATTTATGAATGCCTGAGCCGCCGGTTCCGCAAGTGTCGAGTAAGCCCTCCTGCTCCGTAATGAGGTGGCTTGAATGAGCCCGCATCGCCTCAGCAAAGCCCGTAATCTCGTCCTTAGTCTCACCCTTCATTCGAAGCGCAGTTACCACGCCAGCGATTTGTGCGGCTGTTGCCTCATCGCTCATGATGATGTTCATAACCTCGCTTGCTTGCTCTCTCGTTAGATCAGAACCGCCAATAAGCTGGTTTAATGCTTTCTGCATCGTAATTTTTTCAGCAATCTGCATTATTGACCAAGCCCCTCTCCTGCATGAACGTAATAATCCATATTGATCGGATTGAAACGCTCAGACGAGTTTTTAGGCTGTGCAAAGATAGCTTCTGCAGTACGGATCGCTTTCAGACTGCCTTTTGCTTTATTAACTGTCTCTAAGTATTCACTCTCTGGTACTGAGTCCCATACAATACCCGCGCCTGCTTGCACATAGGCTTTGCCATTTTTGAAAATAATGGTCCGGATCGTAATACAGGTATCCATCGTTCCTCCGAAGCCTAAGTATCCGATAGCCCCTGCATACGCGCCGCGAGCTTCATTCTCTAGCTCTGCGATAATTTCCATCGCTCTCAGCTTAGGTGCGCCTGAGACTGTACCCGCCGGCAAACAGGACACAAAGGCATCAAAGAAATCCTTATCCTTATGAAGCGTACCTGACACATTTGATACAATGTGCATGACATGCGAATATCTCTCAATCTCCATAAATGTATCACATTTAACAGTTCCAAACTCAGACACGCGTCCAATATCATTCCGGCCAAGATCCACGAGCATGAGATGCTCTGCCCGTTCCTTCTCGTCTGCAAGCAGTTCAAGCTCCAGCGCCTGATCCTCTTCCTCCGTTTTACCGCGCGGCCTTGTACCTGCAATTGGCCTTGTCTCCACGCGATCACCATCAACCTTAACAAGCGCCTCTGGCGAAGCTCCGACGATAACCTCCTCGCCCATCTTCAAATAAAACATATAAGGAGAAGGATTCATCGTACGAAGCACACGATATACATGCAGCGGATCAATGTCGGTTTCAATGCTGAAACGCTGTGACAGCACCACTTGAAAAATATCACCAGAACGAATGTATTGCTTCGCTTGTTCAATATTCGAAATAAACTGCTCCTTCGTCACATTGGATTGAACATCACCAAGCTCATAATCTACTTCAGTGGAAGCTCCAGTCATCAGCGGTATGGTAACCGGCTGCTGCAATCGTTCAATTGTTGCTTCAATCTTCGCTACCGCCGCAGCGTAGCTTGTTGCGATTTCAGCGTCTGTTGCCCCTTCAGAAATATGAACATTGCCGACAATTTGCAGCTTTTGCTTAAAATGATCAAATACGATCACTTGATCACAAAACATAAATTGCATATCATTCATGCTCAAATCATCAATGCGATGAGCCGGCAGCTTCTCGTAATATTGAAGCAGATCATAGCCAAAAAATCCGATTGCACCGCCGGTGAATGGAGGCAGCTCTGGAAGTGACGGGCTGCGGAATGAACGCAAATGAGCCTTTAGAAGCTCAATGGGCTTATCATTAAGCACCTGCTTCTCTCCTCTATGCTCCAGCACCATCTCGCCGTTTTTACCATATAGCATCATAAAGGGGTCTGTTCCGATAAACGAATAACGCGCCCATTTCGATCCGCCCTCCACACTCTCAAGAAGAAAAGCATAATTCTCCTTTGCAAAATGCTGAAACAGACGAATTGGCGTTTCTGTATCCGCCATCATGTATCGTACGATTGGAATTAGATTATACTGCCCGGCTAGACGTGTAACATGCTGTAGCTCATTTGACATTCCGAACAACCTCCCAGTTTGTTTATATTTCTGTTTATAGAAACAAAAAAAGCTCCTGCATGAGCAGGAGCGTTGGTTTAGATGATGACGGAAGTGTGTAAGCGGAAAAAACATAATGGTAGGTAGGAGGAAAAAGCACTTTTACAACCCCAGCGCCTATGCACATAAGATCGTTCAGCTGTTTCATACAACTCCATACTACAATCTGCTCTACTCTGCTTCTCTCAACTAATCTCGGCTCATCTCAACTCATAACTCTGCTCTGCTACTCTCACTTACGTTATTAAATATACAACAACGAACGGCCGTGCGTCAACAAAGGTTATTCGAGCTTATATAGTCCCTTAGGCTTTGGACAAATCTGGACGAAGCGCCTTCGCGCCATTTAAATAAACATGGTTAATTTCTGCTTGTGTCTTATCCGTGTTTATTAAAACCATCAGTCTAATGCAGCGTTCAAGACTGCCCTTAACCGGTACCTCAAGCGCACACATAAGCGGAACAAGCTCCCATCCCTGCATTTGGCGAATAGCACGTGCCGGGAATGTCTCATCAAGATCATTCGTAACCGTCACAAATACGCTGCAAATGTCATCGGGTACGATCTCATTGTCTGCTACGATCGCATTTAGCATTTCAATCGTTGCATCCAGAATCGGAAGTTCTTCATTCGTATTAACGGTAATTGCACCGCGGATTCCTCTAACGCTCATCCTACTCTACCTCCAGCTTCAATTGCTCTACAATTTCTCGTACCCATTGTACGGAAACATCCGATTTGATTTCGACTTTCCCAATTTCCGTCGGTACAACAAATACCATCGTACCCTCTGAAAACTTCTTGTCGTGCATCATGGCTTCCATAATCTTATCTACGTCAAAATGCGCAGGAAGACGTACGGGAAGTCCGCATTTCGCAAGCACTCGCTTCGTTACGGTATAGACCTCTTCAGGCGCACCATAACGGAGTCCAAGCTTCGCTGAGCCTATCATCCCGATCGATATGGCTTCCCCATGCAGCAGCTCTCCATAGCCTGCAACAGCCTCTAGCGCGTGCCCAATGGTATGACCTAAATTCAAGATCGCTCTAAGATCATTTTCCCGCTCATCCTTAGATACGACAGCCGCTTTTACACTGCAGCCTTTGTACAACGCATAGCCAAGTGCATCCGCATCAAGCGCAAGCAGCTTCTCCGCATTTTCCTCGCACCAGTCCGTAAAGGCTTCATCCCAAATCAGTCCGTGCTTAACTACCTCAGAGAGGCCAGCGCTTACTTCCCTTGGAGGCAGCGTCTGAAGTGTATGTAAATCATACAAAACCAGCTCTGGCTGATGGAACGCACCGATTATGTTTTTTGCAAGCGGATGATTGACGGCAACCTTCCCGCCAACACTGCTGTCATGTGCCAAAATAGTCGTCGGTACTTGAACGAATTTAATGCCGCGCATATAGGACGCTGCCACAAAACCTGCAAGATCACCAACAACTCCGCCGCCTAGCGCAACGATAGCAGATTTACGATCAAGTCCGGCTTCGAGCGCCTTCGTAACAAGTGATTCCAGCATAGACAGCGATTTCGAGCTCTCTCCCGAAGGGACTACTACACTTGCAGTCATAAAGCCAGCAGCAGCAAGCCCAGATTCAAAAGCCTCTAAATGAAATTTCGCAACACAGCTGTCCGTAATAATAAGAAGAGGTGATTTCTTGCTAATGCCATGTTTAGTAAAATAGGATGATGCCTCTTTGAGAAGCCCTTCGCCAATGTATATAGGATAAGAACGGTCGCCTAGCTCTACTGTTAGCTCACGCATACCTAGTACCGTCCTAGCTGCTCTTGGTAATTGTTAAGATTCGCACGAATTTCCTCGATGGAATCGCCGCCGAATTTCTCAAGAAATGCTTTGGCAACCTCCCAAGCGACTACATGCTCCATAACAACGCTCGCAGCAGGCACTGCACAGCTGTCAGAACGCTCTACTTGTGCAGTGAACGGTTCT
This sequence comes from Paenibacillus sp. FSL H8-0548, assembly GCF_038630985.1. NCBI lineage: Bacteria > Bacillati > Bacillota > Bacilli > Caryophanales > Paenibacillaceae > Paenibacillus > Paenibacillus sp. FSL H8-0548. The sequence goes on from NZ_CP152049.1 coordinate 4,142,895, forward strand.
TTGGTGTCGATATCCACACTACGAAGCGGTTTATACAATGTCGGGATCGGTTTCATTACCCCGCGCACGACAATCTGCTCACCATTCGTCATCCCGCCTTCGAAGCCGCCTAGACGATTCGTTGCACGGTGATAGCCGCGCTCTGCTTCGTACATAATTTCATCATGCACCTGCGAGCCGCGAAGCTTTGCCGCTTCAAAGCCAATACCAATCTCACAGCCCTTGAAGGCATTGATCGATACGACCGCTTGTGCAATTCGTCCGTCCAGCTTCCGATCATATTGCACATGACTGCCAAGTCCGATTGGCACACCCTCGATAATACATTCCACAATTCCGCCAATGGAATCGCCTTCTGCTTTTATCTGATCGATATAATCCGTCATCTTCTGCTCGGTTTCCTTGTCTACAACACGAACCGAGGATTCCTCGGTCAACCTGATCAGCTCGTCCACAGGAAGCTGATTAGCAGGAGCTTCAATCTCACCAATGCGTATCACTTGTCCAGCTACTTTTATTCCGAATTCCGCCAAAAATTGTCTCGCTACCGCGCCGACTGCTACACGTGCTGCCGTCTCGCGAGCACTGGAGCGCTCAAGTACGTTGCGCAAATCCTTAAGATCATATTTTAATCCACCGTTCAAATCAGCATGACCAGGGCGCGGACGATGAACACGGCGCTTCTCCTCATCACTGCCTTCAATAGGCTCGATATTCATCACAGAGGTCCAATGCTTCCAATCATTGTTAGCTACAATAAGTGCTACTGGAGCACCTGTTGTTCTGCCATGACGTACGCCTCCGACAATATTAGCTGTATCCTTCTCGATCTGCATACGACGTCCACGACCATGACCCTTCTGGCGTCTCTGCAGTTGAAAGTTCAATTCTTCAAAGTCAATGTTCAAATTGCTTGGCAATCCTTCGATAATAGCTGTTAACTGGGGACCATGTGTTTCCCCCGCTGTCAAATATCTTAAACTCAATCCGAGCTCCTCCTTCAAGGCAAGCCTACCTACGCCTGCTGTGCTTTAGTGCACTAAACATCTTTGCTCATTATAGTACAGCCCCACCATTTTGACAACAATTTAGCGTGATGATAACCGCCAGCTGCACATAAAAACAGGCTGACGGAAATGTCTACTTGAACGACATTTCCGTCAGCCTGCGCAGCATGCTGCTATTAACTATTCACCGATTTTTTCCCGAGCAGCACTGTTCCATCATTCATGAGCAGCGGATCATTCACAAGTCTAGTCATTTGCCCGCTGTCTACTCCAATAATCTGTGCGCATTCTTGAATCGAAATAAAACCGCGCCTGTAGGCGGCTATTACTTTACGCTTATCCATCGGTTTCTTCATCCTCCAAGTCATGTAGCTAATAACTAGTATAGGAGAAGATGGAAATCGATATACATGGGCGCCTAGGTCCGACGGTAAAAGAAGGTATCTGCCGTTTCAAATCCGTACTGTGCAGGTGAAAAAATTTGCTCTGTGCTGCCAACAAATAACAATCCACCCGGCTTAAGCGCTTTGGAGAACTTGTGGTAGAGCAGGTGCTTAGCTTCCTCCGTAAAATAAATCATAACATTACGACATACAATAAGATCAAACGAACTGTCAAAATGATCATGCAGCAGGTTTTGTTGTTTAAATTGAATAAATTTTTTCAAGGAATCCGAAATCAGATAAGCGCCATCCGCTTGCTTAAAATACTTTTGCCTGCAATCCTGAGGCACATCTCTTAAGGATCGCTCTAAATAGCTTCCTTCCATTGCCTTCTGCAGCACATTGGTATCAAGGTCTGTAGCGAGCAAAGTGGCGCGCTCCAAAGCACCAAGCTCAGATAGGATCATGGCAAGCGTATAGGGCTCCTCGCCCGTAGAGCAAGCTGCGCTCCATACTTTGAGCCGATTTGTTGTTTTAAGCATCTCTGGAAAAAACCGCGTCTGTAAAATTTCCCACCGCGAAGGGTTTCTCCAAAACTCCGACACATTAATCGTCATTCGATCCAAAAATTCATTAAGCAAGCTGCGATTTTGTTCAATCGCCTTCCAATATTCCTCAAACGTCTGAAAGCCATGCTTCATTCTAAGCGTGGTCAGCCTTCGTTTCATTTGAGCTTCTTTATATTGCGACAGATCGATATCGGTCTTTTGCTTTATTCTAACAATAAACTGCGTAAAATCACGGTCCTCAAGCATAGGCTCCTCCATCGATATTATAATGATGAAAAATTAAATCCACCGTTGAATGGTATGCTCATAATCAACAAGCTCGGATTCCGCGAAGAAGATGCCAATCTCTCTTTCTGCATTTTCCGCTGAATCAGAGCCGTGTATGAGGTTAAAATTCGTATGTACTGCTAAGTCGGAACGAATGGTGCCTGGCAGCGCATCAATAGCATCTGTCTTGCCGATAAGCGCGCGCGTTAATGCAATAACGTTATCACCTTGCCACACCATTGCAAATACAGGACCGGATGCAATAAACTCAAGCAGCGGCTCATAGAAGCCCTTGCCCTTATGCTCCTCATAATGACGCTCCGCAAGCTCACGGCTAACGACCATAAATTTGGCCGCTGACAGCTGTAGTCCCTTCTTTTCAAACCTCGAAACGATTTCACCAATCAAGCCCCGTTGAACTCCATCCGGTTTAATCATTAGAAAAGTTCTTTCCATCCACGATCATTCCTTTCTAAATCTATTTTTTAATAGTTGCGTTTCCCAACAAAATGAGCAATATCCAATAAATTCTTTTTCGCTGCGACATTCGGCAATCCCTCTAAAGCAAGCGCAGCTTTTTTTATATATTGATTGGCAAGCTGGTCGGCAAGATCACCGCCGCTGCTTTTACGAATTAATTCTATTGCACGAGCAGCATCTCTTTTCCCGCCGTGCTCATGGATGATGGAAATTTCTTTTAAAAGCGGTTCTCGTATGTTCGAATCCTGCAAAGCAAGAATAACTGGCAACGTTATGTTTCCTTGTCGCATATCGGAACCCGGCGGCTTGCCGATCTGCTTTTCTGTTCCATAAAGATCAAGTAAATCGTCACGTATTTGAAAAGCCATGCCAACGTTATAGCCATAACGGTATAGACGATTGGAGGTTAAGCGATCGGTATTGGAAGCTACAGCTCCAAGCTGACAGCTAATTGCAATGAGCAAAGCGGTCTTGCGTCGTATTCTCAGCAAATAGTTTCGCAACGTTTGCTCCGTGTTAAAGAAATCTCTAATTTGCTCCATTTCACCAATACACATCTGAACCAGTGCGGAGGATAAAATCTGATGAATCTCTGGATTTGGAAGCTGGGCCGCAATGGACAATGCTTTGCCATGTATAAAATCACCCGTGTACATCGCAATGCGATTATCCCACTTGGATTTAACCGTCAACTGTCCGCGCCGAGTTTCCGCATCGTCAATAACATCATCATGTACGAGAGAAGCCATGTGGATAAGCTCCAGAGGGACAGCGATTCGTTTCATAACATCCAGCCGATAGTCGCCAAACTTACCAGCCAGCAGGACGAACACGGGTCTAATGCGCTTCCCTCCTGCTTTGAGCAAGTGCAAGGAAGCCTCGCTGAGCAGCATATGCTCATCCGTCACGCTTCGCTCAAGCTCTTGCTCGATCTGATTCAGATCGCCTTTCATCTTTGCATACAAGTCTAGTAGTTTCATTCTTTCACCTATTGGGCAGATTGGTCTTCAAAAAAAGTAAGCTTAACGTCATTCGACAGCAGCCCAAGCTGCTTAGAATAATCGAAATATAACTTAAGTCCCTCTTGCAGCTTGCTCCCAAAATCAAATTGAAGCGAATGAAAGTACATTTCCCAGTATGTTGATACTCCCCCAAGCTGCAAGCAAGCTTGATCAATAAGTGGACCAAGATTCACCTTATTATACTCTTTGCTCGCTTTTAACGCCTTATATACCTTATTTACAGATTCTGGATCTATTAAAGCAACTTCTCTTCGTGCCGCAACTACAGCATAAGTCATGCCAAGGCCTGTCCATGCGTTCCAGAGCTGACCCAAATCAAGGACATAAAGTCCTTGATCTTGCCATGAGGCTTGAATGGCAGGATCACCAATAATGAGCGCTGCATCGGAGGTCTCCAACATTTTGCCTAGATCAGGCGCAGCGGGCACATACTCTGGATTACACTCAAAATGCAAGGTCATCATTATTTTCAATAAATTCACAGAGGTGGCTGACGTAGTCGTAACAGCAATCGTCTCCGGCCGCTTACGCGCAATCGGCTCCTTCATAAATAAAAGAATGGAATTCACATTTCCGACTGAGCCTACAGATAATTCTGGCAGCAGTACATAATCATTCGCATTCTGTCCGTAAGAGAAGGACGAAATGGCTGATAGATCTAATTCACCAGTCTGAAGCAATCGGTTTAGCTCTGACGGTACGCGCTTTATGACCTCAAAGCCATTCCTATCTAGTCGTTCTTCTAACTGATGGAACAGCGGCCATGCGTTCGCATAGTCAATTCTACCGATGGTGATCGGGCTATTCAGGCCCATTCTGCTCATCTCCCCATCTTCTGTACAAATCATGATCAATTTCCATACTATCAAGTATTTTACCTACTAAAAAGTTAATCATTTCATCCATGGATTGCGGTTTATTATAAAAAGCAGGCATTGCTGGAATGATCCTTACGCCAAGTCGTGCCAGCGTCAGCATATTCTCAAGATGAATAGCATGCAAAGGCGTTTCTCTAGGCACGATAAGAAGCTTCCTATTTTCCTTTATCATGACATCAGCTGCTCTAGTCATCAAATCATCGGAAATGCCGTGCGAGATCGACGCAAGCGTCCCCATCGAGCACGGCACAATGACCATTCCTTGAACGCGGTAGGAGCCGCTGGCTATGCTTGCGCCGATATCCGCATTCGGATGAAAAATAAGCTTGCTAGCAGCAAGCGCATCACCAAAGTGCTGCTCTAATGCAGCTGCACGACGTGTCGCAACAAAGCCAAGCTCTTCCTTGAGTACTCTCCAGCCTGCTTCTGTAATGACGAGATGAACCTCATAATCCATCTCAAGCAGCGATTCAATGAGCCGGATACCATAAATGGAACCGCTAGCTCCTGTTATCCCTACCACCCATCGTTTCTTCCAGCTTGGCCTATTTTCTTCCTTTAGATCCCTTACCATTGGCGAATCACAAGCAGATCAACGATTGTAAATAAGAAAAGCACAACGCTAAGCGTACCGTTCATACCAAAAAATGCGGTTTGCACCCTAGATAAATCATTCGGACGAACAAGCCAATGCTGATAAAACAATAAACAAATAGAAATGACCGTACCGAGCAAATAAATCCAGCTTAAATCTGTCAGCCAAAATAATGTAATGAACCCGACTGCCGTTATGATGTGTAAAATACGAGCAAACCATAATGCGCCTGCAATCCCAAATCGAGCAGGTATGGAATGCAAACCGACATTTCGGTCATACTCAAAGTCCTGAGTTGCATAAATAATATCAAAGCCGGCAATCCATAAAGCTACCGTAATATAAAGAATCCAAGCAGAGAGATTAAATCCCCCCGTAATCGCAACCCAGCCGCCAAGCGGTGACAGTGCGATCGTAAAACCTAGCACTAGATGGCACAGCCAAGTAAAGCGTTTCGTATAGGAATAAAGAACAAGCAATACAATGGCAATCGGCATAAGCTTAAGAGCGATTGGCGCCAAGTTTGCCGTAGCGACAAAGAGCAGAGCAAAGGATACGATAATAAACAAAATAACCTCTGCCGACTTAAGCAAGCCCGCTGGAAGAGCTCTCTTCTCTGTCCGCGGATTGCGAAGGTCAATCGCTTTGTCAATGACCCGGTTCAAGCTCATAGCAGCGCTGCGCGCGCCAAACATCGCGAGTGTAATCCATCCAATTTCGGCCCAGGATGGCAGCCGCTGCTCCATCATAACTGCGCCTAGTATCGCTCCCATGAAAGCGAACGGCAGTGCAAAAACGGTATGTTCAAACTTAATCATTTCTAAAATAATACGTAATTTGCGAATCATTGCTATTTCTTCTCCTTTGTCCCCATATGCAGCGCAGCAACTCCGCCGGTCAGAGGATACGCCTTCACTTGATGAAGACCCGCTTCTTCAAACAGCTCAGCTAGCTGCTGTCGACCGGGGAACATTTTTAGCGATTCTGGGAGCCATTTGTATTCTTGAAAGCTCTTTGCTATCAGCTTGCCCATCAATGGCAAAATACGCTCGAAATACAAGTTGTACATCGCTTTGAAAGGCTGCCAAGTCGGCTTTGAGACCTCTAAGCATACAACTTGTCCACCTGGCTTAACGACGCGTCTCATTTCCTTTAATACTTGCAAATAATCCGGCACATTGCGCAAGCCAAAGCCGATCGTCACAAAATCAAAGGAATTATCCTCGAAAGGAAGACTCATCGCATTGCCCTGAACCAAAGTAATTTGTTTATTCAAGCCTAACTTCTCCACCTTAATTGCTCCTATATCGAGCATATTTTGGCTGAAATCAAGTCCAATGATCTCTCCAGTGGCACTTGCATCTGCCAGTGAGATCGTCCAGTCGCATGTGCCGCAGCAAAGATCAAGAGCGGTTTGTCCTGGTCTAACATTCATTTTCCTCATCGTAAACTTCCGCCATGCCTTATGACGGCGAAAGCTGATGAGATCGTTCATTAAATCATATTTAGGCGCGATTTTTTCAAACACACCATGCACATGGCTTTTTGAGTTCGTATCCATCGTTCATGTCACCTCGTCTCGTTGAGTGCAGGCGTGCAACCGGTCTGTTTGTTTAGCAAAGCATCGACGATAGAAGTTAATTCACCGAGCAATTCATCCGATTCCAGCTTGCCAGCCAATGCGATTACAGCATCAGCTGTTTGCTTCAGCTTCTTAGCCAGCTGAAGATTCACATTGTATTTTTGGACTACATTACTCACAAAGTTAGGCTCATATTGTCGTTGAACCAGCTGCTGCCGCTCATCCTCTGTTCCCACCTGCATAACATGCCAGTAGGCCCAGCTCCTATCGAAGGCAGCAGAGCTCTTGCTTCGAGCTATTTCATCCAGCATAACCTCGCATGAGCTAATACCGCTGAGCAGCTCTGGCCAGATCCGAGAATGCTCTCCTTCGAGCACATCAGAAAAAATAAGAAACATTGTGCTTCTTAGCTCTCTCATCATGATCAAATATTCATCCGCGGTCATTTTGAGCTGTCTCATCCGAACGTACAGCGTTACTTTCAGCCTATTAACCTCGCTGACCGCACTGCTTATTTTTGAGATCATTTCAATTTGACCGGCTTGCGCGAGCAGCTGATAAAATGTAGCACTAAAATAATCTCCTGCAAGTATTCTAATCTGTCTCGAGCGCATCTCCGGCTCATTTAGCTGCTCATCATTTGTATCAATCAAATCATGCGTATCCATCCCTAGCTGGACGAGTGATACAGCAAGCGTGTACAGCTCGCTGACCCCCTTTAAAGACGGCTGCTGACTAAGAAAGGCATAAAGCAAGCGAAGTCTTGCATTTGCTAAATCTGGAAGCGTCGTATGCGCTTGAATCATGTCATAGCCTATATACTTCTGAGCTATTTCAGGTATTCGGTATGTTTTCATTGGGGAAGCCTCCGAACAGAGAAGCACAAATCGCCGCTCAATAATCTAAACTATTATAGCACAACTTTTTCTAAAGAACATATGAATCAGCTTCCTCGTTCAACAAATTGCCTTATACATCTGATTACTGATGTGAAAAAGAAGCTGGCTTTGCAGAAAAACCAGTCGCTTTTCCAAATTTTTCTTCCCACGCAGTGGTGAAGCTGACCCTTAATCTGCCTCTCCATAGCTCATCATGCACGGGATCTGCGCCAGAGAGACGGCCAATTTCCGATATAAGCCATTCATCCGTTTTTCTCACATCGACAGCAGCCAGCAGTACCTCTCCATCAGGACGCATCTCCACAAAACGTATAAGCACTCGCTTCACGTTTTCTAATTGCAAGAAGGAAACGCGAACAAGCTTTTCTATATCCTCGAACATGGCAGTCGGTCTCCCCTTGATTGTGCTGACACGCATGTCTACCGATAAGATTCCGCTGCTCCACTCCACTTTATTAAGACGCTCATTTAGTTTGACGGATACCAGCACATCAACTAAATTACTATTCGTAAGCCTGACAGCTGGAATCGCATGAAAGACAGCTACATTGTTATGCGCTGCTGTACGCTGCCATGCTGCATGAGGCAGCCAAATCATTAATAAAGTAATTGCTAAGGCGAACATGCCAGCAGTTAACAGCGGTTTTCCGATTTTCACTTTGCACCTCCAACAAAAAAGAACTCATACATCATTGTACGAGCGTTGAAGGTTGATTATTCGGAACCTAAGCAGACAAAAAAAAAGCAGGCTTCGCCTGCCATGCTCAATATATAGGATTTATAAGTTTTGACTTATAAATCAGCTTATATATCATTGCGAAACGGGCTTTTTGCCGCCAATAGACGGCTTTAGCCGTTTACACTCATTTTTGTTATTGATCAGTTTCCATCGTACCGTATTTCGTCATTACGACCGCTTTACCCCGAATTTTGATCGCTGAGGTATGATCTGTAAATTGGCAAATTAAGATTTCGTTTTTGTCCAATTTTTCCGTGTGATGAAATTTTGTGTCATGCCCGCGTGTTAAACCGATGACCTGTACGCCCTGATCCTTTGCTTTTACGACAATATACTCGCCATGTGTAGGCTCCATCGTGATCCCTCCGCATCCGAAATTCCAATCTATCCATGTGAATTATAGAGGATGTATGACTTTTGTGCAATCTATTCGCTCTAGCATGGCGAAATGATATACTTTCCTATATTTTGAATAAACAGAAGACGCTCGAACGGCTATCCGTCCGAGCGTCAAATTTCTCATAAGTTAAGCATAAGCTCTACTGAATCCTAGCAAACTGCTTATACTTAATTGGATACAAGATCCTTAAGTGATTTCCCTGGTTTAAAAGCAGGCGTTTTGCTTGCAGCGATATCGATTGGATCTCCAGTTTGCGGGTTGCGGCCTTTACGGGCTTGACGCTCGCGAACTTCAAAATTCCCAAATCCAACTAGCTGTACTTTATCTCCGCTTTGCAGTGCATCGGAAATAGCATCAAAAACCGCATCTACAGCTTTTGTTGCATCTTTCTTAGAAAGATCAGTCAATTCAGCCACTTTCGTAATCAAATCTGTTTTGTTCATTGTTTCACCTCCTCCAAAGAGCGTTATATGGCAATATTGTCGTAATAAGCGTATAAACTCTCATCATATCCCTCTTATTAACGGAAAACTTCAAAAATATACCTTTTAACCGAACAAACCTATAGTAATACAGCCGTTTGCCAATTTCAAGTGCTAAACGAATAAAACCGCTCCCTTTTTGGCAGCGGCTTATTCGTATATTGAGTTCCATCAGTTAAAGAATGATTGCAATTAACCCGCCTGAGCCCTCATTGATAATTCGGCCGAGTGTTTCCTGCAGCTTGTAGCGTGCATTATCCGGCATCATGGCAATTTTGCCTTGAATGCCCTCACGTACGATGGAATGCAGGGAGCGCCCGAATATATCAGACTCCCAGATTTTGATCGGATCATTCTCAAAGTCTTGCATTAAGTATCTGACCAGCTCTTCACTCTGCTTCTCCGTGCCGATAATTGGAGCGAACTCCGATTCTACATCTACACGGATCATATGGATAGACGGTGCTGTCGCCTTTAATCTAACGCCAAAGCGTGAGCCTTGTCGTATGAGCTCAGGCTCATCGAGTGCCATTTCCGCAAGGCTAGGAGCCGCAATGCCGTATCCCGTTGTTTTGACCATTTCAAGTGCTTCTGCGAAACGGTCATATTCCCTTTTGGCATGAGAGAACTCCTGCATAAGCTGCAGCAGATGATCCTTGCCTCGGATTTCGACGCCGACAACCTCCATCAAAATGCGGTCGTAAAGCTCATCAGGCGCATACAGATCGATTTCTGCGACACCCTGCCCCATATTCATTCCGCTTAGACCCGCGCGGGCAATGAAATCATATTCCATGAACTGTGTAACAACGCGGTCCACATCCCGCAGACGGCGAATGTCCTTTACCGTATCTCTAACAGAGCTTTCGTAGTTGCTGCGCAGCCAGTGTCTCTCGTTAAGTACCATAACCCAGCTAGGAAGATTAACATTTACCTCATGAACAGGGAACTCGTAGAGCACTTCACGCAGTACCGAAATGACCTCTTCTTCACCCATCGTCGCCACGCTGAGCGTCATGACTGGAATATCGTATTTGGCTTGAAGCTCACTGCGAAGCTGCAGTGCTTCCTCACTCTTTGGACGAGTGGAGTTAATGACAAGCACGAATGGTTTTCCGACTTCCTTCAGCTCATTGATGACGCGTTCTTCTGCAACAACATAAGAGCTGCGTGGAATTTCCGCAATGGTTCCATCTGTTGTAACAACAACACCTAGTGTGGAATGCTCTTGAATAACTTTTCTAGTGCCGATCTCAGCAGCCTCTTGAAACGGGATCGGCTCATCAAACCACGGAGTCGTGATCATTCGCGGACCATTTTCATCCTCATAGCCCTTCGCGCCCTCAACTGCATAACCAACACAATCGACAAGTCTCACGTTTACCTCAAGTCCATCGGTAACCCTGAGCTGTACCGCTTGATTTGGAACAAATTTAGGCTCTGTTGTCATAATCGTTTTGCCTGCGGCGCTTTGAGGAAGTTCGTCCACGGCTCTCACACGGTCTGACTCGTTAGCAATGTTCGGAAGTACAATCGTCTCCATAAACCGCTTGATAAACGTTGATTTGCCCGTCCGGACCGCTCCTACAACCCCGAGGTAAATATCCCCGCCGGTTCTTTCGGCTATGTCCTTGAAAATATCTACTTTCTCCACTGAATATCCCCTCCCAATTGATTTTTCCGGTTCGCCGCCATCCACCGGTCAATAGGGCAGGCCAGCGACGCAACTCGTACATGCTTTTTGGACTAGTAACATCTTATGTTCAAGCTTTCCGATTATGACGATTCCTTCTACGAAATCTTTTTTTGCCACGTTTGCGAGCTTCCCTTCCAAGATTGAAATATATGAGAAAAAACACATATCTATGACCTCATTAAATAAAAAAAAACCTCCCAAGACATTTGTCTTGAAGAGGCTTTCAATGTAGGCTCGCAAAATAGACCAGCTGCATCAAGGCTGTACCGCCTGAGGCTCCTCGTTCACCAATCGATAGAGGGGCGCTTTTACCGGAACATAATCGGATTTATCCACTAATAGGCTTCGCAAATCCGTCTCGGCATCAATCGCAATATTCTCATTCTTCTGCACGAATTGCATAATATCAATGCCGTAATCTGTGTACACTACACCGTTCTCATCAACGATAGCTTGAAGCGTTTGACCGGAAAAGACGCTTCGAATAACGGGTGCAGTCTTATTCATGCTTTTGTAATCAATTTGATAAAAACCAGGGTACATTTCCTCTCCCTTTGGAAGAACACTGTTCGTTTGAATATATGCCCTTACCCAGCCTTGAATATCGTTGATTTTTTGGAAAGTAATAATGTCGAGCAGCTTAACTGTAGGCTTAGTCTCCTCATCAATGACAAGATAGCTGTAGTTGCCTCCATTTTCAAATGCGGAGGTAGGTATATCCGTTAAATAGCCTGTCCGACTGAGCTTCGCAAAATCGATGTAAAACTTTTCATACTTCGGTGTCTCTGCCGTGCTGTTTTTGATTGGCAGCATGCTGGTTTCTTCCTGATATTGATCAATGGCTGCCTGCACGTTGCGTATAGCATCCTTTGGCGCGACCTGATTCTGCTTCAATTGATCCTTCGGATACATACAGCCAGATAGTGTCAGCATCATGACAAATAAAGCAACAAGCGCCGCCGAAGAGCTTAAATACCGGCGCTGTCCCCCCGCCCGCAATCGAAATAAATTTTTCATTTTTTCACTCCTCTAAGGTTTGTGAAGCAAACCTACTTCGTAAGCGTAAGCTCAAGGTTTGTGAAGCAAACCTACTTCGTAAGCGTAAGCTCAAGGTTTGTGAAGCAAACCTACTTCGTAAGCGTATGCTTACCATAAATCGTCGTTTTCCTCTGCTTGCCGAGCCAGCTGACGCTCCACAGCTGCACGCAGCGGATCAAGTGGAATATCGACAATAACCTTCCCTGCTACTCTTGCTTGACAGGATAAGCGAATATGATCGCCTTCTAGTCCTGACAGCTTCCGTCTTTCATTTTCACCTATCGGCTGCAGCTCGCTCCCAGGCCTCACACTGACCTTGCACATGAAGCAGGCAGCTTTACCCCCGCAGCGCGTCCGGATTGGCAAATTAGCGCGTCTGGCGGCGTCTAGCAGCGTAGTTCCTTGCTTCACCTTAATCGATTTTCCCGATGGCCAAAAGGTTACCTCACCGTCCACGATTAACCACCAACCTTTTTGGCTGAAATCAGTTGATGAAGACTGCCCTTCGTATCGTCCGCAAGCGTATTGCTCGCTTCAATCGCATGCAGAGCATCCACATGCTTAGAGAATAAATTCGCAAAGGCTTCAACGATGAGCTCAACTCTATCCTTACGGTCGCGAAGGTAGTTAAACCAGAGCTCGTGAGCAAGCGGCACAAGAGCTGCTGTTAAACCTGAGCCCGCTAAACTCACTGACTCCGAATAAGGGATCAGAAGCTCACGCACCATCGTCCTATAGCTGCTTCCTCCTGCGCTGACTTGAAACCCGCCAACGAGCTCGACCTGTACATTTTCAATTTGAAAATGGCAAAGTCTAGAGCGGTATATATCCGTAACACTGAATTCAGGCTCATCTATGGCAAAAGGTTTCAATGCCTCATACAGAGCATACATATCTTCATCATCGCAGTAAATGTCCAAATCCCGCGGCTCTGAGGCTAAATCGAGTCCTCGCAGCATTAAGCTGGCGCTTCCTCCAAGTATCCATTTGGCAGAGCTCGCTTCCGTTGCTTTTATTATTGCAGCCAGCGCTTTATGAATGCGTTGCTGTTCGGTCATCGCTGGCACTTCCTTTATTGTCAATGATTTAAGTTTTCAACTTTATAGTCTCTCAAAAATACGGCTTGTTTGCAGCGGATATTTTGGCATCAGAATGCTTTACAATAGCCTGACAGCCAAGTCGATAACCTTCCTCAAATTCCTCTGGCTCTAAACGATCCCATTCTTCATCCGTAATCCCCTCAAGCTGATCGAGCCCTTCCGTTACTAAGCAGCGACAGCGAGCACAGGTTCCCCTTGCGCAAGAAAAGCTCCAATCCACTTCATGCTTCATCGCAAGATCCAGCAGCGACAGGCCTGCTTCCGCTTGTACTACAGCTGTTTTCGTTCTCCCCTTTAATTCAATCATTGTATGTCAAAATACCCCTTTCTGATCTTTATTGCTGGTACCTTATGTACGTTGATCTAAATAATAGAAAGCAAGCCACAAATAAATCCAATAATCAAAACAACGAAAGCAATTAACGATAATACAAATTTGACGACGCCCTTTGTTTTCATCCGAGCGAACGTAATAATCAAAGCCGCTATCGCCATCATTCCGATACCGAATAATGAGACCCACATTTTAGTCATTGCATCCATAGTAATTCCATTCTCCTAATCTATATCATAATGAATTCTCACTCATTATAACATCGCACAAAAAAAAGGACAAAAGCTGACAGAGTGCAGCACCGAATGACGATATTCGGAACTGCACAGCCGCTTTTGCCGTTATGCTTTATTTTTTTATCATCATTTTCATGAGACTTTCCATATTGCTAGCGCTCATGCCACTCGCTTTGACAGCCTTTACGATGTCATTAACTGTCGACTCTGCAACTTTCACCTTAGCCATTTCCGACACTTGCTTAATGAGCTTGCGCAGCTCAGCTTCATCTGTCATCGTTTCCGCTGTAACGCCGCTCGCAAGTTTCTTAACCGAGTTTTCAGAAATGCTTTTGCCGGTTTTTTTATTAATTGAATTGAGAATGTCTTTGGAAAAATCCTTCGCCAAATCCTACACCTCCAGGATGTGCATTTGTCTTACTCCATGCATCATATGAGGAGGAATATTATTTGGTGTAGGCGCTGGTCCTTAGCCTAATTCTTCAATTTCATGCGTACGAAGACGTCCCATCAGCTGCTCAACAGCAGCACGAGGAGCTTTGCCTTCAAACAAAACCTCATAAAGCTGAAACGTAATCGGCATTTCTACATCGTATTGCTTGGCTAAGACATAGGCAGCACGAGTAGTACGAACACCTTCTACAACCATTCCCATCCGCTCCAGCACCTCTGCAAGCGGTGTTCCATCGGCAAGCATATAGCCTGCACGCCAGTTGCGGCTGTGCTTGCTCGTACAGGTAACGACAAGATCACCTACGCCGGCTAGGCCTGCAAAGGTCAACGGATTAGCCCCCATTGCCGCACCGAGCCTGCCGATCTCAGCTAGACCTCGAGTGAGCAATGCAGCCTTGGCATTATCGCCATACTGCAGGCCATCGGTCAACCCCGCACCTAAAGCAATAATATTTTTTATTGCACCAGCTACTTCTACGCCTACGACATCAGGATTCGTATATACACGAAAATGTGTATTCATAAGTGCATCCTGCGCCTGTTCTGCAGCTCGGATATTAGCAGAAGCAACGACTACGGTCGTCGGCTGCTCGCGAATAACCTCCTCTGCATGACTAGGCCCTGAAAGCACAACGAGCTCTTCGCCTGATCGGCCGAGCTCCTCAGACAGAACCGTTGTCATCCTCTTTAGCGTATCCGTTTCAAAGCCCTTAGTAGCGTGTACAACAAGTGTACTGTTAGCTAGAAATGGCGCTGCTTGCTTAGCTACCTCACGCATAGCTCCTGACGGTGCCACAAACAAGGCAAGCTCAGCATCCTGCAGCGCGTGCTTCATATCCGTTGTAGCATGCAAAAGAACTGGCAGCTGAACACCTGGCAAAAACCTGCTGTTCTCATGATCTCGGTTAATGCCCTCTGCTTGTTCCTCGCTGCGCGTCCAAAGCATCACATGATACCCGTTTTTCGCAAGCACAGAAGCAAGGGCGGTTCCCCAGCTCCCTGCTACTAATACGGCTGCTTTTTTCGTCGTTGATGGGTTTACCTCTGTCATGCAGTCGTCACTATCCTTTCTTTGCACCCAGCTTGTTTTCTGTGCCTTGGAGCAGCTTTACGATATTCGACCGATGGCGTACAAAAGCAAATATACAGATCAGAAGACTTGCACAAAGTAAAGGTACAGAAAAATAAAAGATACAAATGAATAATGGCGTTAAAGCAGCAAACAATAATGAGCCCAAAGAAACGTATCTGGTTAAAGCGATCGTCGCAATAGCAACAGCTCCTGCAAGAAGGGCGGGAATAAAGGCAAGTGTCGCAATGACACCTACAGTCGTAGCAATTCCTTTTCCACCCTTGAATCGAAACCAAATAGGCCAGTTATGACCGATAATAGCGGCAAGACCGCATATAACTGGAATCCAATCGTTTTCACCAAGAGCATGTCCTATCCACACCGCCGCAACCCCCTTGGCAATGTCAAGCAGAAACACCAGTAAGCCCGGCCCTTTGCCGAGCACTCTGAGTGTATTCGTAGCCCCTGCATTGCCACTGCCATGCTGACGGATATCAATACCCTTTACCCATTTGGCAATAACTATACTAAATGAAACTGAACCTAATAAATAGCTTAAAGCAATCGCGATTACTCCATATAACAAGCTACTTCTCCCCTAATCTTCTTCGGACTTACGACGTGAGAATATTCGTATTGGCGTCCCTTCAAAATTAAATGCTGCACGAATTTTATTTTCCAAATAGCGTTCATACGAGAAATGCATAATTTCCGGATCATTAACGAAAACAACGATCGTTGGCGGCTTGATAGCCACCTGCGTAACGTAGTTGATGCGCAGACGTTTCCCTTTATCTGACGGCGGCGGATTAATAGCTACAGCATCTGATACCACATCATTAAGCAAATGTGTTTGAATACGCATCGAGTGCTGATCAGATACATGCTTAACGACAGGAAGCAGCTTTTGTAAGCGCTGTTTCGTCAGTGCAGATAGATAAACGATTGGTGCATAGGACATAAACAAGAAGTGATCACGAATATTTTGCGAGAAGTTTTGCATCGTTTTCTCGTCTTTATCGACGACATCCCACTTGTTTACAACGAAGATCGATGCTTTGCCCGCTTCATGAGCATAACCAGCAATATGCTTGTCCTGCTCAATAATGCCTTCTTCGCCATTGATCAGCACAAGAACAACGTCAGCACGCTCGATTGCTTTCATTGCACGCATTACGCTATATTTCTCCGTAGACTCATACACCTTGCCGCGTTTACGCATACCAGCAGTATCGATAAGCACATACCGTTGTCCATCACGCTCAAACGGTGTATCAATAGCATCACGCGTCGTACCCGCCACATTGCTGACGATTACACGATCTTCACCGAGCAGCGCATTGACCAAGGAGGATTTCCCAACGTTAGGACGTCCGATTAACGCTACTCGAATAACATCCTCGTCATACTCATCGTCAATTAGCTCAGGCAATAGTGCAACTGTAGCATCAAGCAGATCACCTATCCCGAGACCATGGGAACCAGAAATAGCGAGCGGCTCTCCAAAGCCTAGGCCATAAAACTCGTAAACCTCATCCATACGTCCTTGATTATCTACTTTATTTACTGCCAGTACAACGGGCTTGCCCGAACGAAAAAGCATTTGAGCTACTTCATCATCCGCATGCGTCAAGCCTGATTTTGCATCGGCCATAAAGATAATTACATCTGCTTCTTCAATTGCGAGCTCTGCCTGCATACGTACAGATTTCATAATTTCATCTTCGCCATCAATTTCAATACCGCCAGTATCAATAATACTGAACGCTTTGCCATTCCACTCTCCGGTGCCGTACAATCTGTCACGTGTGACTCCCGGTTTATCCTCAACAATTGCTAGACGGTCGCCGATTACCCGATTAAAAATCGTGGATTTACCCACATTCGGACGGCCAACGATAGCGATAACGGGTCTTGCCATAGTTT
The DNA here is from genome assembly GCF_038630985.1 of Paenibacillus sp. FSL H8-0548. Lineage (NCBI taxonomy): Bacteria > Bacillati > Bacillota > Bacilli > Caryophanales > Paenibacillaceae > Paenibacillus > Paenibacillus sp. FSL H8-0548. The sequence continues at coordinate 4,160,053 of NZ_CP152049.1, forward strand.
TTTTTCCACTCCTTCAAAAATACTCACGTTATCCATCATAGCAAAAAAGTGCGTTCTTGGCTAACTTTTCATATTATTGATGGTTAACCAGTATGATTGTACCGTTCTTCAAATCATGTGCGCTTGCATCTAATATCTTCTCGAGAAGAAACGAGGTTTGCTCAAGCATAGCTTCATTTTCCGCAATAAAAATAGGAGCGCCGCCCCGTACGGAATCAGGCTTTATAGACACAACCGCAACAATTTCAGCCATGCTCGCCTGCCCCTTCCTTGTTAACCGATGCTTCAGTAGGCATCCGAACTGCAGACTCTAATATCGGCACTCGCAAAATAACTTCCTTCCCTTTGCTTGAATCAAGCTCCTGCGGCAAAATAAATACAGCAAGCCGTCCATCCTTCATATCAAGCTTAGCCATTGGGATTAATGCTGGTTCCCCGTCATCGCGATATACTCCAAGAATGGTCGCCACATCATACAAAATCGCTTGCCTCTGCCCAAGATTGCTTAACGTGACCTTTCCATTCGCATTATAAGGCGTTAATATAAAGCCCATGCCGCGTTCCGCGATGATTTCTTGATTGGCCTTCAAGCCCACATTCATAATATAAACGTTATCAACGAACAGATCAGGTCCATCAACTCGCACCTCGGCAGCCTGCACTGCAGCAATATGTGATATAGCTTTGCCTGATTTAAGCTTCTCCACAATAACAAGAGATATTATTCCAGCTAATATCCCCACCCATATATTCACTAATATGCCAAACATGCTCGTTAACAAAGCGCTCATAATAACCAAATAGTTTCTTCCCTCAAAAACCATAGCAATGCCTTCAATATAGGTCGAGCCGCGTCCAACCAGCTCCATGCTGTCAATTTTGGTCAACGTCTCCCTCTCCATCTTCCGAACATCTCTAAATTGCTGAGCAGCCAAAGTTAAAAACGTAATCGCTGTATAGTCTTTGTTATATAAAGCAGGTACGAAAACGGAGCCAAGCGCAGCTGCAATGACTCCTAAAGCGATATGAATGATACGACCGTGCGGATATGTCGGATACTGTCGATAATCGGTTCTTAGCATTAGCAAACGCGAAATAATACCAAAGACGATACCGAGAAGCACGCCTGCCAAAAGTTTATTTTGGATGAGAAATTCGTGCATTATGAAGATCGTCCCCCTCTTATGTGAAGAAGCATATGGTTTAGCTTAGATATGCTTAGCCTTATCGTCTTAAACAGCAAACTGAATATTCGCGCTGCTGCGATTGCTATCCAGAAGCTGTCCCACCAAGCTAACGATCCGATGTGCGCCAGATAGCCGCCTGCTTGCAGCGCTGAATTAAATGCCTCCCCAAGAACCGCTCCCCAAATGAGCAGACCGCACTGCTGCTTAAACTGGGCAGTAAACGCTCCACAAAACATACCCGCAAGCAAAGGGGCATCCCAGCTTGGATCCATTAAATAAAAAACAGGATCATAGCTGTAAATTTTCCTTGTAAAGCCCCAGATAGCTGCAATCATTAAAGTACAAAGCATCAGATACCCTATGTAGGCAAAGTCCTTAGTAGCCTTGAATGCAGGGATGCTGACCAGAAGCAGCAAGCCAATCGTTGCATGAAGCATGACTTGAACATGACCAGTAGAAGGCGACCACCAAAGCGGTATATTAAGCAACGCAAGCATTCCAATTCCAATTAACACCTTCAAAAACCAAGAGCTAAGATCAGGAGCAATATAGGGCTTCCAGCCCGTCGCGATCAATATAAACAAAATTGACATAATCCAAAATGACATATAGCCAGCATTCACATGATTTCACCTCTTGTACCCCCTATTATGCACCAAAAAAAAGGAGCTATTCCTGCGATAATTCGCAGAAATAGCTCCTTTTGTATAAAGACTGGTTTATTTAAGGTTTTTAAGCTTGTCGCCGAAACGCTCTGCAAGTGAGTAGCTCATGCTCTCATTGCTCAAGCTTACGTTCGGATTATCGATTTTCTCGATTTTCGGCGAACGTGGACCACGATCAGGTCTAGCGCTAGGAGCGGCTTGCTCTGGCGCTTCTTCTGTTTCTTTAATGCTTAGGCTAACGCGTTTTTCAGCTGGGTTGAAGTCAAGAACTTTCGCTTGTACTTCTTGGCCTTCTTGAAGAACCTCGTTAGGCGTTGCAATATGACGGTGAGCGATTTGGGAAATGTGAACAAGTCCCTCAACGCCAGGTGCGATTTCAACGAATGCTCCAAATGGAACAAGACGGCGAACAGTACCTGTTACGATATCACCAATTGCAAATTGGCTGCCTGCAGAATCCCAAGGACCTGGTTGTGCAGCTTTCAAGCTAAGGCTGATTTTACCAGCAGCTGGATCAACTTTAAGTACTTTCACACGAACCGCTTGGCCTTCAGATACAACATCCTTCGGATGTGCAACATGCTGCCAAGAAAGCTCAGAAACGTGTACTAGGCCGTCAATTCCGCCGATATCAACGAAAGCGCCGAATGGCGTAAGACGTTGTACTGTTCCTTCAAGCTCTTGACCGACTTCAAGCGCAGAGATTACTTGCTTCTTGCTTTGCTCGAATTCAGCGTCAAGCACTTCTTTTTGAGACAAGATAACTTTGTTGTTTTCACGGTCGATTTCTTTAACCTTTACGCGAAGCGTACGGCCTTTGTAATCACTGAAATCTTCAACAAAGTGGCGCTCTACCATAGATGCTGGAATGAATCCACGGATACCTACATCCGCAACAAGTCCGCCTTTAACAACGTCTGCAACAGCAACTTCAAATACTTCACCATTGTCAAAACGCTCTTGAAGAACATCCCAAGCTTTCTCGCCGTCAACTTGACGTTTCGAAAGAACAAGCTTTTCTTTCTCATCGTCGATGCTTACAACTTTAAGCTCAACTTCTTGACCGACTTGCACTGCTTCGCCAGCGTTCTCGATTTGTACTGCAGAAAGCTCACGAATCGGAATGACACCGTCATATTTATATCCAAGGCTTACATAAGCTTGGTTATCTTCGATTTTGACGATCGTACCTTTAACGGAATCGCCTTTTTTCAAAGACACGAAATTATCCAAAGCATCTTGGCTTACTTCTTCCGCCGCGGATTGTTGCACATTAGTTTCTTCTGACATTGAAATAACCTCCTCAGTTCATACCCCAACTTTATTTAAATCCGCTAGCGCCTAGAGCGAAAGCAGCATTTAAAACATTAATCAACGATTGTTTGCAGCAAGCTCGCGAATACGAACCATAATTGCATCTGTTACTTTCTCAAGCATATCTGGTGATGATTCCTCAATAATTGCAGTAAGATCAATAGGCTTGCCATAACAAACAACAATTTTGCTGAATGGTCTATACTTGCCAACAATTGCAACAGGTACTACTGCAGCACCGCTTCTAACAGCGATCATCGCAGCACCCTTCTTGGCTGCTCCAGATTGATTATGACGTGAGCCCTCTGGGAAAATGCCAAGTACGTTGCCTTCTTTAAGCATCGTAATTGCAGATTTGATAGCATCCTTGCTCACGCCGCCTCGTTTAACGGGAAATGCACCAAACGCGCGAATGAGAGGACCGAATACAGGAACCTTAAACAATTCCTCCTTCGCCATAAAATGCACCTTGCGCTTTACTTTTACACCGACCGTAGGCGGGTCAAAGTTGCTTAGATGGTTTGAGGCGAGTACGACAGGGCCGTCGGCTGGAATGTTTTCCGTGCCTCTTGCCTCCAATCGAAATAACAGCGTGTATAGGACACGCAGGAGAAATCTAAAAATAAGATATAACATAGTTTACTTCGCCTCCGCCATTTTGGTTCGGCTTAATTTCACAATTGCATTAATTACTTCGTCAATTGTCATGGCGGTGCTGTCGAGTACAATAGCATCAGAAGCGCATACTAAGGGCGAAATGTCTCGTTGCTCGTCCAAACGATCACGATCTGCAATTTCTGTTTCCAGCTGTTCAAGTGTAATGTTTTGGCTGTCCGCTATTTCACGATAACGGCGAAGTGCACGTTCCTTAACCGATGCAGTTAGAAAAACCTTCAATTCCGCATCCGGCAGCACGTGAGAACCAATATCCCGGCCATCCATAACGACACCCTTGCGCTTTGCAAGCCTGCGCTGCATGATTCCAAGAACTTCACGAACCGTTTCATTCGCGGCAACATGCGACACTTGAAGAGTCACCTCGCGCGTGCGAATTAATGCGGTAACATTTTCACCATTTACGAACACGGATTGACCTGTCTCGCCAGGCTCAAGCTCAATCTCTAAAGATTTTACTAGATCAGCTAGTTTGGTATTTTGATTCGTAGCAACATTGGCACGTTGAGCACATAAAGTAACCGCTCGATACATAGCACCGGTATCAATATACACATAACCTAGCTGTTCGGCGACCTTCCGTGCAACCGTGCTCTTGCCGGCGCCTGCTGGCCCGTCAATCGCAATATTCATCCGGTCACTGTCACCCTCGTGATGCACCACTACAGGTCAACCCCCTTTTAGTAGAGACGGCTGGCTGTATGCATGAAAGAATGCGAAGCAAACCTCTCAAGAAAAAAGCAGGCTTTGCCTGCGAACGTAAAAATTATATCACACTATACACACAGATGCAAAAGCACGGCGTCAGTTCAAGCGGGTGCCTTCCCACTGATCTACGCCTGTAAGCCATAACCTAACTGAATTATTTTGTAATGCTGCCTGTGAGCAGACTAATAAAATAACTAATGTAATAATAATTTTCTTAATAATAGAGCTTATTTCATCAGTCCATTTAATTAAACGCTTGCGGTTATTATATTTGTTTAATGACAAATGGAAACTCCCTTTCATCTTTTTTGGGTAGTTTTCCAATTGCCATAAATATTATTCATCGATTCCGATATTCCAGCTGTTTCTCAAAACAATAGCGTATTATCTTTTGACGTTCAGAGTCATTTATAGTTGCATATTTGATCATCGCTTGCTTCCTGCCAGTCTCAAGCTCCACAATTCGAACGATTTCCGCTTGAAAATAGGTATGATCGATCGTTCCGTTCTTAAAGGGAACAAGCATCCAGCATTCCAGCAGCATTTCAGGTACGAGAGGCCATTTGCCATCAGCAATAAAAGAAATTCCGCCTCCGCCAACATCATCGGTCGTACATACAAATCTCACCTGATTTGGCATTTTCACTGCAATTTCCAATTCAGAAGGGACACGCAAAAAACTGCGGCGTTGAATCTTCGTAATGCGATCCGGATCCGGCTTTCGGATTTTAATTAATTTGACCCCATCTTCCTTGAAGCCGAGCACATGAGAATCAAAATAATTTTTAATCCCATCCTCTGACACAAAAAAAACAGACAGCTCATCTCCAAGAAACAAACGTTTAATGCGTCCTGTTTTCTCACTGATCGGAAACTCTATTAGCAAGCCGTCGTCCTGCTCATCCGCAATCCGGGACTTGTAATCTATTAATGCTTCCACCTCATCTGAAGAGGCGATTTGAAAATGCAACATTTGATTTACTTTAGGCAACAAATTGGCTCCCCCCATTTACATGCATTATAACACGTCAAATTAAGGGGAGCCATATCGTTATTTGTCAGAAGCTGCCTTGGAATCACTAGGAGACATTTCCTCAATTGATTCTTCTAGTCCCGACTCTGAATTTATATACACGCGGTATAGGGAGCCATTAATTTTACCCGTAAATTCATAACACAGCACTTCTTCTCCCAAATCATTATTAATCAGCGCTAATTGCTCTGACTGAACCTTCATTTCGGGATTAAGTGCCTTGCGCGCATCGGCCTGTGTGACAATTGGATTCGGCAGCTCGCGCTTGTGGTGCTCAAAGATATAATCATTCGCTTGCAAGCCGACCGTCTCGCCTTTATCCAATGCAACCTTAACTGTCAGCTTGTCAGGGTAGATGAGTACACCGCTTTGCAAGCCTACATAAGTGAGAGAACCCGTATTCCCGTGCATATCATAGCTAACCGCCTTCATTTCATTAAAACCATGCTTGTCCAAAAACTTGTCCGCTGAAGCTTTGGCTTTCTCTAGATCGACGGTTTTCTCACCAATATCACGTGGATTCATGAACGAAATTAGCTGTCCGCCCTGCTTTGTAAAATCCATTTGCAGCTTGTTTTTCTTCCCATCAATAACCGTTGCTGAATATGTTGCATATTCCGTGCCCTTCGCGTTCTCAACTACACGAATTTCAGCATTTGCTGCATCTAAAAATTTAGCCGCATGCTTCTTGATTTCGTCTTCGGTTACCATTTTCCCGCCAAGCATTTTCACTGTGCGTTTCTGGTACATGCTGCTTACAGATGGTCCCCAATTAATCTCAGGATACTGGCTTACCTTCTTATCAACGGTTTTAAAGCCATCAATAATAATATTCGGATTGTCCGACTTGGCTGAGGCAAGTGCAATCTCCACATCCATCCAGCGCAGGCGGTTAGACAACACTTTCTCCTGCATGGCAGCCAAATCTTTTGATATTTGTTCTGAATTTGCGTAAAGGGTCTTCATTGTCTTAAACTCATCAGGTGTAAGCGGCTGCTTGCTGAGATCGCGAACTGAGGTTTTGTAAGCGAAATTGGCAATTCGCGACAAGAACTCTCCAGCATCATTGAAAGGAAGCAGCGTTAGCGGCAGTTGGTTAATCTCGTTCTGCGCTTCGCTCGTTAAACGCCATACGTTGACTAGTCCCTTCCGATGATAGGCTTGCGACGTCGAGTTCACGGCAAGCGTATTGCCTAGCTGCTGATGCAGCTGCTCTACATGATAGGTTAAGTCGTGAAATGCCCGTTGATACTGATTTTCTGCTTTAATCAATATCGAGTTTTTTTCTTGATGTTCTTGATAACCCCAGTAAACGGCTCCAATAAGCAGCACGGTCATAATGGGGAAGAAAATTGAACTGAGTCGACGGTACATAATACAAAAGCTCCTTTCTTTTGCAAAACCTGGTTTTAGTTTGGTTTGCTAAAGGGAGCTTTATGCATCCATCTATTTAATTGTGCTAGCTTAATTCTTTTTTCATCAAAAAACATTATGCTCTTCAATTTCCAGATCATTTACATTGTTGCAAATACATTGCTTAAAGCCGGTATCTATCGAGTTCTTTTCTCTTCGTCCTCGCAGCACGAACTTTTCTCCGCACATATTGCACCGGATCGTTACTTTAACCCTTGCAGCAGCAGCCTCCATATGCTCCTCCTCCGCCATTATTCGAACGCCGTAATTTCAGGCATTTCAATATAATGTAAGTATAGACGGAACAGTTACAATTTAACCTCGTCCTCTCGGACAAGAAAACGGAAGGGTGAACGGGAGGTTGCATGTGCCATTTTGCGAAGGCCCCATATCCAGAGCCCGATCATAAACGGAATAATAACCCACATCCAGTTCGTGCGAACCGTAATCATGATCCAGTCGTAGGTGCCGTGCAGCAAAATAGGAAGCAGCAAGGATATGCCCAAAAAATAAGCGCTTTTGTTCTTTGGAGCAAATTTTGCTTTCCCTAAGTAATAGCCCATCATTATCCCAAATAAAGCATGACCAGATACAGGAAGCAGCGCCCTTACAAGCAGCGTCCCAAACGTTGCCGGCGAGTAAAAAGCGTATAGCACATTTTCCAATGTTGCAAAGCCAAGCGAAATTGACGATGCATATACGATGCCGTCATATGGCTCATCAAATTCAGTATGGTTGTAAATGACGTGATACAGAACAAACCATTTCACAAATTCTTCAACGCCTGCGGACTCCCCAAAAGCAAACCAAACTGCATGATCGCCAAGCCAAAGCTGCAAGCCGCGCTGAATAACCATGATCGGCACAACGACGAGCATACCCAGCACAAACATTCTAGCGACCATATGAATCGGCTCTGCTTCGTAGCGATCCCTTAAATACAAATAAGTAAGCAGCGAAACGCCTGGCGCAATAGCAGCAGTCAAAACGGAAAGCAACAGCATTTGGTCCCTACTTTCTTACACCCAGCCTCGAAAACGAGCGGCCTCCGCCATTTTGCGAACACCAGCCATATAAGCGGCAAGCCGCATATCGACCTTGCGGGTGCGATGTATTTCGTATACATGGTTAAAGCCTCGGATCATCATAAGCTTCAGCTTATCATCCACCTCTTGCTCCTCCCAGTAATAGCCTTGATTATTCTGCACCCACTCGAAATAGGATACAATTACGCCACCAGCGCTTGCGAGCACATCTGGAATGATAAGCACGCCGCGATCGGACAGAATTTGAGTAGCCTCCAGCGTAGTTGGACCATTCGCAGCCTCGACTACAATGGATGCTTGTACACGGCCTGCGTTTTGATCTGTTATTTGGTTCTCAATTGCAGCTGGAACGAGAACATCGCATTCCAGCTCAAGCAGCTCTGAATTCGTAATGGTTTGTGAGAACAAATTCGTTACATTGCCAAAGGAATCTCGTCGATCGAGCAAATATTCAATATCGAGTCCCTCTTTATTATACAACGCTCCGCCCACATCGGAAATACCTATTACTTTCGCACCTGCCTCATGCATAAATTTGGCAAGGTAGCTTCCCGCATTTCCGAAGCCTTGAATGACGATTCGCGCACCCTTAATTTCAATTCCTTTCATTTGCAGCGCTTGCTCAATCATAATAACGACGCCGCGTGCTGTAGCTGTCTCTCTCCCCTTAGAACCGCCAAGAACAAGCGGTTTGCCTGTAATGAAGCCTGGAGAATCAAATTCACGAATCCGGCTGTACTCGTCCATCATCCAAGCCATAATCTGAGAATTCGTCATGACATCCGGCGCAGGTATGTCTTTGGTTGGACCTACAATTTGGCTGACAGCACGAACATAACCGCGACTCAGTCTCTCCAGCTCACGGAAAGACATCGTCCTTGGATCGCAAATCACGCCGCCTTTGCCTCCTCCATAGGGTAAATCCGCAATTCCGCATTTCAAGCTCATCCAGATTGATAATGCTTTAACTTCATTTTCCGACACGGCCGGGTGAAAACGCACTCCACCCTTTGTCGGGCCTACAGCGTCATTATGCTGTGCCCTGTAGCCTGTAAATACTTTTGTCTTCCCATCATCCATTCGAACTGGAATACGTACGGTTAGCAGCCGAAGCGGCTCCTTCAATAGGTCAACCATATCCTGATCATAGCCAAGTCTTCGCAGCGCTTGCTCGATTACGATTTGAGTAGAATGCAACACATCATTTGCTTCTTTTTCACTCATGTCATCCACCGCCTTTGTCTACATCTAATATGAACGCCTTTCCCTTACTGTATTCCAATTTATATTACTCATACATGCAATAAGAGCATCATGCAGACAACACAAAGTCTGCATGATGCTCTTGGCATGCTCGATTGCTTTAAAATTTAAAATGATTACATATTTCCTGAACAGCGGATTCAGGCATAATCACCTTTCCATACTCTTCAAGCATTGCGTACGTAACTGAAGTCGCTTCTCCATACTCAGCAAGTAAAGCAATAACAGCGTTATGCCTCGAAGCCTCAATAAGGGCAGGTTCCAACGCCAATATATATTTGCCATTATAAAAGTATAGTCGTCCATCTTCAGTCAGCGTGGCGGCTTGTAATTGCTTACATACTGAGATAACATCCTCAAATTCGCGGAAGGAGTACATCACGACATCGCTATGTTCAAGCGTTACTTCCATTTCGTATATTTCGTCTTCCGTGTCGTCATCTTCGGCTGCACGTTCTCCTACATGACTGTTCATTTTGCCACGGGTGACAATCACTACCATACCTTGAGCGGGGAGGGCAAACACTTCGACCGCTAATGGGCCGCTGGCGTCGAATCCAAGTTCACTATATGCTTGATCCATCATTTCACTGAATAGTTCGTGTACTTTTGGAATTTCGCGCCACATGTCGTCCTTCTGGATCCCCCGTTCCAGCAGGTCGTCGAACGTCAGGAAAATCCGTATCTTATCCTGGCTCAGTCGTTCGATTTTCATGACAGGATCCTCCTCTGCAGCATCTGTTGTAATAGCGTATGAATAAATTAGAAAGATGTGATCATTTTTAATCAAATCATACTATGTAACTACTTTATCATTTCTTTTCATCGAATGCACTAATATTGAACGAAAAAAAGAATCGCTTGGCCGCATAGCATTTCTGCTCAGCGGCCAAGCGATTCATTAAACCTCTTATCCTATTTAATGCGCAAGTACTGACGATTCCGCTTTGATCTTATCCGCTTCCCGCTTTACTTCAGGATCACTATTTACTATTGCTTCAATTTGCCCCCAAGCGGCTTCTGATTTTACGGCAGTATCGTCTGAATGCTTTGGGGCGGCATTGGAAGCCTCATTCACTATTGATTTGCCCATCATTTTCGAAACGGATTTGCGTGCTACAGACTTGCTGACATCAGATAGCGCGCTTGCAGCCCAAGACACAGCTCCAGGCCGCTTTCTCGAGACATACATCGTAGCAGCTGCGCCAATTATTCCTCCAACTAAAAACCCGCTTAACTTCATTATGAAGGTCACCTCTTTTCCTCTTTGGTCATCATCGTATGCATGAGTTAGTTTGACCTTATGACTTGCCCCTCATCCTATATAAAATAAGGAAACCCTTCTTAAGCAGCCGCATAGTTAAATATGTTACAATAGGTTCGATTTGCAGGCTAACCAATTTAGCTTATGGAGGTTTCCGTACAATGAAGCAAAATATAAAATTAGCAGTTCTTTTACTTTTAGGAGCCATACTGTCAGCTTGCACGGCTGAACAGCAGCAAACAAATCATCTTCCCACTAATGAAAGTACAGCAGCAGAATACGACCAGCGCATTTCTCCAGCTCCAACTGCTGGTATACATACAGACGCTCCTGTAGAGGACACTTTGTCTGAAGCTACACCTGTATTAGAGGAAGCGGTACTGACTCAACCTCTTTATAGGATGAACAAATCCTACCGCTTCGAGCCAATAGATGCTTCTGTTCAAAATAAGGTCGTATTGCTCACCTTCGATGATGGTCCCAAGGATGAAGCTGTGCTCACCAGCATACTGGACACATTGGATAAACATCATGCTAAAGCCATTTTTTTCGTAAATGGTTATCGGGTCAAACAAAACCCTGAGCTGCTAAAGCTCATTGATGCGCGAGGACAGACAGTAGGCAACCATTCCTTCGATCATATCAATCTCAAGAACGAACCAAATGAGGTTGTTGAACAACAGATCGGCGATGTTCAGAATGAGATTGAAGAATTGATCGGTAAAAAACCATTGTTTTTCCGTCCTCCTTACGGTTCTGGCGGCGACATAGTGAAAGAGGCAGCAAAAAACCACGGCATGCTGTACATGACGTGGTCCAATGGATCTTTAGATTGGGATAAATCTGCCAAGGATAAGCCCGACGAAGTCATTCGAAATGTACTGGAGCAGCTTCATCCCGGTGCCAATATTTTAATGCATGAGCTGAAATGGACGGCAGATGCCCTTGATGAACTGCTTGCCACACTCGAATCCAAAGGGTATGGATTTATAGATCCTGCCTCTATAGAAATTAATTTGTAAATTTATTTCCGTACCAGAACAACCCAGCCACTAAGCAGACGAACAACAGGAATAACAAATTATAGTACCATCTTGTTAATTTATAATTGCTCGAAGGATGTTTTTTCCGCCTAGGCGGCATAGCTGCTCCCTCATTGGAATTCGTTCCGATGTCAGACGGAGATGCCGCCTTTTCATGTTGTCTTGAAGACCTCGAACTTCCAAATTTCTCTTTCCTGCTCATGACTCCCTCCTGAATCGTATAATCAACCCCATTATAAAATCAATTAGGAAATGTGCAATGATTGGTGCAATAATCGAACCTGATTGCAAGTATATCCATCCTAATCCGTAGCTAATGGAGAAAACAAGTCCTGTAGGTATCCAGTGCTTTAGATACCTTACATGAATAGTAGCAAAAATAATGCTCGTCCAATAGGGTCCAATGGCATGCTGCAGAGCCCCGCGGAATAAAAGCTCCTCGCAAATCGCAACTACGAGTGAGATTACCGCAATATGCCAAATGGGACGTGTACTAAAAATCCGATCATTCACGCCTCCATCATCGCCAGCCTCCTCAGGCACAAAACGAGAAATAAGAAGGTCGACAACGATGACTGCAGCAGCCAAACCAACGCCCCAATAAAGGAAACTGAGCTCTTTTGGCGGAGTAAATAATTTGATTACATTTTGATGCTGAAATAAAACCCATATTAAACCGATAATAAAAGTAATGCCTTGTGTTGCGTACAAATTGATTAACAGCATACGGTCATCCAGATCATCGACGGATACCTTGCGAATGCGAATATTTCGAATATCAAACTTTTTCATAGCTTCCCGCCTGTCTGAAACGTTCATATTTTCTTTTATTATCTTTTCACCTATACTGATAGAACAATTCACCAGCTTATATTTTAGTGCATAAAAGGAGATAGAGACAGAGATGGAAAAAAGATTAACGACATCAGCAATGTTATTTAGTATCGGCTTTATATTCTTGCTTATTTGTACTGTAGGCGCTTTTTTTTACGGAATACAGATCGGTTCGGATAAAACAGAGGCAAAATACAAAACCGATGAAACCTCAGCTAGCTCCGCCGCTTCCGTAAGTCCCTACCAGCAACAGGATTTGGTCTCTTTCTATCATACCGTATTTCTACCTTATCGTGAATTTCAAAACGAATGGTTCTCGGCCATGAATAAATTATCGCAAGGAAAAACCAACGAAGCAACTTCGATGTTTAAGGATCTTGCAAAGCTAGCTGAAGATAAAGAGAAAGAAGCAAGCTCCGTAGATATGCAAAGGTCGCCACTGCTTGGTGAATCGCAGGTAAGCTACATACGCAGTCTCAAGCTATTCAACGAAGCCGCAATGAAAGCTGCAACAAGTGCAAAAACATTATCCTTCGCAGAGCTAAAGAAAAATGTAGAGCAGGAAAAAACGTATCGTTCTGCTTCGCAGTTTGCACTGAATGCTCAGCAAGCTTATTACTCGGCTATGCTGAAATGGGCAGCAACCGTTGATACCGACATCCCATCCGAGTACACGTCGCCAGCTATATTAGAGCTCTCACAATGGAAGAACTTTCAAATTACAGTTAAAAATAAACTAATGGCCGATCAGCTTATGGCTCGCAATAAGCTAACCGTTTATTATCCGCAAGATTTAACAAGCCGCGTTGATGATTTTATTCAATCGGGTCAGGCATCTAATATGAAGCTGCATACTTTGACATCTGTTGTAGATCTGCTCATTAATACTGAAGCAGTACGCGCAGGAGATTTTAGTTTAAGCATGTCTCGGCTATATCATCAGGCACTACTTCCGCAGTTGCCGTTCTTCTCAGCTGAATGAAATTGATTCACTGCCGAAGATAATGATCAATCATATTGAAATCCTTTTAACGAGGCTATAGCTGCCATTCCGCCAGTAACATTGTGGAGGCTGCTATAGCCTTGTTCTTCTAAGTATTGGCATACGGCTGCACTTCTGACGCCATGAGCGCACACGATGTATATCGGTTTAGAATCATCTATTTCACCTAAACGAGTGGGTATCGTATTCATCGGGATTAAAATTGAAGCATCCATATGATAAAAATCCCATTCAAAAGCTTCTCTTACATCGATCACTTGATTTCCATCAATTTCGCCATTCTCTATATGTTCAAGCAATGCTTCCGGTGTCATTTCCTGCCAGTTATTCATGAATAAATACCTCCCTTGTCGGATTTTGAAGCCTATGATGCTTGAATCATAACGAAATTTTCACAATTCAGCAAGTTTGAGGATTGCTTTTGTCTATCTTCTTGCATTAAAATAGAAAAGTCTACGATCGATGATCAAACTCTCGTCCCGCTGCTGAACATCGGTACCGGACGAGGGTTTTTCTGTTCATATTAAGCGAAGCTATCATGCTTCGCCCCATTTTAGGAGGCATACTTCACATGTTTAAAGTGTTAGTTTCCGATCCAATTAGCGATTTGGGCATTCAGCAGCTTGTTGATGCGTCAGATGTCGCAGTCGACAAAAAGCCTGGATTAAGCGAAGACGAATTAGTTGCTATTATTGGTGAGTACGATGCATTGCTTGTTCGCAGCCAAACACGTGTAACACCAAGGATTATGGAAGCTGGTAAACAGCTTAAAGTCGTTGGCCGTGCTGGCGTAGGTGTCGATAATATCGACCTGGAAGCCGCTACGCAGCGTGGTATTATCGTAATTAATGCGCCCGATGGCAATACGATTACAACTTGTGAGCACACATTTGCCATGATGATGGCAGTTGCACGCCACATCCCGCAAGCGTACATGAAAACTGTAAATGGTACATGGGATCGTAAATCCTTCCTCGGAGTTGAGCTTCGCGGCAAAACACTTGGCGTACTTGGTATGGGCCGTATCGGCAGCGAGGTTGCAAAACGCGCTAAAGCCTTCGGTATGAATATTATGGGTTATGACCCGTTCATGACAGAGGAAAGAGCAGAGAAAGCTGGCGTGAAGCTAGCTAGTGTAGATGAAATTGTTCGCAATGCAGATTTCATGACTGTGCATACGCCTCTGACTCCAGAAACTCGTCATATGATCGGCAAAGCTCAATTTGAAGTAATGAAGCCAGGCATGCGTATCGTTAACTGTGCGCGTGGTGGGATCATCGACGAAATCGCGTTAATCAATGCCATCAATGAAGGTATCGTAGCTGGTGCCGCATTTGACGTATTTGAAGTGGAGCCTCCTGCTGAGGATCATCCTTTCTTATCACATCCGAAAGTTATCGTTACACCGCATCTTGGCGCTTCAACTGTAGAAGCACAAGAGAACGTTGCGATTGACGTTTCAGAGCAAGTGCTTCATATTCTTCGCAACGAGCCATTTATTAATGCCGTAAATATGCCGCCGATTCCTGAGAATCTGCAAAAAATTCTTCAGCCATACTTTACACTTGGCGAGAAGCTAGGCAGCTTTATTGCTCAAGCCACAGAAGGCGCTGTTACGGAAATCGTAGTTGGCTACTCCGGTGAGCTGGCAGAGGTTGATACCCAGCCGCTAACTCGTCATATCGTTCGCGGTGTGCTTGCGCATCATTTAGGCTCAGAGCAAGTTAATGTCGTGAACTCGCTTCATCTTGCTAAGGTTCGCGACGTAAATATTGTGGTTCAAAAATCACATGCTTCGAAAGATTTCACGAATCTCGTTACAGTCTCCCTTCGCACGAAGACTGAAGAGCATGTCGTTTCCGGTACTTTGCTGACGGGCTATGGTCCTCGTATTGTACACATTGATAAGTACCCTGTTGACGTTACGCCAGAGGGCAATCTTATTCTAATCTCGCACAACGATAAGCCTGGTATTATCGGACGCGTAGGAACGCTGCTTGGCAACAACGATGTTAACATCGCTACGATGCAAGTAGGACGTCAGCTTGTTGGCGGATCAGCAATCATGGTATTGCGTGTTGACAAAGCTACTCCGAAGGATGTTCTTGTACAGTTGACGAGTATGCCTGAACTCAATACTGCCAAAGAAATTACACTTATTTAATAAATACAGCAAGAGCCAACTGGATTTTTCCAGTTGGCTCTTTTTATTATATAAGTTGAACTAAACATTTACGTTTTGGTCGCTGCGTGAGTAGATCATTCTGAAGAGTCGCTCTCTATTCCGACACATCCTACACCAACATATTAGTTACTGACTTACACCCCAATGCTATCCCCTATCCTATCCTGCACTAGCAGATTACTGACTTCCCCTGTTCCCATCCCATCCCATCCTATCCTGCACTTTTGCAGTATAGGAGCTGTTTCCTCAGCATTCTCCTAGCCTATGTTGTACCCCGTACAACATAGGCAGCCTCATCTAACCATCTAGAGCCGAAATTCAACTATTCTAATGCATATATACAATATAGAATCATGTTGAAGAGAAGAATGAGTGAAGTTACTGCAAACGTGCAGGATAGCTTATACATAACTTTTCCTGCAGTTCATTCTTGTTCCCAATCTTCGTTTTAAACCCCGAATAATCTGTATAGCCTAGGTGAAACGGCTTTCGCCGTCCTTTAGCGGCTTCAGCGCGTTTCATTCCGGAGAAATATAGAGAAAGTATGGCGAAATGATCTACTTTACATCTAAAAAATTGCCGATCCTTTTACCATCGGCAGTCATCGACGGATTATGCATGTTTCACGAACAACAAGAATTATCTCCTGTAATCTACAAAAAAAGCGTTCCCGAAGGAACGCTATGACAAGGACTGATGGGCTTCGACAGGAAGCAATATCGTAAACGTGGTACCCATGGACTTACTGCTCTCGACGGATATCCGTCCATGATGCAAATCAATGAGATTTTTGACAATCGCAAGTCCGAGACCCGTACCGCTTGAAGAACCACGTTTTCGCGCTTTATCTGCTTTGTAGAACCGTTCAAATATATAAGGAACATCCTCAGCAGGGACACCTTGTCCTTCATCTCTAACGATAAGCTGGACATACTTGCTGCCATTGACCACTTCATGCCTGCCAACAATGGTAATAGACTTTCCTGACGGCGTGTGGCGTAAAGCATTATCAAGCAGATTCGTAAGCACCTGCTCCAGACGATCCTCATCCGCTTCCTTAACCATAAGAGGATCTCGCGTAAGCTCCGCAAGCAGCTTAACCTCTCTCTCTTTCGCGTACACCTGGAATTTCCGGTGCACACGCTTCAGCACATGCCTTAAATCCACCTCTTGGAAGTTCATATCCGCATGGCCAGCTTCCATTCGAGCGATATCAAGAAAACCATTGACAAGACGGCCCATCCGAAGCGATTCGTCATAAATGACTTGCACAAGATCTTTACGTTCTTCCTCTGAGACAACGATGTCATCCAGCAGCGCCTCACTATAGCCTTGAAGCATCGAAAGCGGCGTCCTGATCTCATGCGAAATATTAGCTACAAAGTCTTTCCGCATCTTCTCAAGCTTATGCTCCTCAGTTACGTTACGAATGACCGCAACTGCTCCGCGTACAATACCATTAGACTGTAATGGAGCCATTACGACAGACCACACACTGCTCAAAACATGAATATTATCTGTCGCATCGTGTCCTTCAAGCATTACGTTTTGAAAGATTTCTCGCAGCGGCATCGGAACTTCAGAATTTGAAGTTAAAGTATCAAAAATTTCTCCTTGCCATGCAAGCTCTACACCTGACCACTGATTGATTAATAAATGTCCGCTCGGGTTCGTAAGGATCACTTTTCCAGCTGCATCGAACGTAATAACGGAATCACCCATACTTCGCAAAATACTTGCTAGATGATTTTTCTCATGGTTCAAATCATGGATGAGCTTATCCAGCTGTTCAGTCATATGGTTGAACGTGTCAGCAAGCTCTCCTATCTCATCACTAGACACAATATTTACCCTTGTGCTGTAATTACCTTGTGAGATGGAAACAGCCGCATCCTTAAGTTGAAGTAACGGCTGCTGTATTTTTTTGGATAGAAAAAAAGCGAAAAAGGTTGACAATAAAAATCCGATAATCGCTGTTAGTACGAACAATACCTTCACTTGATGCGAATTATCTTCTAACCAGATATCTACATACTGGAGAAGGAATACACCTACGATGAGCAATACAACTACTACAAGCAGCATAATTGTCGCCCAAAGCTTACCGACTACACTCCGCCAAAGCTTGCCGAATGAACGATGCCACAACTCCATTTACTTAGGCACCTCAAGCTTATAGCCTACACCCCATACAGTCGTAATCATCGCAGCGGCATCAGGCGACACTTTGTTCAGCTTCTCACGCAACCGCTTCACATGTGTATCTACGGTCCTCAAATCTCCAAAAAACTCGTAATTCCATACATCCTTCAGCAGTTCCTCACGTGAGAACACCTTATCCGGCGATACAGCCAAATAATGGAGCAGCTCATATTCCTTAGGCGTTAAGCTAACTTCCTGGCCACCAGCAGTAACACGATGTGCATCATGCTCGATGACAAGATGAGGGAAAACGATATTATTGCTCGAATTAATTTCTTTCGTCAAAAATGCTGTTGCCGAAGAACGGCGCAAAATAGCTTTCACACGATAGATAACCTCGCGCGGGCTAAATGGCTTCACAACATAATCATCTGCACCGACCTCAAAGCCTTGAACACGATTCATCTCTTCGCCTTTGGCAGTAAGCATAATGACAGGGGTTGCCTTTACTTGACGCAGACGTGAGCAAACCTCAACGCCATCAATGCCAGGAAGCATTACATCCAGCAAAATAAGCGCGTAATCGGTGTTAGACGCGAGTCTAAGCGCCGTTTCACCATCCTCTGCTTCGTCAATCGTATAGCCTTCCTTCTCTAGATACATCTTGAGCAGACGACGAATACGTTCCTCATCATCTACTACCAATATTCGGCTTGAAAAATCAGACATTGGGCAATACTCCTCTCAAACTATATACTAAACACCAGAATAGGAATGTAAGCCTGCAATTACAAGGTTAACCCCAACAAGAGTAAACAATACAATGACAAAACCGATTACAGCAAGCCAAGCCGAACGATGTCCTTGCCAGCCGCGTGATAAACGGAAATGCAAATACGCACTATAATACAGCCATGTAATTAGAGCCCATACCTCCTTGGGATCCCAGCCCCAGAAGCGGCCCCATGCGATATTCGCCCATATCATCGCAAATATCAATGCGCCTAGAGTAAAGATTGGGAAACCAATCGCAATAGTGCGATAACTGATTTCATCCAAATCCTCTGGGTCTACACCTTCCATATACGGGTGAATCACAGCCCCAAGAGGCTTGCGGAATACTAGACGAAACAGCCCATACAGCAAGCTGCCCGAGATAATAGACCAAACCACCGTATTCAGCTTACGCCCGGAATTTGCGCCATTCATCCAAGATGGTGCTTCAAAAAACGCATCACTCATACCAATGAAACTGTCCACTTTAACCGTCTCACTATTAAACGGCTTAACAATAGGAGGAAGCGTGTAATAAGCAGTCTCCGAAGTCGTTGATTCGATTCCCTTAGCATCAATCACAGATTTATGCTGAATAAATTCTGCCTCGTAGCCCGCTCCTCTGAACGCGAATACTGCAATGATAAAACCAACGATTAAGAGCATGGAATACAAAGAGAATTCCACCCAAAACTGTTGTCTCTTTGCTTCCTTTGTTTTACCTTTAAAATCGATCACACGCAGCAGATACATCAATCCTGCAGCAAAGCCGACTGCAAAAAACGCTTCGCCAAGTGCCGCTGTCGTTACATGCACCTTAAGCCAGTAGTTGTTAAGGGCCGGTATTAAAGGCTGTACCTCTTGTGGAAAAACTGATGCGTAGGCCACAATAATAACCGTTAACGGCAAGGTGAACATGCCCAGCAGCGGTTTTCTATAAATGGCGAAAACAATTGTGAAAGCAATCATGATTGCCATTCCTAGAAATGTCATAAACTCATACATATTACTTGTCGGTATTTGTCCGCTGCCTGCCCAGCGTGTAAAGAAGAAAGTCAAATGTGCCGCCAACCCTAGACTGGACGTTATGAATGCTACTCTACCCCAGCGTTTCTCATGCTTCTCGGGGTCTCGGTTGCTCCATTTCTTACCCGCAATGGCAAGCACATAAAACATAAATGCAAAACAATAAAGAAAAAATGCGAATATAAATGCATCGCTGCTAAACTCGACTAATTTCACGCGTTGTTCCCTCCGTTATCAAGCGCTTTCGGATCTACGGTTATCCCTATTTTTTGAAGCGCCCATGCAACATCTGAACGCATACCGTACCAGTTTTTATTCGTATGAGCACCTAATGAAAGGTTACCATCATCAACTCGCAGCCATATCCGACGATGCTGCCAATAGGACCCCATCAACAGACCGACCATAGAGAAGAATGCGCCAATCCAAACATAAGGCAGCGCCTTGTCGATGCGGACATTCAAATACGTAGATGCTTCAGAGAAATCTACATTTTCCATCCCGTCGACTCGAATTTCAATCTTATCCGCAATTTTATGATTAATAACATCCTGCGAAAATTTCACCTTATCCTTTTGCATTGGAAAATACATGTATGGCTCCCCTTCCGGATCTAAACCCGGACCTTTAACCGTAAAGACAAATGCAGGAGCAATCGGATCACGTGACAGCGTCGTAGGCTCGCCGTTGTCCCCTATCGAGAATTCCATGTAATTCGCGTACAAATCAAGCGTGTAGGGCCCAAGCTTGTGCTGAAGAGCAGAATCCTTCATCGGAAGATCGAACGGCCCGTATTTCTCACCTGTTTCTTTATTAACGAGAATAGGGTGAACTGCGTTCAAACGAGGCGTCATATCAAAGTCAAATTGATACAGCTTTAAGCCCTTGTAATTTAGCGGTTCGTTGACGATGATGTTATGCCGCTTCACTTCCTGGAGCTCAGGCTTCTGCGTTTGATCATTGCAATTGCTTACGCACTCATACAATATGGCTTTCGTCTCGAAGAGCTTTGCACGAGCCGTCCCTTTCAGCTTGTCTGGCAGCTCATCATCGTTATAAAACTCAACAGTAAACTTTTCGTTTTTCACAAAATAATTTGTATTCGCAATTTGTACGGTATCACCATCGGCTATCGTTATGTAGCTATCCATTTGCCAGCTTGGTATGCTTCTAGCCAGTATCGCTAGCAAAAACAATATGAGACCTATATGGTTAATATAAGGTCCCCAACGGCTAAAACGATTTTTCTCAGCTAGCAGTGAAGAACCGTCCTGATGAATCCGATAGCCCTTCCGTTTCAGCTGTGCTCCAAAATCAGATACCCATTTTTCTTCATCGCTTTCGAGTTGATGCTTGAACACTGTCTTTTGCCGATGAATAAACTTTAGATGCTTGCGAATTTGCTGCTTGCTAAGCGCCCGATATAACGGTAAAACTCTATCTAGGCTGCAAATAACTAGCGAAGTCCCGATCATAACCAGCAAGCCGATGAACCACCAGGTTTCGTATGTATGGGATAAACCTGTCAAATAGTATAGTTTACCAAGAAAACCATACGTTTCTTCATAATAAACTGAAGCATCAAAGTTGTTGATAAATGTGTTTTCCTGCGGATAAATTGTACCGAGCATTGCCGTTAAAAAAGTAAGAACGATTAAATAAATCGCAATCTTAACGGACGAAAAAAAATTCCAAATTTTATCGATATAGCTTGGATTGCTCTTTTGTGATCGACGGGCTACCCCATCGTATCGCATCTCTAGAGGCAAATCTGATATATCATCGTTTTCGAGCGGCTTTCCACAGCTCTCGCAAAGCACGGTGCCGACTGAGTTTTGATGACCGCACTCGCATTTTGTATTTTCTACCACTAACACAGTAAAACCTCCTACAGCTGAAGCAGCCGCTCAATCCGTTCATCAATTTCTAACTCTGTCATACCGCCTACCTTAATTTCCATAATGGAACCATCCGGCTTAATGAAAAAGGTGGTTGGATACGACTTTAGCCCATAGCTGCGTTCCGTTTTACGATTAACATCACGCAAAATAGGATAATTCAATTCAAAGCGACGCACAAAATTGTTCACGGTTAACGTATCCTCGCTTAAGTTAATCGCAAGAATGACGAGGCCTTGATCCTTCCATTTGGCATACTGTCGTTCGAATTCCGGCATTTCCTTTACACAAGGAGGACAAAATGTGCCCCAAAAGTTGACTACAACAGCGTTGCCTTCATAATCAGACAACTTTTGTGTATTTCCCTTTAAATCAACAAGCGCAAATTCCGGCGGCTTGCTGCCTTCCTTGAGCGGACCTTTATCATCAGCGGCAAATAAGGTGGTACCGATTGCATAGCCACCAATAATCAAGACGGCAATCAAAATAACAATCTGTACCGTCCTGCGCGATTTCCCCATAATAAAATTCACCACCAGCTTCTTTCTACGTTGCTCCGAATACTACCATTATAACGAAAAGTCGACGGCAATAACTGCCGCCGTCGATTACTTTTTATGAACTTTATGTGTCTTGCTATTCGCAACAGCAAGCAGTTCTTTGATTTCTTGAGGTGTTAAATGGCGATACTTCCCTCTGCCTAGATTCTCAAGACCAAGTTCACCAAAACGAATTCTCTTCAGCCTGATAACCTTATGTCCAATGGCTTCAAACATACGGCGAACCTGACGGTTGCGGCCTTCGAAAATCGTAATCGTAATCGTTGCTTCATTTCCTTCCGTATCCACATCGTGGTACTCGAGCATCGCTGGTGCAGTCATGCCATCCTCCAGCTTAATGCCCTTTTCCAGCTGTTCTAATGCAGTACCATGCGGAATCCCTTTGACTGTTGCACGGTAGGTTTTCGGTACGTGATGACTTGGGTGCGTTAACAAATTGGCAAACTCGCCATCATTCGTTAATAGTAAAAGCCCTTCCGTATCATAATCCAATCGTCCGACCGGATATACTCTCTCTTTGATGCCAGGTAAAAAATCAGAAACCACCTTGCGGCCTTGTGGGTCCGTGGCGCTAGTGATAACCCCTTTGGATTTATTTAGCATAAGATAGAGCTTCTTCTCGCTCCGAATGGCCTTGCCGTTAACCGTAATGGTATCGACAGCTGGATCTGCTTTCACTCCAAGCGTCGTAATTTTCTCACCATTGACCTCAATCATACCTGCCAAAATCATTTCTTCACATTTGCGACGAGAAGCTACTCCCGCTGCGGCTAATATTTTCTGTAAACGTTCCAATGCTTTCACCTCACTCTCCATCATAACGATATGAAGAACAAAGTACAAGCTCCACTAACCGAATATGTATAAGCAAATGAAAATTGCTGCTAAAAAACCGACTAAGTCGGAAAATAATCCTACTTTAAGAGCATACCGTGAGCGCCGAATGCCAATTGCGCCAAAATAAACGGTAAGCACATATAAGGTCGTATCCGTACTGCCTTGAATCGTTGAAGCGATTCTTCCGATCATCGAATCAGGACCGAAGGTCTGAATCAGATCAGTAGTAAAAGCTAGTGAGCCCGCGCCAGTCAATGGCCGAAGTATGCCAAGCGGCAATACTTCGCTAGGAATACCAGCAAGGTCAAAGAGCGGCCTCACAGCCGATAGCATGAGCTCTAATGCGCCAGAAGATCGGAACATGCTGATCGCAACCATCATGCCTACCAAATGCGGGATAATATTGATGGCCGTTCCAAAACCATCTTTAGCTCCCTCAACGAATGTTTCATATACAGGAACCTTGCGCCTGAGTGCTGCATAAAGCGGAATAAATACGATAATAGCAGGAATTAACCAGGAGGAAAAGCTTGAAAATAAGTTATACAACCTGTTCACCTCCAGCAGCTGGCGGAGTCACCTTCTTCTCGTGATGCCTTCGTGGGGCGGATGGGTCTATAGATGGTGGCGGAGATTTGCGCCTATACCAGCGATCTGCTAAAATAGCCGCACCCGTCGCAACAAACGTTGCGGCAAGCGTCGTCCCGATAATTTCCGCCGGGTTTGCCGATCCGTAATTCATCCTGATCGCAATTAGGGTTGTCGGGATAATGGTAATGCTAGACGTATTAAGAGCGAGAAGCGTACACATCGCCGGTGTCGCAGTTTCCGGATCAGGATTCAGCTTTTGCAGCTCCTGCATCGCCTTTATTCCCATTGGGGTAGCAGCGTTTCCAAGACCAAACAAATTAGCGCTTAGATTACTCATAATATAGCCAATTGCAGGATGGTTGCGAGGAACATCAGGAAAGAGCATGCGCACAATTGGACCGAGCAAACGAGCCATTTTTTGCAATAATCCAGCATCTTCCGCTATTCGCATCATCCCCAGCCAAAAAACCATTATGCTTATTAAACCAAAGCTTACGGTTACGCCAGATTTCGCGCCCTCGAAGGCAGCTTGCGTCACTGCATCCATCTTGCCTGTAAACGCTGCTACTACCACGCTTGCCACAATGAAAAACAACCAAATCCAATTTACCATGAAGGCCGCCTCCCCAACTATGCACCTAACTACAGACTAAGCAGCGTCTCCCTCGCTAAATAGCCTGCATTTCTTAAGCGATTACGGCTGATGCCGTCCTTTGACGGCAAAAGCTCGTCCCGCAGTAATAATAAACGCCAAAGCTCGTCGAACCTGTGCTGTCTTATATTTCAAATAACATGTCCAGCACTTTTGAGAACGATTGATACCATGCTGAATCTCCATCTTGGTTAAGCTTCTCTGCTTTTCTGAAATCAGTCAGTGTCTGCAATGTTTTTCTAGACGTCTCAGGAAGCTGCAGCCTGCTGCTTGCTTGATCATAGACTGGAGAGGCACCCATTTTATCATTATTCATATACCACTCCAGCATTCCGCGTTCGCCTAATAAATAATGAATTGAATCGGTGTTAAGCAGCACTAAGCGAGATTGAATACTTTCCGTTTCCTGCTCCGCCACAGGGTATTTAAATGTGCGTCCAATTATATAGGGATACCCTGCAATCGCTTGCCCCTTTGCAGCTATCTCTTGCAATGGATAGTTGTTAAAGCCCCAATCGAGCATTTTACGATGGTCTGCCCAATCATCACTATCATTAATCGTTACAGCTGCAAGCTGTTGGCCTTGCCTTGTCGCGGAACTTACTAGACAACGAAGTGTTTTTTTCGTATATCCTGTTTTCACACCATCCGCGCCATCATACATCGTTAGCATCTTATTTTTGTTCGTGTAGCTGTACTCCCATTTTTCATGGGGATTTGGTACTTTTTTCACTTTTGTACTTACAATCTCAGCAAACACTTCATTTTTCAGAGCATATGCGGTAAGCCTGGCTAAATCATTAGCAGAGGAATAGTGTTCAGCCTGATCTAGTCCATGCGGGTTTTGAAACTTAGAATGGGTTAAACCGATAAAGGCTGCTTTCTCATTCATGAGATGCACAAAGCCCTCCTCAGAGCCTCCCACATGCTCCGCTATAGCCGTTGCGGCATCATTGCCAGACCTAAGCATTAGGCCATAAAGCATATTCGAAAGGCTCATTTCCTCTCCCAGCTGAAGATAAATAGAGGAACCCTCCTTACCTACCGCTCTCTTGCTTGTCTTAACCATATCCGTCAGCTTGCCATGCTCGATCGCTACGATCGCAGTCATGATTTTCGTCAAGCTCGCTATTCCCATCGCTGTATCACCATTATTGCTATACAATATTCTGCCCGACTCCACATCGAAAAGCGCCGAAGCTTTTGCGTTCGTATACAGCGAGCTCGGCTTAGCGGCTGCCTTTGGCAAGGTGCTTGTACCAGTCATGAATACAGCTATTAAGACAAATAGAGCAACTCGCTTTACCTTTAAGAAATGCATATCCAATCGATCCTTTCTTAAAACGTTAGTAGAAAAACATCTGATTATTTACTTGAGTATATGCTTGTACATGACACTCTAGACGAAAACTAGCTAACAAAAATGAAAAACTGCCCTCACGGGCAGTTATGTCATAACAGGTGATCATTTGTTTCGATGTGTCCACTCACTACAGTTTGCGATGGCTCGACGTATGCTGCATGACTTGATGAAGACGACTGCTTCATCATGGTTTGAATCTTATCAAAAACATGCGGCGCAGAATCGATGACTCGCTCAAGCAGATGCGTTTGATTATCAAGTGGAACAATTTTGACGCCATGCGTGCCTACAACTAAAAACGCAATTGGCGTAATCGATACGCCTCCGCCGCTGCCCCCGCCAAATGGCATCGACACAGATGCATGCTGTGCATCTGATTGTGATCCATTTTTATGATCGGCATCATCTAATCGAATATCACTGCCGCCCGCTACAAATCCGAAGCCAACCTTTGAGATTGGCATAATAATACTGCCGTCCGGAGTCTGTACGGGGTCACCCACAATCGTATTGACGTCAACCATCTCTTTAATGTTTTCCATTGCCGTTTGCATTAAGCCTTGAATAGGATGTTCTGCCATGCTTTGACGCCTCCTTTCATTTTCCTCATCCGAACTAAAAGCTGCAGTCCGGCAAGAATAGCATATCCGAAGCGGATTTGAGCTATGCATGACCATTCGGTTTGAAATGCTGGGCATTGATAAATCGGCTGCACATTCATTTTCGGCTCAGCCTTCAGCTTAACCATTTGAGATAAAAGTCCGATAATGGACGTCTTCACAGACCAGACTGCTCCAGTTGCCATAGCTGTCCACATCGCATCTCCAGTTCCGACTGAAGTCGTCCAATTCCATTCTAGAAGTCGAATTTTCGTGAGCGTCTTTCTAGCCCATCCGGTTAAATCCCGTGTCATTTGCAATAAGCTTTTAAACTTATCAATATAATTTGCAACTCTTTCGGCATCTATGTCCTCATTAAATTGCTGCCATGTGTTTAGACCTGCATTCGTCTTTGAGACCTGCTCCTTCAGCTGGACCGATGTTCCGGTAAATTGAATGATCGGCACTTTGTAGCGATATCGGATAAGACCGAATAGTGCTTTTATATTCAATTCTGCATCATCATCGCTTCCTACTCTGCGAAGATGTCCTTTAATGACAACCTCAGATCGTAGAATAACTACTAAAATGAGCAAAAAAAAGAGACCGACCGCCGTGTTCCAACCGTAGGGGTAACCGAGCACCATGATGCTTCCTCCGTTTCCCATATGTAGGTTGAATATAGTATGACCCGGCGGTCAAATCTCATTCTTTTATTTCTTCAAATGTTATTTGTCGGTTATCCAGACGATCGAATAGAAGCTGCGTCTGTTCCTCCAGCGCTTCATCCAAATCCACTTTCCCCGGCTCTGGGAGCTCCTTTATGGATGGCAAACCAAAATAATCTAAAAATGATTTCGTTGTTCCGTACAAAATTGGTCTGCCAATCTGCTCGGCACGTCCAACCTCTTCAATAAGATCCTTCGACACAAGCGATTGAATCGCTCTATCACTTTTCACACCGCGAATTTCTTCGATCGATATTCTCGTTATCGGTTGTTGATAAGCAACAATAGATAGTGTCTCTAAGGCAGCCTGAGATAGCTGTGCACGTGTTGGCGTATAGGCCATCCGTTCAAAATAAGGTGCGTGATCCAAATGGGTCGTCAATCGATAGGATGCTGCAACCTCAGCGATTTGAATACCGCGTCCTTCACGCTCCAGATCTCGCTGCAAATCGTAAACCAAATCAGAGGCTAGGTCCGCATCCAGCTCCAAAATATCAGCAAGCTGCCGCTTCGTCAAACCCTCATCTCCTGCCATAAACAGCAGGCCCTCAATAATCGTCTTCAACTTCTGGTAATCCAACTTGTGACGACTCTCCTTTCCAGTGAATGACGATGTCGTCAAACAACTGATGCTGGTAGCAACGAATAGACTTCATCTTCATAAGCTCCAGAATCGCTAGAAAAGTGACTACAATTTCGTGCCTGTCCATATTTTCACGTATAAGCCGAGAGAACTGAACCGTATTAAATTCTTTAAGCACCTCGACGATATCCCGAATTCGATCCTTGACCGATATTTCATCCCGCTGAATCGTTGAAACGATATTACGTCTGGACGCACGACGAAGCGCCTTCTGAAAGGCTAAAATCAAATCCGATACATGCAGCCCTTCGACCGGATTGGTTTTTTCTTGTTTCATGAAGGGGGTCATATCTTCCGGTTCTCGTGAATAAACAAGGCTGCGCTCAACTTCCTTCTCACGCAGCTGCTCGGCTATTTTTTTGAATTTCCGATATTCAACTAGCTTCTGGATCAGCTCATCACGAGGATCCAACCCATCATCAGGCCATTCCTCGTAATCATCTTCAAATATAGGAGGCTTAGGAAGAAGCTGCTTGCTCTTTATCGCCAAAAGGGTCGCCGCCATTACCAAAAACTCGCTCGTAACCTCCAGCTCCAGCTCCTTCATCGCATGCAAGTAATCCATATATTGAATCGTAATCTCGCTAATAGACACTTCATGGATATCGATTTCGGATTTGTCGATCAAATGGAGCAATAGATCAAGTGGTCCCTCAAATGAATCCAGCTTATAAAGCACTGACACTTACAGTTCCTCCCGCCAAGCCATTTCGATTGTTTCTTAACCTTGCAATTGCTTCGTTAAATTAGCCATTTCAATTGCGCTGGCTGCTGCTTCATAACCTTTATTGCCCGCTTTCGTGCCTGCACGCTCAATGGCTTGCTCGATTGAATCTACCGTCAATACGCCAAAAATCGTAGGAATGCCTGTTTTCAATGCGATGGCCGCTACACCTTTAGCAGCCTCATTGCATACGAAATCAAAATGCGGCGTTGAGCCACGAATAACTGCACCAAGCGTTATAACAGCGTCATATTTACCGCTCTCCGCCATTTTTTGTGCAATTAACGGAATTTCAAATGCTCCTGGAACCCAAGCTACCTCTACATCAGAGTCTTGAGCGCCATGACGCTTGAACGCATCTAACGCACCTCCAAGAAGCTTGCTTGAGATAAATTCATTAAAACGTCCAACTACTACTCCATATTTTAAACCTTCTGATACTAAATGTCCCTCATAAATTCGTGTCATTTGTAATCATCCTTCCTTTTCATTAAATAATATAGTCAATTCCTTCATAGCTAAGCAAATGTCCAAGCTTATTTTTCTTCGTGCGCAAATAGTTTTGGTTGTCTTCGTTGAGTTCCATCTGAATCGCAACACGCTCAACGACCTCTAGTCCATAGCCTTCAAGCCCTTTGATTTTGCGAGGGTTATTGGTTAACAAGCGCATTTGGCGAACGCCAAGATCCTTCAAAATTTGCGCGCCTATTCCATAATCGCGCAAATCGGCTGGAAAGCCAAGCTTTAAATTTGCATCCACCGTATCGAAGCCTTGTTCTTGCAATGCATATGCCTTAAGTTTATTAATGAGCCCAATGCCTCTGCCCTCTTGGCGCATGTAAAGAAGTACACCGCTTCCTGCCTCTTCAATTTGCTTTAGTGCAGCCTCAAGCTGTGGACCGCAGTCACAACGGTGTGAATGGAACACATCGCCAGTTAAGCATTCAGAATGAACGCGTACAAGCAATGGACGTTCAGGATCAATGTCGCCTTTCACAAGTGCGATATGCTCTTTATTGTCAACGATATTTGTATATGCAATTGCCCGGAAAGTTCCAAAATCGGTAGGCAGCTTAACATCAACCGCCCGCTCAACTAGTTTCTCCTTCGCATTACGATATTCGATCATGGCTTGAATCGTAATAAGCTTCAAATTATGCTTCTCTTTGAATACGATCAGGTCAGCTAATCGTGACATCGTGCCGTCTTCATTAATGATTTCGCAAATAGCTGCTCCAGGCGAAGATCCGCACATCACAGCCAAATCAATGGCAGCCTCTGTATGTCCTGCACGACGGAGCACTCCGCCTGATTTTGCGATAAGCGGGAATATATGTCCTGGTCTGCGGAAATCGGACGCTTTCGTCGTTGGATCAAGAAGCGCCTTGACCGTCTCCGAGCGCTCATATGCTGAGATACCAGTAGTCGTTCCTACATAGTCAACGGATACAGTAAATGCTGTACCATGGTAATCCGTATTGTGAGTGACCATTGGCGGCAAATCAAGCTGCTCCGCACGCTCTTGCGTAATCGGCACACATACAAGCCCGCGCGCCTCCGAGATCATGAAATTAATCACTTCCGGCGTTGTCCTATCCGCCAGCGCGATTAGATCCCCCTCATTTTCCCTATCCTCATCGTCTACTACAATGACTGGTTTCCCAAGCTTTAGATCCTCAAGCGCATCCTCAATCCGATCAAATGGGGTTTTATCTGTTTGTTCCATATGGGATTCCCTCCTTTGTGACAACCAAGCCTTTGTAAGGCTTATTTTTTTCTAAATACTCTTATTACAAGAAACCATTTTCCATAAGAAACGATGTCGTTAGCTTTGATTGTGATTTTGCCGAATCTGGCCGCTTGAAATGCAGCAGATGATCCACGTATTTACCAATGACATCACATTCTATATTGACTGTATCGCCCGCATGCTTGTGCTGTAGGGCTGTTTCGCCAAGAGTGTGCGGTATAATCGAGACAGCAAAGGAATTTGCTTCTGTATCAACTACCGTAAGACTTATACCATCTACCGTTATGGAGCCCTTCGGGATAACGTAACGAAGCATATCTGCATCGCTAAGTTGAACCGTGTAGACCACCGCGTTGGCGTCCGTTTCGCGTCTAGTAATCGTTCCGGTACCATCAATATGCCCCTGAACAATGTGACCGCCAAACCTTCCGCCAGCTTGCATCGCTCGCTCCAAATTCACACGTTCACCAGCACGAAGCTGATGAAGGTTGGATTTGCGATACGTCTCAGGCATCACATCTGCTGAGAATGAAGCCGCGTCAAATGAAGTAACCGTTAGACATACACCATTTACCGAAATGCTGTCTCCAAGCATAACGCCAACGGTCACATGTGCTGCCCCGATGACAAGCTTCATGGCCTCACCTTGCTTCGTGATCCCTTTCATTTTCCCCACTTCTTCCACTAATCCGGTAAACATGGGCTTCCTCCCCTAAAGGTTTGCAAATGCTAATACAAAGGATAACCTGCTACACGAATGTCCTCGCCAGCCATTTCCACACTCACTCTTTCAAGCTGTATGGCATCCGCCATTTTCTCGAATCCCGAAAATGTAAAGGTTCCTGGCGCATTCGCTCCACCTATAATTTTAGCAGCATAATAAAGAACAATTTTATCGATAAGACCAGCTTCCAGCATCGCACCGTTTAGTTTGCCGCCGCCCTCTAGCAGAATCGATCCGATCTCCAGCTCTCCAAGCTTTATCATGCCAATGCTTAAATCAACTTTCTCTCCACTGCCACACGTAACGACTTCAATTCCTTTAGCTTCCAATGCTTGCTTATGTTCTTCGCTAGCTTGGCCGGAGGTTAGTACGATAGTCCGTACCGTCCGATCCGTTACAACCCTCGCATCCAGCGGCAAACGAAGCTGTGAATCTACGATGATGCGAACCGGATCAATAGCAGGAACTGACGCTCTCGTGTTCAGCAAAGGATCATCCGCCAGCACCGTTCCAATTCCGACCATAATCGCCTCATGCTGATGACGCAGTGTATGAACCTGCTCACGTGCTGCTGTGCCAGTCACCCAACGGCTATCACCAGTTCGAGAAGCAATCTTGCCATCAAGAGTACTTGCTGTCTTCAAAGTAACGAAAGGGAGCTTAGTTGTGATATACTTATTGAATTTTTCGTTCATTTGCTCTGACCGCTGTTCGAAGACGCCTACAGTGACTTCAATGCCTTCTTCACGCAGTCTTGCGATGCCTCGGCCAGATACCTCTGGATTGGGATCACCGCTTGCGACAACTACTCTCGCAGCTTTCGCAGCTATAATTCGTTCACAGCATGGCGGAGTTTTACCGAAGTGACTGCACGGCTCCAAGGTGACATAAACGGTAGAGCCCTCGGCTTCCTCTCCAGCCATCTGAAGCGCATGCACCTCTGCGTGACCTGTTCCGCGCTTAAGATGCGTCCCAATTCCGAGTATTCTTCCATCCTTAACGACAACGCAACCAACAACTGGATTAATTCCTGTCTGTCCCGTTGCCTTTGCAGCCATATCCAAAGCTAGACTCATGTAATATTCATCATTCAAAATGTCCATAAACAAAAAACACCCCTATCGGCAAACATTCCGACAGGGGTGATGAAAGAGTTTCGAGATCTACGACAAAACCGATGAGCGTTGTCGGCTTTAACCACCGACCACACCATAATCGCTTTTATTGCGATGACGGTTTTTGAATACGCTAAAAAAACAAACCTATCATGCCTGTGAAATAATACACAAGCAAATAAGCTAATCGTTATAGCTGTCGAAGCATCCCCTTCTCCCATCCAGACTTTACTGTCGGTCCCGGATTTACACCAGGTCCACCGTTTCAATTCACTTTCTCTCGAAATTAATCGAGAAGAAAGCTCATTAAACCGGGTCACGGACTGACGAGAGGCACAGAATTTCGGTTGTCCGATCTATCTGTGCCGTCCCGATCACCGCCGGTTAGGAATTTCACCTGACCCCGAAGGAAGCTGCATAAATATTTCATTGCTTATTGTGACGGTTAACGTTAATTCGTGTTCAAAACCGTTGTTTCATAAGGTTCTAAAAGATATGCGACTATCATATCGTTTCCTTTGGAGAGATGTCATATCGCAACATTTCCTACCAATACCCTACCAAACACCCTACCAAGGATTTAAGGCTTTTCGAATTAACTTTGAGGAAATATTACCACTCTAAAAATAAAAAAGCAAGGATTTTCATCCCTGCTCTTGTTTACCCTCAAGCCATATAAAGAAAACATCTCTCGGAACTTTAATCATTTTGTTTTTCCCTATACGGTTAACATGGAAAGGCGGATCAGCCAAAAGCTCATATGTTCCGCGTCTTCCGATGTTTAATATTTCTTGAATATGAGCTGGTTCTAAAACGAGTGGAAATTCATCTTTTGATTTAACCATCCTGTATATTCCTCCCTAAAATAATTATGAAGACGATAGCTTATTCTAACCCTTTAAAATAACGTCCCCTGCCATCCTTTTGATACTTTCTCATGCGCCCGCTGCACATACTTATCAACTGCACCCTTGCTGATTGCCAGCGCCTTAGCTATCTCCGCATGGCTGTAACATTGCCCGAACGCTAATACGTAGCACTCTCGCTCCTGCGGGCTGAGGATTCCCAACACTTCCTCCAGCTTGTGCCGTTCTTCTTCGGTGATGGTCGATCCGCTGCGGGAATTGTACTGATTGCTGAAATTAGCCATAATCATCGGATCAAGCAGCACAGTGTTTTGATACACGCTCCTACGCTCGATACCTCTCTTAGTACCTGGCTGCCTGCCGGTGTGAAGCCACTCGATAACAAAATTCGCATCGGAGATCATCTCCCTAAGGTCCTGCAGCTCGTTCCATAAACCGTCATTCGCCGACCGCCATTGCTTGTACACGTCTCGATGCTGCTTTTCGCCCATCTGCTCCAGCGTCATGCCGCTTTCCTGCTCGATATACAACTCTATTTCCCGTCTGCGCGCAGTAAGCATGCGCAGCGTGGCTCTATATGATTTTTTAAGGTCCTGTAGATCAACGAGAAATCCGCGATCATCCACCTTACTCAATGCGTCCCTTGCCTCACCCACTTACGTCACGCTCCTTTGTGGGAAGCCCCAGCCGAAACTGGGGCTTTATGTTTTACTTAACAGCAATAATTAGCAAGATAACGCCTATCCAAAAGACTGCGCAGAACAGACCCGCAAAGCCCCAACAGATGATAAACGACCAGTTCCAGCGTTTCATTCGAGTTCCTCGTCATTTTCAGGAGCATCGAATTCGTTTTCGTCGTAGTCTCCGTTGTCGCTGTCTCCAGTTTCGGGCTCGTCATCTTCAGGCTCGGTGAATGGTAGATCGTTACCTACTCCATGCATCGGATCATTTTCGGCAGCCGCAGCAGCTTCTTCTAGAGTGAGCTGGTTCTTATCTTCAACACCTTCAACAACACCGTCAGCTCCGACCACAACCGTGAGCCCTTCATGCGGCGGTGCAGGCGGATCTTGTGCTGTGCCCGCATCGTCTATTGTGAGCTGCCCGGGGTTAACCTCTTTGATCGCCCGTGCCAGCCTTTTTACATCCTCAGTAATCGTTCCATGTCGCCTGATAACCTCAACGTAGGCTTCAATGTCGGGCGGAACGGTTTTCAACAAAGGACGACCATCTGTAGCATACAAGGTTACACCGTGCTTGCTTTGTTTTGTATCCAGTGAAAACAATGCATGATCGAGTACATATTTCTTTTGCGGATCGGTCATTCTAGTCCACATTTCGGCGTTGAGTTGCAGAATTACATCCTTTTCCATAGAGGTTCTGAGATCGTCGGCCAATACTTTGAACTTTCCAAAAACCGTCTTCCCTTTGCTGTTCCAGCCGCCATGTTTCATCTGGATTAAGATTTCTGTTTTATTAAATTCCTTATGGTTTTGATTAATCATTTCATTAAGCATGCTATAAACGTCCAACGATGCTTCCCTATGAAACTTCTCTGCTTTAGCCATCTATATCTCTCCTCGGAATAATATTTAGAATAATTTCTTTACTTTTTGCCAATCCCCATCTGAAGCAGCACGTGGTTTATTTCAAGCTTCGTGAGCCCAAGCCTACTTGCCAGTTCCCGTCTTGGAAGATGTTTATGTTTATTCAAAAACTGGCGTTGCTCAGCCGTTGGACGCATTGATTTAAGGTGATTCGCGATCTCGTCGGGATCTTGAGCAGCATCCTTATGCTCACGATCCGATACAACGACAAACTCAATTTCCGTCCTGGAATAGCGGTATTGTCTAGTGACCCCTTCTTTATTGACCAGACCTTTTTCGACCAACCATTGCAATGATCCGATTAGATAGCCGTTTTTAATTTCTAATCGACTTAGTATTTCGCCGTACTTGACACCTTCGCCAAATGGAATCACTTTGAGGATCGATTCTAGCCTCTCGCTAATCGCAATCACGTCTCGATCACCTCACCCAGCACCCGTTTCAATTCCTCGGCATTGTCGGTCAGCCGTTTTAATATCCTTGAAGCGTTAGGATTAAGCCCGCCGGCAAGCGCCTGCCTTAGCTCGTCCTGCCAACTATCACTCCACGAATTAATCGATAAACCTTTCTCGCGCAGTACTGCAATAACTTGTTGCAGGAGTTTGTGGTCTGACTCGTATCTTTCTCGTATCCGCTCCATGCTTTTGGCACCCGTTCGCAACTCGATCATTTCTGTTTGCAACTTACCGGAAACATGATTCGCCAAACTATTTCGCTCAGCTTTGTCAGCGATCCATGCCTCGAAATACTCGCGAGATGAGCTATAAAAAGGATGCCTGTCCGAGTTGAGCTTAGACATAATGATGTATTGATACATTTTTGCGGGAATATCAATGTGGCGGTACTTCGGCTGCCGCTGGGCGATGATCTTGCCTGACTCAGGATAGTACCAGTACAAACCAACGCCTTCATCGAGCTCGTCTTTGGTAATCAGTCCCTTAGGACAAACAAATGCAAATGTATTGCAACTCCCGAGATAGTTGGGCCATTTCTTGTCCGATATGAAATCACTTCGGCTAACCTTGATCTCGTATCCGTATAAACAAGGATTAGTCCAAGATTTCGCCATAGCCATTGCATCCATTCGGTAATTTTTGCTTTCGCTGTATAGCGTGACTTCCGTCATAAAGAAATCGTCTGTATGCTTTTTCGCGAGAGCTTGCTTGATTTGATCGGCTTTCACCATCATTTCCATCCTCCTCTCCCGGATAATTACGATCATACGTTCGGTTTTAGAACAAAAAAATATATGCCACGCTCTTCCGTACATTTAATCCATCTTATAATAGGTCGTTACGTCCCAGCCGCGCTGCTTGAGCTCTTTGGACATGGCCTCAACAGCTTTTGTGCGCTTGTCGCCTTGCCCGCCACTCGTTGGCTTAATCATGTAACCTCTGCCGATCCAGCCCCAAAGCGTCTTAGCTCTGCAATATAGACCAGCTGCCTTGATCGCATCAAGCACTTTGGTTTCCCGCGCTCTTGGAATTTGTAGAAAGCAGCTGTCTAAATTACAAGTGCCTCCATCATCCGAATCTTTCACAGCTTCGCAGGCTATTTGATTAGCCTCTCTAAGATCATTTGTCAGTTTAGCGTAATCCAATGTTTATTCCTCCCATGTATTTGCGTATTCAGACCTTCACTTCATCGACCGTGAACTCCCATAGCGTTTTTTGGCCCGTGGGATGCTTGTCGATCCTTGGGCGTGTCGGGCAATTCCAACTTCCACCTTTTGTTTGATGCAGGATTCGCCATCCGGCTGCCCGCAGGCTTGTGCCTGGCTCGGTAATCAATGTGTATGTGACCAACCTCCGGTAACCTAATGATCGAGCAGCACGCCACGCAGCTGCGTAAAGCATGGAAGCTACATTTTTCGTGCCATCCGTACAGCACCTTGTCACTTCCAGCGTCCGGCCATTGTCATAAGCCCTCGCCACTGGCCGCCCTACCATCACAACGCCTACAACTCTCTGATCATCAGCCACAGCAATACTGTACTTGTGACCTTGCGGCGCCGGATGATGGCGGTGATACTGCTTAACGTATTCGCAGGCATCAGCGTAGCTTATGGGCTGCAACTCTATCGTCATAGCGTGAACCCGCTGACTGCATCGTCAATCATGTCCTGGTTAATGCCTATATAGCGCATTGTCAGAGATGGGTAGGCATGGTTAAAGATATTCTGAAGCATCGCAACATCCTTTGTTTTCTGATAGAAATGATAGCCAAATGTCTTCCGCAACGTATGAGTTCCGATTTCCTCCAGGCCGCATTGATCGGCTGCCCAGTTTAGTATCCGATACACCTGCACCCTGCATATGCCCGTTTCTCCACGCGTCCGATAGGAGGGAAACAAAGTAGCTTCCGCCTTCATCCCCTTGGTGTAGTCTTGGATAACGCGACTCAAGTCGGCGTTAATCGGAACCCACTTCTTCTTGCGCGTCTTCCCTTCAATCAGGCTGATGTGTGTCCTGTTGCGGACGTCCTTCACTTTAAGGCGCAATATGTCGCCAATTCTCAGCCCTGTGTTGATGCCGAATACAAAGATGAACCAGTCTCGCTTTGACCTCGATAACAGCAGTTGCTTCATCTGCTCAATCTTCTCTGGATCGCGTATCGGCTGCACAAATTGCATATCTTTCACCCCTTTCGTGATGTTAAGGTCTATTCATCGAGATACTTGCGTGCTAAATGAGTATGTGACTGTTAATTCAACTTCAAATTTATGATTGCATTTCTCACAATTTGTTGATGTTTCAGCACCGTCTACCCATCCCGATTTGAATCTAATATCTGACGTATCCTGCTGTTCGTGTCCGCATTTGGGACATACCGGTACGTCCGTATGGTCCAAATCGAAACCTGTTCCAAAACAGACGTTACAAGGCTTTCCGTCAAATATCTTTTCTCCTTCACAAACTAAGCACGTTTTAGCCATTACCAACTCACTCTCCTAGCACGTTTGATATTCACTGAGATACTAAATAACTTTCCCGCCGTGTCGTTCTGGCCTCGTAGCGTTGTAGGCCATTTTCTCGGAAATTGCTTGGTCGAGGTCAAAATCATAATAAGATGCAAGCTCTGCAACGTTTTGGAGAACAACCGCTAAATTAAACTCTTTCCACGAATCTGCTCTTGCGCAGTCGGTTAGGTTTCCGTGAATGATGTTCAGATTATCTGTGAAAGATAAACCGCTGTTCACACGCCATTTGACAGTCACTCTACCGTACCAGCTATGAAGCGCTTCTCCCCAGCCGTTTTTGCCAGCAGCATCAAATATGCGAATGCACACGTCAGCCAACTCCGATGGGATGCCACAAGGTTTTCCTAAAACCCAGTCACCATCACCAAAAAGCAACTCAGTTCTAAAATCTTCAACAGTTCCACCACCGAACTCATACTCATACCAAACCTCATTCGGCTGCTTGCCGTTCCGATAGTCCTCCAATGCCTCGCTAACCTCCGAGTGCATAAGAGCAACCAATTCTCCGTAAGTGCGCTCCTCTTGCCACCAACCCTTAACTACTGCGTTTTCATGTGCTGCCTTGACCAATTCGTTAATCTTCATCGTTTATCGCTCCTCAAAATAGTAATGTTTGCCCTTCAAACTGTAGCTTCGGCTGAACCGTCGCAATTCGGCGCTCAGCAATTTCGACGTATTGCTCACCTATTTCAATGCTTGTGCATTCCCGACCATTCTCCAGCGATACTTTTTCTGTGGTACCACTTCCACCAAACGGGTCCAGTACGCGCCCGCCAACCGGAGCGCCAGCTAAAATGCATGGTTCGATCAGCTTTTCAGGAAACGTTGCGAAATGTGCTTCCGGAAAAGCTTGAGTGGCCACAGTCCAAACGCTGCGCTTATTTCGCATGCCATTGTACTCGATATCCTCTCTATCTTGGCGATGTTGCTGTGGCTGGCCGGGCGGCGGGGATACATTAACCTCTCGGGCAAAGGAATGTGATTTAATCCGTTTGCGTCCTCTTTCTTCCTTATCAGTTCCATGACCAAAACCAACTCCGGTACCGACCCGAAAATTCCCTACCGTCTTACGTTTGCCGCCCTCTTGGTTGTCAAAAGTCTCATTCCCGGTGTAACTGCCCCCCCGGAAACCGTTTGCCCATTCATTCTGCACTCCTGGCTCTTTAATTGCTTCAGCATCATAATAGTACCGATCTGCTTTGGAGAGCAGGAACATGTACTCATGTGACTTTGTCGGACGGTCCTTGATACTCTCCGGCATTGGGTTGGGTTTGCTCCAAACATTATCCATGCGGAGATACCATCCATCTGCTTGAAGAGCAAAGGCTACACGCCAAGGAACTCCAATTAAGTCCTTAGCCTTCAGTCCAATTGCTTTACCAGCGCTGTAGAAACTGTCTCCGTAATTAAGCCACAATGTCCCATCATCTCGCAGCACACGCCATACTTCTCGAAAAACCAGCACCGTGTGAGCAACGAACATTTCAGGCGTAGGCTCTAATCCCAAGCACCCTGCCCAAGCGGGAACAGTTAGCGGCGGTAGTCCTGGCATTGGCGTATATGTTACCTCCGGCCAATCGCTCGGCGGGATTCCGTAATCTCGTAATCCCCAATAAGGAGGCGAGGTGACGCTTGTATGAAAGTGTTGCTCCGGAAACGTCTGCATAACGATACGGCAATCACCCTGTAAAATCATGACTCTGCCTCTCCCAGCAATTCATCTATACACTTCACGCAAACATCGCGTTCGTTCCATCGTTTGAGCTCCTTCTTGCGCTTAATCTCGCCGCATACATCGCATTTACAATGGCTTAAAGTGACAACGTTGCTCATGACTCCACCTCACATAGCTTTCAAATTCCAGTGCGTTTGCTGGTTTTTTTCGCTCACCGATCTTGCGGTATAAATCCGCCAAGATAACTCCAGTCCTGGTAAGATCAGCATCGTTTTGAATCAAACCATTGTTATTCATGATCGCAAGTTGAGCTCGTGATACCAAAATCAAGTTGTCCGGATCAAAATTCCTTCGATTTCTATCACCGAATATCACAGCTTTTCCTTTAGGTACTGGACTGCAGTTGTGCTTTTCCCATTCGATCAAGTGCTTACCGCGCCATTTATTAGGATCAGCTATCTTGATGTCTACATAATCGTCAGTGTTGACCCTTTCGGTGCCCACTGGTAAATAGTTGTGAGGCCTGTTTCCTTTATGGAATCGGGTTTCTTCACCGCCGACCCATGTCCTCTTTTGCCCTTTGTTGAAAGGCATGCGACCTTTTTCAAACCTTCCTGTCAATCCACTACTTAACAAATTGTTCTTTTTAAATGACTTAATTTGAGACTCGCGAATCAACAAACCGAAATGCTCGTTAAATTGTTGAGTTAAATCAGCATTGCTCCGACCTGCTACATTGGCCTTAATAAACTCTTTTTGCTCAGGAGTAAATCGATGCACCTATCATCCCTCCAGCATTTTCGGGATAGACGTATCCGCATTCAACCTGTCATCGGCTAGTCTTCTCGCTTCCAAAACCAAACTGCCGTTAGAGATTATTTGTGAAGCTACACTCGTCACAGCTTTGGCTCTGTTGATTTCCTCAGCTAATTTATCGCCGCTCAGATCCTCGTCACTTAAACGCTCTAGCTGCGAGAATAAATGATTATTCAAATCTCCTAATGTGTTTCGCATGTTAATCCTCCTCTTCTTCCTGATCAATCTCACAATGCGAATCCGTGAAGCAGCCACAGCCGCCAATGTCATAACGGTCAATCAATTCTGCGCCTCCATACATTGCCCGCTCGGCCTTATCGTCCTGGTTAAGCTGGCGTATCGGATAAGGCTGCGAATCCTTTTTCATGAAGCTGTACTGTTGAATCTTTGCGTACCTTACTGCAGCTGACCCTGCTGGATGAACGTAAAATCCCGGTCTTGATGCTCGGTCATAGAAGTAATCGCGGTAAGCATCATCAAGTTCCTTGAGCATTGGCTCTTGAACATGTAATGGAATTTTATCCTCGTCCGGTATTGGCGTTTTGTCTTTGGGATCATTGCCCTTTGTTATATACCGATATGCTGACACACACATTTTCAAATGAAACTCCTGCTCCATGATCTTCTCGAACACTTCTGGAAGCTGCTCCTTAAGCAGTTTGTAATGTCCTTGGCCAGCCTTCACACAGCGGCCGTGGCAGTTGTTGTGCGAGAATCCCAGTTTGTACAACTCCGGCTTCTCGATGTTGTACTTCTTCAACACGTCTTCTTTCCAGATGTTGTTTTCGATTAGTGGGAAAACCACTTTGAATGGTGCCCAGTTTTTAGATATGGCACCTTCACGGTGCATCTCGTCGAAGCCAATCCCGAAATATAGAGTAGCATCTAATATGAAATCCGATTCCTTCAAGAAATGCTCATTCCGCCAGTGAGCGACTGCCGGCAACTTACCCCTTTTGAGAAAATCCATACCAACACGCATCTTCAAGATCTTAGAGCAGTCGCCAATCATACTGTTGTAAACCATCTTTTTTTCAAACATCAGCTGAATCGGGTTAAGCCCCATGCTATGCGTTAGAAGTGGAAGCTGAAGCTTATCCGAACCTTCTCGCAGCACTCGGTAACAATCTGGATGTTCCCATAGCGTATCCGTGAAATACATCACGATATTGTCATTGGGGTTTTGTTCTTTAACCCAATCAGCAACAGACAGGCTTGCGGTTCCGCCGCTTGAAAAGATAATGTGATTCAATCCCCCACCTCTTTCCTTTTCCTACCGGACCAGCTCATAAAATCCCGTTCTTTCGGCTTTATCTCAGCCTTCTGTGCGTGCTCCTCATCCGTCATCTGCCGCACTGCAATGTCAGAGTTAGCCTTGCGATCGATGTCCAGTTTAGGACGCGGCACTGGCTGTAAGCGGCGGCTCAACGTGGGTATGCAGGTTTGATGATCTGCTGCAACTTCGGATAGTGTTGTTCCGCTGGACGAAGTTTTGCTAGCTGCTGCTTAGCATGGTAGATATCATCAAGTGATGCGAATGGATCATGATAAATGATTGTCAGCAGCTCCGTCTCATTCGCTTTGGTAATGTCTGGCTGCTTCACTTTTCCCACCGACCTATACGGGTGAGATCTTCCGCGAATTTATCAGTATCGAATTCAAAGGTTGCCGAATGTCGAATCCATAAGCTATCCCGCTTTAAAAAATTCCCTTTCAATCCGAAGACAGCGCCTTTGTAATAGAGGTATTTACTATCCCAACTTCCCTCGATATCCAGTACGGGCGATTTCATTTTGAAATGGTCCCGAATCCTAGTAATTAGTTTGTTCCAATCTTTTTCCGCGAAAGAAATTGAACCGTTTTTATACCAATCCAATGCAGAGTAATCGGTACTGTCATCAGGATCGCGAGATTGCCGTCCGTGTTGCCTCTCGATATCTTGTCCAAGCGTTAACAACGTTTCATGAGTTATCTCCACATGAAACGCGTATCCGTGTTTATCCGGAAGTGGGTTATATCTTTGCTTTTCTTTCAACCTGAGCCCTCCATTTCAGAAACATATGTTCGGTTTTTAGGCAGCAGAAATCCCTTTGCTGAGAGATAGTGCGTTTATTCCGTTTTTGCGAGCATGGCACTTACAACCTCAATTTGATATGGGTAAGTGTCTACAGGAGGACTGAGTTCTCGCATGTGGTATAAATTCATTGCGATTCGAGCCATGATATACGCGTCAACAATGTTGTCATTCTTGTGCTTGTATCCGAAGTGTTGAAACACTGCTTCCAATACCACGGCTTTGCCCTCTTTGCCGCTTAACCTCTCTTTCTTGCCGGCTTCGCCCTTCCACCCAGTTACGCCGACATACTTTTTAACCGATGCAGGCATGAGTTTGTTGAATTTCAATTTACGGCGATGTACCATGCTCCGCAGCCCGCCGTGTATCATCCCAGTTGTAATGCCTCTTTGGGTACCTGGAGCAGCATCCTCGATAACGACCTCATCGCCAGGCTGCAGCAACACATAAAGCTGATCTTGTAAGCTAACAAGCTGCTCGATGGATATACCGCCTTTCTCAACCTTTCCAGCACCCTTCAATTCAACCTCGACCAACACCTCGCCAAGCTCATTCAAAGCAACGAATCCAGTTTTAGTCGCCGGATCGACTCCCACGAATCGCATTGCTCTCGACCTCCCTCTTACCTGTTATTTGCAAGCTGCGTGGCCTACCGCCTACTGCGTTGCGTTTGATGTAACCTTTCTTCTCCAGTCGTTCCAGATGGCCGTGAACAGTCGATCCAGATGCAAGTCCCACACCCTCGGCAATCTCCCGCACAGATGGTGGATAACCATTAGCACCGACAAATGCTACGATAAAATCAAATGTCACCGCTTGGCGCTTATTTATCGGTTCTAGCCCTGATGCAAGCTGCGGAGTTCGCGCTGCATAGATTTCAAGCGCCCGCCGCATCGTGCTGATGTTGATCGGCTTGCTGGATGCTAGACACACCTGCACTTGAGCGATAACCTGCTCGTCCGTCATTACGAGGGAGTCGAGCTGCTTTGAGAATTCGGAATTAGCCATCTGTAGGTGCCTCCTTGGTGAGAGTGGAGAGGACAGAACGAGCCTTTTCGCCTTCATCTCTTTCGATATAAGCAAACTCAAAATTATTTACATCAAGCTTTACATACGTTTGGTGATGAGAGTAAAATTCCAGCGCTTCCTTCATGGCGGTGTGTTCGGCACGTAATTTCTTAGTCGATTCTTTCAGCATATCTAATTCGTCTGAAGCATTAACGAGATCATTTACACAAAATTTAGTCGCATTCTTCTGAACGTCGATAGCGAAGAGCGCCTTCTCCAATTCACCCTCAAGATACTTGTGGCTGCTTAATGCTACTTCTTTACCTCTTCGTTCCTTCTCCAGTTCATCAAGGAGGTAAGAGACGTAACCAGTCATTTTCCGTTCTGCTTCAACCCGATATTCAACTTCAGCAAGATTCCTAGCATGCTCACCACATGTGACTATCGCATAATCATGTTTTATTTGGTCTATCATTACGTCACCTCTCTCGAAATCTCCATCAACGCAGGAAATGTCTGACGCTTTATGTCCTCCAAAACTTCCATTGCTTGGTGAAATGTCAGTCCATCATCAGAAATCATTGCGGTTAATCCCGCTAAAATTAATTGTTGGCTTCTTTTGGTTAGATCCATTTTCATTTCGCTTATCCCTCCTAACAATTCCTCGTTTCAGATAAACCGCCGGCAGCAGATACACTTCGCCGATCGCCTTACCCCGATCATCCAAAACGATCTCCCAAGGGATATCATTGTAGAAGGGATCGATTTCCACATGCTTTCGCGGCAGCCGCTTCATTTCAAACGCCCCATACGCTTGCGGCTCCAATGGATAAGCGAATCTATCTTGCGATACTGCGGTCTAGTATCCCTGTCAGCCCCTTGCTGGTGCTTGGTGTAATAATGTCGAGTCTCTACCCATATCTCATCATGATGGAGCTCACAGAGCGGTAC
The DNA here is from genome assembly GCF_038630985.1 of Paenibacillus sp. FSL H8-0548. Lineage (NCBI taxonomy): Bacteria > Bacillati > Bacillota > Bacilli > Caryophanales > Paenibacillaceae > Paenibacillus > Paenibacillus sp. FSL H8-0548. Next base: position 4,203,786 of record NZ_CP152049.1, read on the forward strand.
TTGTGCAAAGGTGGCGGTTGCTCTATCGGTACAGCCTGGCATCTTGCATAGCGGGTGCATGGTTAGCCTCCTCTCCTAAACCATTTGCTCATGATCATCGACCGTTGTTTGACGATCGAGGTTGACCATCTTACCGTAATTTCTCCGGAATGCTAGTTCAACCGTCCCCGTTTTGCCATTCCGCTGCTTGGATATGATAACTTCGATGATGTTTTTCTTCTCCGTTTGCTTGTCGTAGTAGTCATCCCGATAAAGGAATCCTACAATATCAGCATCTTGCTCAATTGATCCCGACTCACGAAGGTCTGACATCATCGGGCGCTTATCCTGCCGCTGCTCTACGCCACGACTGAGCTGTGATAGAGCAATGACTGGCACTTCAAGCTCGCGGGCAATTTCTTTAAGAGTTCGAGAGATTTCCGAAACCTCTTGCTGCCGATTCTCTCCGCTACGACCGTTCCCACGAATGAGCTGCAGGTAGTCGATCAGGATCATGCCCAGGCCTTTTTCCTTTTTAAGCTCACGGCATTTGTAACGGATCTCGCCGACCGTAATGCCCGGAGTATCATCGATGAAAATATTAGCATCTGAGAGGATGCCGATCGCGTTGGTCATCTTGCCCCAATCGTCCGGTTCGAAGTAGCCTGTTTTAAGTTTCTCACCGTCGATATTGCCTTCAGCTGAGATCATCCTTTGCACCAGCTGCGTAGCCGACATTTCGAGACTAAATATAGCGACGGTTTCCTTGGCTCTAATACCAACGTTCTGCGCAATGTTAAGCGCGAATGCCGTCTTACCAACTGATGGCCGAGCGGCAATGATGATAAGATCACTTTTTTGAAAGCCGGCCGTCATCTTGTCTAAATCGGTTAGCCCGCTTGGCATACCAGTAATGCCTTCGTTGATGTGACGGTTGTTGAATCTTTCTTCTGTTTGATCAAAAACCTGAAAGAGTGCATCTTTCATCGTGACAAACGCTTTCGGCGGCTTGTTTTCTGCCGTCAACTTAGATATGCGTTTTTCAGCCAAAGCAACAAATCCAGCAACGTCCTGCTCGGATGTAGCATGCTTTACCAACTCCCGAGCGATGAGAAGCGATTCTCTCCGCAGGGACATGTCCAAGACGATATCTGCGTAATAGGAAATGTTTGATGCTGTCGGAACGGAATTGGTTAGTCGAGCAAGGTAAGAGACATTTCCTATTGCTTCGAGTTTTTCATCATCCTGTAGAGCGGCGCTTACCGTCACAATGTCGATAGCGGCTTTTGAATCGTATACATCACACATCGCTTTATAAATCGTTCGATGGGCCTTCTCGTAAAACTTCCCCTTATTCAGCCGGTCCTTCACCTTTTCAAAAGCTTCTGCGTTAAGAAGGATCGAACCAATTACTGCCTGCTCCGCTTCTAGGTTGTATGGCTCTGCGTCTGGCATGCCGAGATAATCTCCTTGATCGTCGTCAGCAGCATTTTCATAAGGCCAACTCATCCTTGTTCACCCCTAATCATCTTGCGTCCGTTTTCCCAAAATCCATCCGGAGGTTCAGAATCTTGAACTGACCAGTTAGAAAGAAGTGCAAAATGTTCAGTTGTCTCCAGCTTTAAAGTGTCGTGGTTACGAGTCTGCTGTAGATCATTCCGAATAATGTCAGCAATTGAAGGAAACCATTTCGGTTGATTATCGATATAGAAGTTCAGGTTTGCGATTCCTGATTCAAACGGAACGGAAGCCAGTCTCTCTATCCATAAAGCTATCGTTTCATCCTCTAGCTCAATTTGGTTCGGGTAAGCTGCCGATGCTTTGAACAGGATATACTTCGCTTCTTCCGGCAACATTTCCGCTCGCCCCCCCGCCCAATAACTTTTCTTTATTTTTTCTATGCTTTGTTTGTTTTTGAGGAACTAGATCGTTTACAACCTTTGGGTAAAAGGTATAAGGATCTCTTTCAGGTAAGAATTTTTCGAAGTGTCCCTTTTCCAAGAAATCTAGTAATCCCCATCTAGTATTAAGCTTGTAATTAGGATTGTTCAAAATCTCATCGTATGAAGTAATAGCCTGCATGATTTCATCAGCGGAATAATGGTTCAACTTGTACGAAATTTGTAGTTTGATCTGAGGGGTTAAGATTCTATGCTTTACCAAATCTTTGTTCATCCAATGATCGAAAATAGAAGTATTAATATCTTTTAAGTTCTTTTCTTTCTTTACATTCTTATTATTGTTCCGCGTTTGTTCCGTGACTGTTCCAAGTTGTGTTCCAAGTTCCATTGTCCTATAACCTCCAAACCCTTGATATTGCTCATAATTTAGCACTGTAAACACTGTTCCAAGTTCATGTGTTTTCGTGCAGACTCTCTGCAAGCGTTCTAACCGCTTAATTGTGCGATTTATAGTGGATACGGAATAGGTTTTCACCTGCCGATTCTCCACATATGATAGGTCTTCTTGCAGCTTTCGAGTTGATCGGAGCCACTCCCCGCGCTGAAGGGTAAGGTCGTCTGAGACCTTAACACCCTCCTCTGCGAATACTGCTTTTCCATAGATTAAGAAGAACAATCTAAATTCGACGATGTTTTGCCAGATCGGATTTTCGAATAGCTCCCTGCTTGTTTGAAAAGCACCGCCTGCCATTTCACCTCACCTGCTTTATTCTTCCTGTCGATCTTCGGCTAGGACTTCGCGGATAGCATGAGTCAACACTTTCGCAAGCCGTTCAACTGGTACCGGTGACTCAACCCGCATATCCTCTAGCGCTTGAGTAAGGCTGGTAACAATCTTGTCCTCAGTGCTTGGCGGTTCCTCGACGGTGTAGCCGTTAACGAGGGCTGAAATAAGCGTCCAGCCATTTTCAAATGCATATTCTCTGATGATATTGACTCTATCTGAGTAACAATGTCTATCTCCGTATGCCGTCATGTGCCAAACGATATAATCAATGTCACGCCCATCAATTACCAGGCTTTCAACCACCTCTGCCACTTCCCTCGGCAACGAAACTTTTTTAGCTTCGCGGGTTTCATTCAATTCACTGGCGAGCTGAGCGACGTTATCAATAAGGCGATCATTGTCTTTCGCAAGCTGTCCGAACTTGCGAACTGTATCTGCCTCATCCTCTTTGGAAATCTTGAGTTCAAGCTCTATTGCTTCAGCGTGAGCGACAAGGCCGCGCACCGTATCGCCGTGGAATATAGCAGCGATTCTGTCCATGCTATCTTTAATCATTTGAAATTTCTGTGGTTCCATTCGCTTCATTCAAATCACCCTCCTCTATTTTCTCCACACCACTGGGGATAGCTCGGCATGAGCTGGCACCCATACTGGTTTTCCGTATTTCTCTACGTAGCTCAATTTATTAACAAAATTATCAACCGGCTGCTCTGCATGCATTGCTTGCAACAGCGCCAGCGTGCCCTCTACATCTGCCAGCGCTCGGTGAGCTCCATTAAGATCAATGTTATATTTGTTGCACATATCGGTTAGCGTGTGCGGGTACGGCGTCCGGTCCCGAGCAATCGTCAGCGTGTCTATAAATGGATTGGCAAAGGTAATCTCCGAAATACGAAACATTGCATAATGAAGAAACGCGAGATCGAACGTTGCATTATGAGCTACAAGCAGCGTCTGCGGGCCCATCACCCTGCGTAGGTTAAGGAAGGCTTGCTTCTCATCCATCCCATTAACCAGATGCTCATCAGTGATTCCCGTCAGCTCAGTGATCTTCGGCACCAGCTTGCCGTCATATTTTACGAAGGTGCGAAATTCGGAAACCTGAATGCCTTTGATGACGCGGATCGCTGCCATCTCAACAACCCTATCCTCTACTGGACTGAGACCACTTGTTTCAAAATCAAAACAACAAATATCGTCTAGCACTTAAATCACCGCCAATTTATAATGTTTGTTCTTCACAAGTCCCTTTTCGAACAAAGCCAGCTTTACAGCCTTTTCGGCTTTATCCGCTGTATTGTTGTTTTGGCTCATGTGAGTCAAATAGATTTGCTCGCCTCGTCCTTGGATCAGCTTGGCTAATGCCTCGGCAGCCGCATCGTTAGACATATGGCCGATGTCGGAGAGTATCCGATATTTCAAGCCGTCATGATATTTCGTGTTAGAATTGAGCATTTCGATATCATGATTGCATTCGAACACGTAGATGTCGCTGTGCTCCATGGCTACAAGCATTTCTTCGTTAACGCAGCCAGTGTCCATCAACACGCTTACCTTTTTGTCAGCCGTATGGACCGTGTAACCAAAAGGCTCCATAGCATCATGAGATATATTGAAAGCTTTCACGTTCATGTAGTGGTTCTGGAAAGAGGCGAAGCCAGTAAACCCATTCGTTTTAACTATCCGTCCACTATCCAGCCTGCCAATCGCCTTGAGTGTCCCCACGCTGCCATAGACCGGAATCTTGAATTTGTCGGCGAAAGCAATGCCTGCGCAATGATCTTGATGCTCGTGTGATATGAATATCGCATCAATCTTAGTAGGATCATAGTTTTGAACAAGCAGCAGCTTCTCGATCTTAGTTTTGGAAGGTCCAGCGTCTATTAAGACACTGGACCCTTCCGTAGCAATGTAGATACATGACCCTTTTTCAGAGCCAGTTGATAGGACTTTGACGATGGTTGCCATTATTCGAGCTCTTCATCGCCAGCAGCCTTCTCGGCGATTTCCATTTCCATCACCTTGAGCAGTCCGTTTAACTCTTCGAGCGTCGGCTTCTCACCGGCAACTTTGCAATTAGCTTGCATGTAAGCGGCCTGCGCATCTTTATCAGTAACGCCTAGTGCCTTAAACGCTGTTGATATCTTCTGCCGAACCTGTGCCGTTTCGTTTACCTTGGCAGCAGCAGGAGGAGACTCAATCTCTCTCGGTTGCCCCTGCACTTCATCAGCCTCTGCTGTAATGTCGCGGCGTACATAGGACTCTGGAGCGCTAGAAGCGTTATCTGCGTTGATATATTCATCCTCAGCTACCTCGATGCCGAATTGACGTTTGAATGAACGTTTGATCGCATGCTTAACGATCATGTCATCGAAATAATCCTTCCACATACTGCCGTTACGGCCTTTCAGAAGGTGCTCAACTTGATCGTTCGTAATGATAACCGCCATGTTCGGAGTGCCTTCGCGGTACGATACGCAATAAGCCCCAATCGTTTTACCGCGCTGTAATGTTTTAATCTTGTGAATTGGTTCGCCAGTAACTACATCAATTTCGAATTCGTCATTTTCCTTGACCTCAGAAGCTATAAAGCCTTTATACTGCGAGTTCTTCTTGGCGAGAGCGACGATGCCTTCAACAGCTATTTGAATGCTCATGACCGGGCCATCCTTGCCGTTGTAGGTGATGCAATAAATCTGATTAAGGAAAGGATTAAGACCTGAACTAGCACAAGTCTGAACGAACAGAGCGAACTGCTCATTGCTTGTACCTTTCGCGATCGTGCCTTTCAGTGTTTCTAATTCGTTCTGAGTGAAGTTTCCGACAAGTAACTGCGTGTTTACAGGAGCGATTGCTTTTGTCATTAGTTCTCATCCTCCAAATTTAGAATCTTCATTACATATGTCAGGGCATCTCTTGCGCCTAAATCGTAAGATGAATTTAGTGTGAAATTTTCTGCAAAGCCCAAAATTTTCACTTTATCGTTAACTGATACATGTGTAGGGGCGAATTCAGCAGCCGTCCTCATTGGCCTAGGTGCATCTAATAACTTGACGTAGATTAACTCATCAATCGCATTTCGGATGCTCAAAGCTTCCGAAACATTCAACGTTTTAGGGTTGAAATCGTGAAACGGAAATGCAAGCCTTATAAATAGCTGATTGCCTATGGTGTCCGATTGAAGAATGAGACAATCTTCTGTCCGAAAGGGCTCAACTGATCCGATAACTACTGTTTTAATCACACCTTCACCCCATCCACTTCGATTTGCAAATCTTGATCGTGAACAGCCCGACCTGTAATCACCTGGTCATATGCTGCGATAGGCCCTGTATACTCTCCGATGCCATCGATAAACACCGGCGTTATGAGGTCCGACTGCTTGAATAGGACCTCTGTCAGCTCCAATCCCGCGCCGATCTTCTCCCCTGCGGAAAGGGTAATATAATCCTTGCCGTCCTTCTGAACGCTGAAATCGGGTTCATACTCTTTACGAGAAGCTACATATTTAAACAGACGAATCGAAAGGGTTGTAAACTTGGATTGAATCTCAGAAGCTTGCAGTTCAGCTTCCTTTGCCCGAAATGCTTTGATAGCGTCTATGATAAATGTAGATTCTCGAAGGCTGGCAAGTGTTGATTCCTCAGTTGCTTCGGCTGCCGTAACCTCTGCTGCTAGACGCGTGCGCTCTTGGTGTTCACGAATTTTGCGTTGCAGTTCTTCGTACTTCTCATTGATTTCTCGTACCTTCTCCTGCTGCACAGAAACATCAATCCATTCAGCTTCATTGAAGGCCATGCGTGCCTCATTTCGCTTTTCTTTTAGGGCGGCGAACGTTACTCGATATAATTCAATTCTCCGGTCCTTATCAGCTTTAACAGCCTCGACCGACTCATCTCGTAAAGACTGCTCACATTTAGGGCAAGTATCCTTAATAGCCTCGTCTCTGAGCTTAGGCCATGCATCAACCGTATCCTTTACTTGCTGTTCGAGTTGTTGCAGCCTGACCTCTAATGCTTTGTGGTGGGAATTGATTGAGGACGCATCTACAATAACTTTACTTTCTCGTGCGACATCCTCTTTCAATGCAGCGGCTTTTGATTCCATTTCAGAAATATCAGAAGGGGCTTCTGTAAGCCGACCGAGCATTTCATTAAGCTTCTTAACAGCACCTACCGCCTCAGTGTGTGCCTTGTCCAGCTTTGGCTTTGCATCCTTATGTTTTGTTTCCAAATCGTTAACGGAGTTCTTCTTCGTGAGTTCAGCCAGCTTATCAGCTTGTAACTTGTCCATGCCTTGAAATACTGTTTTATTTAGCGGCGGAGTCACGCCCTGCATCAACAATGCGCGCTGCTTGGCCCAATGTAAGCCAAAGAAGAATGCCGGGAAGTATAAGGACATGAACTCCTCTTGCGAGAAGAGGGACGCGACTGCGGCTTCATATTCCTTCGCGGGCCGCGGTATGTCATTTACATAGAAGCTGTTTGTCTTGCCTGCTATCTCCCGAGCAAACTTGTATTCCGTGCCGTCGACCGAAATCAATATAGAAGCGAAAACCCGATCGTATTTATAATTGCTTGGACGTGGACTGTTTTTGGCTGAAGTGTAATCAGCGCCGAGCAGATCCTTGCCCCAAAACACCCATATAGGAGCGGTACCGATGGAGGTCTTACCTTCACCATTACGACCGGATAATGCCGTTACGTTGCCGTAGTTGACCGTCTTGGAACGCAGTCCGGCGAAGTTCTCGACTGCTGTTTCGATGAAGCGAACTCTCTTTGCCAAAGAAATCTACCTCCCATTCGTGAAACGTTGAAATTTAATGCCGTAGTACATCCGAGCCTTGCGCTCGCGGCGGCTTAAGATGCTGCCATAAACCTTTTTGATTTGTTCAGAGACGTATGAGACGCCGATCGTACCAGGCTTATAAGGGCTCTTTTTGCCTCTCGAGCGAAGCTTGCGTTGTAATGGATTATGATTCATGGATAATTACCTCCAATTAAATGATTTGTGGTACACTAGCTTTGAATAATTTGCTTGTGGCTCTAACGCGACGGCCATCGCTGTTAGGGCTTTTCCTTTAGAATGGTAATTCGTCTGAGACCGTGTAATTAGGGGTTTCGTCATCATCGACTACGATTGTCTTGTAGGTTACTACGACTGGCATGTACTCAACATGTACAATCGCTTCGCCATCTTCGTCTAGAATGTGATATTCAGAGCCGTGCCTACATACATATTTTTCAATTCGATTTACGACCCGCTCATCAACTTCATCGCCTACTGTATAGGTCTGCTGCTGGTTTTGGCCAACTGTGATTGATTGGATAACTGTTTCTCTTTGCACTGTTTTCACCTCCTTTAAAGCTCAAAATGCCGTTTTTGGCAAAAAATAATAAGGGTACGTGATTTCGCGTTGGCGGAATCAAGCCCAATCCCTCCAATACCCCTGCTGCCAGCCATCAATAAACTGCTCCAGCGTAATTCGATACAGGTGCCAAATCTTTTGACTAACAAACCAATCAGCTAGATAATCAAGCAGCTCGTCCGATATGCGGTTAGACATAGCGACTCATTGCAGCCTGCGCCACAACCATCTTGTTTAACTGGATAAGTGACTGCTTACGTACAAAGGCAGCGATCTTAGGGCGACCAGCGTCTGTTAAACGCTTCTCGAATTTTGCTAAGACAAGAAAGTTTTCGCGGTGCTTATTTAGCTTGTTCATAGAGCTCATCCTCTCGATTAGATTAGCCCCACATCGCCACGTGTGCGGTGTCCGAGTGGAAGCCGACGATTAACGTACCGTGTAGCTGAGCGATGCTGCGATGGGCGCGTGGTGTCTTTTGGGACCATGTACTCGTAATATTCGGCAGGCCATGCGCCACCTACTTTAGAGATGTAGTACATGCCGGAGCACCTCCGTGTGGCTGAGCCTTCATCTCTGCCATGAGCGTCTGCATTGCCGTATCGAAAGCAGGCCAATCTCCCATCGGTGCGACTTCGATAGACGCAGGTCCGAGATTGATTAACGCCTCTCCAAAAGTTTTGGTATCGCGCTTTGCTGCGGCAATCATCTTTGCAGCAATTTCAGCTGTTGTCATAGTGCTGCTCCTTTCTTCTAATAAAGTGGAAGAGAGTTTTCCTTTTCCTTGGCAAGCAGTCCAACCAAAATTTCATTGAACTTGTCCAGAACACCCATGCGCACCATTACATCAATGCCGTTCACCTTCTGTTTGAGAGTGCTAACCGCGTAAAATTTACCCGTCTTATCGAAGTAAGCATCATTGATACGGACACGTTCATTTTCAACTCGCTGCCGAACGTCGATGCCGTGCTTAGCCTGCATGATGTCGTAAATGCGGTTATACACTTCGTTATGGCCTAACCGAGTCCAGCGGACGTATTCGTCAACTCGCTTGACAACTGCTGTGTGATTAGGTGCTGCGGTTAAGTTGGTGGTCAATGTATCGACACGGGATTTAACTGCTTCAAGCTCCTTCCTATCCTCTGCTTGCTCAAGTTGCGTTCTAGCAACGCCGTCGAATATGGTTTTGAACATCTGCATTTCAGGGCTGAGTAGAGATGTATTGATGGTTTGCTGTTTATATCGTTTTTCAATATCGATGAAGTATTTACGAGCTTTGCTGCCCTGCTCGTTGTTCTCAACCATACAGAGTTCCTTAGCCATATCGAGCTTTAAAACATAATCAATCGATTTGCCACCGCTTTCTAAAATTTTAGAAACCGTTGCGTAATCATCGTTTTCAGCGAATCCATATTTAGTGATTCGGTTTTTTATCCAATCAGCGAATTTAGAACTGACATCCAAAAACTCATGAAGCTCGCGACCGTCAACAACCTTCTCGCCTGCATCAGTTTCATATATAGGCAGCAATTCATTTACGATTAACTTCTTCATTTTCATCTCCCTTTCGTGTAGTGGTGATATTACTTGTAACATCACTAACCTAATAAATGTAAACAGAACACACGTTCCGTTGCGCTAATTATATTAGCGGTGATATAATCCTATTTGTGAGATGGGATATATCGTAATATCGCTATTAAGCTATTAGTTCGCAAGGTCTTGAAATACATCATCAACAGTTGTGTTGAAATATTTAGCAACTTTGAATGCGAATGTGATCTCAGGATTAGATCGGCCGCTTTCTAGTTCACGAACAAAGCTTTCGGTAATATCAAGCACAATGGATAAAGAGCGTTGAGTTTGTCCATATTGTAAACGTAATTCCTTAAATCGATCACGTTTTATAATAGTACGAGGGGCGGCTTTTCTTCGAGCCATATAACATACCTCCTTTCGTATTTATTTGCATATTACTTGCGGACTTCTAAAGCACATCCATAATATAGCATGGACTTTTAAAGTCCGTCAATGGGTTTTCAAAATATATTTATTCGAGGTGTTCTAAATCATGGCTGAGGACAATAACATGAGTAAGTTGACCGGCGAGAGAATTCGTGCGTTACGCAATAAATCGGGGCTGTATCAAGCTGATCTAGCGGAGAAGCTGGGTGTCGTTCGCGAAAACGTATCTAAATACGAGCTCGGCAAGGTCACTCCTCCAAGCAACGTTCTTAATTCATTGGCTGATTTGCTGCATACTTCTACTGATTATTTGCTTGGTAAAACAGAAAACTCCACCCCTGTTGATCCAGAGATGGAGTTGAATAAAGATATCGAACTTTCAGACAGTCAATTATTAGAAAAATACAACTTCAAAGTTGATGGTCAATCCATTGATGAGGAAACGATTAAAAGGATTCTTGATTATCTACGAGCTGAGAAACGACTGAAAGGCTAGTCGTTTCTTTTTTTTGATTAACTAAACCAAGGACAACGCTTCTATCGCCGATTCCTAATCGTTCAACATACAATATTAAATCAACTTCTACTTTGCCTATGACACTCACTCCCAGTTGGTGTATTATGGTTACATACTTATGTTACTACTATAACATCTTTTCCATTTTTATTCACCGAACATACGTTCTTAATTTTACAAACAACTACCAACATGAAAGGAGATCAAAATGGCGTTCCTTCTTGGGGAATGCCTGTTACTCGATGTGCTCAAAAAGAGAGGTATGAAACGAGCTGCTTTCGCAGGAAAGATGGATTGTTCACGCGCCTTTGTGACTCAATTAATACGCGGTGAAGCTTATATGTCACTTGAATTCGCTATTAATGCAGCTCACCTCCTTGAGTGTCAAGTGACCGATTTTTATGTGCTAAATATCGGTAAGAGACGGAGTAACAGGAATGAGTAGATTTTCTACTCACCCTCGAGATTTTTGTTAAGTACTACTTAACGAATGCCATCATTGTATAATTATTTTTCGAGAATTGCTGTCGCTTAATGTCGAATAATAATTTGTAAAGATTGACAATAGAAGCTCCTTATTTAACAAACCTCTGAACCATCTCTTCTGCCCCACCTTGAAAAACTTTAAATGATCGCATCCCAACATCAAAACGTTGTGCCCCAACGATCCAAACATAAGGAAACACTTTCTTCAGCTGCGGCTGCCACTCTGCTTTTTCCCATTCGCCAGTCAGATAATGTTGTTCGTATCTATTCATTTTGTCGATGATCATCTTCTCTGTGAACGCACTGTTCTGGATCTCAATATAAAACGGCGCCCCTTTCCATATAGCGAATGCATCAGGCTCTGGCAGTCCCTTCCCTCCTATCTTCGGTTCGACTTGAAAGATACGAGGCGCTTCGTGCCGGCGCAACTGCTTAAAGAAGTCGGCAATCGCTAAGAAGTGCCCTATCTTTTGTGAGTCCTTCTTAATGCTATGCTGCGGGAAGTATAAGTACTTACGACGTTCTTTCGACACAGTTACAAGCCCCTCCCTCCGTAACCGCAGCAACGTCTTATTAGCTTCCGTAATCGGATTTTTGACATGACCATAATGGAGCTCCGCTACATCGTCGCGCGTTAAGCAGCGGAACCTTTCAAGGTCAGCAACAATAGCTTTATCCCGCGCAATCAAAACGGTAGCACCTCCAATTCAAAATCCTCATCATCTAGCCCTTGTGCGACCTCCTGTGACATTTCATCCTCTACCCTTTTGTATGGCTCCAACAATACTCTTGCCTGCTTTAAATCCAAATGTGGAGCCTGCACGAAGCGCAACCCATCGAGCTTATGAATCATCAAACCCTTTTGACTCTGCTTAATGTGAGCTGCTTCTCCGCTACCGAGTGTGATGCGGCTATTTATTTCGTCAGCGTGTCGGAAAGCCATACGGACCGTAAGGTTATTTTTAAGCTTACCGTCAAGTACATCCGCATCCGGACGTTGCATGGACAAAATAAGAAACACGCCGAGAGCTCGACCTATGGCGCTTATCTCTTCGATTATCTCCATGCAGGCATGCTTCTGCAGCAAGCTCACTTCGTCGATGGCTACAACAATATAATTCGGTCGCAAGTTGTCAGGCAGATCAACCACATCCGCCAGCCCTTCACGATCCAATAAGCTGCCACGCTTCTGCATTTCCTTTCTAAGCTTAAGCAATATCCGGTGTAGGTTTGGTGCGTCGTTTACTATTTCATTAGCTATACCTCGAAACAAATGAAACTCCGAACGTTTAAGATCTCCCCCATAAAGTTCCAACCGATCACCAGCCAATCGGATCAACGTTGCCAGGATAGAACGCAGCTCTACCGACTTGCCCGAACCCGTTTCGCCGGCTATGAGTAGATGCGGGTGCTCGGTCATGTCATAAGCAATCGGACCAGTGCGGCTGCGTCCCACATAGATCGGTAGTACCATTCCTTTGCATGCTGCAGCTGCTTCCTCGTCGTTGTAAGCAAATATCGATATGCCTTCATTGTATACATTTAGTGCAAATGTTTTAACGGTTCCGCTGAGCTCGATGTGCTCACCGAAAACTTGCTGGAACAACCAATCATGCTCATAAACCTCTTTCGGATTCATCCCTGTTGGAACGGTGAACACCACTTGTTTATGATCCAGTGACACACTCACCCGCTGTATTGTCGGGTGCAGAATGACGTCCTTAGCATTCTTGCCCCAACCACGCTTAACCTTTTTGCCCAGCTCCCCAGCTCGAAAAGCTTTCATGATGTTTCGCCTCAGCTCCGTTGTGGGCATGGTTGCGTATGTCGTCCAAGCTACGTAAGTGCTTGCCACAATCCCTGCTACCTTGGCCGCAACTACTGCACTAGTGCCAATGAACATCATATACCAATCCCCCTAATCTACTGCTGTAATTAATGCGGTTGATACTCTAGTAATTAGTGCATTAGCATAACCGCATTAATACAAGCGATAATGCCGAAATAACGCGAAAGTTTGTTTTTGTTTCGAAGCACGGAAAATTAGGAGAAGGGGAAAAGGATGAAGTGAGAAAGCGGGCGGACGACAGTGTGCCCAAAAATCCAACAAATATACGCGCCGCCTAAAAAAGAAATTATTACCAATCCCCAACCGATGACATCTGATAATTTACCCGTGCGAGTCATAGCACTACACCGAATATATGAGCAGCATGACGCAGCACACCCCGCAACAAATCCAAAACAATGTAAGCACATGCCACATGAGCGACGACCTTGACGAAAACCACTTTCCCACCATGCCCACGCTCCTCCATAAACCGACTTGCCATATCAGACGCAATCGCAATTCCTAATATTTTCATCGCTGGCACCAAAATGACCATTGAGCACCCACTCTCCCTCGTGTCGAAAACTGCAAATTAAGTAGTGCAGTAATCGGTTATGAGCTATCCTATGGCGCATAGCTTGTCAAAAATGTCTACGGTTTTGGAATAAATTTTCATAGAGTTGTCCACACTTCTAATATAAAGGAGTGTGAACATAATGGGACTAGGTAAACCGAGAAGTCTGTTGGGGAAGTTTATTGATAAGATCGGGTTGAAACAGCGGGACTTAGAGGAAGCTGCGAACTTGAGCCGGAACGAGGTGATAAAGTTATGCGACGGGAAAACGTATAGGAATCCTTATCCTGAGACGAAACAAAAGGTTATAAGCGCATTACGCAGGAAAGGTCACGACGTTCGGGCTGATGATTTTTGGGAATGATTTCCGAAACCAATAGTAATAGTTGGAAGTATATAGTATCATCTAACTATATTTTACTAGGAGGGGTTTCATTGAAAAAGAAATTATTGTTGTCATTATTAGTCGTATCATTAATGTTAGCGTCCGCAGGAGTTGGAGCTTATGCCGCTGCCAAGAAGATGACTTTAGTCGTTGACGGCACAGTTGCAAAGGTTGATCCAATCTTACAAAACGGAGTAACGTATGTGCCGCTTCGCGCAGCCGCTGAATTGCTTGGAGCGACTGTTAACCTGGATTCAAAGACGAACACAGTAACGGTGACGTCAAAAGGAACTACAGTAACGCCAGCTAGCAATAACTCGAAAACCATTGGTAAGGTGACTGTCACGATTAATAAGGTTACTCAGGATGCGGACTCGCTTAAGGTTTATGTTACCTATATAAACAAGTCAGACAAGGCTGTCTCTCCTGCAGAAAGCCTTTCGAAAATAGTATCTAACGGTAAACAATACGACTACGACACCATGTTTAACTTCGACAGATACTATGATACTGGCGTCGATAATGCTTCTGGCAGCTTAGAACCAGGCGTTACAGCTAAATCGGTATTGTTTTTTCCGCCTGTTGCCAATCCAACAAAAATCAATATCCTAGTACAACCTAATTATGAAGAATTCCGTTTTAATGACATCGTGGTCGGAAAATAGAGAAATGAAAAAACTCATATTAATATTAGTCATAGGACTAGCTCTCTTAGTTGGATGCAGTAACTCATCTCCTGCTTCATCAAGCGGAAAGATTACAAAAGCTGATTTCGAATCACTTGAGGTTGGAATGACCATCGAGGATGTATTTGCACTTATAGGAGAAGGCGAACTCTCAGTCGAATCCGGAACTGTGGGCGAGGAACTTCACACAGCGGCTTATACTTATGATGGTAAAGGCAGTTTGGGAGCTAACGTACAACTCATGTTTCAGGGCGGCAAATTAATAACTAAAGCTCAGGCTGGATTAAAATAACCTGCTAATCACACGAAAGCCCCCACCAACCGCGAGGTCAGTGAGGGCTTTTTTTATAATCTAACAATTCGTTCCCATTCTGTTCTTGCTTACTGCTCAAGCCTGTCATGCTATATTTTATTTAACAATAATTAGATTCGGGGTAGTTGTGAATGAGGAGAAAAGAAACGGTTTACTACAACAAAACCAAAGAAGAACTCAAACATGAATTAAAACAGAAGGCAAAAGATCTTGGGCGAACGCCTAGGATAAAGGATATAGAAAACCTTACTTTATATACAAATGGATTTGGGAGCTGGAACAATGCTTTAATCGCTGCTGGATTTAAACCTAACCCACGAAGGGCTCCTGATTACGCCAACTTATCAGAACAGGAGCTAATTGATCTAGTCCGTCCGCAGTTGTATCCCTTAATAAAACAGAAGGAATACGAGAAAATTAGAAAAGAGTTCAACTTCCCTTCCGGAGCTTATTTAGCTGTCCGCATGGGTGGTTGGAACAATTTTTTATTAAAAGCAAAAATTCCAATTTCCACCACAACTGAAACTGATGAAGAGTTAATAGCAATGTACAGGCGTCTTTCAGATAAGCTCGGATATCCTGCAAAAATTAGTGATTTAAATGAATCCGATGAAATCCCTAATTACAGCATATTCAACACGCGTTTTGATGGTATCAACAATCTCAGGAGACTGGCTGGTCTCCCACATAATGAGTCACGCCCAATGATAAAAGATGAAGAAATCCAAAACGCGCTCATTTTTGTAAGGAAGAAGTATGGCGAAATAGAATACATGGAATTAATCGAAGTCTTGAAAACCGAAGGTTTGCCCTCTGCTCGAACATTATTTATTAGGTTAAAAGCAGATGGAATAAAGCATTTGTGGGAAATAGCAAAAGAACTTGAGGAGCAATTAAATATTTGCAAAGCTTCTGATTGTACTAATAAATGCAGTCCACGAAAATCCTACTGCTCCCATACATGCAGACATAGAGAGTCGGGACGTAGACGTCGCGAACGTAGAATAGCACTAGGAGTTTGCTTACAATGCGGCGGAGAAAAAGACCGTCCTGAATCGGACCATTGTTCAGAGTGTTATGCCTATTTCCACAAACGATATAAAAACTCTACGACTGCTAAGATGGACACTTAGCGGTCTTTTTATTGTTCACTCCATGTTCGTATGTGTTCGGTTGCATTAGGTAACCTATCGTGATATATTTATATCAACAGCAAGAGACGCGAAAAACCAATAAGCCGGACACCGGATGAGGACAAAGGAGATCATTAACATGGAAAATTACATCATCAACTACAACACTGGAATCACGGAAGAAGTTAGCGTTGCTGACTTACAGGAAGCTAAAGAAATTGCAAAGGCTGGCATTAATTACACTCAACAAAATATCACTATTGAATCTTTGAATGGCGAAGAAATCACAACAGCGCGCTGGTGTGGTGTCCGTCCATCGGAAGAGGATGAAGTCCTAGAAATCATAGGCGGCGGTTTTTACCAAACTTGGAGTGACGACTTGGGGGAGTAATATCGCCCCTTGAATACGTTGGAGCTGCGTGGATCGCTGAACGAATTGGCACTACGCGGCAAAACGTAACTAAAACAGCTCTAGCGATGTTGGAATCGCGTTACCGTGGTAAAGAAAAGCGATTCACGCGTCCAGATGCAATGTTCGAGGGGCGGCCACTTTGGTTAAAAAATAGGTTTGAGGAACAAACATAATAAAATGCCTGATTTGAGGAGGTCAATATATTTGCTACAAGATAGAACATGTCGCGAGTGCAGTTGCTCTTTCAAGGGCGGCCCTCGCGCTTACTATTGTGTCCCTTGTAGGACGGAACGCGCCAAGTTAACAAATGCAGAGTACAGGAGACGCAAACGAAGAGGGTTAACTCGCCCGATCGGAAGCATCGACACCTGTGAGCGTTGCTCCGAACCCTATACCGTCGAGGGTGGATTGCAACGTTTTTGCCCTAAGTGCCAACCTATCCATAACGCAGAGTATGACCGACAAACAGCTTTACCTGTTTATCACGCTAATAAAGATCAAATAAACCCAACTCGCAACCTAAAAAGGCGTATTAGGGATAATCACTGCGTCATATGCGGGAATGAGTTTGAACCAGTTAACGGTAGCACGACTTGTAGCAGCGAATGCAAGAAAGTAAATAAGAGGAATATTTACAAAGCATTCTACGAGAGGGCGAAAGAAAATAAACAATTATCAGAACAAAAAAAGCCCCCAACCAATTAAGGTCAGGGGCTTTCGTTTTATTTGCGAGACAGCACGATCGTATTGAGCCAAGATATTTCCGACAGAGTGAGCTTCTTGCTTTTAACCTTTTCAGCCCATGCCTTATCAGTGATAATCCCTTTATCGAGCAGGCTTTGCACCGCAACGTCGAGTTGACCCCATTGATTGTTTGTCAATTCCAATTTATCCTCATCCTCCTTCTGCGGCTCCACGACTGGCGCTGCTACTTTGTAATAGTCTTGCAGGTATTTGGTAGGCTCGACAACTCCCGCCTCTGTAACGGTCCACCCGAAGCTCGGAGAAGCTGTTTTCCGGATCTCATAATGCAAATGATTGCCCGTACTTGCACCTGTAGTACCCTGATTGCCGATTTTCTGTCCGCGTAACACCTGCTGACCCACTTTAACGACAGCCGCGCTGAGATGTGCGTATAAGTGCAGGTAGCCTTTGTCATCTTTAATTGCTACGACGATCCCCATCTCGGCGGGTATACCGATACCAGGAATACCCTGCTTTGCATAGATGACTGTACCGGCTACAAAGGCATATAAAGGACCATTGCCGGGCGTAACAACCAAGTCGACACCACGATGAAATATTGGAATCATCTTGATAGGATGATCTCGCATCCCAAACGGACTGGTTAGGCGGTAGTTGCTGTCGTAATCCCAATTAGCCACTTTTACCAACTCCTGCATTGTAATCAGCGACCGCTTTCTCGATGGCCGCTTTAATCTCCGTTGCAGTCAGGCTTGAACCAATCTTAGCTAAATGATTAATAACGTAGCCTTCAGCTGCCTTAAGTTTAGCTCGTCCACTGCCGCTGCCTATCGTTGCCTCAAACAAAGCAACAGCCTCACCGGCGATGCGATGCAGGACTTCGCGTTGCTGAGCCGTGGTACGAGTCTCTAGCCACGTCTTAACCTTACCTTGCAACATAGCGATGACACCGATAATAAACGTCACTAGCAAGCCAATAAGAGCCTGTACAACTGTATCTACGTAAGGTTGTAAAATATCCATGAATGATCACCCTCTCAAATTAATTTACTAGGCCGCCATTTGCTATGATTGTAATAGCGGATAATACAATGGCACCGATGATCGTGGTGCCGCCCCAAAAAATGATCTTGTCGATGCCATCCAATCTATGGTGTGCTGACTTGGCTTTGTCTAGTGCTTCGCGGGAGATGTCATTATTGACCTCTAACTTATCGACTAGCCTTTGTACAGTCGTGGTCAAATCATTTATGTTTTTCGCCCCCACCTCTTGCAGCACCTGTACCCTTCCAACTTTTGCTGCTATATCAGTTAATTGCTGCTCTTGGCTCACTGGCTCACCTCCCTCGTAAGGGTCACTTTTTTAGCTGTGTTGTCCCAATCCACTTGCCAGCCCGTAAGCTCGGCTACGTCCCGCAGACCGACAAGATTACGCCCTGCTATGAGCTGTGGTGCAGCATACAGCACATGAGACTGACCGTTGACCTTTGCCATCGTATTGCCTGCCCACATCTCAATGATGTCATATACGGGCTCTTTGACGATCTCAGGCAGCCGCAGTACGCCGTGACCTGTCTTTTGATCGTAACCAGGAGCTTCGATGTCTTCTGCATGAGTTATTGCAAATTTGAATGTCTCGGAGAATGCCGGCTTCCGTTTGTTGTCTTTAATAAACTTCTGCTTCCACAACGCGATCAAACCAACAACCCACGGACACGAAAAGCTTGTACCCGATACACCCATTAGCTTGTCAGCAAAGAGCTCAGATGGTATCTGCAGACCGTCCGCAAAGCCGCACACGTCGAGGTCATCGCCGTAACGATCCCAAGAGGAATAACCATTAGAAAGCGGTCCAGTAAATCCGTTATAAGTGCCCCACCGAACAGCGCCAACCGACAGCCACGTTTTCTTTCGGGAAAATCCTGTTAAGCTGTCTGCCTGAGCTCCATCGTTACCAGCAGAACAAACAAAAAAGACACCCGCGTCGAGTGCCTTTTGCTCAAGTACATTAAATTCTGCTGTGCTATAGCTGCCGGTACCGGAATAATTGTACAGGTCGATGCCATTGTCGATGCAGTACTGTAGATTCGCTAGCCAATCACGCCCCATAAGATGGACCTCAACGTCAGGAGAGGCGAGTAGCAGCGTGTCGACAACGTTTTGACAATGACCGTCCACATTGCCAGTAAAGCGCGCTTCGAACGGGTCCAACACCTTACCACCCCAACGCGCGAGGTTTTTACAGGTGCTGGCTGCAACCTCATGCACCGCTATCTTAATCCCCTTGCCTGTATATCCCGCAGCATGCCATTGATCGACGCGGCAATAAGTCAGCTCGCGTTCGTTCATGCTTCAAACGCCTCTCCGACTATTAGTAAATATTCTTCTGCCGTGATCGTGTTTGTCCGTACGCCATCCTTAACCTGCTCCAATGTCCAAAGGTTGCGGTCATAAAACTTTTTAATCCGATCAAACCATGCACTCATGCTCCAACACCTCCAGTCATGATTGTGTACCAAATATCCGCTATATCTGTGTCGTGCTCAGATATCCTTGCATCTTTAAGCATTGTGTCATACCACAGATCAGCAGACTCCGCTTCCAGCTGTTCAATGCGTTCCTGCTCCGGTGACTTCGGTGGCTCGGGCGCTGGCGGTGTAACAACCTCGATCTCAGCAGACAAAAACTCGCCTTTTGCGTTAACTGTGATTATGACTGTGCCGCCATTTACGTGTGAGTACCAAATTACTCTAGCTTTATCCTCATCCTTTATGATGCAACTGGCAGATGTTTCGGGAAGCTCAGGGATGGAGACCCCGCCCATAGAAGCACTAATTAGCACTCCTGTTTCTATTGAATACTCTACTAATAACATTTACATCCCTCCTAGTTCGTTAAAACGCTAGCAGCGTTAGGATTATCAAATACTTCTGTTCCGCATAAAGTGACATTTCTGACGTATAAAGACGAGGCGCCCGATACATAAACGATGAACATCCCATTCTCAATCGCAACAAAGTCTAAAGAGAACGCCACGTAGCTCGTTGAAGATGTAGAAGCCCCAGGAACTTGGTCGGCTGTAAGATTACCTGCGTTGTTAGCCCCAAATCTAAGATCAAAACCCGAACTGCCGCTGCTGACGCGCATTTCTCCTTTTAGGCGGTAGATACCAGGGTGTTTAACTCTGAAAGATTTTATCGTACCCGTAGAAGCTCTCTCTGTAGGTGCTGATAGTATCACCGTATCGCTTGGAGTGATGTATGTTTTGTGGAGAGGCGTCCAAGTTGACCAATAACCATTAACACAAACGCGCGACCAAACCATGGGAGTGCCCCATTCAGTAAACTGTTGCGCGCAGTATCCGGTTACATCATTGTAACGACTTACTGTTAAGTACCCCGAAACGCCAGTCATAGGGGCGTTTACAGAATTATACGTAAAGTACTTGCCGTCCTCAGTTATTGTATTAAGATTAGTATTTTGGGGAAGAGTTATTGTTTCATTACTTATTTGAGTCCAAGTAGTCCATCCTAAACCGCCGTCTTGAGTTCGAGTCCATACGCGATTAGCAAAGAACTCATAAGCTATTTGTCTTGTATATTGTCCGTCAAAATACCCTGTAACTTCTAGATAAATGCGATTACCTATTGCTGGCGGCATGTTTGCGCTATTGCTCGTCAAGTCATATTTGCCGTTTGCTGTAACGGTATTAGGGTTTGTGTTAGCAGCTAGAATCTTTGTATTTACCTTGTCGAAAGCTATATCAGCTATCCCTGCAGCAGCCTGCAAGCCTGTCTCCAACCTATTCATATTTGCCGCATTGATCGGCGTCCCTGCCTGCGTCACGATGCCTGGCGATTGGGTTATCTCGTATCGCTCCATTGGAGCCCACGGTGTTGCTACTGAGCCTAGTTCGAGTTGAAGATTAGCAAAGTTGAAATTGCCTGCCGCCACATTTGAAACTTCAATTCGTATATACGCAGCGTTACTTTCTGTAGTAAAGGTCTTCGCGGAAACGCCTGTATAACTGAATTTTGATGAAATTATGGATTTGTTAGAATCTAAAGTTCGTATATTCGTTACGCCTGTGTTCACAGAATTATTGAACGCATACTGTTGATTCGGTAAACACGACACATCTAGGATGGACGCTTGAGTAGCCGCCGTAGCATTAAGCGTCAGCGTATAGTCATCCTGCGGTACGCTGCCCTCTTTCATGTAGATTTCCAACTCGACGAAATCTGTGTTGATCGTTGATGCTATCGTGCCGTTTGATGCGTCGGCGTAGGCTAAGAAATGGAAGAAGCCGTCATTTCCGATCAATTGGTTTCCGCTAATTGATGCAGAAGACGTTTCAGTATGAGTCAATTTACTAACGGTTCCGCTAGCGTGATTGGACATTGCTTGCCAACTCGCAGACGTGTGTAACCAGCGAGAAAAATATGCTTTGTTTCCAGCGGGTCCTGAGCCAAAGCCGTACCAGTTATACGTAAGTTTCGAAATGTTCGCTTTAAGCCAAGCCACACGCTCCGCAGTTGTAATAGCAGAGCCAAAGACGCCGACTCCATAATTGCGGATTACGTGTTCTATGAGATTAAAGGAAAATAGATTTTGCACGATTGATCCGTTAATTAAACTCGTAGTCGTGTACAGGTTTCCATCCAGTGTTGACAGCCTGTTAGTTTCGGCAGTTGCTAGCTCGTAACTAAAAACTGATGGCGCAAGTAAGACTGATGATGTGGACGACGCTTTTGTAATATGCGGGTTTACCGCAGTACTACCACTCACCTTCCCAACAAAATTAGCCTGCCGCATCCGAGTGTTTTCGTGGAGCGTCCAACCCTCGTTAAATGGCGGTATGAGGTTCTTAGCGCTCCCGCCGTTGCTTTTAATCATGTATCTTTTTGCGTGTTGTACTGCTCTGTCTAGCCATGTCATAGGCGTAAAAGCCATTAGATTATCACCCCTTGATCCCCGCAAACTGTTGCTCCGCAATATCTAAAGCTCTGAAAGACTAGTAGACCGTAGTCCATTAGTAGTTTGATGTTTTGTTCTAGGCGTACGGCGTCTAAATAAGAAAAGCCCTTTCCGACAACCCATGTTTCCTTGGGTCCGTAATCAGGCGGTGTTAGGAATGCAACTCGTACTGAATCAAGATTATTCTCGATGCGGTTGATGCTGGATAGCACATCGACATACGTCTGCGTCCGGTTCGTGACTGTTGTCATTGTGGGCGTTGTGTACTGGATGCTGTTCAGGTAAGCGACAAGCTCTATAATGTTGTTCTCGATGCGATTCCAGTCAGCAGCATTAATTGAGTCAGTCGGCAGCCAATCCAGTTTGGGAGCAATCCATGGCATTAGTTAACACCCCCGCGGGATTCTGTTCTGCCTTCAAGATAGCCACGGTATGTCAGTTCGGTTTTGGTAATCATAGCCGTCATATCGCCGCCGTAGGTGTTCTCGATGGCTATTACATCTGCTAATTCCATCGCAGGATTACCACGCCAATTTATAGAATATTTAGCTCTGTATTGCTTCTGATCCATGATCCAAGCGGCAACGGAAGAAGCTTGTGCTGATGTGTTGATAAGCGTGTTGCCTTCGAGCTTCAGCACATCGCCAATGTCGACGCCTGATGCTGTCACAGTCGCTACGACAGACGTTTCAAGGTCAGTCCAGTACGTTACATCAACTTGCTTCACAACGCGCTCTAGCTCAATCTTGGGCTCGCTGTAGATGTTGTCGAAGTCGACTCTATCAACTGGCGTTCCTAACGAGACTTGCTTAAGCGTGATTACGTTGTCGCGGGTAACGTACAGATTACAGCACCCAGCAATGGCGATCATTTGGATGATTGTTCGGCAGTCTGTATTCTTGACAAGTGTATTTGTAACAATGCCACTAAGTGCAGAGTCCAAGTGGTAATTGCTAATGCCGCAATAGTTGAATATCGTAGTCGCAACCTGAGCAAGCGTTTGAGGTGAAGGTGATGTATTCTCCGTGAAAAAGTTTGCCATCAAATCAAGGTTTGTTCGAGCTGAAAAAGAAGCGGTAAACGATCCTTCATCGCTCGTCCAATCCCACAGCAGATACTTACCTAGTGGGACGTATTCAACCGCGCCATTCGGTAGCACTAGGCCAATTTCCGCAATGACTTCTTGCCGCTGCTGCAAGTATTTAACATAGCCATCAGGGTTAAGGATATTAAACGCCCTGTTGAAGTTATCGACGGTAAAACGGAATTCGGGTGACGGAAGTGAACCACTTGTCATATCCATATCTTCCATTATGTTAAAACTGATAAGTTTTTCGTCGTCATAAGTAGCAAGAAACCCGAAGTCAACCTCAAGAACTCGCGCCCTGCGGTTGCCCGCGCTCCACTTGGTGATAGTGAGCACAATCTTTTTGTAGCCCTCTAACCGACCGAATAAGGCGCATAAAGCCAGTGTGTTTCCTGTTACATTAACGGTCTGTATCAGGGCGTTTGAAGCGTCGTAGGCGCTGGCTGTAAAGTCTGTAGCACACTCGTCATTGCGCTGGTCAAAAGCTACTGTTAGCCCCGCGCTAGTGTGCGGACTGCCGAATGTAATTGTGATTACTTGCGGTACCGAGAATACGCCATCAGCTCCACAAAGAGCGCTCGACACAAAACCAACCTCGCCATTGTTAGCAACTGCTGCATCAGGAAAAGAAAAAGAACCGTCCAATTTGAAACGGTCCTGTTCGAGCGTAGCGAGGTTGTGGCTGCTGGTCCTTATATCGTTATTGATCTGAGCTTTGGAGCTGATTGACGCCTGCTCCGTTGTTGTAGTGATGCCGTTAACGTCCCCCGCTGCTGTAACGTCAGATATATTAAAAGTCACGCGGCCTGTCGTTTGCATGGTTGGCGCATAAATCGCATCTTTAAAATCTTGTGATACTGGATACATGCGCTCACCTACATTTCAATTATTGTAAATTTCAATTCTTTGTACCGCGCAACCCCGTTGATAAAATCCAATATCTCTAACGATCTGTCGGATGCATAAAAAGATAATGTTTTAAATGTGTTTGTTTTTGGGTCAAGAAAAGTGACTACAAAAGAAGCAGCATCAACAGCGGTTAAAACCTTGGCTGTGTCCTCTGCGTTTAAATAGGTCCACGATAAATCAAATGTAATTTTCTTAGCAATGATCTGCCTTAACATGGAAGCACGAGCGTTACGCTTCGATTCCCCAACGTCTTTTAATCCTGGTGTGTATTTGGAGGGAGTAGGCATGTCTACTCCGTTTATTTTCAAAAGTGCCAACCTTACCCCTCCTTATGACGTAGTTATCATAGAACCGCCAATACGTTTATTTTCCGCTGCTGTATATTGGTGAAGTGCTCTCGCTACCGATACCCCATCAAGTTGAATTACTGTGTCGCCTTTGTCTTGTCCTTGTGCCAAACTCATAGCAGTCATGACAGCAGAACCAAGAGCTGCTGCGATCTTATCCGTAAATGATGTATTTTCAAGTGGCACGATCATTTCGGCACCAGCTTCACCCGCAACATAGTTGCCCATGTTGGTTGTACCTTTGGTGATCCCACCTCGAGCGAGCTTAGGAATTTTAGGGATTGTAATGCCGATTGTTTTACCACCAATATCAACAGATGTCAGTTTGTTCATCCCGTCGATAGCTTTATTTATCATGTCTAAAACAGCGTTAAGCGGAGCCTTAGCAGCGTTAGCAAGTGAATTGAACACCCGTGTAAACACACCCTTGACAGCTTCCCAGCTATTCTCCCAATCACCTGTAAATACATCAGTTACATAATTAAGAAGGTTGACAACAAAGTTTTTGAAGCGGTTGATGTTATCACCCATATTTTCAAATGCGATTCGGAATACCTCCATGAACCTTCCGCCGACATAAGTAGCAAAAGGCTTCATTAAATCCCATAAATACTGAGCGATATCCACGATCTTTTTCCAATTTGATAGGAACACGCCGCCGAAATATTCAGCCAACGGCTTAATTGCATACTTCCAAAAGAAATTAAAAATGGCTGACAACGCCTCAACCGCTGGTCCAAATACATCCTTGAAGAAATTGGCGATCGGTACAAGAACGTTTTGCCATAGTATCTTAGCTGCATCGCTAACGAATCCAAACGCCACACCCAGCACATCTTTAAGGATTGCGGCTAGCGGCGCGATTACTTCGGCGTGGAACTTTTTCATGAACGATCCTAGTGGAACGAGAACGTTATCCCACAGCCACTTTATTGTGCTAGTTAACTTTTCCCAAGCTTTAATAAAGGAATCTGCGATGAATTTACCAAACGGTACCAGAACACTATCCCAAAGCCATTTAGCAGTGTTACCAATCTTTTGTAAGATGCCGTCTACCACACCTTTGAATTTCTCATTGGTGCGGTAGAAATATACGAAAGCAGCAACAGCAGCTGCGACAGCTGCAATGATGGCGGCGATAACCAGTATAGGACCGCCTAGCAAACCAGCGATTATCGTTACGGCGCTCTTTACGCCTGCGACAATTGACGTCCACTTAGCCGCTCCAAAAGCCAAGACCATAGCTGTGCCAACACCTGCAAGTGAGGAGATGATTAAGTCGGAGTTCCGTTTAATGAAATCCCTCATCTCTCCGTAAGCAGCTTTGACTCTGTTTGCCATCTCCTGCACTTTAGCAGTAACTTCTAACGTTGTTTCAGCGAGCCCCCCCATAGACAAGTCATCTAATATCATACCGCCGCCCGCCGCCGTTGCATCGTCTGCATCAGCGCCTGAAGCACTATCAGATTCTTTGCTCAAGTTATTCACCTGGTCAAATCCTTGTAGATTATCAGCCGCCGCTTTAGCCTTTTTACCCGCTGCTTTATATGCGTCACCCACACCTGTAACTGCTGCTGCTTGTTTAGCTGCGGCTTTGGCTTGAGCGTTAACGTTTGACGCTTTGCCGAATAAAGCCTGCGAAAACTGAGCCACAAGCTGCATAGCGCGATCTAGAGCTAACGCAAACTTAGTTAGGATTGGGATGGCGATGTTTAGTAGCGGCATAAAGGCCTGTCCAACGCCTAGTTTGACGTTACGCATTACAGCTATAAACGTACCGAGGTTGGACGCTGTATTAACTGCGACCTCTTCACCGTACTTCTTTGCTGATTGCTCCATGATCCCAAATAGCCGGATCTGTTGTTGCGTTTGAAATGATAGCTGCGCCCAGCTCCTGCCGTTTGCAAAGTTTTTGAACGCTTCCGTTGATTCCAACATAGCAACGTTGACGTTTACACCTAAATCCTCGATGGCCTCTGTATTACCCAGCAAACCGGAGCGTATCCGAAACATAACATCATCCATATCGCGGCCTGTAGCACCTGAGATAACCGCAGACGTTTTGAGTATGTTCGTGGTTAAATCCTTGATCTCTTTGGATGTGTTCGCAAATGTGCCGATAAGGTTCGAGAATACCGCGCCATACTCAACAGCTTCTTTTCGCGAGATGCCGAAAGCGATAGCGCTTTGCTCGGCCCATTGCTTAAACTCGCCAGCACTGGTTTGCATCATCCTGTTTATTTGCTGCAGAGATGCTTCATACTTCATCGCATCGTCGAGAGCTGACTTTATCCCAAACCCTGCACCGATGGAAGCGAGCGCCACGCCGATTCCTGCGACGATCTTGCTCACGCTGCCCTTAAACCCGTTCAGGTCGCTTTTTGCTTTTCCCATCTCACGGCGCATGGCTGAAAAGTCAGCTCCTGCACGGATCATTAACTGTTTAACTAGTGACATGATTCTTCCTCCTTCCTAGTAGACTGTGCCGCCAAAAGCAGCGTTTAATTTCATGGCAACCGCGAGCATGTCGTCAGGCGTTTGTTCTTTCTTCTGCGGCTCTTCTTCTTTATAGCCAAACGCTTTTTCAAAGGTTGGGAACTTTTTGTAAAGAGGAAGCTTTGCATTCATATAAGCCAGGAACGACCGTTCTTTTGCTGCTGCTTCTTCCACTCCGAGAAAAACTTCTACGCAAAGGTTTAATTCATGTGGAGTCATTTCGTAATACTCACTTGGTTTGATGCCGATCCTGAATGCCGACTTCAAAGATTCGTCCCAGTCGAACGGTGTTACTTCTGTGCTCGGCGTGTTGCTCGGTTCTTCGGGACTTGTGCGTTTCCCGTTCTTTTGCCCATCCCTTTTGCGAAAGCTTCTTCGATTTTCTCCAAGATGTGGTCATAGTCTGCCGCGTCGATTAGGTCCTCCATCATGTCCAACGTCAAGGTTTCGTCATTATCTTTGGCATCTTTTTGAAGGCCAAAGAATAGAATTTCTTCGATTTGCTCTAGCTGCTCAACTTGGCTCATCTCCGTGCCGTCTTCCAGTTCCTCCACACTCGCTTCACCGAGTGCCAGCATTCGTTTAAGAGCCTTATGACCAAAGCGAAGCTCGCGCTTTCTATCCAATTCAATCCAAACTACATCATTGTTATTTGGCATCTATAATCTTCCTCTCGAAATAAAATAAGGTCAGAACGCGAGCGCTCCGACCTTGTGAATTATGCTGTTTTGATTAGTGAAACATCGTAAATTTTAGGCGCTTTGCTGGCCTCATAAGCAATGATCGTCAACCGTTTACCGACGTTGATTGTCAACGGAATGGCTGCCGACGGACTGCCAGTAACAAGGTCTTGCGAGTACACGCCGTCAATATATAGCTTGAGTGTGTGTGCTGCCGCTGTAGCCGTCACAGTTGCCGATACAGCCGTTACACCACTAAAGCTATACACACGGTTGCCAGCCGCGAAAGCTGGCGCTAGTGTGCCGCCTGTGCCTGTTACAGCAAGAGCAGTCAAACCGCCGGATTGTGTAAGGCCAAACGATGGAGCGCCAGAAACCTTAATCGTAGCTTCGAAGGAAATGGTATCCTCAAGCTCCGCACCTGTAGTAAAGCCAGTTACTACGCCGCTGAATGTCCATGAGCCACCCCCAGGAAAAATAATTGTGTAGGGGTTAGTGCTGCCCAATTGAAAAGCGTCATACAAGGCAATTTGACCGTTTGTATCTTGAGCGTCAAAGTGACCGCTAATACCTACTTCGCCACCATCCTTAAAGCCGCCCGTAAATTCACGGTAGCCGCCAGATGAAGAAAGTGTCGTAATGTCGATTGTTTCGGCCGAAAGTTCCAAGCCCGCGATGGACGTCAAGCCTGCGATAATATTAGCGCCGATTTGAATAGTTGTTCCTAATGCCCGTTGTATCAAGGTAAAACCTCCCTAAAAATGTACTTTGAAAACGATGTTGCACCTGTTGAGTCGCGGCAATGGCTCATACAACTCCACTGGCGGCTCATATGTTAGCTCGGTAATAAAAAGAGCGCCTGAGCCAATGGCCCGACGCTCGAAGCTTTGTAAAAGATTTATGACTGCGGAAGTGAGCTGCTTAAGTTCTCGGTACGTAGTCGCAAGAATGTAAAGCTCGCAGTTAACCGTTTTGTCAGCGCTGAAACCGCCCAACGTCTTACCGTTAACCCCTTCACTTGATTCGTACAGCACGTATGGAGCCTTAAGCGGCTGTTTGTTATCGTCCTGCTCCGGCGCGAATAGCGGAAACACTTTGCCGAGCAAGTCGGGTATAGTCTCCAATTCGTCCGACAAAGCCGCTTCGAAACTCATAGTTTCACCTCGCCCTCAATGCCTTTGTTATTTCTTCAACGCCAACTTTGACGATCGCTGTTTCAATTGCTCGCTCATTCTCGGTGATCGCTTTTCGCAGATATCGGAAGCCAGGAATATAACGACCGCTGACAGTAAAATAACCGTACTCCTGAGAGGACGGATAATAGTAACGGATGCCCGTTGCGGTTTCCTTAACGAAAACGTCATTCTTGGCGGGGTCCATCTTAATATCGAAAACCTTCTTGCCTTTTTTCGTTGTCTTCTCAGCGCGCATGACAAGACCGCCCTTAAGGTTTCCGGTATCTACAGGAGCATTGGCTTTAGCGGATTTAAAAGCGATCTTTGCGCCAGCCCTTGCCGCCTTACCAGCTACCTTTGTAGGGACTTTTTCGAGCTCTTTAACTGCTCGTACCAACTCGTCCATGCCTTCAATATCAAACCCGCGTCTACGAGCCATCGTCAGCCCCCCATTGGGAAGCGAGAACAAGTAAGCTCAAGCACCTCGCCGTTTTTAGAATACGTCCGGACGACATGATATACAGTGCCTTCGTATCGCAATTTGGGCTCGTCTTGATACTCTACTTTACGGACCGCGATAATGATTTCAGGTTTCATGCCTACTGCTGCAGCTTGGTAAAACTCTCTAGCGCCGACAGACTTCACATCGCACATAACTTCACGCGGTGTACCGTCAACTGGGACGTTTTCCTTATATTCGTTTTTTTCTATAGTAACGGGAATCAATCCGACGACCGACCGCCACATCATGGCGACACCGCCGGAGGTTCGGCTGTATATTCTTGCGAGAGCGTGAGGTGCATCTTGAGCATGTCATAAGACTTCTGAAAACGTTCTGCGTCGCCATTGTCGTACCCGAAATTAGCCTTGCAGTACGTTGTAATAGCTCGCTTGATCAGTGGGTCTCCGTCATCATTAACCTTGGATTCAATTGTGCCAGCAAGCCGCAGATCGTCCCGCGCTGCATCTATGAGATCCACAACCTCGGAATCAAACGACGTTGTTGATACACTGATTCGCAAGGCTGCTTTTACATCGCTCAATATCGCCATAGGCTTACACCAACAGTTCTACATGTACGACTGTGCCATTCAAAGCGCTACTGAGATCGATCGTATTACTTTCAAGCGCCGACGCATTGATCACAACAGCAGGAGCCGTTCCTTCTTTAGCACTGGAACGATAGGCTGCAATTACAGAGTTGCGCGAAAGCTTGAAGGGAATACCAAGCTTTTCGTTAAATCCGATCGCTGTCGTTGCTCCAGTACCATCATGAGCTGGGATCGTTATTTTAGTGATTGTCGCGAAAGCTTTATTGCCTTGAACAGTTCCGGCAGTATCTACTGTAAAAGCTGGTAACGTTTCGGTTATCACGTCACCCGCTGCGTTAGTCCCTTCTACAATTACCTGAATCGCTTTAATGTCGCCCGCTGTGCCGCCTGCCGTAGCAGTAAGAGCGCGAGGCCATGCAGGATTAACAATTCCTGTAGTAACGACAGACGTTGAAGCTGTGCTCGTTACCGCAGTTTTGACACCAGCGGTATCAGCAACCACCGCTGCAATTGCTGGAATCTCTAGAACAACAAGATTTGCAGCTGAAACGATTGTCCCTGCGTCCGACCTAATGCTTTTAACTTTCTTCAAATCCACTGGATATGCCATCTAAATACCTCCAATCAAAATACGCGCTTCAACCAATGGGCTGAAGCGCGTTGTTGTTAAGCTCCTTTTTTAACGATGATAACGCCG
This sequence comes from Paenibacillus sp. FSL H8-0548, assembly GCF_038630985.1. Classification (NCBI taxonomy): domain Bacteria; kingdom Bacillati; phylum Bacillota; class Bacilli; order Caryophanales; family Paenibacillaceae; genus Paenibacillus; species Paenibacillus sp. FSL H8-0548. The sequence continues at coordinate 4,234,246 of NZ_CP152049.1, forward strand.
TTTGGATCGATCAGTTTGCCGTCAGCGATTAAGATTGCTTTATCCACCCATTGGTTTTTGTCGTGATCCAACCAACGGTACATTTGCATTTGCATGTTGCTGTTAATTCCGTAGTCCGAGAGTTTAACATACACAGCAACAACATCACCGGTCGCAGCAGTATCGTACGGTTTAACAACATCATCTTCGACCAAGATGACTTCACGACCACCGAAACGTTCTTGCGGTCCGTCGACGATGCCGTAGTTAACACGACCGATTGGTTGACCGTTAGCGTCTACCATACCGTCGATATAACCTTCAAACGTACCGGCAGCCATAATAAATGAACCGCCTGCACGGTAAGTCAATGGGATTTTCCCAAATACTTTTTTCTTCCAAGAATCCCATGCCACGAAGTCCGCAGATGTAAGTGTGATGATCTGAGCAGCTGGGACGCGTGTGTCCAAAGTAATCCCGAGCGGTTGTCCTGCGCCACTGCCATTCAAGATGGCGACATCAAGCGCTTTGGTCATCGCTTCAACAATCAAAGTGATGATAGTAGATTCGAAGCTCGCCAGTGTAACCGTTTCGGAAAGTAGCGACTCAGCAACCTTGCACTCTAAGCCATAGTAGCTAAACGATACCGAAGTGTTAGCCGGTACTTTAAGGCGGTCAGAAGGTGTTGTCTCATTGATCCATGTCGCAGTAGGGCTAAGCGACGAGATCGGAATGTTCACGCCGCCTTTGATGTTAAGCTTACGTACGCGATCAAAGATCTGACCGTATGTTTTAAGCTTGCGGATGATTTCGTCTACGATGGTCGTCGGGATTACAGCCGCGGAATCAGTAGTGCTCGTGAATGCATCGGCACGGTATTCAGCAGCCAACGGAGCGCCCGTTTTGCAGAAATTCATGAACGCAGTACGGTAATCAATCGTGGAATACTTGTCTGCTACTTCCAGTTTATCTCTTTCTTCAATAGTTGGATTTTCAACTGCAGGAGGCGTAGCTGCAGGGATACCACCCTTTAATGCGGCACGTTTTTCGAGCAAAGTCTTTTCAGCGTTCAAATCGCGAATTTCTGTTTCGAATGCTGTAATTTCTGCTTCGGTAGCAGAATCAACTGCGGAGCGGATTTCTGTCAAACGATTTAAGATTTCTTGGATACGGTTCATATATAATATCCTCCTCGGATTAACACAAAGTTTTTAGTTGCAATTTCTTACGGCGTAACTTGTCGTCGCTGTACGTTTTGTACGGGTCCTTCTCACTGCGGACATCCACTTCACTATCCTGGTATGCCGGGAAGCCCGTAGGACTGATTTCAAACAAGTCAGCTTCCTTGACAGTGCGGACGATGTTGTCAGGGTCCTTCTCGTCCCATTCCTCTACCTTTTGCCGGAAGCCGAAGCTTACGCCATCTACATCTCCGCGCTTGATAGATTCATAGGCATTGTCACCCATTGGACTATTAGGCAAATCTATTTCAAAGCGCAGCCCCACTTCATCCTCAGTGAGTCGCAGAGTTCCATTTTTCGTCCTGCCTAGCACTTGGTTCGTGTCATGACTCCACAACGCGCGCTGGTCAAAGTTAGCAAGGGAGTTAGTGAACGCCCCTTTGTTAAACTGTTCTTGGAATCTGCGCCAGTATCCGAGTTTTTGAGAAAGTGTGTCCCATTTAACGGCATAACCTTCAACGGTTCTAACGCCTTCCTCCGACTCTCGGATCTCAACTTTGTAGTCAGGCAATTCACGTTTCTCCGTTATCGTCATTCTTCTTCTCACCCCCTTTCACTTTTGGTGGCTCTGCTGAGCCCTTTACCTTGCCCAACTGGTACTCGCTGGCTTTGTCTGCATCTATAAAATTCAAGCTCATAATCCGCTTCTCGCCGTTTTCGACAGGCGGAAGGTTAAATACCTCAAGCCCTTGATTGATTGACATCATGCCACGGTCAACCAATGTTTCAATGATCTTGACCTTGGTATCGTTACTGGCATACTGCAGCCGGTTGGCTTCAAATAAGATTTCATTCCCGTGACCCTGAGCTCGATCACTGAAAATTTTGTACGTAAACTCTAATCCCATTTGTAGCGCGAATGACTCAATCATGGATTCATAGAAAGCATTCCATTCTGACTCCGAATAATTGGACTGAACAATTTTAGAATTTGTGCCAAAATAGCTATGGACCTTGTTTTCCATAGCTGACATTTGTTTTTCGTCGATCATTTTAGGATCTGACTTTAACTCGACGTATTCCGCTTTCGAGTCCGTAGCAGCTATACCGCCGTTGTTGGAAGCAGATAAATACTTGTCTTGAAAGTCTTGCCGCTGCTTTTCCATGTCCGTATCTTTAATCATCCCAGTGAATTTCAAGATTCCTCGCAGCATAGCGGACGTTTTAACGGCATTAGCTATACCTTGATTCGTCACCGAGATAAGATTGAGAATCGGAGTAAGCGCGGTACGGTTAGGCTCGCCAAACATGTCATTATTAAAGTAAAATCTCCGCAGATGAACGACATCCTCGTATGGCGCAACGTACTCTTTGCCATCGTAAAAACGGAATCTAACAGCCATTCCTACGCTTGTATTCACCAAATCGACGTTCGATGACGTGAGTGGATAAAACCCCTCAATCTTGTTGTTCTCGTCGCGTCTTATCCAAACAAACACGTTATTTGCCATTAAGAATTGAGTCGCCAGGCGGTAGTAGAAGATATAAGCGTTCATAAAACGATTGGGCCGCGTTTGCAGCATCCATTCGATTTCTGAGGAAGTCTCCTTGATCTTTCCGCCCATTCTCCTTATGTGCTTCGGTTTAAGCTTGCCGACATTTCTAGCGAAAGCGTCAACGGTAGCTCTCACAGTATCGCTGTCGTACGATTCGCCAGAAAAGTCATGAAAGATAGGCGAGCTGTTGAGCATTTGCATTTGCGTGCTATTTCGCGGCGGCTGCCTGTTCACGCCGAATATCATCTGGAAGAAAGAACGTTTCTCTTTCAAAATTTCACCCCCTCCCCATGACAAATAACCATAACGAGAACCCGCTCGTAATGGTCTAGATCATTGCTTTGAAATCGTTCATGTTGTTGTAAAGGACGGTGTAGGCAATCAACAAAGAAACGGCCCCGTCAATCCGAGCCCGCTGGTTTTTGCCCTTAATCGGGCGTATGTTGTCGTTGTCGTCATATTTAACCGCCGTGTTCGTCAGATTCCAGAATGTGCACGGATTGTTGTTATAATTAATTCGTTTGCCGGACAGGTCCGCGTGCATCTCTTTCATAGGCTGACTCAAGGTTAAAGCACCCTGCCGGACAACTTCCATCTTGAAACCTTCTTCGGTCATTTCATCCGTCCAATACTTCGAATCGTACGGGTCATATCCGATAATCATAGGCGTTATGTCGTATTCACGGTGCATTTTATTGAACCATGCAGTGATGTCCTTATAGTCGATCTTATTGCCATCACAGAGCGTCACAAGACCTCTATCAGCCCATAGGTCATAAGGGATCTTATCCTCAGTCACTCGCTTTTCAAGCAAGTCGGCAGGAATGAAGTATTGTTGTATCGCGTATATTGTTGGGTCATCCGGCTTCATGACCAGCAATGTTGCACAGCTCAAGTCCGTTGTACTGGATAAGTCAGAGCCACCGATTGCATAAGTACCGCGCAGCTGCTCAATGTCGTAAACTGTATCATTTTTCGCTTCATCAAATGTGAGCCACGATTCAGCACTAGTCTCTCTAATGTTGAAATCCTTCGTCAGCAAGTTTTTAACAAGGTTCGGATTTGCCTTGGCCTTGGCTACCTTTGTAGCGAGCTGGTCAGCCTTCTTGATCGTTCCAAGTCCTGGGTTAGCTTTAGGCCAGCATGCAGGATCAACCCATTCTTTACGGTCGTCCAGCTCATAGATGATTGGCAGGAAACGTTCGTACGGGTCCTCTTCATCGTCGGGATAAGCATGATCAAGTCGCTTTATCTTGTCCTCTGCCTCGTTATACTTCTGATCGTAGACGGCCTCACGCACCGTACCCGCCGTCGTGATCATGACGATTAATGGATTCTCCCGCGAGCTCGTACCATCGACAATAACGTCGTATAGGTTCTTATCCTTCCAAGCGTGAATCTCATCCATTAGCGCACCGCTGACATTCAAGCCATCCAGCGTCTCACTATCAGCTCCTAGCGGTTTGAAGGTACTATCGTTGGTCAATCCTACCAATTCGCTCACTAGCGGCTTTATGCGTTTCCTGAGCGCTGGCGACTTGTTAACCATTCGCTTAGCTTCCATCCATACAAGCTTTGCTTGATCCTTCTTGGTCGCGCAGGCATAAACCTCTGCGCCTGCCTCGCCGTCTGCTATTTGGAGATACAGTCCTATACCGGACGCAATGGTGGATTTTCCGTTTTTTCTGGCGACAACTAAAAGGACCTCGCGGTATTTGCGGGTCCCGTCAATTTTATGGATGAATCCAAACGTCGCAGCTATGAAAGCTTGCTGCCATGGTTCAAGGTCTATCGGCTTGCCGCCCCACTTACCTTTCGAGTGCTTACAAAAGTTTTCGATAAACTCGATGGCGTGGTTGGCGTGTGACGGACTGTACTCATAAACGGAATCTTGATCGTAGACGTCGGCAGCGAGCTTGCGGTACATTCGGCGAACTTTGTCACCTACAGTCACGGTCCCGTTTTCAATTTGTGCCCAGTAATCAAGAATTGGGTTATGAGCTAAAGGATATTCCTTTCTAAGCGCACCCATCGCTGCCGCCTCCTTCCATCAAGACTTTTTAGCGACGAACGCATCAAACCCATCGTCTGCCTCAAGATTAATCAAAGGATCGTCCTTAGGTAACAGGTCTGTGAGTTGCTTGCATATTGTTTGATAGTTCTTCGATAGCGTATTGTACAACTGAGCCACAGGACGAACGCGTTCATACGTAGGCGCGTTCTCCGTCTGCTTGAACATTTCTACAGAACCACCGGAGTCAATGTCCTTCTCGTAATCTTCCAGCGTCACACGCATATAGGCAGCTCGCCTGATAAGCCCCTCAGCTACCGATCGAGTATCTTTGCTCAACTTCGCGAATATCGCGCTAAGTCGGTTTACTTCCCTTGTAACTCTCGCTTTCTTCAAGCCGGCTGCCTTGTTCTTTACGCGCTGCTCCGCTGTCAATTTTGGCTTGGACAAATTTTTCACCTCCTGTGATTAGGTAGGGGGGGTCATGTGCGCGCCCTGCGCGTTTTTTGAATGGGAAGCGGCGGTCTTAGCCTAGCCCTGCCCCAAAAGTCGAAAGGGGGGGGTATTTTGATGAAAATTTCCTTAATCCCCCTTGATGGAAAATCGAAAAGTCAAGCGTTTTTCAAAAATAAATATAATTATTTTTCGCGTAAATGATTGCATTAGTCGATTTCTTTGCATTAAAAAAGGACGCCCATAAGCGCCCATGTGATTGCTATTACTATCGCAAGGAAGCATGCGCCTACCACGAAAGCACCGACTGCAAACAGGATAGGTATTAACAGGAACCAATCATCTTTACTGCCACCCATCATTCACTCACCCCTATTCATCAGGCTCGCCAATGACAACATCCGTTGATCTGTGACCACAGGGTAAGCCCTTCACATAACCACCTCTAGCTAATTTAGGTTGTAGAGCATGTGCTACTGCATCAGCAATCAGCTTAGCTACCTTCTCGCTATTAATATCTATTGCCGTAGATACGAAACCGCCTCTTGCAAGCCGCTCTTTGCTATCGAAATCATATAATGCTAAGTCCTTCTCGATGCTGTCGCAAACTTTCTCCATGCGGTTAGCGATGTCCAAATGAATGCCGTTGATCTTCACTGTTCCGTATAGTGTTGTGAGCCTATCCAAGTATTGCAGCTTATCGTCAATCGAAGCCTTTGTATTGAGTGGTATCGGTTGCTTTAATGGTTGTTTGCCGTTCCTGATCATTTCTCCGCGCGCAGCTTCGCGAACCGCGATTAAAGCCGCACTGCACTCAGGGCAAGCCAACCCATCCCTATTATCAATAGTCGTGTAGAAACAACCAGCCCTTGCACATTCATAAAAATGTTTATTCAAGCTTGCCACTCTCCCTTAGTCACAAATAAGTTTGATGTTTATATCAAAAGGCGGTTGGAAACCAATGCTTACATGCTCACCAAATATCTGAATGAACTCCCATGCCACAAAAGGCGTAAACCCTTCGTCATCCAGCTTAAGCTTGAAAGGATCAATGCCTTTCCCATTCCGAGCCATAACTCTATTGTGAAGGTCATCATGACGTTTGCGCATTATCTCGACGCCTGTAGGATCAAGCTTCACCTTAACCATTTGATTCAAGTTAAACAGTATCTCTTTCAAACCCCTCACCTACCTTTATCAGATTGCCGTACTCATCAAACGCCGTTCCCTGAGCCGTTATAGGCTCTGCTGTGCCCATGTGTTCCTCGTTGTGGCAATCTCTGCAGACGTACTCTAGAAGCGCTGTATTAAGCGATACCCAAGGATCGTTGATGTTCTTTGGTGTCAAATAGGTTGTATGGTGGACAATGTAGCCAGGGTTCGGGCAACGTTCGCAGAGCCCATGAACCTCGGCTATCTTGACTTTGCGGCAGTCCTTCCAGGCTTTCGAATTGTAAAACTTCTTAGCCCATGGTTTCATGATGTTGATAGCGAAACGTGCCACTCTTTAACATCGTCCGCACAACCCCATTTTTGAGGCTCAAAAAAAACAACCTTTTCGAGTTTGAAAGTCCCTTCCGTATCTTCAAGATAAACAGGTAACTCAGGGTCATGCTTTTGCAACCGTTCGATCAATTCAGCGACTTTCACCATAACACCTCCCACATTCCTGATTACCGTAGAAAACAAAAAAGGCCCAGCACTCAGCACCTGTAATAGCGTACCGAACACTGGGCCTCTAGGGTCTCTGGTTCATGTGATTATAATTTCCCATCCTTGAATCTTTCGGTCAATGACAATTGTTCTGCCGTCTAGCATATTAAATCCTTTTTCTAAATCCAACGTTATGTGATGGGCATTTTCTTTGTCTGAGTTGAGTTCGTGAAAAACGCTTGGAGCCATTCGAATCGCGAAGATATCACTAGGTTCGCGCTCGCTCTCAGCTTGAATTACTGCTTGAATGATTTCTTGGTACAAGGACATCTGGCGTCTCTCCTTCGTATTTGTTCATGGTTTTACAACGTGTACAAACGATCTCTGCTTTGCCTTCTATCTTACCAAGAAGCTTATTACAATTGCTACAACGAAACTCTTTAAGCATGCGCGTAACACTCCTTACATTTGACGTTTCCTCTAATCCAACTGAGCGTGTGCGAAATGCCAGCATGAGGATAAACGATCTCGCGTCGCTGGCCCTCATGCCCGCACTTATATGTGACGGTGAGCGTCTGCACTTCCGGCCTGCTGGTTGTTGGCTTCTTTTCCTTTGGCTCCGCCTTCTTACGAGCCATCCACTTGCTTCCTATACTCGACACAAATGCCAACGTCATTGAGCCTAGAACGCGTTACTTGCCAACCATCTGCTTCCATCGTCGCGGTTACTTCTAGCCGTTCTTCGCGACTCCCATCGAACTGAATCAATCGGATGCGTTCCGTCGTATCGCTGATTATTTCCACCGTCCCCAACCCCTTTCAAGGCAATAAAAAAAGCCGCTCATATGGGCGACTTAGCGTTTTTTAAGTTCTTCGTTTTCTAGGAGCAGCGTCTCCACCATCTCTAGCAGAAACACTTCGTTATCTGTTAGCTGAGGAATACCTTGCTCTTGCGAACCCCAGCTCATACCTTTGCGTATCTGTCTGATTTCTTCGAGTTTTGCTTCAATCACAAAAACCAGTCCTCCATTAACGTCAATTTGGCTGTGGGAGCTACATAAATCATGAGGTTGCTCCGCTCCTCACTAAAGGCAAGGTACGCCGTAGTACGGCGATTAGGTTTAAAGATATACGTACTTTGCAACTTTGGAGTAAGAACAAGATCATTATATGATTGGTACATTTTGGAGTCAAACCATCCGTTGACGATTTAGACCACTAAAAGCACCTAACATACGTTCGTACTCTGTATTGCTCTCGTTTATACCTTTTATCATACGCCGCTTGGCTTAATGGTGATTGTACCAGTCATGATCGTCGATACGTTACCAATAGCATCCATTAGCTCAGCCTCGTGATAAAACGATCCTATCAAATCTTTGGTGTCGATACTCTCAAGCTTGATCATGAATATGCCGGCAGCTGCATCAGTTATCTCTATGCCAGAAGGCGTTTCACGATACAATGTGTTATCGCCCTTTACTGATCGCTTCATCGCCCATTTGATCGTCACACCCGTTAAATCTGTATTTGCAACTGGTACCTCGATCTCCACCGTATCGCCTGCGTACATCACAAAGTTTTGATTACGTGCCGTCATTTTAATTCACCTCGCAATTGTACACTCGTTACCTTCGATGCCTGTAATTGCACTCTGAGCACCCTAGATGCAGATAGCCGAACCCTCTTGATAATCGTTTTGTCTGCATCGTAAATTTTGATGTGCACAGCATACGAATAAGACCGCTGACCGCTTACGACTTGCTTAAGAGCAACGTCCGTTGTTGTATCTTTGCTAATCGTTTGCCTTGTACTTAGCACACTGGAATGGTCTGCGTATTGCTGCTGAAGCATCGCGAATGAAGATTGTCCCTGTTTACTCACAACTACTTTAACTGCGTGCTGATACGATCGCTGAGCGCTCGTACGCACTCGTATAGGGTAACTGGCTGCAAACGCGATATAGTCACTATAAAGGCTCTGCATCGTAGCATAAGCGGTTGAACGATTCTCGTAAACGCTTTGTTTGGTAGCGGCTGCAGTTGTCCTGCTGGCATGCATCACTTGCTTGGTCGAAGTCACTAACGTCCGACTTGCATTAATGGTTTGTCTAGTCGCATAAACATACGACACATCAACGCCTATAGGCTCACTTGGACCATCATCAACCCACGTACCGCCGACTAACGTTGCGTGTCTCCCGTTACCTGATTGATCTTGGACATTGCCTTGCGCTATATCATAGTGCGCTTGAAGCACGGCCCCGTTATAAATTTTAACGTCATATATGTCACCATGGGCGATATTGCCCGTCCCATTAGCGAAAATTGATAGAATGGCGGTCTTGGCTGAACCTATAACTGATCTCACAACACTTCTTACACCTATCGTCATTACAGGTGTCAAGTTGGTTTGCGATACACCGTCACGATAAACAGCGCTGACGCCCGCTGACCACTGATCGTTTACCGCACCGCTCGCTACTTGGAAAAACTCAGCGCCCAGTGGGAGTGACCAATACCGTTCGAAATTATCTTTGCTATTTACCTTGAAATCTATAATTATTTCCGTGAACGTCATAGACGGGAGAACTAATCTATCATCCACGCCGTCCATTTGGAGATAATAGGCCATACCCTAGCCCCCTGTATACGTTTCGGATATGACGCACGGATGCGTGGTCGCCTCGTCATGGCTGCATTCGTGCCAATCTATCCAGCCACCCCACGTATCGACAAAAGGCTTTAAACCGTCAAATAAAGCAACCTTGTCAGCTTCGACGTTTACCCAAGCTTCGAATGTGAATGCATCGTTTCCATCGTTGTCCATAGAATCAGCAGTCACCAAACGCCACAACTGATATTTATTGATCTCTGCGATGATTATTAGCGCACCGTCAACTGTATTGATCGCCCCGCGAATGGAATGCTTCATACTACACCGCGAATTCTTTTGCTGTCACAGTAAGCTTGATGTCCGTTTTATTCTGAGTGTCGCCAACCGCGGGAGTTGTTACTTTCATCCAAAACGGATTAGCTACGTCACTGTCTGAGATATTAGCCATCGTTAGCGCCGCGCCGCCTGCTAGGTATGTTCCAGCAACTCCGTCATTGTCAGGCGCGAGTTGCACCCATGTCGACTCGTCGGTGCTCACTGCGTCTGTTGGGTCGATTAAAACATCCTCGTAGCGCTTATCTGCAGCATCGTTGAATAACCAAAGCTGGACAGCGACCGCAGAACCGGTAATCGGATGCTCCGTTGTGATTGGATTTACGTCCGAAACAATATCCGTCAAACCTACGTTTTTCGATATCTTCAATGCCATTACTCACACCTCCTCGTTTTTGGGCAAAAGAAAAAGCCGCTTGCTCAGCGACCTTTAACCTTCAATATTTTCAGTTCCAACCAACTCGCTATTTCTTTAAGTCTAAACAATTTCACAATTTCGTCTCGTAAATCATGAAAAGAATCACGAGCTTCAATAAACCCTTCTGAGTGCACGGTTTCTTTCTTAATCAACATCAATTCGTGGTCAACTGCATCTCCCACATAAAATGCCCCGTTGAATCGTTCATGCAGCCCAACTACTTCGAAAAGAGCGTTTTTACCTTGAAACATTTTAGCGAACTCTACGCTTGATGTCCCTTCCGGAAATGTCGCGCGAAGTACCAAGACTCGCTCAATATAACGTCCGTGAAACTCTAATTTAACCTTCACGTCATTTATGGCTATATCGTTTGTGCTGATATTGTATAAATCATTTCCCGTTTTTTTGATCGTAACAAGCATTTACTCCGACCTCCTAAGTGCGGAACTAAAGAAAAAGCCGCCACACGGACGACTCACTTTAACATAAATTTTTTCGCTCTAATCGGCGTAATCTTTAAAATCTCATTCCTCGGTATAACCCAAACATCTTCACCATTTGAAATCTTTACATGCGTACCCTCAGCATCTTCCAAAAATCCTTCGTGGGTCATCATTGTGTCGAGCTCCAACACAACCACAAGCCCGATATAATCATCAATGTGCATCTTTCACCTCTGAAAGAGCCTTGATCGTGTCGTCAATATACCATAGCGCAGTGTTGCGATCCGCAGTAGTTCGTTCGTAGTGAAATGTTTCTCCGTTAGGCGCAGTCAAAGATAACTTTGCTAAAAACCATGTATTGTCCTCAGTAATTATACCCACAACGCGGTGATCGTCAATAATCTCATCTCTGACTATCATAACAAATCTCCTCCTTTTCACTTAAACAAGGATTCGACGTAAAACTCTAATTTCCTTCAAGATTGGCTCCATTGGGAATAGCAATATTGTTGCCAGGTCACGGATTTGAACCGTGTCGCATACCAAAACGTTTTACACTGGATACCTATCTCGAATGTTAACAAACCACCAGTGCGCTTATCAAGTCGCTTAAAACGTGGAGGGAATCGAACCCTCTTTTCCGTGTCTATCCTCTTCCAAAGAGTAAACCTGACATATAAAAGAGCGGTAATTTATTACATGCGCCTACCGCCAATGCGCCAGCTTCGGAATGAAGTTTAAACGGCCTCGGACTATTATCCTCATAAGCCTATCCCTAATTAGCGTTCACTCGTGGTCATGGGCCATTCTCCCATGAATAGCAGCATTTTATAACGGGCAGTAGTTTACTACTTTCTGGCCTCAATCCGCCTCTACAATCAGTCAGTGGGAGCACAACTTTCTCTCTCCGCGCCTGTAGATTGCGCCGGGGCTCACCAATGCGTATCTGCTTTATAGTCTCAGCGTTCTCTTCCGCCACCACGATTTATTATTCGTTTCTTGCGATTGCTGCGTTAGCCCAAAATATCGCTTCTTCGAGTTTGGTTATCGCCAGAGACTTCTCCCTTGAATCGGGAGTCAGTTCATCAACAGCAATCGCCATTCCCTTACCCAGCGAACGAATTGCCTCACACTTTGCTGGTTGACCCTCTTTTGGAGGATGGTAAGAAAAGTTATTTTCAATTTGCTGATTCAACACTTTCACCTCGATCATTAAATTAAATGCCCCGCAGCCACTGAAATGGGTAGCCAACCGAACTTACGGGGCTAGCTGAGACGTCGCTTAATCCAACTGGATTGAACAATCCAATTTTATGTTGCACATCACTAGACGCTCTGCAATGCCGTTTTAAGAGCTTATACGTTTCGACGTCCAATTACAAGATCAGACACCAAACATACGTTCTTACGTCAAATGTGAGCGCCTAGCGTAGATAATAGATCACCCCCGACAATCGTATCGACTACATATTGTCTACGGTAGGAAACAAAAAGAGCAGCATGCCCGCTGTGATACCCTCGCAGATTTGTAGGAGTCCTTACGGCTCAAAGCCTGCCTAGTGCTGGGATGGGTACTTGTTTGTGTTGGGTGCTACACTTGTTTGTCTTCTTATCTATTGGTGGCGACTGATAGACAAATATTTGTACTTTTAACATATAATTACCATTTATGTACCAGAGTTAACAAATGATTGAAATTATCAAAGAACAATATATGTTAAGGCCAGCCATGCACGGCCAGCTCGTGGCGGAGATCCGCGACCATACCGTTAGCATCAACGATATGGTTTCGTCCGCTTCCGTTGCGGACTCATCAGGCGGTTAATCGAGTATTCGTTCCATGCTAATCGAGTATTGTTCCTTGAGTTTTTCGAAAGCTGCTGACGTGACCTTGTAAGAGTGCCACCCTGCTTTGTGGCTAGGACGGATAAAATCATCCGGCACATAAATCTTGAGGAATGATATCCCTCTTCCTTTGAGCTCAAGCTGTGTGTCGATGAAGTAGTGATTGCCATAATGACTCAGGATGGCTTCGATCTGAGCATTAACCTTGCGCTCCTTCATCTCAGGGAAGTAAGTGTGTACGCCTTTCGTGATACGATCTGCAGGAAACTCGATAACCTTTGACATCATCTAACGCCTCCAATGCCTCACTGGGCTATTTTCGATTCCTTACTACCTTCACCAATGCAATGATGCTGAGAGCCAATGCAGCGCCTATTACGATCCATGTGATTACGTTCATCGCGATCCCTCCATTTATTTTAATCATGCTATATGTTAAGATTGGGTGGAGAGATCGTGGTAGCGATCTCTCCGAGGAACCTTACTTGCGTTTGCGGCGCTTGCGTGGGGTTCCTTTCTTTTTGTCCTTTGCCGCTAATCCAACCAGCATTGTCGCTGTCACCAGTTGGATGATTGCGGTTAGGAGCCCTACCCAATCCTTCATCTTCTCACCCTTTCCGAAAGCTTCTCCCTCGCTTTCTATCTTAATTATATACGAATATCGTTACTTTGTCAACGATATTCGTAATATTATTTACGTTATTCGTTGATTTATTTACGGTAATCGTATAAAATGAATTCGAGGAGATGATGAAATGTTTAGATTAAGAATTAATGAGCTGATGCACGCTCGTCATTTAAATGCTAATCAGCTTTCTAAGCTTGCAGGAGTAAGGTACCCAACGATATTAGATATGGCTGATAATAAGTCGAAAGCGTGGTCTCCTGAAAACTTGGAGAAGATTGCTATCGCTCTAGGTGTCGAAGAGGTTGGCGAGCTAATTGAATATGTAAAAGAGCAGGAGGTTTAACCCTCGCTGCTTTTTTATTTTTTCCTGCGTTATAACTATAACGCATATATGACCTAGCGATTTATAGCTTTTTCGGATGAAACAAGAAATGTTTTGATGCTAATTTACAACGAAATAGTTCTTATTGACACGATAGGCGCATATTAAACTTGTCTTATCTATAGAACTATAATTATAATGGCATCTAAAGGACGGTGTTATTTGATGCCTGTATACGAATATTTAAAACGCGGCAAAACTCATTATTATTACGCTTTCGAAGTTAAGGATCGTAAGGGCAAGCGGAAGACGATTAAAGAAAGAGGGTTTACGGGGAAGACGGCTGCGAGGGATGCTGAGCGCCTGGCACGAGTAGAATGGGACAAGGGTACTTATATCGACCCAACCAAGCTTACTGTAGGCACGTTCATGACTCAATGGTTAAAAGACAAACAAGATATTTCCCCTGAAACACGACTCACAAACCAAAGTCATTTGAAAGTGCACATCATCCCACAGATAGGTCACATCATGCTTCAAAAGTTTACTGTCCAAGACATCAAGGATTTCATTAAGTATATGCAAAAGGAAGATACGGAGCTCGCAGAGGGTACAATCAAGAAGATTTACAATCTCATACAAACAGCTTTCACCTCAGCGAAAATCGAGGACTTGATTGGGACTGATCCATTCGACAAAATGGATAAGGGTTCAATTCCTAAGGTTAATAAAGTCAATCATGATTACTGGACGAAAGACGAAGTGAAGAATTTTTTTGAACGCTTAGCACCAATCGAAAACAGATTCCACGCAATGTATGTGCTCGCTATTTACACTGGTATGAGAAGAGGAGAAATACTTGGTTTAAGGTGGAAAGACATCGATTTCGAAAACGGGCTCATTTCCATACGCCAAACGCTCAAGCCTAAAAGAAGAATTAAAGATGGCGGGAAGAACTTATCTTCTAGTCGTTCAATTAAAATATCGGCGGTTGTATCAGCGGAATTAAAGAAGCATCGTGGGTTCATGATTAAGGAACGTTGGGGCGCGACGGAAAGGTACCGAACAAACGAAGAATTAGAATTTGCACAAAACAATTACAAAGAGTTGGACTTGATTTTTTGTCAGACCAATGGTGAGCCTATCGGCCTCGGTAATTTCAACCGAATGTGGAGGCTAATCGTAAAGAAAACTGAAATGCGTTACATCAAGTTCCATGATTTGAGACATACGTGTGCCTCCCTCCTACTCAGCAATGGCACGCATCCTAAAGTAGTGCAAGAACTGCTGGGACATTCATCAATAGCAATAACGATGGATACGTACTCACACATGCTACCCAATATGCAAGAAGAAGCTGTTAATTCGTTGGACAAACTATTGAATTGATTCCAGTCGTGACCGTTCACGGCTAATTATTATTACCAATTCCCTACCAAACACCCTACCAAATCAATTTTACAACCAAATAAAAACCGCCTAGTCCTTTATGTATCAAGGGACTGGCGGTTTTTTTATTTTCAGGGATGATGTTCTGACCCCGAAGGAAGCTGCACTTACATAATTATAGTTAGTATCTTATCATTAAATGGTTTCGACTTCAACCTTTTCCATTTTGTCTCCGCCTTTAAAAGCATCAACAAACTCCATACCTTTAGAAACCTTACCGAAAACAGTATGTCCACCATCCAAATGCGGCTGTGGTGCATAACCGATATAGAACTGGCTTCCTCCTGTATTACGGCCTGCATGTGCCATTGCTAGTGAACCGCGTTCATGCTTGTTTGGGTTGATTTCACAATTAATTGTGTAGCCAGGGCCGCCAGCTCCAGTACCATTAGGGCAACCGCCTTGTGCGACGAAGCCTGGAATAACGCGGTGGAAAGTAAGACCGTTGTAGAATCCTTCGGAAGCAAGCTTCTCGAAGTTGGCTACTGTGTTCGGAGCATCTTGATCAAAAAGATCGATTAGAACCTCTCCGCCGTTTGCTAGTGTGATTTTTGCTTGTTTTGCCATTGCTGCATCTACCTTTCTTTTATCCAGATAAGACTACGTTACCAATTTCGCCCTTATTTCGCAAGCGATGATTTTTGAAGTCTTGCCGGAATGACATCATTGCATACAATATTTTCCAAAGATTCGCGTTTAACCGCAAGGTCTGCCTGACCGTCTTTGACGAATACGACAGCAGGACGACGAATACGGTTATAATTGCTAGCCATAGCATAATTATAAGCACCTGTGCAGAAAACAGCAAGCAGATCGCCATTTTCAGCTTTAGGCAATTCCAAGTCCCAAATAAGCATATCGCCGCTTTCACAACATTTCCCTGCAATAGATACCGTTTCTTGAGCGGGCTCATTCGCACGATTTGCAAGCACTGCTTCATATTGCGACTGATAAAGAGCAGGACGAGGGTTGTCCGTCATACCGCCATCAACAGCAATGTATTTACGTACGCCTGGGATGTCTTTGCTCGTGCCGACCGTATACAAGGTTGTTCCTGCATCTCCGACCATGCTGCGACCTGGCTCAACCCAAATTTCAGGCAGCGGGAACTCCGCATTGTTGAAATTCGTTATAATTGCACCAGTAATAGCGGCTACGTATTCGCTGATTGGCAACGGAGTATCTCCATCAACATAACGAATGCCGAAGCCTCCGCCAAGGTTGATCACTTTAAAAGTGAGACCGAGCTCACTGCGAATTTCCACTGCAAAATCAGCAACCTTGTCTACTGCCATGCGGAAGCCTTCAACCTCAAAGATTTGTGAACCGATATGAGAATGAACGCCCAAAACAATGAGGTTAGGCAAAGTTAATGCCTCTTGAATAGCTTGCTTTGCTGCACCATTGCCAAGATCAAAGCCAAACTTGGAATCTTGTTGGCCTGTTGAGATGTAATCATGTGTATGAGCTTCTACACCTGGTGTAATACGAAGCAAAATATTCACTTTTTTACCTTTGTCGCCAGCAAGTGCGTTCAGTAGTTGAAGCTCTAAGAAATTGTCTACTACAAAACAGCCAATGCCTGCATCAAGAGCCATATTAATTTCTTCCGGCGTTTTGTTGTTGCCGTGGAAATGGATGCGCTCCGCAGGGAATCCCGCTTGCATTGCTGTATATAGCTCTCCGTCAGAAACAACATCAAGCGACAGTCCTTCTTGCTCAGCAATCGCACACATAGCCATTACGCTGAATGCTTTGCTCGCATAAGCGACTTGAAAACGAAGTCCTGAAGCTTTAAATGCTTCGATATACTCGCTTGCGCGTTGACGTACTAGAGCCTCGTCAACAATATAAAGTGGCGTACCGAACTGTGCAGCCAAATCAGCTACATCACAGCCACCAATCTCTAAATGTCCTTTTGTGTTAATTTCACTAGTTCCATGCAGGTACATAATTTCCCCTCAGCTTTCTTCTACCTGTAAACAGATAGAACGGATAGAATTTGCATTAATAGCAACAGTATAACGCAATCTACCCGCCTTGCGAAATGGATAAATCCACATTTCATTTGCATTTTATGATTTTACTCCGTTTCAGGCATTTTATCCCGCTGCTGTACCCTCAAATTATTTGGCCTTGTTCGATTGTACAGAACAGGCTGCCGAATGAAAATGCTCCAAAGCGCTTTTAGATCAAACGGGATGATTGGCCACATATAAGGCCGGTTGAACGAACGCTCCATCGTCAGCAGCAGCATAATAGCGGTCGTTGCAATTACAAAACCTGGAGCACTGAAGGCTGCCACCGCAACAATCAGTACAAGCCTTACAATACGATTAGCAAGTCCAAGCTCATAGCTCGGTGTTGCAAACATTCCGATAGCCGCGACAGCCATATACAAAATAACCTCATTTACGAAAATGCCAGTCTGCACAGCTATGTCACCGATCAAAATCGCAGCAACTAAAGACATGGCTGTCGCAAGTGAGGTTGGCGTATGTACCGATGCCATGCGCAGCAAATCGACCCCTATTTCCGCAAGAAGAAACTGAACAACTAAAGGCAGCTTAGCTGTCTTGTTAGGGCCTAAAAACTCAAGGGCCGGCGGTTTGAACTCGGGATGCATCACAAATAGCAGCCACAGCGGCAGCATAAATAACGAGGCAAAAATACCGATGAATCTTACCCAGCGCAAATAAGTTCCAATAAATGGCGTTTGGCGATTTTCCTCGGCATGCTGCATTAAATCAGCATAGGTCGTAGGCAGCGTCATAACGCTAGGTGAGGTATCCACGAACACGGCGACATAGCCCTCAAGCAAATGTGAAGCTACCGTATCCGGTCGCTCAGAATAGCGAACGAGCGGGAACGGATTCCAGCCCCGCTTCACCGTTGCTTCCTCAAGCTGCTTGTCCGCAAGCGGCAATCCATCTATTTTGACCATGGAAATTTTATCTTTAACTGATTTCAGTAGTTCTTTATCTACAATATCATCGATATAAGCGATGCAAACATCCGTCTGTGTCCGTTCGCCTACTCTAACGATTTCGTAGCGAAGCTGCGGATCCCGCAGCCGTCTACGGACGAGTGAAATATTAACCATTAACGTTTCAACAAAGCCGTCCCTGCTGCCGCGGACGACTTTTTCAAGTGACGGCTCCTCTAATCCACGCGCAGGAAAATTTTTGGCATCGATCATAATCGCACTTGTTTCACCATCAATAAATAATGCTGTTCCGCCAGACAATACGCCCGTCAGCATGCTGTTCCAATTCTCTTCTTTCGTAACCTGTGCAGCAGGCACATAGAGATCTATGAAGGAGTGAAACGCATCAACTGAGAGCTCCTCTGGCTGCAAATAGGAAAGCCTCGTAAGCACGTCAGTTAGAAGCGAATCTTTAACCAAACCGTTCATGCAAAGCATAGCTGTTCGACGCTCGCCAAAGGTCATCTCCCTGACGACAACATCAAAGCTCATTTTATAACCTATTTCATTTTCCAATCGCAATAATATATCATCTATCGCACTTGGTATCGGTGCTTTCTCCTGCTCTCCTACCTTCTTCGAGCCCGAACTTTCGTTGCTGGGCTTCTCTTTAGAGCTTGCAAACGAGCTGCTATTGTCCGCTTCGCCTGATTCCTCCAGCTGCTGATCCTTCAAAATACCTGCAAACGAAGGAATTTCATTTTCCGCTCCATCGTGACCATAGCCTGATTGATTATCCTTCATTACACACTCACCTCATATTTAGTCAATTACCATTGGAACACTAGCCAATCAAATAAAGAGCCAAGTGTCTTTCCAAGCACCATTGCCATAACAAGAGCTACCATATAGTCAGATAAATTCATTCTTTTCGCCAAAATCGGCAGTACATTCAATACCTCTGTTAAAGCAGCAGCCAGCATCCCAATAAACATCCCATCAATAAGACCCGTTGCACTTAAAAGCGCGCCCCCGGGCAAAAACAATTTCCAATTCATAAAATCTGCAAACGTCCAGTATAGCGAACCGGAAATGACCGCTGATTCAAACCAAGCCGACATTCGGTAGGCATTAGCTACTTGAGCTAATCGCGGAACGAGATCCAGCACGACCAAAAGTGCAACGAGCCCGCTGCCTACTGCAAGACCTCCAGCCAAGCCTAGCAAAGCTACAAAAACATTACTGATCGCACTAATCATGCTGATTACCACTCGTTTGGTCATAATCTGATTTTTTACGCATTTCGTCAGCAATCACGTAGGCATTTACATTCTCTTGGTACATATATAGCTCGACCTCAAGCGGATTCGGCTCCTCGTTGAACCTTTTGCGGAACAAGTGGTTAAAAAACAATACCATTCCAAGCCCTATACCGAGCGAATACGGGATCTGGAACCATAAAGGATGCTCCTCTCGTTTGCCAGTGATCAGCTCAACGATTCGAATATGCACCTCTTTCATGCTAACGTCCGTATGAAAATTCATGATCGCAAGTCCTGCCCCAAAAAACAAAAGGAGCCATGCAAGGATGAGCACCGGAATACGTGGCTTAACTGGCTTTTCTGCAACCATGACCAGCACCTGAGGATCTCCGTAAGCCTCAACAGTAAGCCCCGGCTCCATCTCTCGTATGCCCTTGACGATTTGCAGCAGGTCGATGACGACCCGATTGCCATCCGCCTTTTTATGCTTGTATAGGATGAGCCCCTTCAATCTCATTTCAAGCTCATCATCCTTAGCCAGCAGCCTTGCAGCTTGCCCCAGATTGACGCTTTGATTCGGTTTCATGTAAATACGTTTTTTTAGGCGCAGATAAAGGATCGATTGCCTGGATGTTGCCATCTGTCAGCTTCCCTTCTGCTTATGCTTTGGTGTTTGTTTCCCTTTTAGTATGAGAAAAGGACGATTCGGATACTCATGCAAATAGAGGTAATAAATAGAAAAAAACCAAATCGCCTCAAAGGGCGATTTGGTCTCTGATCAATTGCAATATTTTTTTCTCCAGCCGCGACACCTGCACCTGCGAAATTCCCAGCCTGCTCGCTACTTCTGATTGTGTTTTGTCACGATAATATCGCAAGTACACAATTAGCCGCTCCCGCTCATTTAAGCCTTCAATGGCTTCAACGAGCGCAAGCTTGTCAAACCAGCGATCCTGAGATTCATCGGCTATTTGATCCATCAGCGTAATTGGATCGCCGTCGTTTTCAAACACAGTTTCGTGTATTGATGTCGGCGGCTTATTAGCCTCTTGGGCAAAAACCACATCCTCTGGTGTAATGCCGAGACGCTCTGCAACCTCGCTTATCGTAGGCAAACGACCTAACGTTTTGGAAAGCTCATCCTTCATTTTGCGTACCTTATTGGCGGTTTCCTTCAGAGATCTGCTCACTTTTAAAGTGCCATCATCACGCAAAAACCGTTGAATCTCACCTATGATCATCGGAACCGCATACGTTGAAAACTTCACATCATAGGACAAATCGAACTTATCTACCGACTTCAGCAATCCGATACAGCCAATTTGGAATAAATCCTCTGGCTCATAGCCTCGATTGATGAAGCGCTGCACAACTGACCAAACCAGCCTTATATTGCACTGCACAAGCGTATCCCTTGCAAGCGTATCGCCGGATTGACTTAATGCAATGAGCCGCTTAACTTCCGCGTCATCCAAGTATGGCTGGGCTGACTGCTTTAGATTGACATCCATGACGTTCAACCCCTATACGCTAATTGTAGAGCGCTTTTTTCGATTCGATTCGTTTCTGCATAGCTACGCGAGTCCCGCCATCAACCCTACTTGTAACCTCAAAGCGATCCATGAAGTTTTCCATAATCGTAAATCCCATTCCAGAACGCTCCAGCTCAGGTTTCGATGTATACAGCGGCTGACGAGCCAGCTCTAAATCTTCAATGCCCAGACCGTTGTCCGACACTGCAATAGACACAAAATCCCCTTCGATTCTTGCTTCTATCGTTACTAAGCAGGAAGAATCACTCTCGTAGCCATGGATAATCGCATTCGTCACAGCTTCTGATACTGCTGTCTTCAAATCGTTCAGCTCCTCAAGCGTCGGATCAAGCTGTGACACAAATGCAGCAACTGCGATTCGTGCAAAGGCTTCGTTCTCCGAGCGAGCGCTGAAGGAAAGCGTCATTTCATTGGACCCGTTCATGACACCACCTCCAAACTGGAAATTGCGTTTCGTTCGTTATCGTGAATCGTCAATATTTTGAACAGGCCAGACATTTCAAATAAGCGATGAACATTCGGATTTACGTCACAAACGACCATCTTTCCGCCCTTGCTCTTGATTTGCTTATACCTTCCGAGAATAACGCCTAGCCCGGAGCTGTCCATAAATTGCAATTCCTTCAAGCTGAGAATCACATGCTCACTGTTGCCACGGAGGATGGCCTCCTCCATTTTGAAACGAACGACGTCGGCTGTATGGTGATCCAGCTCACCCCGAAGCCTCACGATCAGCACATTGCGGTATTGCTCCAACTCTGCTTGCAGACTCATTATGCTGTTCATCTCCTCTAGGTTATTTCAAATATAAGTAAGAATAGAAGCAAGCTGTATTCCTTCCTTACATTTCACCGTGAAACGTTGACTGCTCAGCTTAAGAACAGCTTAGACGTTTACACTTGCCGAGATAGAACTAGCAATTCTCTAAATGATTGACGGATTCCTGCATGTCGACAAAACTAGAAGCATACAGCTATGAGCTGACAAAATACGCAGTGCTATTCCGCTGGAGCATTGGGTTTGTCACACTATTTGAATAATCCGGACACCGATCGCTTCATCAATTTCCACCAGCCTGCACGCTCGATAGAAAGCGGAGCATCAACATCAAATTCCTTTATAACCTGTTCTCCTTGATAAACAACAAGCTTGCCGATAGGTTGGCCGATCTGGATAGGAGCCTTGAGCGGACCATCGATTTTCAGCTCATAACGAATATCCTTCGTTTGACTGCCTTTCTTGAGCAGCACACTATAAGCATGCTTGGCGACAAGCGGAAGCTCTGGTGCTGTGCCCTTCTCAATCTGCAGTGTACCCATTGAGTCACCTTCTTTAATAATGGAGTGGTTCATATATTGTGCGAAGGTATAATCGAACATTTGCGATACTTCAGCGTTTCTTGTTTTTGTATCAGGCTCACCCATTACGACTGCAATGACCCTCATATTGTCCCGCTGTGCAGTAGCCGACAAGCAGTACTTGGCTTCGCTTGTAAAGCCTGTTTTCAAGCCGTCAGCGCCATTATAGAAACGAACCAGCTTATTCGTATTCACGAGCCAAAACGGCTTGGCAGACGTTTTGCGCAAGTAATCCTGATAAAGCCCCGTATACTTCGTAACTTCGGAATGCTTAAGCAATTCCCTGGACATAACTGCGATATCATGCGCTGATGATACGTGATTTGCTACAGGCAAACCATTCGGATTGGAAAATAGTGTATCGTTCATGCCAAGCTGCTGGGCCCGCTCGTTCATCATCGCTACGAACTGCTGCTCTGTGCCAGCCAACTTCTCGGCCATAGCCACTGACGCATCATTGCCAGAAGCAAGCGCAATGCCTTTGATCATATCCTCTACGGACATTTCTTCGCCTGGCTCCAAAAAGATTTGAGAGCCTCCCATTGAAGCAGCATATTCACTCGTCTGAACCTTGTCCGTCAGCTTGATTTTGCCATCATCGAGCGCCTCCATAATGAGAAGAAGCGTCATAATTTTAGTAATGCTTGCTGGGGGAAGCTTATCATGGCTATTTTTCTCGAAAATAACCGTCCCGCTGTCAGCATCCATTAGAATTGCAGACCGAGCTGACGCAGCCAAATTAACCGCTGGGGCCTGATTGGTCGGAGGCGGTGTTGGTTCCACAGCTGCAAAAACAGCTGCAGGCATTGCAATCGTAAATACGAGTATTAATAAACATAGTTTGATAGAACGGTTTTTCAACTTGATCTCCTCCTAAAAAGTTTTGTGAAGCAAAACTTAACTTCGTAAGCATTCGCTTAGTTTTGTGAAGCAAAACTAGCTTCGTAAGCATTCGCTTAAAGTTTTGTGAAGCAAAAGTCGATTGCGACGCAATTCGCTTATATTTCTCTTTTTAGTGTTGACTTTTAGATTGAAAATTATTCCAAAAGAAAGATGATTGCACAACAAAAAAATCCGCCTCTTATAAAAAGAGACGGATTTCTTAAAACAATCATTATTTAACTATAGCGCTTGATGCCTTCTGCTGTAATAACCGATAACAATAGAGCACGCGGCTCAGCCTTCTCGGCTTGGATGTCAAAGGCATTCAGCACACGCTCTGACACCTCCTTTACGGACTCGTCAGCTTCGCGTACATGCAGCAAAGCGAGTGTATCGCCAGCCTCCACTGCATCCCCAACCTTTTTGCGCAATACGACCCCGACCGCATAATCAATAATTGAATCCTTGGTAGCTCTTCCCGCTCCCAATAGCATCGCAGCTATACCAAGCTGCTCTGCTTCTATAGCATTTACAAAACCAGCGGTCTTTGCCTGCACTTCAAGAACGATTGGCGCCTTAGGAAGCAGAGCGGGATTGTCCACAATTGAAGCGTCGCCGCCTTGTGCAGAAATAAAAGCCTTAAACTTCGCTAAAGCTGCTCCACTCGAAATTTGAACTTTCAATAACTGCTTAGCCTCCTCCACGGATTCAGCTTTCCCTCCAAGCACCACCATATGCGCGCCTAAAGTCAAACAAAGCTCTGTAAGGTCCTCAGGGCCGTTCCCTTTGAGCGTTTCAATGGATTCCTGAACCTCCAAAGCATTGCCGATCGCAAAGCCTAGAGGCTGATCCATGTCGCTTATAACCGCTGCCGTATTTCGACCGACCTCAGTTCCAATGTTTACCATCGCTAACGCAAGCTGCTCAGAAGCCTCTAGCGTTTTCATGAACGCACCGCTGCCGGTTTTCACATCGAGCACAATGGCATCTGCGCCGGCAGCAATTTTCTTGCTCATAACCGAGCTCGCGATTAACGGAATCGACTCTACAGTAGCCGTCACGTCACGCAGCGCATATAGCTTCTTGTCTGCTGGGGCAAGATTACCGCTTTGACCAATAACAGACAATCCAATTTCATTAACCTGATTCATAAACTTCTCACGCGAGAGCTCCGTTCGAAAGCCCTCAATAGATTCAAGCTTATCGATGGTGCCTCCGGTATGACCGAGGCCTCTACCAGACATTTTCGCAACCGGAATGCCTACAGATGCAACTAGCGGCGCTAGAATCAACGTTGTCTTATCGCCTACGCCGCCTGTGCTATGCTTATCCACTTTAATGCCGCTAATTGGGCCTAAATCAACCTGATCGCCTGAATTAGCCATAGCGAGTGTCAGCGCCGCCGTCTCCTTTGGAGTCATTCCCCGAAAATAAACAGCCATTGCCCAAGCTGACAGCTGATAATCAGGAATATCGCCTCTTGAATAACCATCAATCAAAAAAACTAACTCCGAAGCGGTCAGCTCGCCGCCATCTCTTTTCTTCTGTATAAGATCTACCGACCGCATATTGCCCTCTCCATTCGCAAGTTCATTTCTTAATTGTTCATTATGCACGTCGCTCCCTCTGCACCTGAACAATAATCTCGTCAAGCGATTGGCTTAACACGAGTACGTCCAGATGCTGAAGGCTTTCATTCAACAGAGCCGCATCAACCATTTTTTTACGCAACTGCTCCATCTGCGTGAGTACTTGCTTGTCCATGTCATCGTCCACTCCATCTTTCATTAATCATGGACATTATACGACGAACGCGAAAAAAAACACTGTCACATTGAGTCGACGCAATTATTACATTTGTGTTACAAAAAACATTAAATAGCAGAAATTAGTGCCGTAACAAGTCCTAAAAACTGGGACTTTACTCGCTCCGTCGTTTCCATTACTTCAGCATGTGACAACGGTTGATCCAAAATACCCGCTGCCATATTGCTAATACATGAAATTCCAACAACTTCGATTCCAGAATGACGTGCAGCAATAACTTCCGCAACAGTCGACATTCCGACAGCATCGGCGCCAATAACTCGCAACATTTTTATTTCTGCCGGCGTTTCATAGGTGGGTCCGAGAAGTCCAGCATATACGCCTTCGCGCAGCGTGAAGCCTTGTTGCCTCGCAATATCGCGTGTAATCGTACGAAGACGCTTGCTGTAGGCCTCTGACATATCTGGAAAACGTACGCCAAGGGAATCATCATTGGGACCAATTAGCGGATTTTTGCCTGTCAAATTAATATGATCGGAGATTAGCATTAGATTACCTGCTTCATAATCCATATTCACACCGCCAGCTGCATTGGTTACAAGCAGTGTTTTCACACCCAGCTCCTTCATTACCCGAACCGGGAATGCTGTAAGCTCAGGTCCATAGCCCTCATACATGTGAAACCGACCGCGCATGAGCAAGACGGATTTTCCTGATAACTCTCCAATTAGCAGCTCGCCAGCATGCCCTTCAACCGTAGAGATCGGGAAATGTGGAATATCATGATATTGAATGGTTACCGCATCCTTAAGATGGTCTCCAAGCACACCGAGACCTGAACCCATAATCAGCCCGATTTCAGGCCTTTGCTCCGTTTGCGCTTCGATGAACCTTGCAGCTTCCTTAATATGAGCTGCTGTTAGTCCTGCTGCAGTAATTGTAGTCATTCTAGTACCTCCAAATTTTATATTTAGTAAACTAAACTTTTAAAATAGAGTTGATCATTCTGAAACGTTAAGTTCCGACAAAAAGCTGGATCCGTTCGGCGGAGCCTCAATGCCAAAATTTTCGGCTATCGTTGCACCAAGATCCGAAAACGTTGACCGAGTGCTTAGCTGCGCTGGCTGTGAAAATGAGGGACTATACAGCAATATTGGCACATATTCACGTGTATGGTCTGTGCCAGGGTGCGTTGGATCGTTACCATGATCGGCCGTAACGATGAGCAGATCCTTCTTGTCCAGTTGTTTCACCAATTCAGGCACAGCAAGGTCGAACTCCTCCAATGCAGCTGAATAGCCAATGGGATCACGTCTATGACCAAATAATGAATCAAAATCAACCAGATTCGTAAATAACAAGCCGTTAAATGGCTTCTTTAGCTGATCTATCGTTTTTTGAATGCCATCTGCGTTGCTTTTTGTAGATGTAGACGATGTAATGCCTTCACCATCAAATATATCGTTGATCTTCCCAATAGCAATCGTATCAAAGCCTGCGTCCTTCAAAGCATTCAGAACGGTTGGCTGCGGGGGCTTCACAGCATAATCATGCCGATTCGGCGTTCGTTGAAAAGCGCCTGGCTCGCCTACATAAGGCCGTGCTATGACTCGACCGACGGTGAAGCGATCATCCATCGTCAGCTCTCGTGCAATTTCACATGCCCTATAAAGCTCCTCAAGTGGAATCACATCCTCGTGTGCAGCAATTTGAAAGACACTGTCAGCAGAGGTATAGACGATCCAAGCTCCAGTCTCCATTTGCTCAGCGCCAAGCTCATCCAAAATCTCAGTGCCGCTGGCTGGCTTGTTGCCAATCACTTTACGACCAGTCCGCTGCTCAAACGGTTCCAGCAGCTCTGGAGGAAATCCCTCAGGGAAAGTTTGGAACGGAACGGTCATTTTCAACCCCATTAGCTCCCAATGCCCCGTCATCGTATCCTTGCCTACCGATACTTCTGCCATTTTGCCATAATAAGCAGCAGGCGCAGCTGATTCAGCACTCCAATTATGAATAGGAGCAATACGATCAAGTCCCCAGCTTCTTAGATGTGGAAGCTTTGTTTGCGGGACTTTCTCAACGATATGTCCAAGCGTATGTGAACCAAGATCTCCGAAATCCTCCGCATCAGGAAGCTCGCCAATACCTACACTATCGAGAACAATGACCGCTATTCGTTCAAATTTCATATGTATGTTTTCCTCCTCTGTCATGTCAAACATCGTCGGGAATTCAATTAAGCGCGTGGATGCGCACGATTATAGGTCTCTTTGATCCGAGCTTTGGAAACCTGCGTGTATTTGAGTGTGGTCGAAACATCCGCATGCCCAAGCAGCTCCTGCACAGCTCGAATATCAGCCCCATTTTCCAGCAAATGTGCAGCGACAGAGTGACGAAGCATATGAGGCGTGATGTCCTCTGCAATGCCTGCCTCCTTCGTGTACTTCTTTATCGTCTTCCAAAACCCTTGCCTTGTCAAACGCGTGCCCAAATGATTTAAGAAAAGCGCTGATTCCGACTCTCTTGCAGTCAATAAGGCATCTCTTCCTAATTGTAAATAATCATTAAGGGCCACCGCTGCCATTTTGCCAAAAGGAACAATACGTTCCTTCTGCCCAGTGCCCACACACTGAACAAAACCGAGCTGAAGATTAACATCTTCAATATTTAGAGCTGCGAGCTCCGAAACTCTTATGCCTGTAGCATAAATGAGCTCTAGCATCGCCTTATCCCGTTTACCGCTTGCACTCACGCTATTTGGCGCTTCAAGGAGCATGTTAGTAACCGAGACACTCAAAATACTAGGCGGCTTCTTCTCTTGTTTTGGAGCCTCCATATAAATAGAAGGATTACTAACAATGACAGACTCAATGACCAAATAATGAAAAAAGGCACGAACGGACACGATATGACGTGATAAAGTCGCTGCCTTCCTCCCCTGCTCCTTTAAATGGAGCATATACCTTGAAATATGATGTCTTTGAACGAGGGTCAGCGCAGTGATAGCTTCCTTTTCCAAATACGATATAAATTGATTCAAATCCCGCTCATAAGAGGAAAGAGTATTAGCTGACAAGCCACGCTCTACCTTCAAATATTGAATATAACGTTCTAAGTAAGCTTTCATCGGATTTCCTTTCGCAAAAAACGCATGACTATAAGAAGTCTTTTCTCCAAAAACATTCAACATTCGACACCGTAAATCCTGCTTTTACACATAATCAATGCAGGATGAGCACCTAGCTACTCGCCATACCAATAAAACCATCGAAGTCGATCTGCTGCATGCTTGCTGTCTGGAGAATCAGGATCTGTGACAAAAACTTTAAGTGCATCCCCTTTAGGCTCGCGATAAGGATGTATAGGCGATACAGCATCGGCAAGCCAGCGATAGCCGCCAGTAACAATTAAGAGCAATACTGAGAAAATGAGAATAAAAAAAACTCGGCTTGTCCATCTACGAATTGAAAAAACCATATAAACCAGCCTCCTTATAGTGCCGATACTGTTGTCCATCAGTACCACCATATGAGGAGACTGCTTCAAGTAGACCTTCAATTCTGCAAGTGATCGAAAGGAATGCTTTCCAACCACTTCTCAAGCGGTGTGAAAGGCAATCCGGTTGCTAGAGCTACCGGTTCACAGGTTAGTTTCCCAGCGTGAGTATTAACTCCTTTTTGCAACGGAATGCTCCTGCGAACGGCGTCCATACCGTGATTCGCCAACTCCAGCGCAAATGGGATCGTTACATTTGTTAATGCAAAGGTAGAAGTATGAGGTACGGCACCTGGAATGTTGGCAACTGCATAATGAATAACGCCATGCTTCACATAAATGGGATCCTTATGGGTCGTAGGTCGATCAACCGTTGCAATAGAGCCTCCCTGGTCGACTGCCACATCTACAATAACGGAACCTTTCTTCATGCCCTGTACCATCTGCTCCGTCACCAAATGTGGAGCACGCGCTCCCGGAATAAGAACCGCACCAATTAGCAAATCCGCTTTCGCTGCTGCTTCAGCAATATGGTAAGGACTAGACATCACAGTTTTCACTCTTCCACCAAATATTTCATCCAAATAACGCATGCGTTCAGCGCTTTTTTCTAATATAGTCACACTAGCACCCATGCCGACCGCAATTTTTGCAGCATTCATGCCTACGATCCCACCGCCAATAATAACGACCTCCGCAGGAGGAACACCTGGTACACCTCCGAGCAGCACACCCCTTCCGCCATTAAACGCTTCAAGGAACTGCGCGCCTACCTGCACCGACATTCTGCCGGCAACCTCACTCATTGGAGAAAGCAAAGGCAAACTGCCGTTTGTCAATTGAATCGTCTCATACGCGATGCTCGTCACGCCATAGTCCATCAATGCCTTTGTCAAATCAGGCGCAGCCGCCAAATGCAAATAAGTAAACAGCAAGAGCCCCTCGCGGAAATATCCATATTCTTCTGCTAAAGGCTCCTTTACCTTCATAATCATCTCTGAACTTGACCATACCTCTGCAGCAGTGCTAAGGAGCTTAGCCCCTTCTCGCTCATAATCACTATCTTCAAAGCCGCTCCCGCTCCCTGCGCCTGCCTCAACCAATATTTGATGGCCAGCAGCAGCGAGTACCGTAACACCAGCAGGCGTTAAAGCAACACGATATTCACTTTGTTTGATTTCTTTAGGAACACCGATAATCATCCTTTTCCCTCCTCTTAATCCTGCTTATTTCATACCTCAAAAACTGCTCTTCCTATGTTGTATGATAATCACGGCAAGATTGCTCTTGCTTAATGAGACGATTTCTTATGAATACCATTCAGCGTATATTCTCCCTTATTATGCTGTGTAGTATTCCGTAAATTATTTGGGCTTGTGATAACTACCCATACGAAACCGTATGCAGTTTCATAGACTGAAGAAGAACAAGGCAATCATAATTAGGAGGTTCTAAGTCCATTGTCTAAGCTGAAAAAGATACTAAAAAGCTGTACTACCTGTATCCCTTCTAAAAAAACGAGCCGCCAGCTTATTACTCTACGTTCTTCCGAATCCTATAAGCGCTGTCTTAAACATTTAAAGGATTTAGGTATTTCTCCGTTCAAAACCGTTTCCAGCAATCATATGATCGGTTGTTATTTTAATACAAATGTATCCTCCGATATTTTGGTCAGACATCCATACATTAAGAAAGTTGAAAAGGATTTTCAAATTCGAGCGCATGGATTATTGCAAAACAAGCCAATCAAATATCGGGTACCTGCGGGACCACTGCTAACGCCTGCTACATTTCCTGCTTCTGTGCCTTGGAATATTTGCCGAGTTCAAGCGCCAGCTGCTTGGTCTACCACGAAAGGAAAAACGATAAAAGTTGCGATACTCGATACAGGAATTGCTAACCATCCTGATCTTCGAATAACGGGCGGCATCAATGTCATTGATGGAGGATCGTTTGCTGATGACAACGGACATGGCACTCACGTCGCTGGTATCGTCGCCGCTACTGGGAAATCCGGAAAATTAACTGGAGTTGCTCCAGCAGTGAATTTGTATGCGGTAAAAGCGCTGGATAAGAATGGTGATGGATACGTTTCAAATATTATCGAGGGTATTAACTGGTGTATAAAAAATCGTATGAACGTCATCAATATGAGCTTTGGCATTTTAAATTCCGAGAGCAGCAAGACGCTGCACGAAGCTATAAAAAGAGCAGCGAAGCAAGGGATTATTATGGTAGCCTCTGCCGGCAACTCTGGTATCACTTACGGTAAAATTGATGAACCCGCTTCTTTTAGTGAAACCATTGCAGTAGCAGCATCTACAATTACGAACAAGATCGCAACCTTCAGCAGTCGGGGCAGCGGAATCGGTCTTACAGCGCCTGGTGAAAATATAAACTCCACCTGGTTGAACGGAACTTATGCCAAGGTCTCTGGAACAAGCATGTCCTCCCCCCATGTAACTGGCGGCGCTGCATTGCTGCTAGCTGGAAGGCCATGCCTATCAGTCACAGAGGTTAAAAGACGACTTCTCAAAAATGCAATTAAGCTGAAAGGTTACAGTTCTCATGCACAAGGTGCTGGACTGCTGCAGCTTAATCATATTTTTGATGTCTAAGAAAATGCCAAAACGGCTTCGCCGTCCAGAAATGCTGGGCAGCTTAGCCGTTTATAATTGATTTTCAGTTGGGGTTGCACTATCATTTTTTTCTTTGCAGCGATGGCATACACCTTGAAAATCAAGACGATGATCGATTACAAAAAAACCGTATTCCTGCTCAAGCCGTTCTTCCAATGGCAAAAGCCAGTCATCCTTTATTTCATCCATAGTTCCACATTGCACACATATTAAATGGTGATGATGATGCTTGTTGCTGTCTGTACGCAAATCGTACCGTGCTACCCCATCGCCGAAATTCAGTTTTTCGACAACATGCATTTCGCTTAGTAACTCCAATGTCCGATAAACCGTCGCAAGTCCGATTTCTGGGGCTTTATCTTTTACAAGCATAAATACATCTTCGGCACTTAGATGGTCATCTTCATTCTCAAGTAACACGCGTACCGTAGCTTCGCGCTGCGGGGTTAACTTGTAGCCCTGCGACTGCAGCTGTTGTTTAATCTTTTCAATCCGGGCTTCCATGATTTCCCCCCCTACCACATGTCTGCGCCTTTTTCAGGAAACGTTTCCTCTCATTATATGTGCTAACCTGATCAAAAGTCAAACATTTTGGTGTCAGATTGTGGCGTTAACGGACGAAAGCAGAGGTGAAATCAAGCTGATTAGGTAAGGAGAGATATAGGCTTCGAACAACGCTGCACCTGCGAAAACAAATAACATCAGCATAGCTGTCGATGTGAAGGAGCCAAGCTCAGGAGCAAGCTCCCCCTTTTGCTGCAGCAATCTGTTTTTGATCACAAATATGGAGAACGAGATTGCAGCTGCACTGACGATAATCATTGCCGGAACGACAATAATGTTTTGCGGGGCAACGGACACGAGCGAGAAAAGCACGCCCTTCCAGCCGTACTGATTAATGAGCGTGCCGATTGAAAAGCCAACTAACGCACCCTTCAAAAAATTCAGCGCCAGCACCCCTGGCATTCCAACTACAGTGATGCCAAGCACCCACACTACAAGCAGCCATTTACTATGGAAAAAAAACCGTTCCCAAAATGAATCCACGCCTCCTGTGCCTAAGCCTTGATCCATAAGCCTAACATATTGGCTTACATCCTGTGCCATCTCCTGCTGCTGCTCGAGAGTAAGCGCATTGACCATGAGCGCCCCGAAAATAACACCCACAACAAACAAGACCGATACAAATACATATAGGGATAGTTGATTTTTCACCATGGTCATCAAACCCTCCTTAATGTGCAACCCTGCAGCCCTTTAGAAGGGCTTGTACCAACCTTTAAAGGCTTCTCTACCCAACCTTTAAAGGCTTCTGCCAAACCTTCAAAGGCTTCTACCAACCTTCAAAGGCGTTTCGAGCCCTCCCAAACCCTCCCTTCCAAGGGAGGGCCCCAAGGGTTGCACCCTCTGGACTCCTGCAACTGAACTAACGACGTTGAGCGTAAGATGCTTTAATGCTACGTTTTCGCTCGAACGCTTCCGTCCCTGCGGGACACGCTTTCAGTTGAATCAAATATGATTAGTTTTAAGAATAGTTTGCGCTCGACGAGACACCTTACATGCATGTATGCCTACCTACTTATTTACTTACTTACTAACCATCTCATCCCCACCCAAAAGCGAGAGAACTACAGCTACACTGCACTTTGTACAATGTAATCGGCTTTTTACTCCTTCGAGCTCTGCTACAATGTACTTTGTGCAATGGAATGGCCTAATTTATGCCCTTTTCCATGTTTTAGGGCTGTTTCTGCTGCTTTTTTACAATGTAGCACCTGAATTAAGCTTCCATGTTAGGTTTCCATTGCACTTTATGCAACGCCCGCCGCTCAGTAGCCACTATACCAACCATCGACGCATGAGTTTGATCAGAATAGTCCAATCCTTTAATCTCTTAACTAACCACTTACCACATCCCTATCTCAACTAGTCATTGCATATAATCAATGAGTGATAACAGGAAAATCTCCAGTTAATTCCTTGGAACATGCCCGTAATTATGCTTTAGCTGGAATTTCTACCTGTAATTCTTAGGGAGTCAGCTATATAACTAGTTATGAAAAATTAACATCAGAAATTCCTGTTAATTCACCATTAGTCTCCCTGCTTCGATGAATAGCTGGAGTTATTCCTGTTAATTCACAATGTGAATATATATAAGTTGAACTTGAAAAATGAAGTTACAGCGAAGCGAGTAGATCGTTCTGGAGAAACGAAGTGTTCGCCTTTGCAGCCGGATTCTTACCTTTAAATGTCTAACAAAATCAAAGAATCTGGCTGCAACCGCGACCCTTCAGAATGATCTTCTCGCACAGCGCTCAAAACGTAAATTTCTAGTTCAACTTATATAGGTTGCTTAGCATTGAATATGACGAATAAAAAGTCTGCTTTTACTGTTTCATATATTTCAAAAAGTTGTAAGTTAATAGTAGAGAGTTAGTCAAAGCGAGTTTTCAAAAAAATACATGTTTAAGGGTTGTCTTTGTATTGTATGAGGATGTTATCGGTGGTATGACGGGTTTTAGAGGAAAGAAAGGGTCGGCTAGAGCCGACCTGTGAGTATGTAGAGCTTCCACGCATATACAGCTAAAATCGTTTTGGCATCGCTAATGCGACCTTCTTGTATGTAAGCCTCGGCTTGCTCAAGAGTAATCGCCTCGACTCTTAAATCCTCATCATCGTCTGGATTTTGAACGCCTTGCTCAACTTTGTCAGTGAAATAAACGTACAGCTTCTCATCTGCAAAGCCTGGCGAGGTATAGAAGGCGCTTAAGAGCTTGAGATCATCTGAGCGGTAACCCGTTTCTTCCTCCAGCTCACGAGCGGCGGCAGTTAATGGGTCTTCTCCAGGGTCAAGCTTGCCCGCAGGTATTTCAATTTGATATTTTTCAAGCGGCTTGCGGAATTGCTCCACGACTAGCAGCTTGCCGTCTAATAAAGCCATAACCGCAGCAGCGCCGGGATGCTTCACAATTTCTCTTGTGGCCGTTTTGCCATCTGCCAGCGTAACCGTATCCACCTGCAAGGTAATCATTTTACCTTCAAATATGGATTCGGTCTTAATCGTTTCTTCACGCCATATTTCTGCTGGCTGTTGTTCTTTCAAGCGTATCGCTCCTTCATATGTTTTATTTCGCATATCTTGTCCAAACCCTGCATAACTATCATTATATCAAATTGACGGGGGCGAATCATATGAAACAATATGTTGCTTTAAACCATTTGCGTTTAGTAGGAAAAGGCTGGGAGATCCGTCATCAGCTGCGCAAGCTGTCTGCTTCAACACTATCACGTACGCCGATGTCCGAGTACACCAATGTCATTAGCATAAAGCGTCTACCTTTGGAAAACACCAATTAATTCACTTTCTAATCGTAGTTATTATATTCAGACAAAAACCCTCCATCCGTGTTCAGCCTGTGCTGAGCTCTAGGATTGAAGGGCTTTCTGTCTTGTTCATCGATCATGTTAACTGAACTATTCCGATGCTGCTGCTTGTTTAATAATTTCTACAACCAGCTCTGCTGTTTTGACCAAATTCTCAACCTTGATCTGTTCCTTTGTCGTATGAATATGCTCATAGCCAACTGCCAGATTAACTGTAGGAATCCCAAATCCGTTAAAAATATTCGCGTCGCTGCCGCCGCCTGAATGAAAAGTACGCGGCGTGCGTCCAATTACATGTATAGCTTTCATTGCAAGCTGTACGACTGGAGCGTCATCTTCATGTTGATAAGCAGGATATATCACCTGACTATCCAGCTCTCCGCGTCCGCCAAACTCCTCTGCAGCGCTCTCAACAGCCTTGCGCATCGCTTCGACTTGATTGTCCAGCTTATGCTGCACAATACTTCTTGCTTCCGCATCCAGCTTCACATAATCACATACGATATTCGTTGCACCGCCGCCCTCAAAACGTCCAATATTAGCAGTCGTTTCTTCATCAAGGCGACCTAGCGGCATTCTAGCGATTGCCTTTGCAGCAATCTGAATAGCGCTAATGCCATCCTCCGGGTTAACTCCTGCATGAGCGGAGCGTCCGAACATTTTAATCGTCACTTTGGCTTGCGTTGGCGCAGCAACAGCAATATCACCAATCGCCCCATTAGAATCAAGGGCGTAACCAAATTTTGCTTCCAGCCTTGAAGCATCTAGCGAACGCGCTCCGAGTAGACCAGACTCCTCACCGACAGTAATGACAAATTGAATGCGTCCATGAGGGATGGACTGCTCTTGAATAACCCGAATAGCTTCAAAAATAGCAGAAATTCCTGCCTTATCATCCGCGCCAAGAATAGTCGTCCCATCGCTCCTTATGTAGCCATCATCATCCAACTGCGGCTTGATCCCTACGCCTGGAGAAACTGTATCCATATGACAAGTAAAAAATATCGTAGGTACAGCAGCCTTCGCATCCGTTGCTTCCCAAATCACAAACAAATTGCCTGCACCATGGCCCGTCTTCTGCGCAGCGTCATCCTCACTTGTTTGCAAACCGAGTGCTTCGAATTTTTGTTTAAGCAGTTTGCTTATTTCCTGTTCATGCTTCGTTTCACTATCAACCTTTACCAGCTGCATAAATTCGTCCACTAATCGATCCTTTGCAATCATTAACGTTTCCTCCGTCCCTTACTTTCGTATACAATAGAGTAAATGACAAGCTCATAGCATGCTATGATGTTTCACATCACGAAGGAGGTTTTCCTTATGCGCAGACAGCGAATGATTCGAATTATTGCCATTGTACTCGTATCCGCACTACTGTTGTCATCCTTGGTAGCAGGCCTTGGATCTTTATTTCTTTACTAGTCCCAAAATACATTTGAATTCCTTCACAAAGTGAGGCAGCAGCTCCTCGGCAGCTTTCTCCACAGATAGCTCCAGCCCTGTTAAATCATTAAAGGAAGCAACACCGAATTGCTGAATGCCGCAAGGCACAATTCCGTTGAATCCTTCCGCCGCAATTCCGGATTTGATATTGAGAGCAAATCCATGACTTGTAATAAAGCCTCGGCTATGCCGGGCTTTATTAAATTTCACTCCGATTGCCGCTATTTTAGCATCTCCAACCCATACTCCTGTATATTCTGGCTTTCTACCCGCTTCTATACCATACTCAGCAAGCCAATTAATAATAACCTGCTCCATACTGCGCAAGTACGCATGCAAATCAAGACCTACCGCATCCAAATACAGCAAAGGATAACCAACAAGCTGTCCTGGACCATGGTAAGTGATGTCACCGCCACGATCAATTTGGAACAATGAGATGCCTCGCTTCTGCAGCTCTGCTTCATCTAATAGCAGATGCTCAGGGTGCTTGTCAGAGCCCATCGTATAGGTAGGTGGATGCTGAAGAAGGAGCAGCGTCTGCTCGCGCTCCTCCTTGTCAATTTGCTTTACGTATTCTTTTTGCAGCTCCCACGCTTCAGCGTATTCGAGCATGTCAATATAATGGGCATCCAGCCGTCTTAAGCCATTTGCGTTATCCGCTTCAGCCATGATGGTGTTCCCCTTTTCTAATACAATTTACTTTCAAGATTAAAGCTCTCCAAATTATCCTTAACACGCTGCAAGAAGCGTCCACAAATGACGCCGTCCAATATGCGATGATCGAGTGATAGGCATAAGTTCGCCATTGAGCGCACAGCGATCATATCGTTAATGACTACTGGACGCTTCACGATCGATTCGAACGTTAAAATAGCAGCCTGCGGATAGTTAATGATTGGGTATGACAAGATAGAACCAAAGGACCCTGTATTATTGACAGTGAACGTTCCACCCTGCATATCCGAGAGCGTCAGCTTACCTTCCCTCGTCCTGCGCGCAAGATCTTCAATTTCTTTGGCTAGACCTGCAACGTTTTTGTGATCGGCGTTTTTGATGACCGGTGTAAGCACCGAGTCCTCCGTCCCGACTGCAAGAGCGATGTTGATATCCCGCTTCACAATAATTTTGTCTACCGCCCACATCGAATTCATGATCGGCACGTCTTTGATCGCATTAACTACCGCCTTAAGAAGGAAGGCCAAATAAGTCAGGTTAATACCTTCACGCTTCATGAAATCCTCTTTCAGCTTATTGCGAAGAAGAACTAGATTCGTTACATCCACTTCAATCATCGTCCAAGCATGGGGAATTTCACTCACGCTTTGCCGCATATTGCGAGCAATGGTATTACGTATTGGCGTCACATCAATAAAGTTATCTCCACGACCCATTCCCGCTGCACCTTCTACCTCGATTTTTGGAAATCTAGGCGTTTCTGTCAAATGCATACCAGAGGAGCGTACCTGCGCAGATACATCAATCGTTTTTGGTGCTTGTTCAGATGAATTACCTGCACCAGAGGCTACGTATACGAGTACGTCCTTACGCGTAATTCTACCTCCTAGTCCCGTTCCTGGAACATCGGTCAAACGTATCGAATGCTCGGCTGCTAATTGCTGTACAGCTGGAGAGAAGCGATTGCGCATAGGCGCATCCACCATCTCAACTACAGCTTCCTCCACTGCACCACTCTGTGATGAGCTTGATGGAGCGGTACTTGCAGTACCCGCCTGATCTGCTGCTCCTTCGGTTTCGATGATGCAGATCGCTGTCCCGACTGGAACCGTCTCACCCTTGCCAACTAAAATTTGAACAAGCTTACCAGCAACAGTGGATGGCAACTCCGCATTTACTTTATCCGTAATAATTTCACAGACAGGCTCATAAATATCAATCCAATCACCTGGTTGCTTCAGCCATTTATCAATCGTGGCCGATACGAGCGATTCCGCAAGCTGCGGCACGACGATTTCTGTCATTGTTTTCATAATTCACATCTCCCAACTGGACCAAGCATAAACGGCTTCCGCCGTCCTCTGGCGGCGCAGCATACGTTTCGCGGTGACATTCGTCCTAACTACAAAAGCTATTTAGATAGCTTGGTTATGCTAATAAAGCGCAAGCTGCCGCATGGCTTCTTTTACTTTCTCCTTGTTCAGCAAGAAAAACTTTTCGCCAGGAGGATTAATTGGCATTGCCGGCACATCCGGCCCGCATAAGCGCATAATTGGAGCATCCAGCTCATAAAGCAGCTCCTCGGCAATAATTGCGGATACTTCAGCTCCAACGCCTCCGGTCTTATTATCCTCATGGATAATAATCACCTTGCCTGTTTTGCGAACAGCCTCAAGAATTCCTTCTTTATCGAGCGGCTGGAGCGTTCTTAGATCAAGAATATGGGCACTGATGCCCTCTGCCTCAAGCTCTGCAGCTGCCTGCTCTACAAAATACAGCGGCATGCTGTAGCCGATAACCGTAATATCATCGCCTTCACGAAGCACATTTGCTTTACCGATCGGTACGATGTAATCGTCGTCTGGCACTTCACCCGTAATGAGCTTATAGCATTTTTTGTTTTCAAAATAAAGCACAGGGTCCGGGTCGCGCACCGCAGCCTTCAACAATCCCTTCGCATCGTATGCGCGGTAGGGTGCTACGATTTTCAAACCGGGCGTACCAAAAAATACCGATTCCGGACATTGCGAATGGTACAAGCCTCCAAAAACACCGCCGCCAATTGGCGCACGAATGACAATCGGGCATGTCCAGTCATTATTCGAACGGTAACGAATTTTTGCAGCTTCGCTTATAATTTGGTTAGTGGCTGGGAACATGAAATCCGAATATTGCATCTCAGCAATGGGCTTCATGCCATACATAGCGGCGCCAATAGCAACACCGGCGATGGCAGATTCCGCGAGCGGAGTATCAAGCACACGAGCCTCGCCAAATTGCTCTTGAAGCCCCTTCGTCGTTGTAAACACGCCTCCCTTGAGCCCTACATCCTCACCCAATACAAAGACATCTGCGTCACGTTCCAGTTCTTCCTTCATCGCCTGGCGTATTGCATCAATATATTCAATTACTGCCATTATTCCCCGCCTCCTTGCCCAGCATCATCTGCATATACATGCAGCAATGTAGATTCAGGCGTCGGGAATGGCGCTTTATCGCCATAATCGGTAGCCTCGTCAAGCAGCTTGCGGATTTTCGCTAGAAGCTCAGTCTCAAGCTCCTCATTCCAAATGCCGCAATCCATTAGGTATTGTTTATATTTAGGTATGCCATCCTTCGCACGATGCGTATCTACCTCTTCCTTCGTCCGGTAAGCAAGATCGTTATCTGAAGTGGAATGCGGTGAAATCCGGTACATTAACGCTTCAATAAGCGTCGGCCCTTCACCTGCAATTGCACGCTCGCGAGCTTCCTTAACGATGCGGAATACTTCAAGCGCATCATTTCCGTCGACTTGAATACCAGGGAAGCCGTAGCCAATCGCTCGATCCGCAACAGGCGCTGCGATTTGCTTGTGCACAGGCACTGAAATGGCATATTGATTGTTCTCACACATGAAAATAACAGGCAGCTTATGCACACCTGCAAAGTTGCAGCCCTCATGGAAGTCGCCTTGATTGCTCGACCCTTCGCCAAAGGTGACGAAGCTGACAATCGGGTCGCTCTTCATTTTTGCTGCAAGCGCAATGCCTACCGCATGTGGAACCTGCGTAGTAACCGGACTTGATCCGGTAACTATTCGAAGCTTCTTGTGGCCGAAGTGTCCCGGCATTTGGCGTCCGCCGCTATTAGGGTCCTCTGCTTTGGCGAACACAGAGAGAAGCAGCTCACGCAGTGTCATCCCTACCGCGAGTACGAAGCCATAATCGCGATAATAAGGGAGATAGTAATCTCTCTCGCGGTCAAGCGCATACGCTGCGGCAACCTGTGCTACCTCTTGGCCTACACCAGATACGTGGAAATTAATTTTCCCCGCACGCTGCAGCAGCAGCATACGCTCGTCAAACTTACGTGCCGTCACCATAGTGGCATACATATCAATTGCTTGCTCATCGCTAAGCCCGAGTTCCAAATGACGAATATTTTGCCCAGTAGAAGCAGATTGGGTCATAAGGTGTTCCTCCTTTTTTCAAGCTATTATAACCTGGTACTAAGACTTGATCATATATATTATAACTCCAATTGATCCAAAAAGAAAACAGTCTGAATTAGAACGATATTGCGTTGCCGTCAACAGCCAGCATAGCCTCTCCCAGCGCCTCTGCAAGTGTCGGATGCGGATGTATCATTTGACCGACCTCCCAAGGTGTTGCATTGAGTACACCTGCTAGCGCAGCCTCTGAGATTAAGTCTGTAGCATGAGCACCAATCATATGAACACCAACGATATCATTTGTTTTCCGATCAGCGATAACCTTAACGAAACCATCCTTCTCACCTAAAACAAGAGCTTTACCGATAGCTTGGAAAGGGATTTTTCCTGTCTTAATGTCATGGCCCTTTGCACGAGCACCATCCTCGGTTAGACCGTAGGAAGCAATCTCTGGACGCGAGTAAATACATCTAGGAATGAGATGCGCTTCTATAGCCGGTGGCTTCTTGCCACTAATATGCTCTGCTGCGATTAAGCCCTCATGTGCTGCCGCATGGGCTAGCTGGACTCCACCGATAACATCTCCGATTGCATAAATATGAGGCTCGCTCGTTTGTCCAAAAGCATTGACCTCGATTACTCCGTTCGTTGTGCGAATATCCGTATTCTCAAGGCCGATTCCCTCAACATTTGCTTGCCGGCCAACAGATATCAACAGCTTCTCTGCCGTTAGCAGTACTTCTCCATCCTCTGTAGACGCCACAATAGAGACCTCATCGTTCTCAACCTTATATTGCTCCGTTTGGAGCTGTACACTAGTCAGTACACGTACGCCGCGCTTTCGAAGCACTCTAGTCAGCTCAGCAGACACCTCGGTATCTTCACCCGGCAGCAGCCTTGAGCCCGACTCGATCAGCGTTACCTGTACACCAAAATCCTGCAGCATCGATGCCCACTCGACCCCAATGACGCCGCCGCCAACAATCATAATAGA
Source organism: Paenibacillus sp. FSL H8-0548 (assembly GCF_038630985.1). Classification (NCBI taxonomy): domain Bacteria; kingdom Bacillati; phylum Bacillota; class Bacilli; order Caryophanales; family Paenibacillaceae; genus Paenibacillus; species Paenibacillus sp. FSL H8-0548. Next base: position 4,274,950 of record NZ_CP152049.1, read on the forward strand.
ACGGGGAAGCTTATCCATAAGAAGTGCTTCATCGCTAGATAATATGTATTGGCCATCCGGTGATAGACCAGACAATTGACGCGGCCTTGAGCCTGTAGCGATAATCAAATTCTTCGAGACAACCGATTCCATCTCGCCGTCCGGCAATTCGACCGCAAGCGATCCGCTTCGAGGTGAGAAAATTGAAGGACCAATTACTCTACCCTTGCCTTGAATGATTTGAATGCCGTTTTTTTTCATTAACCCTTGAAGTCCGCGGTAAAGCTGCTCCACCGTCTGCTCCTTGCGCTGCTGTACTTTATTATAGTCGAGCGTAATTGCCCCTTCAGCCACCTGAATACCATATGAGCTTGCTTCAAGCAGCGTTGAATATACCTCTGCGCTGCGCAGCAGCGACTTGCTAGGTATACATCCTTTATGCAAGCAGGTTCCGCCTAGCTTGTCCATTTCAATAATAGCGACACTTTTACCAAGCTGAGCAGCTCGTATCGCTGCCGTGTATCCACCAGGTCCGCCTCCAAGAACTGCTACGTCCACTTGTATAGCCAAAAAAATCATTCCCTTCATCTATTGCCATCAATATATGCTTATACTTCTTCTTTCAAGTCGCAGACTTGTCCATTCGCATTGTAGCATGACATTCAACCCTATTGTACCTGTTTTTACCGCTGCTCGCATCGTGCTTTTATGAATTAGACACCATGCCCGTAAAAAGGTATGATAGAGATTACTGTATATTTCCCCTTTAAGGAGACCCTATATTTATGAAATTAGTAGCTGCCCGTTTTATTGCTATCCTTATGCTCGTTATTCCAGGTCTGTTGGCTTGCTTCGGCTTTCTCAAAATGAAAGATTCAGTATTTGTCTACTTTTCGGAATTCGGTAACGAAGCCATAACACCTGATTTTGATTGGTTAAAATTTTTGCTAGGCTTTATTATGTTTATCGCTGGCGCCGGCTTTATCGCAGGGTGGACATTTTTCCGAGATCGGAAACGGAATTATGTCGCTACACGATTCAAAGAGAAGCGTCCTCGGCCTCCTAAGCCGCAAAGCTAATTCACTCTAAACGTATTCTAATCCGCAAAGCCGCGAATATGATAATCGCTGCTCTGCGGATTTCTTTAATTAAGTAGTCTCTCCGCGATATTCCACGTAATCAAGCATCTGCATATACGCTTTGGGCACCATATAAGATGCAGCAAGCTCTATTTTATCAGACATAAGAAACATTCTTACGAGCGAGCTGCTCGTTTGCATATAGTGTGTGTAAGGTGACAAATAAATCGTATCCGCCATCGTTGCATTGCGAATATATTGCTCTAGCTGAAGCTCATACTCAAGATCCGTAGCATTGCGAATCCCTCTTATAATTACATTTATATCATGCTCGTTAACATAATCAGCTACAATGCCTTCAAAAGGAACGATCTTTATTTTCTCATCAAGCTGAATCGATAAAGCGACCAGCTCCGTGCGCTGCTCAATTGTAAAATAATGCTTCTTCGACCGATTGTTCGCTACAATAATATGAACCTCACTAAACAAATGGAAGGCACGCTCGATTACAGACACATGTCCAAGCGTTATAGGGTCAAAGCTTCCTGCGTAAACAGCCCTCATCCTGTCACCTCATAATTGAATAGTTTACATTGCGATAATTCTCTCAACATACGATTACAATTGTCTACATTTCATTTTATCATTCCGTAATACAACAGGATTATGATTAGAGCATCCTAAGAAGAAGAGGTGCACCAATGAAAATCGTATTCGATGTAACTGTAGACGGAAAAGTAAAGGAAACTATTCAGCCTCAGACTCAGCGCCTAAAAGAAATTCATAGCTTAATCAAAGCAGAATCGGCTGGTTTAATCAAGAAGTATGGCAGCAATGTTTGTCTAAACCGAAGAGTTATCTACAATTGAGGCATCCAAGGATGACCTTTTTTTGTTTCGCGGCAACAAAAAAGCCAACGGAATATTCCGAAGGCTCGTTCATTTCCACTTATTTCTTGATCACTTTGGCTCTTCGAATGGAGAAGAACCTTGAAGTGGATTATTTTGAATAGTCATTGCTTCAGCTTGCGCCTGTAGCAGCATTTGTTGTGCCAATTCAACATCTTGATGTTCTTGCCTGACTTGCTGCTGTGCTTGTAACACTTGCTGAGTTTCCATTTGCAGCAGCTGTTCTGCTTCTAATAATTGTTGGCTTTCTGCTTGTAATAGTTGATGCGCCGCTTGAACTTCTTGTTGTGCTTGCTGCAATTGTTTATTTTCCTGAAGATCAGCAGCTAACTGTTGTTGATTTCGATTCACCATGAACGACCCTCCAATAATTATTGATTCAGCTCTAGATTGACCAATATTTATAGTTCTCTTAATATCGTTTTTTATGCTGATCATTAATTGGAATTAGTCAGACAGAATACTCTTATCTTCTACGAAGCGTTACGGGCTGGCCGCTATTATTCGATTCATAAATGGCAAGAATGATTTCCAGCGGCTTTCTTCCTTCGATTCCATTTACGAAGGGTTCACGCTTCTCTTCAATTGAATCTATCATATCCTCAAATTGAAGCATATGTGTACGACCGGAAATGGACATTGGATTTGAAGCGCCGTTGCTCATTTCGTTTTTTTCTCTGCGATCACTCTCATCTATGATCTCTTCATCGTTTTTACCCTCTGGATTCTTGTACTTACAGATGACTAAAACTCCATTTTCAATCACTGCGCTGCCTTTAGTTCCAAATATTTCAAGCCTCGTTTGTAAACCTGGAAACGCCGAGGTCGTCCCTAGAAGCGTTCCCATCGCCCCATTGCGGAATCGCAAGGTAGCAACCGCCACATCTTCCACTTCGATTCTATCATGTCCTAACGTCTCACAATGAGCAAAAACAGTGTCAACGGGACCCATTATATACTGCAGAATATCGACGATGTGGATGCCTTGATTCATTAAAGCCCCGCCGCCATCCCATGCCCATTTGCCCCGCCAAGTGCTCTTATCGTAATATTCCTGTGAGCGGTACCAATTGATAGCTCCAGTACCGAGAACTACTTTACCAAATGCTCCTTGTTCAATCAGACGTTTAACTTTGATTACACTCTCTTCCAAACGATGCTGTGAAATGACGCTGATCTTAGTCCCAGAAAGGTGAAATGCCTCAATCATTTGATCCGATTTATCCAGTAAAATGTCCATTGGCTTTTCTGTCATCACATGTTTCCCTGCTTTTGCACACGCAATGGCTTGATCACCATGCATGCTGCTTGGCGAGCAGATGTTTACAATGTCAATTTCGCTATCCTCAAGCATTTCATCGAGATTCGTATACGCCTTGCAGCCAAAGCGTTCAGCAAATGCTTGACCACGAACAGGATTTCGATCACAAATGGCAACAAGTCGAGCTCTTTCTACTTTTTGTAACAGCTCCGCATGAAAGGTTCCTATATTTCCGGTTCCAATAATAGCAAAACCGTATGTTTTATTGACCACTCTCTATCATCCCCTGTCTAAAACTTAAAACCAGTCAGCATAGCCTAATTTTCTCAGGTTGTCTCCAGAGGTTTTCAAGCAATCAAATGGATCGCGTCCGTAAACATCGTCTTGCTCCACTAAGAAATACTGCGAGCCGCTTTCAAGGCCAGCTTCAATAATTCCTTTAATGTCAAGGTTGCCTTCTCCAACCTCTGCGAATTCCACCACATTGGAGAATGCCTGCATAAATTTGCTCATGTCTCCTCCCGCTAAGGAGCTGACATCAATCTGGCCTATACGGTAATCTTTCAAATGTATTAAGGCAATTCGGCCTGCGTATTTTCTAATAAACTCCGCAGGGTTTTCCCCGCCTCTTTGAATCCAGTGAATATCAAATTCAAAGCCGATATGAGTGGTATTGTTTTTGATGATATCCAATAAGTATTCACCATCATATTTTTGGAATTCGATATGGTGGTTATGATAGTACAATTCAATTTGGTGCTCTGCTAATTTCACTGCGACTTCATCTGCTTTTTTTACAAACTCCATGATTTTATCTTTATTACCAATTGCAGTGAACGGAAGCATTCCGATACGCAAAAAGTTACAATCTAATGTTTTGCAGTCACTTACAATTTTATCAAAGTCAGCAGCTAATGTCTCGCCTGGCATACCTGGCATCATAGGTTCTACTGCGGCAGAAAGCGAGGCCACTTTGATATCGAAATCTGCGCAGGCTCTTTTTAGCTCTGACACATTTTCGGCAGTCATCGGAATTTGTGATATCTCTACACAGTGGTATCCCAGCTCATTTAGCTTTCTCATCGTCTCATAAACGCCTATTTCCTCCACTTTTCCTTTGAGCATCATCATTTGAACGCCAATTTTTCCTTTTTTCATTTTATATCCCTCCATTAGTTTCATGTTATAAACTAACTCATAACCAATACGGCTATGAGTTAGTGCGATTCTATTAGATTTTATGATTTGGCAGGAATCCGTTTCTCTTCTTCAATCTTTTTATTTAGTTCGGCCAAATACAGCTCTTCATCAAATGGGATTTCTACTTCTTTACCTAAGAAGCTGGATAGATGAATCGCATTTGCCAGTCTAACGCCATGTATCCTGGATTCCCGCCGAAACATAACGATCCCATAATAAAAAACGACAGAAACCCTTACAAACACTGATTTTTTGGTGTTTTTTTCTTGCCACAAACCTCGTTATGTGTTATACTAATACATAACGAGGTGAGGGAAATTGGCGACTATCGTCTACCAAAAGGACAACCGTTCCGGTATTACTTATGCCTACGAATCTGTTTCGTATTGGGACAAAGAAAAGAAGCAATCTCGTGCAAAGCGCACGCTCATTGGACGTGTCGATCCCCATTCGGGGGAAATCGTCCCGACTGACGGTAGAGGGCGGAAGGAACAATCCATTTCTACCGCTACAAAACGCGGTCCCGTTCCGTCCACACAAATGGCCAGAAAGTTTTATGGGGCGACTTATCTTTTCGATGCCATTGGGGAAAATCTCGGTATCGTTCAAGATCTGAAGCAGTGCTTTCCGGAACTGGCTCAGCAGATTCTATCTATCGTCTATTACCTGATTCTGGAGGACAACAATCCGCTTTACCGCTTCGAGAAATTTGATCTCCTACATAAGCATCCTTACGGCAAAAACATTTCTTCACAGCGCAGCAGTGACATCTTCGCCTCCATTACAGAGGAGGCGAAAAGCCGATTCTTCCGACTGCAAGGAAAACGCCGCACGGACAAGGAATATTGGGCTTACGACATTACGTCCATTTCCAGCTATTCCGAAGGGCTGCGCCAGGTGCAATACGGTCGGAATAAAGAAGGCGATCCGCTGGCACAACTGAATCTGGCGCTTGTGTTTGGCGAAACCTCTAATCTGCCGTTTTATTACCGCAAGCTGGCCGGAAACATCCCGGATGCCAAGACGCTCACCAACCTGCTGGCCGATTTCGCTACGCTCGGTTTTTCTAAAGTGAAGCTGGTTATGGATCGTGGATTTTATAGCGAAGCTAACATCAATGCGCTGTTCAAATCACACTTGAAGTTTCTGATCTCCGCCAAGATGTCACTGTCTTTCATCCGCCATGAATTGGACGGCATTTATGATCGATTTCGCAGCTTTGAGCACTACAATGAGAAATACGAACTCTACTGCCACACCGTTCAGACAGAGTGGAACTATACCGAGCATCGTCCTTACAAAGGCGATACGATCACCGAACCCAGGCGCCTGTACATTCATTATTACTACAACATCGATAAAGCCGCCGAAGATGAAAAAGCCTTTGATCGCAAGTTAATCGGGTTGCTGAAGGAACTCGAATCAGGCCGCCCTATTCCGGAGCATGAGTCGCAATACAAGAAATACTTTGAGGTAAAAACCACACCCAAACGTGGAGCTCGTGTGACGGTCAAGGAGGAAGTGGTTGCCAAAGCCAAGCGTTACTACGGTTATTTCGCTCTGGTGACCAATGAAACGATGGATGCCGTCACTGCGCTTGAATTATATCGGAACAAGGACGTGGTCGAGAAAGCCTTCGGCAATTTAAAGGAACGCCTCAATATGCGTCGAACGTTGGTTTCTTCCGAACAAAGTCTGGACGGCAAGCTATTTGTTGAATTTGTGGCACTCATCTATCTTTCGTACATCAAAAAGAAAATGCAGGATGTCGGTCTGTTTAAAACCTATACGATGCAGGGTGTTCTGGATAAGCTCGATGTCATTGAATGCTTTGAAACGCCAGGAGAAGAACTGCGTGTGGGAGAAATTCTTGAGAAACAGAAGGAAATCTACTTCAGTTTGGGGATCGAACCGCCATCCTCGTTATGAGTTGGCGGGAATCCAGGATGTATGCCATCACTGCCAGGTGCTATTAAAGGTGTCCCATCTATAATATTTGCAGCAAAATTCTCCATAACGGATATATGCTGTACACCCCAGGCATTTTCAAATTCAAGCACTTCTTCGCTGAAAATATTAGAATCACTTTGACCCATGAAAATTTTCATAACATCCTGCATGCTCATGGTGCTGCTCATTTCAGACTCGGGTTTTGCAAGCCGTTTGATGGTAATCTTCTTGCTGCCATCAACAACGATCTTACCTTTGTCTCCTAAAATTTCAAAACGATCCGTACCCAGAACATCATGTGTACAGGTAACAAATACACCAGTAGCACCATTCTCGTAGTCAAACATTGCGGTTACTTCATCTTCAACAGCGATCTTTCTTTGGTAGCCGTATTTCACATTGGCGTATACTTTCTTCGGCATACCGCAAATCCACTGAAGCAAATCTAACTGATGGGGTGCTTGGTTAACAAGTACACCGCCTCCTTCGCCTCCCCAGGTTGCTCTCCACTCACTTTGATCGTAGTAGCCCTGCGGTCTCCACCAGGTTGTAATCAACCAGTTAGTCCGGCGGATTGCACCGATTTCACCGCTATCAATCAGTTCTTTGAGTTTTTGATAGAGTGGATTCGTTCTCTGATTGAAGAAAATAGCAAAGGTCAGCTCAGGTTTTGTTGCTGCAAAATCGTTTAATTCTTGAACCTGTTTCGTATAAACGCCCGCTGGTTTTTCTACCAAGGCATGGATACTTCTCTTTAATGCCTCTATTCCCATCTCTGGGTGTAGATAGTGCGGTACACAGGTAACGATTGCGTCAACGTCACCGCTTTCTAGCATTTCTATATAGTTATCATAGAAAGGAATGTCTGGATACTTTTCTGCAGACAACAATTTTTTAGCTGGATCAATGTCACAAATAGCCCCTATAACCATATTTTCAACTTTTCCATCTGCCAAAAATCCAGCGTAATATCCGCCTTCTGCTCCCAAACCGATAATTCCCAATCTTACATTTTTCATAATAATTTGCTCCTCACTGTCTATTTTATTATTACTGTTTAGCCCATTCATCCAACTGTTTCTGCTTCTCTGCGATAATCTTTTCAATCCCCGCTGCCTTGAGCTGTTTATTAAATTCCGGCAGATTTTTCGCAGGATCGATTGTTCCCGTTTCCAACGCTATTTTGAATTGATTCGCTACATTCGTCACGGCCGCGATTTCCGTCTTCACGGATTCTGCGTTAAAGGTGAATCCCAGTGCTTTTGATTTAATTGCTTCTTTATTGAAATTCCCCATTGTAGTCCAAAGCTCCGGATCATCGCCCTTCCATACGTAGGACAGGAATTGATTTCCGAACATAAAACCAAGACCTGGGGGATAGCCCGTATTCGCCGCATCAACTCCAGCTGGATAATCGATGACATTATCCGTTGATGTTTTTACATAATGCTTGCCCTCGATACCCCAATCGTACAAATTAACGATATCTTTATCTGTAAATAACAGATTAATGAACATCATGGATCTTTCTGGGTTTTTAGCGTTATTTGGAACACTCCATAGCCATGTTTGAATTTTACTTGTTGTGGCTATAGCAGGCTTCATATGAACAGAGACCATCTCTTTGGCACTATTTCTGCTTTCCTGCTGCTCCGTTCCAGGCTTCATATGCTGCAGCCACGAAGCTGCTTTACCTGATTTGACAATGTTTTGTGCTGTATCCGTACTTGTCGCGATATCCTTATCAATGTAGCCAGCCAGATACCATCTTCTTACCGTATTTAACAGTTGTTCATATTCAGGGGTCTCAAACCAATTGACGACCTTCAAACCATTATCATCATTGAGAAGCACACCGAACCCATCCCCTAAGTTATCGATAGAACCTAACAAAAATGCGTCAAACATGGTGTTTCCATACTTTGTTGTTGGGATCATATCCGGCTCATTTTCCTTAATGATTTTGAATACCGCATCTAGATCATCTAGTGTCTTAATAGCGGATAGATCAATATTGTATTTGTCAACTAAGTCTTTACGAATCGTGAATCCAGCGTCTGCGGCTAGATCGTGAACACTCGGTATGCCATAAGTTTTTCCGTTGATCTTAGCAGCATCCATAAAGAGTGGATCCATATCGTCTAATACTTTCCTCGCACCAAGTGCATACTCATCGATATAATCATCAATAGGAAGAAGCTGACCCTTAGCAACTTGCTGGCTATAGGTACCGAGTCCACTTATAATGACGTCTACTTTCTCGTTACCCGACAGCATAAGTGTCGTTTGCTGCGCCCATGCTCCAAAATTAATCGGTACAAACTTTACAGTCGTATTGATTTTCTCTTTGGTGATCTTGTTAATTTCAGCTTCAATTTCTTTAAAATCTTTAGGATCACCAGTGCCAGGCATAACAACCACCATTTCATAAGGCTCTAATTCCGGTGTTTTTGTTTTTGTGTCTGTGCTTGTACTTGTGTTTGTGCTTTTTGCTTCATTCTGGTTACTTGTGCTGCAGCCCGCAAGAACTAAGCTCATTCCCATTCCAAGCACAAAAAGTGTTTTTCCCCATCTCGTAATCCTTTTCATTCATAAGCCCCCTTATTAATTACTTATACTAAACTGGTGTAACCCAGTTATAGCCTTAGCCCTTGACTGCTCCGACTGTAATCCCTTTAATAAAATACTTTTGAAAGAAAGGGTATGCCGCAATAATAGGAATGGCTCCGATCGCAGCCATCGCCATTCGCATCGACTTAAGCGGGATATTGGCAGCCAGTTCAGAAGAAATACCATCTTGGCTGTTCTGCAGAAATTGAACATCCAGCAATATGCGGTTCAACAGGTTTTGAAGGCTGTAATATTGCTTATCCGTCACATAAATCAACCCATTAAACCAATCATTCCAGTATCCAATCGTTAGAAACAATCCAATAGTTGCAAGCACGGGTGTCGAAAGCGGCAGCACGATGCTGGTGAAGATTCTAAGCTCCTTGGCACCGTCGATATATGCCGATTCAATGATGGCGCCAGGAATGGACGTCGAGAAGAAGGTTCGCATCAGAATAACGTAAAAGCCATTTAATAATAGCCCAGGTATAATCAAAGCCCATATCGTATTTTTGACATCGAACATATTCGTGTAGACCAAATACGTAGGAACGAGTCCACCATTAAACAGCATCGTAAAAAACACGTAGAAGGCTAATACATTTCGGAAAGGCATTTCTTTCCGCGATAACGGATAGGCAAGCAGCGCGATAAGGATAAGTCCTGCCACAGTCCCAATTAGGGTAATCAGAATCGTGATTCCGTAAGCACGGGCAATGTTAGCGGCATCATTTAACAAATAACCGTAAGCTGCGAAGCTAATATCTTTTGGGATAAAAGAATATCCATTTCGGGTAATTTCCATATCATCGGTAAAGGACGCGGAAATGAGTACTAGAAACGGAAAAATACAGAAAGCGCTAAAGGCCAACATCACGAGATTAATAATCCACTGATACAATTTATTGGATGGCATGGCGGTTACCCCTTTCTAAAATAACGCATTATCGCTATTACGTTTTTTGACAACATAGTTGGCTACAATAATTAACACAAACCCAACGACTGCTTGATACATACCGGCGGCCGATGACATCCCAATATCACCTAAATTAATCAAAGCGCGATACACGTAAGTATCAATCGTGTTGGTAACCGGCATCAGGACTCCCGTATTCAATGGCACCTGATAAAACAATCCGAAGTCGGAATAGAAGATACGGCCGATCGAGAGCAAGGTCAGAATCGTAATAACCGGAATAATCAAAGGAATCGTGATGTTCCAAATTTGCTGCCACCGATTCGCGCCGTCAATCGTCGCCGCTTCGTAATATTCCGAATCAATACCGATGATGGATGCCAAGTAGATCACACATGAATAACCGACACCCTTCCAAATATGAACGATCGTTAAAATATAAGGCCAATATTTGGTTTCGCTGTACCAAGATACTTCGGAGAGTCCAAACATAGGAAGAATCGTTTTGTTCATAAACCCGCTGTTCCCATCCAGAAACGCGAGCACCAGATAACCAACAATAACCATGGATATCAAATGCGGGAGCAAAATAAGGCTTTGATTAAAGCGAGATAAAAAACGATTTTTTATCTCGTTTAACAAAATAGCTAGAGAAATGGAAATGCTGGTACCTAAAATGATAAAGACGAGGTTGTAGAGAATGGTGTTCCGAGTAATAATAAAGGCATCCGACGTTTTAAATAAATACTCAAAGTTTTTAAAGCCAATCCAATCACTTCCCCATATCCCTTTTGCAAAGTTAACATCTTTGAAGGCGATTACAACTCCGAACATGGGCAAATAATTGTTGATCAGCAAATATAACATTCCTGGAATGGCCATCAACATAAGCGCTCGATACTTTTTCAACTCTTTTAATTTGAATCGCAATCCGGTAGCAGTCGCTTGTTTGGGCTGCGCTTGCATTTGTGATTGTGTATTCATTCATATCTCCCCTAGTTAAAAATATTTTGTTGTCCTTCTTGTCATAATCATAAATATAAACGTAGTTTCCCACTACCAAGATATCGTCCTTTTAATTTTGAATTTCCGTTATAAATAAATAAAACGTCCCTATCATAGGGACGTTGTTTATTTATTGGCATTTCTTCCTATAATCCTGGGGTGTCATGCATACTTCCTTTTTAAAGATAGTTGAAAAATATGCAAAATTGGAAAAGCCCACTGCGAGAGCAATGCTGCTGATCGGCAAGTCTGATTTAGTAAGCAGATCCTTTGAAATGCGGATCCTCTCCTGAACGATATAATCGGAAATGGATAAACCCGTTTCCTTCTTGAATATTTTTACGATATAATCCGGACTGAGTCCAATATGATCAGCAATGTATTGACGCGATAAAGCTTGATCAAGTTGAGAGGTAATATAAATTTTGATTTTATCCACTACGGACAGGCTCGATTCATTATCAAACATATGAAGGAATGCAATTTCGAGTAATTCCTTTATCCATATTTGGAGATCCTTCACTGACCTAGTGGCAATTAATGCCCGATCAGGCGATAAATGATTGGAGAAAACTCGATCTGCCATCAGTCCTTTTTGCTGCAGCGCATAAAGAAGCATTTGTAAAAAGCTTTGATAAAACTGCTGCAGCTTTTTTGCGTCGATACCTTTGAGCTGCTTCCATGATTCTAAAAACTCCATTGTTTCCATAAGTAATTTATGTTTGTTTCCGAATTTCAACATTTCCGACCATACATTCATTTGCGGCAATGGAATGGTCTCATCTGCAATCGTTTTCTCCTGATAAAAAAAGACCTGATTGTTAAGGGAAACATTATCATGATGGAAATCAACTAGCCTTTCATATATGCCTAACATGTCTTGAATGATAACCGTTTCTCCGATGTAACAGGAAAGCTGACAATACAAATATTGGTTACAAGCTTGAATGAAGGACTGGCAGCTCTCTTTCACCTTCTCGCGTTCTGCGAAAGAGTATGTTTCTACAAAAGGAATAACGACTAAAATATATCCCCTTTTCACTTGAATGATTTGACCATTCATTCCTTTTTGGAGCAGGAGCTCCTCCGCTGTTTTTCGCAGTGCATATTCCATAATATTTTCCTCGCGAATCGACAGCTTCTTCTCCCAGTGCTGAACGCCGATTAATATGGGTAGAAACGATGTCGTTTCCGAATATGGAATGTTTTGTATTGCGATGTTTTCCCTAATTTTTTCTGGGTTGGAGGGAATGCTTTGATGGATCAAGTCCAGCCAGAAGTGCTCAATGATTCGCGGCCTCTCCTTGTTTATCTTTTTAAGCGCCTTCAAAATGACAGCCCTTAGCTCTTCCTGTTGAACAGGCTTCAGTAAATAATCCAAACTTCCTAATTGAATGGCCTTTTTTGTATACTCAAAGTCAGCATGGCAGGTTAAAAACATGGACTCTGTCTTTAAATTGTGCTCCCTGATCCATTCTAGAAGTTCGATCCCGTTTCCCTGGGGCATTTCGATATCGCAAATCATAATATCAATCAAATATTTCTCAAACAGCTCCTTAGCCTGTCGAATGTTATGAACTACAAATATGTCTGAAATGCCGAGCTCCTTCCAATCCAAACTTGATTTTAGCTTATTTGCAATATAGACCTCATCCTCGACGATTAATAACGAGTGCATATGCCATCTTCCTTTCACCCTTGTCGAAGCGGCAGCCCTATCTCAATCACAGCGCCATGATCGTTATGGAAGGCAATGTCCGCTTGATTCTGATATAACAGCCATAATCTACGTTTGACGTTCCAAATGCCTATATGTTCCCCTGAATCATTAATAGGGTTAATATTCTCTTGCATCTGTCGCAAAACCTCATTCGAAAAGCCTTTTCCAGTATCCTGAATGCGAATTTTCATTCTTTCGTCCGGGGACACTAGCATTGCATAAACAAAAATCAGATTTGTCAAGTGCGATCACCGAAAAGCCTATATGAGAAAATTGTTCTAAATATGTAATAATTAAGGTGGCTTTACCCAAAGAAAAAACCTTATGATTAGGGAAGAAGACAGTCCTGTCCAAATCCCTACTCATAAGGAGATCGCATGGACAAGGATACTACAAAATCCACTTTTAAGGAATACCTTATTCCTCTTGATCGAGAATTTTTATTGAACCAGATTGCAAAACTTGGACTGGATAAGTACACGAAGAAGCTGGATTCCGTTACATTCTGTAAGTTGTTTATCTTTGCACAGTTGTGCCAAGTCAAGAGTTTGGCTGACATCAGTTTGGACGTTCGCATGAGTGAAGAGCTGCAACGAGAACTGGCATTGGAATCGATCAGTGCTTCGCAGCTTTCCCGAAAATTGCGAGACTTGGATCCAGGTCTATTCGATGCGACACTTGGCCATCTCATTCAGCAGATTCACAGGGAATACGGCTTTCAGAAAGGAACGGCAGCACTTGGACGGTTGAATCTGATTGATTCTTCCACGATCTCTCTCTGTCTAACGAAGCATCGGTGGGCAGAATTTCGCAACACGAAAGCTGGCATCAAGATGCATACCCGCGTAGTCTATCACGAACAGATGGTAAGTCCAGATAAAGTCGTCCTTAAACCGGCAAAAGCCTCGGACAAGACAGAGATGAACGAGCTTGTCGTGCAGGAACCGGATGCGATGAATCTGTTTGACCGCGCTTATCTCGATTATGACTTATTCGACCAGTATTGCGAAAATGGTACGCGATTCATCACTCGTTTGAAGGCTAATGCGGTCGTCACGGTCCTTGAAGAGAAGGTTGTGAATGCCGAGGGACCCATTCTAAGAGAAGCCATCGTGCGATTAGGCAAGCCTGGTGTAAACCAAATGGAGCATACGCTGCGGTTAATCGAAACACATGATAGCAAGGGCAATCTCATTACCATCATCACGAATGAAAGGACCATGGAGCCAATCGAGATTGGCGAGCTCTACCGTCGCCGCTGGCACATCGAGTTGTTCTTCAAGTGGGTCAAGCAGCATCTGCACATTAAGCGGTTCTATGGTATCAGCGCCAATGCAGTCTATACGCAAATCCGCATTGCACTCATCACGTATTGTCTGCTTCTGCTTCTTAAGCGAAAGATTGCGTTCCAGGGTAACTTATTAATCATCTATAAACTGATGCAACGTTGCTGGGACGAGCCCTTGATAGCGATGATCCGAAAATGGTACGGGGACCGCACCCGAACATCCAAGGGGCGACGGACCTACGATCATGAGCGCATATTTGCGGAGACGCTACAGCAATTCGAGAATGGTGAAGAAGATCACTTGGACGAACTGGCATATGATCCGGTAATTTAAATATCTAACATTATGTGGATAATGGATTGTCTGAATCACAGCACCCCTTGTCTTTTTGGCACTAACTGTCATGATTTTATATTCTGAAAATTCTCACTAACCATAGGTCTCCTTTCTTTTACTAATACTGTAACCTGGATAAGCGCTTGACAAGACTATACGATTTTTATGCAATGCTAGTGGTCCGGGGAGGATTCATCAGAATTGATCGTAATATGAATTTGAACCAGCTCATCTAAGGTCACAGCATGCTTGATAGCGTTTTCAACAAACGTTTGAACAATTAAGGGCGGAACGCTACAATCCATTAGAGAATCGTCAACTGAAAAATCGTAAGTTAGCCCACCCGGAAATCTGAATTCTTGAATCCTCAAATAATTTCGGGCATGTTTGATCTCCTCTCTAAGCGCAACAAAATCCGAATGACTACGAAACATGAAGCGAAAATATTCGATTAAAGAAAGAGAAAGCTCCTTCATCACCACATAGTTTTTGTCGTCAGCAAGATAATAAAATGTATTCAATGAATTAAGATAGAAATGCGGATTAATTTGCAGCTGCAGATGTTTAAGCTCAGCTTTCTGATTGAATAATTGTTCTTCGTAAATATCGATTTTCAATTTTTGAATCTCTGAAACCATGCTGTTGAAGCTTTCATTCATAAGCTGAAATTCATAGGATGTGGGAACATCCTTAATTCGGGCCTCCAAATGACCTCCTTTAATTTTCCTCATGGCGACCATAATTCGGTTGATAGGAAGTAAAATGATTTTTCTTAACAAAAACAAAGCAGCCATCAAGATCAACACTGCACCGCTGACTATGCCTACTATGACACGCTGAGCATAGGGAAGTTTTTCCAAAATACTTCGGTCTGGCAAGACAGCAAGGAGGCTAAAATCCCCTTTGTCCGATTTTTCACCTATAACCAAATATTTCTCATCTTTCCCTGTCAGATGATAGACCTTTTGTTCATAGTTCAGCTTAATCTGATTAGCTTCAAAGAAAGCAGCGTCTTGCAAAGGCTCGTTGTTTGCACCCACAAGCAGTGATTTTCCAGTTGTTCCAAGATCAAGCTTATCTAGTGGTTCCATTATTTGTTTATAGTTTACCAATGCGCCAATATAGACATTTCCGGTTTTAATAATATGTATAAGATAAGCGCTTTCATTAATGTTCAAACTCGACCACCATTCATAAGGGTAACTTAGCATTTTATTTTGATCTTGAAAAATACCGTTGAGGCTGTTTTTGATTAACATCGTATTAGCAGTCTCTGTTGCCAAACTTTTTGGAGCAAGCAATAAATCCTCGTTCACAATGGAATATACAAAGAAGAAATCAAGCGAATAATAAGGATTGCTGTTATCATATAGCTCTCGGAATAACTGATACTTTGACAGACTATAACGATCCAAATCCTCCTCCGCAGGGCGTTCCAAATAATTCAATCTCGTCTCTTTGGTAGCGAATTGAAATAAATAGGTATCTATATTTGTTAATTCTTTATCTATTAGCCCCATATACAAGTCAAGCAAATTGCTATTCGATTGTGCCACCTGATTGCGCACCACCTGAATCGAGTAAAGATTATTATAAATGAGCAAAGATAGAACCGGCAGCATTACCACGATCAACCCAAAGATCAATTTGAAGCGAATGGAATTAAAAAAAGACTTCCCCGCCAAAGGCATGATTTCGGCCCCCTCTTTAAAAGCCTGTTCAACATGCTTGAACAGAAACAGCACATTACAACCGTTTTCCCCATAAATAAAGTGATCATAGGTATTTGGTATAATGTGCTGTCAAGGCTCTTTTATCTAAAAATATTTATTCTTAAAACCTCAACTTTCGCAGAGTCAAAATCGAGTTGACCCCTATCCGGTGTTAAGGTGAAGCTGGTTTAAGTAACGATCTTGCTAATATAGAAAAACACCGCTTCATTTGATAAAGTGAGATTGTCGAGATCCACTAAACCACAGAAGAGGTGTCCCTTCCATGATAAAGCAAAAGTCGTCCCTAGATCAACTCCCACCTGAAATGAGACCTGCTTTTCAGGAACTCGGTGTACTGAAGCACCTGAGAAATGCAGGATTCAAAAAGACTTTTGGCTATACCTGTTCCCATCTATTTATGCTCGTTTTTGTCCTACTCTTTCATCAGAAGAACTGGTTTCGTCTGCTTGAAAGTTCCAAAAGTGAAGCCTTTCCTGGCAAAGATGCCGTCTACCGGTTTCTTAATCACAGCGGATTTGCTTGGCGGCGTTTCTTGACTTCTCTCAGCAGTGACACCGTCCAGCGAGTCGAAACCTTGACCTCCGTCACACGAACTTCCGTGTTCATTGTCGACGATTCCATGTTTGAACGAAATCGCAGCAAAGCGGTAGAACTTCTCGCTCGGTTCAAGGATCACGCCACCGGTGCTTATTATAAGGGGTTTCGTATGCTGACTTTAGGCTGGTCGGACGGCCATACATTTCTCCCTCTGGACTTCGCCCTTCTCAGTTCCGTGAAGGCTGGACTGACCGGTATTCATTCGGGAATCGATAAGCGATCCTCTGGGTACAAACGCCGGAAAGAAGCTCTGCTTTCGGCCCCGCATCTGGTTTCTGAACTGCTGGATCGGGCCATCGCCTCGGGTGTTTCTGCGTCTTACGTGCTCATGGACAGTTGGTTCACTCATGCGCCCTTAATCGGGCGAGTGGTGGAACGAGGTCTTCATGTCATTGGCATGGTGAAAAACGACAACAAGCGATATCTCGTTCAGGGCAAACGGGTCGATCTCAAAGGTCTTTACCGATCTGCAACACAAGTCCAAGGGAAGCAACGGAATATTTTGCGTCAGATTCATACGGAACTGGTTCCCGGTATTCCAGTCGTCGTGGTCTTTGTTCGCCATCGCTCCAAGAAAAACGAATGGCTCGCGATTCTGTCGACGGATCTCACACTGACGGCACCGGAAATCATTCAAATCTACGCTCTTCGCTGGGACATCGAAGTCTTTTTCAAATGCGCTAAATCCTTGCTGCGCCTGCAAAAAGAGTTCCAAGGTCGCTCCTACGATCTGCTCATTAGCCATACTACGATTGTCTTTTCCCGTTATATTCTGCTGGCTTGGCAACATCGGAAAAGTACCGATCAACGGACGCTCGGTGGGCTGTTTTATTTGCTTTGCGATGAAGTCGGTTCTTTGGACTGGGCAGTGGCTTTGCAGCAACTGGTGGAATTGATGAACGAAATCGCTAATCAAGTCGGCAAAAAGCTATCCGCTATGATAAAAAGTCAACTACAGCTCTGGATCTCTGCTTTGCCCAATTACATCAAGGCTTACTTGCCAATCTCAGGCTGCGAAAGTTGAGTTAAAACCAATCGGCATAGCCCAATTTTCTTAAGTTGTCCCCAGAGGTCTTCAAGCAGTCAAATGGATCACGGCCATACAAATCGTCTTGCTCCACTAAGAAATACTGTACACCGCTCTCAATTCCGGCTTCAATAATGCCTTTCATATCAAGGTTGCCCTCGCCTACTTCGGCAAATTCAATTAGATTGGTGAACTTTTCGAAAAATTTACCCATGTCTTTGAAATCTAGTTCGTTCACATTCAATTGACCAATACGATAGTCTTTTAAATGCAGCAATGAAATACGGCCAGCGTATTCTTTAATAAGCTCAATCGGATTTACACCCGCTCTATGAATCCAGTGAACATCTAACTCAAAACCGAGTTTAGAGGTATTGTTTTTGATCATATCCAATAAATATTCCCCATCATATTTTTGGAACTCAATATGGTGATTATGATAATATAATTCAATTCCATGCTCATCCAATCTCTCTGCCATAACTTCAGCTTTTCCGATGAACTCCATAATTTTATCTTTACTGCCCATTAAATTGAACGGAAGCATGCCTATACGCAAGAAGTTGCAATCCAAGGTTTTGCAATCACTTACTATTTTGTCAAAATCATTCGTGAGTGTCTCGCCCGCCATACCTGGCATCATGGGTTCTAAAGCAGCAGACATAGAGGCGATTTTGATATCGAAATCAGCGCATGCTCTTTTGAATTCAGATACATTAGCTTCAGTCATCGGAATTTGTGATACCTCTACACAGTGATAACCAAGCTCATCTAGCTTTTTCATCGTCTCATAGACACCTAGCTCTTCAACTTTGCCTTTAAGCATCATCATTTGAACACCGATTTTACCTTTTTTCATACTATTTGTTCCTCTCTTCTTCAATTTTTTTATTTAATTCAGCCAAATAAAGCTCTTCATCAAATGAGATCTCTACTTTTTTGCCTAAGAAGCTGGACAGATGAATCGCATTTGCCAGCCTAACGCCATGTATGCCATCGCTGCCAGGAGCGATCAAAGGTGTACCTTCTACGATATTTGCAGCGAAGTTTTCCAGTACGGCGATGTGCTGAGCACCCCATACACTTTCGAATTCGAGCACCTCTTCCGTGAAAATATCTGCTGGGCCTTGGCCTGTAAATATTTTCATTACATCTGCCCAGCTCATATTAGCGCTCATTTCAGATTCGGACTTATGAAGACGTTTAATCGTTATTTTCTTGCTGTCATCAACAACGATCTTTCCTTTATCACCTAAAATTTCCAAACGGTCGGTACCCAAAACGTCATGTGTACAAGTAATAAATACACCAGTAGCACCATTCTCGTAGTCAAACATGGCCGTTACTTCATCTTCAACAGCGATATTTCTTTGGTAGCCGTATTTCACATTCGAATACACTTCTTTCGGCATACCGCAAATCCACTGAAGCAAATCCAATTGATGCGGGGCTTGGTTAACCAGCACACCGCCGCCTTCGCCACCCCAAGTTGCTCTCCATGCACTTTGCTCATAGTAGCCCTGTGGTCTCCACCATGTTGTGATCAACCAGTTCGTACGGCGAATCTCACCGATTTCACCACTATCAATGAGCTCTTTCAGCTTTAGATAAAGTGGATTCGTTCTCTGATTGAAGAAAATTCCAAAGGTCAGCTCAGGCTTTGAAGCTGCAAAATCGTTTAATTCTTGAACCTGTTTTGTGTAAACACCAGCGGGCTTTTCTACCAAGGCGTGAATATTTCTCTTTAACGCCTCAATCCCCATTTCCGGGTGCAGATAGTGTGGAACACAGGTAACGATTGCGTCCACATCGCCGCTCTCAAGCATATCAATGTAGTTGTCATAGAAAGGAACATCCGGATACTTGTCTGCAGACAATGCTCTTTTCTCTGGATCTGTATCACATATAGCCCCGATCACCATGTTCTTAACTTTTCCGTCTGCTAGAAATCCAGCATATAATCCGCCTTCTGCACCCAATCCGATAATTCCCATTTTCACATTTTTCATTTTATATCTCCTCACTTTCAATTGTTTCTAGAATTTGCAATAAAGACTCATACTGAAGCTTGTACCCGCCCGCTCCATCCAGCCCCTTGTTATCCTTAATAATTTCTGTCGCATCCTCAAGCTCTAAATCTTTTAATGAATCAAATAAAACTAAATGCGGCTCTAACGTTAAAAAACCTTTGTAGCCGCTAGCAATAGCCTGAGCTAAAATTTCTGGTATTTTACCTTCCCCTGTACCGCAAACCACATTTTGACTATCCGTAGAAACGGCATCCTTGATGTGAATATAAACAATTTCATCTTTCAGCAATTCGTAGCACTCCGCAGTGTCCTCCCCGCATTGTACAAAGTTAGCAAAATCGAAAATCGCTTTAAAATAAGGAGAAGCAACCGATTTCAAAATATCATGGCAGCGTCTTGCAATATCACCATATATATCCTTTTCATTCTCATGCAATAAGATGATATTATGTTTTCCCGCAATATCGGCATATTCCTTTAACTTGCTTATTACTTGATCTTTATAGCGATCTGCATTCTCACCCTTTGGAATATAGAAACTGAATATGCGGATATATTTACAATTTAATAGGTTAGTTATTTGGCAAAGCCTGTCCAGCATAAGCTTTTGCTCTGCAAAGCCCTCTTCATCGTTGACGAACACTTTACCGATTGGCGCGCCAATAGATGAAACTCCGATCTGTGCCTTCTGGAGCCTAGGAAGAACCGATTCTTTGATTTCATCTACAGAGAACTCTCCGATGTTCCTCCCATCGATTCCGCGCAATGAAATATAACGCATGCCTAGCTTTGATACCACTTCTAGCTGAGTATCAAAATCAGACGAGATTTCATCTGAGAAGCCTGATATCATTAAATCTTTATTCACTGTGTGCTGCTCCTCCTTTTTATTCAAAAAAGCTGTTATCCCTTCATCCCTTGCTTGGGGCTGGTATAAATAGCTGTTCCAGCTATCCATCCTCTCACACAGCATTCAAGTAAACGCTGTCAAATGAGTCAAAGCCATTGGGACTGCCTATATAATATAACAACCTCAGACAAAATGCTTTCCACATGGTTGCTGAAATTCGTTGATTTTTTTACTGGTATTGCTTTTCTTTATACATGTAGAACTTATACTTTCCTATATTTTCAGAACAAAATCACCTACGGTGAATTTACGTACTAGCCGACGGTTACTTCTCCGCCGGCTCTTTCTTCCTCACCAAGTCTCCGTTACACTCCGGGCATACGAACACAGGACTCTCCTCAGGTCCTAATTCATAAGAACACTCTCCTACGATGAAATCAGGCACAGGATCTAAACATCCGCAATCTACGCAAACATAATCGATAAAGACTTCTTCCTCCTCATCATCAAAGGAAAATAGTTCAACAGCTTCTTCCTTTTCGCTATCCTGTTTCTTGCCTTTCCTTTCGTTCATTAGCCCGAACCCCCCATTTCTTCTTATACGCTCGTTCACTTTCCTCATCATAATAATAAATTCGCCCATAGTCTGCATGCCAAATAACCACAAGCAACATGGTTTGTTTGCAGCAGGGACAGGCGATCGGATCCCGTTCATAAGTCTCCAACATCCGCTGACGGTACGTCTTTCTTCTCTTTTCCTTCGGCGGGAACGTCATTTCAATCTGTTTATGGACCATGTACCGCCATAAGTTAACGATCTTTTGCGACTCCTTATTCTTACTTCTGCTGTACAGGCCATACCTGCCTACCATTCGAAAATGCTTCGGCGGGATATGTTGCACCAGGGCATAAATGAATTTCATGACAGGGGCTACGACATCGATCCTCTTTCCTGTCTGATGATCTTCGTACCAGTAATGTACCGTATGGTAGTCATACTTTATAATGCGATACTCTGCGATTGCCGGACGAGCCAGATAACGTCCAATATACTTGGCCGCTCCACGGGCATCCTTCATTCGTTGTTCTGCGTTGACATAAAATCCATGCTTGTACCGACTGTACAGTTGGTTTACCAACGTTTTTACCTTCGCATCGCCAGGATGCCACTTCAACATTAAATCCATAAGTAGCTTCTGCCATGACTTTCTCAAGTAGGTAAAAGAAATATACTCCACACTCTTCCACTGCTTATGGCAATCTAACGCACCTTCCGTAACCAGGGCATGAATATGCGGATTAAACTTTAGATCCCTTCCAAACGTATGAATGACCGTAATGACGCCCACGTCATACTGTTTGCTCTTATTTTTACGCCGATAGTAATATTGGATGACCTTCGCCACTTCTTTACTAAGCTCGTTCAAACGACTCCGATCCTCAAAGAAGTATTTCCTCAACTCTTTTGGTACCGTAAACACGGTATGACGATGGGGGACATTCAGGATTCGCTCCTGTTGCTTTTCTGCCCAGTCATCGGTGTATTTCTTTCCGCATCCATGACAAAACCGACTCTTACAAGTAAAACAGATAATGACCGGTTCCGGTTTTCCCTCCGTACAACCCATACATTCATATCTCGCGTAACCCATATCCTTCGTGCCGCATCGCGTTGCCTTGTTTACGGCTTCCGGTATCGCTTTCTGCAGTTCTTCCGGGAATAGATTCGCATGAAGTTCCCAAAACCCATGAAAATGATCCTTCAAGATCTGTTTCACGATCCCTCGTTTCTTCCATGTTTCTCGCTTCTCCATAACGATCCCCCCCTATTTATTTTTTCGACTCGATTATCCACATTTTTTAGCATCGCATAATTTCCTAAACAATAAAAAAATCACCCTTACGGATGATTGGAAATCGCGGTCGCGTCAGCTCACACTTCTAACGGAACCACAGACGCTAAATCGCCTTTATTTTTCGTTTCAAGATTCTAACGGAAGCACAGGCCTCTATTTGTACCCTACATGCCCGATCTCGCTTCATTTCTGCGGAATAGCGTCTCCCTGTTCCGTTAAAATGTGACGCTAACCCAATATGCAACTTTAGCGTCTCTGGCTTCCGTTAGCTTTCGTTATCCGCTCACTGGCTGCTGCCGCAGCATCATGATCAACAGGTTCAGAGAATGCATAGTTACTCCTAAACAAGAACAAAATCACCCTTACGGATGATTGGAAATCGCGGTCGCGTCAGCTCACACGTCTAACGGAAACCACAGACGCTAAATCGCCTTTATTTTTCGTTTCAAGATTCTAACGGAAATACGCGCCTCTATTTGTACCCTACATGCCCGATTTCGCTTCATTTCTGCGGAATAGCGTCTCCCTGTTCCGTTAAAATGTGACGCTAACCCAATATGCAACTTTAGCGTCTCTGGCTTCCGTTAGCTTTCGTTATCCGCTCTCCGGCTGCTGGCACAGCATCGTTATCAACAGGTTCGGAGAATGCATAGTTTCCTAAACAATAAAAAATACCGTTATTTATTGGGTTTGTGGTAAACCCAATAAATAACGGTATTAGTTGGTATGATACACAGCCGTTTATCGGCTTAGAATCGATGATTTCAGATATTTACCGCCATAATTGTTCTGGCTGCAATCACCGTAAACCCTCACCACTACGCCATTTAGCTAACCTTATGCTCAATCCTCAGCTTATCAGCCACCATCGCGATGAACTCTGAATTCGTTGGTTTCGATTTGCTGATGTTGATCGTATAGCCAAACAAGTGGCTGATGCTGTCAATGTTGCCGCGTGTCCATGCGACCTCTATCGCGTGACGGATCGCGCGTTCAACGCGAGATGGCGTCGTTTTGAATTTTTCAGCAATAGCTGGATAAAGCGTTTTAGTAATTGCACCAAGAATTTCGATATTATTGTAAACCATCGTAATTGCTTCACGTAAATATTGATACCCTTTAATGTGGGCAGGTACGCCAATTTCATGAATGATGCTTGTAATATTCGCATCGAGGTTTTTGCCTTTTGCAATCGGAACAACATTTGATTTGAGCGTCGATGAGCTTGTCGTAAAGCTGCCAGAAGATGAGTAAGTTGGACTGCCAACAAGCTGACGAATACGATTCGCCAGAATATCCATATCAAACGGCTTTAAAATATAATATGAAGCTCCGAGCTGTACTGCTTTTTGCGTAATATTTTCTTGACCGAAGGCGGTCAGCATAATAATTTTAGGCATTGGAGAAATATTCATTTCCTTCAAACGCTCAAGAACACCTAACCCATCCAAATGAGGCATAATAATATCAAGGATAAGTACATCTGGAACGTCTCTTGCTTCCTCCAAATGTCTTAAAACCTCTTCCCCATTATACGCGACTCCACTTACACTCATATCACTTTGTTCGGATATGTATTCCGATAACAGGTTTGTAAATTCACGGTTGTCATCTGCCAATAAAACTTCGATTTTATGCAAGTTGTGGGCCTCCCTTAATTGATATTCATGATTTCGCTCACTAGTTGTCTGCTTAAAGTTTTCGACATGTGAAGATGATTTCCTTCTGTCGAAAATTATTTTTCTTTATTTATTTACGAAGTTTCGATATAATTAAAAATTTGTTACATGTAACGATAAGTTTCATTCTTGTTCGACAAAATTCATTGCTGTTTTTTCGTTTCATGCGTTTTTTATTTTTTGCCAATAACAAGGTGAAACGGCTGTAGCAGTCCTTATGGCGATGGCGCGTTTCATTCCGGAGAAATATAGAGATAGTATGGCGAGATGCTATACTTTCCTATATTTTCAAAAAAACATCTGCTTAAGCTGAGCTCAGCTTAAGCAGATGTTTAACTTCTTTCGCTATGCAGCCTCTCTAATTGCCGACTTGAGCAATACTCCCGCGTCCTGCAGCATCCACTCAATAAAGCAGCCATATCCAGAGGAAGGATCATTTACAAATACATGAGTGACGGCACCAACAAGCTTACCATCCTGAATAATTGGACTTCCAGACATCCCTTGAACAATACCGCCTGTCTTGCTCAGTAATCGTTTATCAATAATCTTGATAACCATTCCTTTAGTGGCTGGACCGGATTGCTTGGTTACATGAACGATTTCGATATCAAAGCGTTCAACCTTTTGTCCGTTTACAACAGTTAAAATTTCCGCAGGACCTTCTTTGACATCTTCGGCAAAGGCTACGGGTAATGCTTTTTCACTGTAGGTATGAGTAGGAACTTCATTCATTTTGCCGAAAATGCCAAACGGAGTATTACGCTCAACATTTCCTAATATTTTACTTTCCTTCACAAAATGTGCTCTTTTTTCTCCCGGCTCACCATTTTGGCTTTTGTTAATGGAGGTTACACTGGATTGTAAGATTTGACCTTCGCCTACTTCAATCGGCGTTTGCGTATCCATATCTGTTATAACATGTCCCAGCGCTCCATATACGCCTTGATCAGGGGCATAAAAGGTTAACGTGCCAACACCTGCTGCCGAGTCTCTAATGTACAGTCCTAGCCGCCAAGCTTTATCCTGTGCATCGAAAACAGGACTAAGCTGCGTCTTGCTTAATTGACCATCTCGCTTAAAAGTAATTTCTAGAGGCTTCTTGTCATTGCCAGACCTCTCACTTAGCTCTGCAACCCTGTGGACCTGATTAATGTTAGTACCATTGATCTTAACAATCAAATCGCCCAGGCGGAGTCCAGCAGCTTCTCCAGGTGATTGCTTCATACCATCGGTACCTGCGACCTGATGATGCCCTACAACCAGAATGCCTGAGGATTTAACTTTAACTCCGATGGTCTGTCCCCCTGGTATAACACGCAAATCCGGTACAACATTAACTTTAACCGTTTTGAAAGGAATTTTACCAAATAATTTCACTTTCATCTTCGTTTGACCGCTTTGGATTGACTGCAGTGACAGTGGCTCGTTCAAATTTACGGATAAAGAATGACTTGTGGTTCCATTAACCTGAAGCATCTGAGGATCGACCGTTACTTCAGCATGAACGGGCACTCCGTAATGCAATCGTTTCAGTTGCCCGGAGAATAAACGAAGTTCATTCGGGATTGCGGCAAAGTGTTGAAACGGGGTGGAGCTTCCGATCATGCAAATGAAGATAACGAGAACTAGGCCAAACCATCGCTTCCTTTGATTGGAGTTCAATGATTTCACGCTCCCTGTATTTCCATCGCATGACGTAGAAGGCAAAGTCGCCATTGGCGTACCTTTAAGTTACCCTCACCCAGTCGTTTTATGTCCACAAAAAGATTCCCTAATTGGCTTCCATTACGCCCCTTTCTGTCGATGCGCTAAATCAAGCATTTCTTGTGCATGATTCCTAGTTTTGTCAGTGATCTCAACGCCGCCAAGCATTCGGGCCAGCTCGTCAATTCGTGTCTTTCCAACAAGCTCATCAACTGAAGTTGAGGTTCGTGATCCAATAACCTGTTTGCGAATTTCATAATGATGGTCAGCCATACAAGCAACCTGAGGAAGATGAGTGATTGAGAAAACTTGGCATTTCTTTGCCAGCTGCGACATTTTCTCTGCAATTGCTTGTGCTGCACGACCGCTGACTCCTGTATCTACCTCATCGAAAATCAATACAGGCACTTGATCAATTTCTGCGAAAATACTTTTCAGAGCAAGCATAATGCGCGACATTTCTCCTCCAGAAGCAATTTTATTAAGGGGCTTGAGCGGCTCTCCATGATTTGTGGAAAGCATAAAAACCGCTTCATTCATTCCATTAACATGCAATCGAATGTCCTTATTTCCCACTGTCCCTGTATAGGTTGTATCAATTTGAACACGGAATTTTGCCGATGGCATTTGAAGCTGGCTAAGCTCTTTCTCAATCGACTCAGACAGCTTCGTAGCTGCATGCTCGCGCAAATGAGATAATTCTTTCGCAAATATTAACGCTTGCTCATATAATTGAGCTTCTTCTCGATGAAGCTCTTCCAGCATTTGGTCACGATTTTCAATTTTATCTCGATCGATAATCGTGCGTTCCAAATAGGATAGAATTTCTTCGATTGATTCCCCGTATTTGCGTTTCAAGCTATGAATTAAATCAAGTCGATCCTCCACCTGCGAAAGCTCATTAGGATCTGATTCAATACTGTCGCGGTAGTCACGGAGCTGGAAAGCAGCATCCTCCGCTTGATAAAACGCGGATTGAAGCTGCTCCAGCAGCGGATTTAATTTTTGTGCATCATAGGTTTGAATATCGATCAGCTTGGCTACTGCTTTGCTCACCATATCCAGCCCTTTCCCTCCGTAAAGCAAGGAATAAGCTTCAGATACGCCATCCATTCTTTTTCCTGCATACATTAGCTTGCGTCTCTGTTCAGCTAGTAATTCATCCTCTAATGGCTTAAGCTGCGCATTCGTTATTTCCTCAATCTGAAAACGATACAAATCCAGCATTTGAACATTATGCCTGGTTGAGTTTTCCAGCTCCCGAAGAGAAGTTCTCACACGCTGCAGTTGGCCGAAAAGTTGACGATAATTTTGTTTGCGCTCAATTAATAAATCTCCTGCGAAAAGATCCAGCCATTCCAAATGCTGCTCTGTACGCAGCAAGGATTGATGCTCATGCTGTCCATGAATGTTGACCAGGCATTCGCCAATCTCCCTAAGCATCGTCATCGTAACGAGCTGTCCATTCACTCGACTGCTGCTCTTCCCGTGCGATGACAACTCTCGTCTAATGACCAGCATCTCATCGGAATTGGCATGTACACCAAGCTTGCTCAAAACGAGCCAAACAGGGTGATTGCTTGGCAAGTCGAACATAGCCTCCATCTCAGCCTTGTCACAGCCGTACCGTACCATATCTGCGGAGCCTCTACCGCCAACCAGTAAGCTGAGTGCATCAATTAAAATAGATTTACCTGCTCCTGTTTCTCCTGTCAACACATGGAATCCATGATGAAAATTAACGTTCACTTCTTCAATTACCGCTAAATTCCGAATAGACAACTCACGCAGCATGGCATAATCACTCCTTAATTCAAAAGTTCAAGCAAACGTTCTACAATGTCCCCGCTCTGCTTCTTGGTTCGACAAATCATCAGTATGGTGTCATCACCGCAAATGGTACCCATTATCTCTGACCACTCCATATTGTCAACCAATGCCCCTATTGCATTCGCTGAGCCTGGCAGACACTTCATTACAACAAGGTTGTCCGTAAAATCAATATGTACAAAGTGATCAAGCAAAGCACGCTTCAGCTTGTGAATTGGATTTTGGCGTTGATGATCCTGAGGCAGCGAATATTTATAATTCCCCTCGCCTGAAGGTACTTTAATTAGCATTAGTTCCTTCATATCACGAGAAACCGTTGCCTGTGTAACCTGCATCCCTGACTCACGAAGGGCTTCAACTAGCTCCTCCTGCGTCTCAATCGCTCGATTCGTAATAATCTCCTTGATTTTAAATTGGCGAATGCCCTTCATATATAAAACCTCCATGAGTTAATGGTCTGCGATGTGAAACGTAATTTTACGTATGACCTTATCTCTTGCATCAACGAACAATATTCCATCACATTCAGGCAAGAGCAGTGAATACACAAGCAAGCGTTCTCTAACTCCGCTTGCCGTCCAATCCATTGGCTTCCGCTCCCGTGCTGTTTTCACAATAAACGTACAATTATCCATTTCCGCAATGTAATCAATATATAACCGACTTCCCTTTCCAAGCGGCACTCCATCCAACTGGATTGGAATCGGCACCAAATGCTTTCCTGAACGAACAGTATATCCCGCCTGCTCCAGCAGTACGATATTCTCATCATCTGGAGCTAGGATGCCGCCTTTGCCGAGTTTAAGACGATTCACGCCTGCAGGCTCGTGCAGCCAACGATAAAACATCCTGAACAGCCATATGACGAGCAAGCAGCCAGCCAGCAGCATAATAAACCAATCACCGTACATTCCCATAAGCATCCCCCATCTACGAATGATCATATCTTTAATCGTTCGCGATGCTGGGGGCATTTTCCTGTTTTAATCCGATACCGAACGTTTGTTTGCTTTTGTACAGTTTATCAAATACAGCAGGTCGCTGTAAAGTAAAAAAAAGATGTCGGCAGCATTAAATCTGCACGACATCTTCAATTTATTTATTAGCGGTAAAAGTCTCACTCGCTTGCTTAACTAATCCAGCTAATGCAGCATCATCAGGAATGGCTGTATTTGGCTCTGCGGACCAAGTCCAATAAGCCAAAAACTCAATATTGCCTTCCCCGCCTGTAATCGGCGAGAAAGTAACATCCTGCAGTCTGTAGCCGATCTCAGCAGCAGCGGTCAGTACTGTACGCAGAACATCTTTGTGAACGTTGGAATCGCGTACGACACCCGATTTGCCAACCTTCTCACGCCCAGCCTCGAATTGCGGCTTAATTAAAGCTACAATGCCAGAACCAACCGATAATAATTGAGATAATGCAGGCAAAATAAGCTTTAACGATATAAAGGATACATCAATAGAAGCAAAAGTTGGAGGCGGTCCTATCAAATCAGTCGGCTGTGTATAACGGAAATTGGTACGCTCCATGACATGTACACGCTCATCCTGCCTAAGAGACCAGTCCAGCTGATTATAACCAACATCAATGGCATAAACATAAGCAGCACCATTCTGTAGAGCACAATCCGTAAAACCTCCGGTTGATGCGCCGATGTCAAGCATCACTCGGCCGTTGAGCTCAATGCCGAAATTCCGAATTGCTTTCTCCAGCTTTAAACCGCCACGGCTAACATAAGGATGCAAAGCACCCTTTACCTTAATATCCGCAGTACGAGCTACTTTCATCCCGCTTTTATCCACCGGCTCGTCATTTACGAGTACAAGTCCCGCCATCAAGGCCGCTTTTGCTTTTTCTCTGCTTTCATAAAAGCCGCGCTCCACTAGAAGCACATCAATTCGTTCTTTTGCAGTTGTTGTCATCTTTCTCCCTTAGCATTACTGTTTTCCAGTAACTCGCTTCATTCGTCTTGGCTGCTGCATCGTTCGCATTTCATTAGCTACTCTCTCTGCAGTTAAACCAATTTCTTTTCTTTGTTCATTTATGGTGCCATGCTCCACGAAAACATCTGGAACACCTATAATACGAACAGACAAGCCATAAATGCCTTTCAACGAATAGAACTCCAGCACTGCGCTCCCTAAACCACCGAGCTCAGCACCTTCCTCCAGCACAATGATATTTTTGCCTTCCGCAGCGAGCGTCAGCAGCATCTTCTCGTCGAGCGGTTTAATAAACCGAGCATTAACGATTTGAATATTCGAGCCGTCTCGCTTAAGCAGCTCAGCAGCTTCTTCAGCCACCTGAAGCATTGGACCAATCGCTAAAATCACGCCTGAATCACCTTCTCGAACCGTCTCCCAGCTGCCAATGGGAAGAGCCTCAGGGCTAGCTTCCATTTCTACGCCTAAGCCAGCGATTCTCGAATAGCGAACAGCAATCGGACCATCATTGTAATCCACAGCAGTTTTGAGCATCTTTCTGAGCTCATTCTCATCTTTTGGCATCATAATAACCAAATTAGGTATATGTCTCAAAAACGAAATATCGTAAACGCCATGATGAGTCTCGCCATCTGGTCCTACAAAGCCTGCACGGTCAATCGCAAAAATCACGTTGAGGTTCTGACGGCAAATGTCATGAACAACCTGATCATACGCCCGCTGCAAGAAAGTGGAATAGACTGCAAAAACCGGTTTCATGCCTTCCAAAGCAAGCGCTCCTGACATCGTAGCCGCATGCTGCTCAGCAATTCCAACATCAATCATTCGATTCGGAAATTTAGCTGCGAATGGCAGCAAACCAGATCCGCCCGGCATAGCAGGAGTAACAGCAACAATTCGCTCATCCTTCTCAGCCAGCTCAATCAGCATTTGACCAAACACATCTGTATACATCGGCGGGCCTACTGCCTTGAGCACCTGTCCAGACTCAATTTTGTATGGAGTAATGCCATGCCATTTGAAAGAATCTGCCTCAGCTGGTGAATAACCCTTGCCCTTGACAGTTAGAACATGTACAAGCACAGGACCCGGCATAGCGTCTGCTTGACGCATAATATCAAGCATTTGCTCAATATCATGACCATCTACAGGTCCAAGATAAGTAAGTCCAAACTGCTCGAACAAAATCCCGCTTACAAGTAAGTATTTCAAGCTATCCTTAAAGCGCTCAGCCGTCTTGGCAAGCTTTCCGCCAATGGCGGGTATTTTATTCAGCAATTGCTGAAGCTCTTCCTTAGCCTTATGATAATGACGGTCTGTGCGTATTTTTCCTAAGTAATGATGCATTGCTCCTACATTCGGCGCAATGGACATCTCATTATCATTCAAAATAACGATTAAATCTTTTTTCTCGTGACCGATATGATTAAGCGCTTCGAGTGCCATGCCCCCAGTAAGTGCGCCGTCTCCGATAACAGCAACGACACGGTTGCTCTCACCCTTTAAATCACGTGCTAACGCCATGCCCATTGCAGCAGATAAGGAGGTGCTGCTATGTCCGGCTTCCCAGACATCGTGCTCACTCTCCGCTCTTTTGACAAAGCCGCATAAGCCCTTGTATTTACGCAGGGTATCAAACCGATCCTTACGCCCAGTTAAAATTTTGTGCACATATGATTGATGTCCTACATCAAAAATAAACTTATCTTCAGGACTATTAAATAAATAATGCATAGCTAAAGTCAGCTCTACAACTCCTAAATTAGGAGCTAGATGACCGCCTGTAACAGAAAGATTCTCAATAAGAAACTGACGAATTTCACCAGCCAGTTGCTCTAATTGAGCTATAGTTAGATTCTTCAAGTCTTGAGGTCCGTTAATCTGGTCAAGCAGCAATTTGCTTTCCTCGCTTTCGCGGACAGCTTCTATCTGCCGTCCCATGTACATCTACACATCTACATATTTTTCATTATAGCATACTGAAATTTATTTCCCAACCAAAATGGAAAAAGCATGACGTTCTCAATGATCGCGTTGAACGAGATAATCCGCAATTTCAAGCAGTCTCTCTGGCGCCAGCAGCTCAGCTTCCAGAACAGCAGACTTCGCTTCTTGGGTTAATCGTTCCACCTGAGCTTTGCTCTCTTCTATTCCGATAAGGAAAGGATACGTTACTTTATTTTGCTGTACGTCACTATTGGTTTTTTTGCCGAGCTTCTGCTCATCCCCAATTAGATCTAATATATCGTCTTGAATTTGGAAAGCAAGTCCGATGTTGCGACCATATTGAGCAAGCAGCGCTAGCTGTTTATCTGTTGCCCCTCCAATACGTCCTCCCGCAGTAACCGAAAAAACGATAAGATCGCTGGTTTTGTGCAGATGAATATATTCAAGCTCTGCAACCGAGGTTATTCCTTGCTCTCCCAGCATATCTGCTACCTGCCCGCCAACCATCCCAGGAGCACCAGCTAGCTTAGCCAGATCCTCTACTATAGCAAGCGCTACTTCAGCAGCAATTCCGCCTAGACGCGCCGCTTGAGGAATAAGGTAAAAAGCATGGGTAAGCAGTGCATCGCCGGCTAATATCGCCATGGCCTCTCCAAACACCTTATGATTCGTCGGCTTGCCTCTACGGAAATCATCATCATCCATAGCAGGCAAATCATCGTGGATCAATGAATACGTGTGGATAAACTCAACCGCGCTAGCCACTGGCAACGCAGCATCCAATGCAGGCTTGCCTAATATGGCTTCCGCCGCGGATAGAACTAAAGCGGGTCTTAGACGCTTGCCTCCTGCTTCGAGTGAGTATTGCATCGCCTCCCGCAGCAATGAAGGAACGTCCCATGTACTAGGCAGCGATTGTTTAAGCGAAGCTTCCGTCAGCTCCGAGCATTTCGTTAAATATGCTTTTATGGATGGCCTCTCGTTCAAGCTTATTCCCCTTTATCCTCGTTCACGTCTGCAAACGTTTTTTTCTGAAAGCCTTGCTCCGTCTCAATCAATAATTCGATTTTGCGCTCGACCTGCTCCAGCTTTCCACCACATAGCTTTGACAATATCATGCCTTCTTGAAAAAGTTCAATTGCAGCTTCAAGAGGAACATCACCACTCTCAAGCTTCGAAACTATGGAGTCAAGGCGCTCCATTGCTTGCTCAAAATTAAGCTCGCTATCCTTTTTAACCGCCATCGGTTTAATCTCCCCTCAATGAATCTACACGACAGTCAAGCTGACCATCTGCTATCTTCACCTTAACGATATCGCCCAGCTTTACATCGTGAATCGATTTAATGAGCTGCCGCTCTTGCTTGTCGTAAACGAGACTATAGCCTCTAGACATTACTTTTAACGGGCTTAACGCATCGAGCTGTCTCATAGAGCTATGTAGACTGTTCTTCTTTTCCTTTAAAATAAGAGCCATCGAAGTCTCCAGCTGCTTGCTTGCTGTCTGCCACCTTTTCGCAGCGAATACTGCACGTTCACCCGGATGATGACCAGCAATGGTGGTTTGGAGCTTAGCCAGGCGAGCATGTCCGCGCTGCGCAATCTGCTTCGTCCGCTGTTCCAGCTGCTCTGTCAAACGGTCAAGACGTTCGGCTTGATCGAGCAGGTATCGGCGTGGATGCAAAAAGAAAGGCGAACGACGAATCCGCTGAAGCTTATCCTTATCGATCTGAACTCGATAACGAATACCCTGTACGAGCCGCTTCTGTTGTCGCTGCAGCTGTTGCTGCAATTCAGCCATGCTTGGAACGGCAAGCTCCGCTGCTGCTGTAGGTGTGGCCGCTCGCAAATCGGCAGCAAAGTCAGCAATTGTAAAATCCGTCTCATGGCCTACCGCGCTAATTATCGGTATTTTTGACTCGGCAATGCTTCTAGCTACTGCTTCCTCGTTAAACGCCCACAGCTCTTCAAGCGAGCCGCCGCCGCGTCCAACAATTAATACGTCGGCTTCGCCAAAACGGTTCATTGCTTCAATCGCCTTAACGATTTCTGGAGCGGCTTGTTTCCCTTGAACGAGCACAGGATATATATATACAGGTACTAAAGGATACCTGCGCTGTAGAGTAATAATAATATCACGTACCGCTGCCCCAGTCGGTGATGTAATGACGCCAATTGCTCGCGGAAAGCGCGGAATTGGACGTTTTCGCGATTGGTCAAATAGCCCTTCTGCGCTCAGCTTGCTCTTTAACTGCTCGAAAGCTAGATATAAGCTGCCAATGCCGTCAGGCTGCATGGATTGTACATAAAACTGATAATTGCCGTCACGCTCATAAACGGAAATATTACCTCTGGCAATTACCTTCGCACCCTCTTTAGGGATGAATGGAAGCCTCTGGTTATAGGAGGCAAACATGATTGACTTTATCCTGCTGTCGCTATCCTTCAGCGTAAAATACATATGTCCGCTGGAGTGATGAGTGAAATTCGAAATTTCGCCGCGAAGTAAAATATCAGAAAGCAGCGTATCCGATTCCATTTTCATTTTGATATAACGATTAAGCTCTTTAATGGAATAAACCCGAGGCTGCTCCGCCATGCCTGCAATCACTCCTTGATTCCGTTTGCCCTTTTTGCCGCCGTAATCGTGTTCTTCATAAGCAAGGTAATGGTCATTGGGCCTACTCCGCCCGGTACAGGCGTTATGTAGCCTGCCGTATCCAAACAATCATCAAAATCAACATCGCCAGCGAGCTTTCCATCAGGAAGACGGTTAATGCCTACATCAATAACGATGGCGCCAGGTTTAACGAATTTACTGTCGATTGCTTTTGCTTTCCCGATTGCAACAACGAGTATATCTGCTTGTTTTGCAATTTCCTCCATATTAGCTGTACGGGAATGACAAATCGTCACCGTGGCATTCTCGCGAAGCAGCAGCATTGCTACCGGCTTGCCAACGATATTGCTTCGGCCGATGACAACAGCATGCTTGCCGGAAATATCTACACCGCTGCGTTTAATGAGCTCAATAACACCTGCTGGGGTACATGGAAGGAGACTATCATCGCCAATGACCAAATTCCCAACACTCTCCGGGTGGAAGCCATCAACATCCTTTGCAACACTTATCGCATCAATGACTGCCTTCTCGTTAATATGTTTCGGAAGCGGCAATTGAACAAGAATACCATTAATTGAAGCTTGATTGTTCAAGCGTTCGATCAATGCAAGCAATTCTTCTTCGCTCGTTTCAGCCGATAGGCGATGTACTTCAGAATAAATTCCAAGCTGCTGACACGCCTTTTCCTTAGAACCGACATATACTTTCGAAGCAGGATCCTCTCCTACAAGTACAACGGCTAAACCAGGAATAACTCCCTTTTCTTTCAAGGCTGCAGTTTCCGTAATCATTTCCTCACGGATAAGGTCGGATATCTTCTTACCTTCAATGATTTGTGCGCACATAGCTCCAGTCTCCTTTGAATTAAATGTATGATATTTCTTTAAAAAAGCAATTAAGATTTGAGCTCTTCAACCTCTTCAAGCAGCTTCCCAAGCACGCCATTCACAAATTTACCAGATTCCTCTGTGCCAAAATGTTTAGCAAGCTCGATCGCTTCATTAATCGCTGCTTTAGGGGGTACGTCATCACGGAATACAATCTCGTAACAAGCCAATCTTAATACTTGACGGTCTACACGTGACAAACGATCGATATGCCAGCCAGTCAAAAACTGCTGCAGCATGCCGTCTATTGCTTGCTTATGCTCCATTACGCCTAATACAAGCTCACGTATAAATTCATCCGTACCGCCGACCTCAGAAGGGTCTGCTCCAATTTCATTTTCTTGACGAAGCTCCTCCATCAGCATATCAACCGCATCTGATGCAGAAACCTCATTCATTTCCATTTGGTATAAGCATGATACTGCTATTTCTCTCGCTAATCTACGTTTCATGTGACCTCCACGGCAGCTTTATGCCGATAAAATGGTTTGTGTTCCTATTTCAAAAAAAAGCCTATGATCTCCTCCCTGCCACGAATTAGCGGCTATCCGAAATCCGGAGTACGGAGGAGACCACAGGATCATTTAAACGGCCTGAATCTTTCTAACAACGAATACCAAAGCCGCTGCCATGGTAAGATAGGTCCGTTGTTTGTTTCCTTATGCAAACCAATCCAATACCCGATGGACACAAGCAGCGCTACAAAAAGCATGTCCCAAAAACCAACAAATAAATATAAAAACCCAAAAAACAGACCTATCGCAGCGCCAGCAGCGCGCTTCCCGTAGATGGCCCAGAACTCCGTCCACATCAGCAAACTCACCTCTATTCCACGCGACTCTTAAACGTGCCCGTTTGAATGATGTTCGCAACATATACTGCAACGTTCATTACAGGTATACCGGCTATGTCCTCAACATGCTCCTTCACGGAGCGTTGAATTTCCTCAGTCAGCACCGGTATAGAGCTTTCCCCATCAACAACAGCACGAATAACGATATCGAGTCCAGCATCAGTAGCACGGATACGCGTGCGCAAATCCTTTACCCCGCGCTGACGAGATGCTGCCTTCATTGCTAAATTTTCGATCGTTTCAAGAGAGATGCGAATATCACCAAAGTCAGTTCTTTGATCAATTGACGGAGCACTTGCCGAACCGCGATGAAGCGATACGATAAAAAATCTCAAGCTAAGGAAAAACAGGATGACACCCGTTACAGCTATCGTAATTTTGATGGAATCGATACGATATAAATCGCCAATCAGATCATTCAATAGATCCTCCGATATCCAACCAAACCCAATGGAGAGCAGAAATAAAGATAAACATCCAATTACGATGCTATATAAAAATAAAAGCAGCTTGTCCACGACTTTAACCAACGTAGCGCCTCCTCCTGCCAAGCCGAATGAAAACCCCCTAGCGCCGAGCGGCATGCCCAATCACCAGGGGGTTGTACGGAATTTAATTAAGCTTAATCTATTTAACTCTGTAAGGGATCTCATCTTCTTCCGGCTTCTCAGGCGTCTTGAAATGTACGTCGTGAATATGTACGTTCACTTCAATAACATGAAGACCCGTCATCATCTCAATGGAGTGCTTCACATTCCGTTGAATTTCGGTAGCAATTTCAGGAATCCGGTTACCGTATTCTACGATAATCGAAACATCCACTGCCGCTTCACGCTGACCAACTTCAACTTTAACGCCTTTAGATAAGTTTTTCCGACCAAGAAGCTCAACGATGCCTCCAGCGAATCCGCCGCTCATACCAGCGACTCCATTAACTTCGATCGTCGCTAAACCAGCGATAACCTCAATCACTTCAGGTGCGATTTGAATGGTGCCAATGTCCGTTTTCTCATACTCAGCAGCAATCGTACTCATGATGGCTGTACACCTCCTTAAAGTTGCGCGTACACGGCGCAGAGCCTAGCAATGAACCGTATCTTGTTAATATACTATAACATTCGCCAAGAAATATGACAAACAATACTAGTTGTTCACAGCATTGCCTTATTGTCATTCTTTAGCGTTAATATCATGCTCTTCTAGGAATTTTATATCGAAGTCTCCGCTCACAAATTTCGGGTGGTTCAGCAGCTTCAAATGGAATGGAATGGTCGTCCGAATTCCTTCAATTGCGAACTCAGATAATGCCCGTTTCATTCTCGCGATTGCTTCCTCACGAGTGGCTCCCCATACGATTAGTTTTGCAATCATCGAATCGTAGTGAGGTGAAATCGTGTAGCCAGGATATACAGCACTATCGATACGTACGCCTGCGCCGCCGGGAGGCAAATAAAATGGAATCAAGCCTGGAGACGGCATGAAATTCCGTTCTGAATCCTCAGCGTTAATCCTGCATTCAATGGACCAGCCATTTATTTTCAAATCGCTTTGCTCAAAGGACAGCGGATTACCTTCTGCTACAGAAATCATTTCTTTAATGAGATCAACATTCGTAATCATTTCAGTTACGGGATGCTCAACCTGAATACGTGTATTCATTTCCATAAAGTAAAATTTTTCATCAGGCCCGAGTAGAAACTCAAGCGTACCTGCACCTGAATAGTTTACTGCAAGCGCTGCACGAACAGCTGCTTGACCCATTCGTTCACGAAGCTCTGGCGTTAATACCGAGCATGGTGCTTCTTCTACGAGCTTCTGACGACGACGCTGTACGGAGCAATCACGTTCAAACAAATGAACGGCATTGCCGTGCTTGTCCGCCATAATTTGGATTTCGACATGCTTCATGCCTGTCAGATATTTTTCCAAATA
This sequence comes from Paenibacillus sp. FSL H8-0548, assembly GCF_038630985.1. Classification (NCBI taxonomy): domain Bacteria; kingdom Bacillati; phylum Bacillota; class Bacilli; order Caryophanales; family Paenibacillaceae; genus Paenibacillus; species Paenibacillus sp. FSL H8-0548. The sequence goes on from NZ_CP152049.1 coordinate 4,312,703, forward strand.
TACGCCAGCGTTGCCGAATGCCTTCTGAGCTTCCTGCTGTGCCGTCGTAATTTGTGAAATCAGCATCGTCTCGTCATCAGCAATTCGAATACCTTTGCCTCCGCCGCCGGCTGTCGCTTTTATAATAACAGGATACCCAATTTCTCGAGCAACACGAACCGCATCCTCCATATTTTCCACAAGTCCATCCGAACCAGGAATAATAGGAACATCAGCTGATTTCATCGTAAGCTTCGCAACGGCCTTATCGCCCATCCTGTTGATCGCATCTGGAGATGGACCAATGAAGGTAATGTTGCATGACTCGCAAATTTCCGCAAAGTCAGCATTTTCCGCTAAGAAGCCATAGCCGGGATGAATCGCGTCGCATTCGGTAATTGTAGCTACGCTCATAATATTCGTTAAATTCAAATAGCTGTCTTTCGATGCGGTCGGTCCGATGCAATAAGCTTCGTCTGCCAGCTTCACATGAAGTGAATCGCGATCCGCCTCTGAATAAACAGCAACTGAGCTAATGCCCAGCTCGCGGCATGCACGAATGATTCGAACCGCAATTTCGCCGCGGTTGGCAATTAATATTTTGTGAAATTTCACGTAGGAACCCCTTTCAAACAACAGTTTCCCTGTTTCGACGTTTACTCACTTCTTTATTCTGGCTTCACAAGGAACAATGGCTGGCCATATTCCACGAGCTGACCGTTGGATACTAAAATCTCCACGATCTCTCCGCGAACCTCAGCCTCAAGCTCATTCATCAGCTTCATCGCTTCAAGTATGCAAACAACGCTCTTGTCGCTTACACGGTCGCCGATTTTAACGAAAGCAGATGTTTCTGGAGTCGGCGAGCTGTAGAAGGTTCCAACCATTGGCGAAACAATTTGATGCAAATGATCTGTAGACGGCTGTACTGCCACTGTTTCTTGCACAGCTTGAGACTGAGCTGCTGGAGCTGCTTGTTGTACTTGTAGAGGTGCAGTCGCGTATGTATGCGTAATTGGGGCTGCTTGCACATTCACCACTTCGGTTTTTCCAGGCTTGCGGATGAGCAGGCGAGTCCCTTCGTTTTCGATTTCCAGCTCATGAACGGAAGTTTGATCAACCAATTTGATCAACTCTTTGATCTCGCTCAATTTGAACATGAATATTTTCACTCCTTAAATTTGCGATAGAAAAATTGCTTCCATAGCTTGTTGCCATAGAAGGTAACCATCTCAATATTAATAATTCTTTCACATAACGATTAACATTATATCATAAACAAGCCTGAACACGAACAATTTTTGTTTTATCGGCAATGACAGCACAAAAAAAGACACTGCTACCACCAGCTTACATGCTGGCGGAAGCAGCGTCCTCCTGTTTAATTTGATGATGTTTGTTATGGAATATAACGTACCGACACTTGATCTGCTCCTACATCCATAGTGCTCATTACTAATTTGATAATATCCGCTGCTTCTTTTTTCTCCAGCTTTTCGCTTGAGACTACGACACTGAACTTGTCACTTTGTTCATCGATCGCCACCTGCTCATAGCGCGTCAACAACTCTGATTCAATTCCAGTCAGCTTCGCGTTTTTCTCCTCCAGCATTTCAAGCTCGCCTATTGCAGCTACTGGCTCTTCTATATTTGATTTCGTTTCTGCGATTACAGCCATAATCCGATTGCCTTCCTCAATATTTTTTCGCTCCCGCTTCGCGAGCAATTCACTGAACACACCGCCTGCTGCCAGACCTTGCTCCTCAATGAGGGCGAGTGTTTTCTGATCCTCTTCGCTGAGAATTTCACCATCTGTTGGAAGCTCCACTTCATTTACAATGAGCGCATCCCCTTTAGTAGAAGCCTCTGTAGCATTTTGTGCTGCTTGCTCCGTTTTGGAGCTATCTGTCAGAACCTCCGGCGAGTCTACATCTTGCGTAAATAAATAATAAGCAGATAATACCACCATCAAGCTAAGCATTGATACGAGCCATACCGTTTGTCTTTTCGTGTTCATGTGAACACCCTCCCCAACATTTCAATTTTGTTGAACTACTGTTTGCTCGGCACTACAGAAATTCGGTTAACCGGGACGTTAATTCCCTTTTCAACAGCATTGATGATGAGACGTCTGACCGTCATATTTTCTGCTCCTCTAGCGACAATGAGAATTCCACGAATGCGCGGATTAATCGTTTTGGTTATAATCGGCTTCTGATCTCCCGAGATTTCATACAATACGACCTGTCCGTCCTTGGTGATGGAGGTGATGTGGCGTTTACCGCCATTCGGATCGTTCTCATCTGTAGTCTGCTGTGATTCTTGCTCATTCTGCGCAATAATAATTTCCTCTGTCGATTCGACCGTTACGAGCACATCCACACTTCCTACACCAACAATTTTCTCCAGAATCTCTTTCAGCCTCGCCTCCAAAGGATGCTCAATTGCAGCAAACATCGAGCCAGAGGAAGCAGCCGAATTGTTCCAAGCAGCCTCGGTCTGCGGTGGTGGATTCGGATCCTGTACAGACGGTTCCACTTCCTTATAGGTTAAAAATGAATTCATAATCATTAGCGCTGCGCCAATCCCACCAACGATGAGCAAAATTCGCAGCGTCCTAATTCGCTTTGGACCGCCGGGACCTCCGCTAACCGCTGATTCTATGCCTTCCAGCCATTTGGCCACCGCGCCTTACCTCCTATCTGTCCCTAGACATTCATTGCTTCTCCATCTTTGCTGGCTGCCTTACCACAATGTTGCCCCCCTCGACCCCCCAGCCCCTCGTAATCAATTCACGAATGGCTGAAGCAGTAGGCGCATCTGCCTCCGACCACTTGCTTTTAGCTCGGCCTTGGTTCTGATCCTGCTTCTTTTTCGTATCCACATCCTGATCGCTAAGCTGAGAATCCTGATTTCCAGAAGACTCGATCTCAATTTCAACGATGACTGGCTTCACGATTTCTATGGCCGTTTCATCCCCTGTTGAGTTAGTCGACTCGCTCGCCGCTTGGAGAGTAACTGTAATTTGACTTATGTAAGGCATTTGCTTACCAGAGTGAGTGACCCACTTCAGTATCGCGTCTACCTCCTCGACAGGAGCCTTTGTTTGTTCAAGCAGCTCTGTGCGGATCGTCGCTTCAAGCGTCCGCTCTGTAAGCTTTGCAGCTTCAAGCGTACGTTTCTCGCTCATTGCTTCCGCATCCCTCGTAATTTGGTTTAATCCGGTCATCTGCACCTCTCGTGTCATCGCCGATTCACTCCACTGCTTCATGCCTTCATCCAGCTTCTCCCCTATGTCACTTTGCATAAGCTTTAATATGGGGGAGAGTATCGTCAGCAGTATAAACAAACCTACGACGAGCCGTGCATAACGCTGCATGGCTTTGTTCGGAAGCAGAAGCTCGACGAATACAGCCAGCAAAATAATTGCGATGATGTCTCTCAGCCAGTCGCTTAACCAAGCAACCACACCATTCGTCTCCTTCCTTACCTAACCATCAACGACGCATTTCCTGCAGTCAAAATGATTGTTACCGCAAGAAAAAACATGAGACTGACAGCAGCCAAAGCCGCAAAAACATAGATCATGGTCTTGCCTATCGTCTGCAAGCAGCTCACGATTGGCGAATCTCCCAACGGCTGCATAACGGCAGCGGCAATGTTGTAAATGAGCGCAAGTGTCAATATTTTGATTGCAGGGAACGCGCTGATGAATAGTAATATGATCACGCCTGCCAAGCCTACCGCGTTTTTGGCAAGCATAGATGCTGAGATGACCGTATCCGCAGCGTCTGAAAACATTCTCCCCACAACGGGTACGAAATTCCCTGTCACAAACTTCGCAGTTCTTAGGGTAACGCCATCAGTGACCGCGCCTGTTGCACCTTGTACAGAAATAACACCAAGAAAAACAGTCAGCAGAACTCCGAGTACGCCTACGCCAATATTTCGCAAAAGATTGGCTAGCTGCGTAACTTTGAATTTCTCCGATAGTGCACTGGTAATATGAAGAACCGCTGAGAAAAACAAAAGTGGAAAAACAAGTGTGTAAATCAGCGTGCCAACGGCATGAATCATAAAAATGATCAACGGATGCAGGACCGATACCGTAACGACATTGCCCATAGAAGCCAGCAGCGTAAGCAGCAGCGGCACCATCGCCAGCATGAATTGAATCATGCTCTCAATTGCACCCTTTGCATATCCCATTGCCACATGGAAGCTGTTAACCGCAATAATGATGAGCACCATATACGTGATGGAATAAGCAACCTTGCTAACCGCATTTCGTTCAAATGCATTTTGCAGCGTTTCCAGCACCATGCTGAATACCGTAAGCATAACGATAGTGACGAGCAGCTTTCCATTGTACAGCACCTCATGCCACATGTACCGAAGCAGCCCTTTAAACATATCGGTGAACTTTAGCCCGCCGCCTCCTGGCAAAATCATTTCCATAAAGCTTGGAATCCGCTGTTCCGGAAAGTAGCCGCCATATTCACTGCGAAGCTTATTCCAGTAATTTTCTACCGTCCCTGTCTCAAGTCCGCCCAGCTGCTCCATCGCAAGCTCCTTGGCAAGCTCTTCTGCTTGTTTCTGGCTTCCTTGCGCCGGCGCTTCGCCCTCACCGCTTATTGCATATCCAATATTCGGAACGAAGGAGAATAGAAACGTCGCTATAAGTACAAAGAGCAGCAGCTTGGCCGAGTCCTTAGAAGGAGTGAGCTTAATCATAGTTCTCAGCCTCCCTCCGGCAGCAGCCCAATAACCGTCTCGACGATCACGCTAATGATAGGAACGGCCATCACGAGAATAAACACCTTGCCGGCAAATTCGATTTTCGAGGCGATTCCCTCTTGCCCTGCATCCCGAACAATTTGCGCCCCAAACTCCGCAATGTACGCGATTCCGATTATTTTCAAAATCGTCTTCAAGTAAATGGAAGGGATGCCTGAACGATTAGCCAAATCCTCAAGAACAGTAATAACGAGTTCGATTTTTCCGACGAGATATAAGAAGATAAAGAGACCCGTAAATGCTGCGAGCAAAAAAGAGAACATCGGCTTTTGCTCTCGAACGACAAGGATGAGAATAGAAGCCGTCAGACCGAGACCGACGATTTGAATCATTTCCATTGCATCCACCTGCTTACATCAACGTCCGATAAGAGACGTCTACTGGAACAAAAATATCGATTTTATTTCCTGAAACAACTCATTCAAGAGACGAACTACCATAAAAAGTACAACAACAAATCCAATCAAGGTAACCCAGTGCGCCATATCTTCCTTTCCCATTTGCTTTAGTACCGAATGTATCATAGCGATAACAATTCCGATTCCAGCAATTTGGAAAATGGCGCTCACATCCATGTTCATTTATGCGGCACCCCATTACACCATCAAAATGACGACCAGCACAGCGATCAAAACTCCAAGACTTTTCCACATCTTCTCGTAACGCCCCTGATCATCTCTCGCTGAGTCCTCCTCTGCTTTCAACTGCAATAGTGCCAGATGGATATGCTTCATTTGATCATCCTTATCGCTTATTCCGAGCGTTGAGCCTAACCGAATGAGCACTGCCTGCTCGTTTTTCCGCATCGATGTTGCACTCCACTGAGAAGTAATAGCCTGCTCCCAGCTATCCCGGAAGCTAAAGCTTTCCGTTTCCCAAACGCCGATTGCTGCCTTGCGAAAAATAGAAGCCAGCGGCTCAGGTGTTGCCGATGCTGTTCTCTCCAAAGCTTCCGGCAGCGGGGTATGTCCGTAGCCGATCTCCGTTTCCAGCCGCTGCAGCGCATGTGCGAGCTGACGCAGCTGCCTTGGCCGCTCTGCAAATTTCGCTGCTTGCTGAAACCCAATCATCGTGCCTGCGAACAGGACCAATACCGCACCTAGCAGCTTAATCATGGATCATCAGCTCGAAGCCGCCCTGCATAGGCATGTACCGCATCCACAGCTTCGCGCGAGGGTGAGCGGGCAATTACAGCTTCTGCAGGTACGACACGATGCATAATGCCTTGCTCTGTGCGCTTAAGCTCAACCACGTACTTAAACGCCCCTTCCTCCAGCAGCTTGAGCAATACGGGCCTGCCCTTGGCATCCTGCAAATCGTAGGCGTGGGCTGTAGCGACTATGCTGATTCCTGCATGACTTGCCTCACGAATAGCTTCACCATCCTCCGGTCTGCCGATTTCGTCAGCGATCAGCACCTCAGGCGACATCGAACGCACAAGCATCATCATCCCTTCAGCCTTTGGGCAAGCATCCATTACGTCAGTTCGCGGACCTATATCAAAGGTCGGAATACCTCGAACACAAGCCGCAATCTCTGAGCGCTCATCCACAATGCCTACTTTCCTGCCTTGCCAGCCGCTCGACTCAAGCAGCGGCCACAAGCCATAGCTGACTGATCTAGCTATATCTCGGATGAGCGTCGTTTTCCCTTGCTGCGGAGGTGCCAATATGAGAGTGGAATGAAGCGTTTTTCTCGTCCGATCAATTAGCTTTGGCAGTAAATGAGCACTTGCACCGATCACTTCTCTCGCTACTCGAATGTTAAAGGCGCCAATGTCGCGAATGCCGCGAACAACCCCTCCATCCAATATGGTTCTGCCAGCAAGTCCAATCCGATGCCCGCCTGAAACGGTAATAAATCCTCTTCGCAGCTCCTCCTCCATCGCGTACAAAGAATAGTTTGTAATACGCTCGAGCAGCTTGCGGCACGTATCTGCTGACGGCTTGTATGCTCCATCAGCGGCCTGCCTAAGCGACCCGTCACTCATCATAAATCGAGACTGTCCGCGAAACCCAATTTCAAGCGGCCGTCCCTCTCGAATCCTAATTTCCTCGAGCTGTTCCTGCATTTGTTCAGGAAGGCGCTCCAGCAACGTCTTTAGCTCAATAGGCAGTAGGTGCGCTACTCTTTCCAGCATGCGATCATCACTCCCGGATGTTTGTCCTTCGTAGTTCTTATTTGTATGCTGATGTAGGGAAAATATGTCTGCTCCACTGACGATATGCTAGAGTTGCAATCTATTATTTTTTTAGAATACCAATCATCAAACAAATGACTCCTGCTCCCACCCAAAGAAATTTTGATGGTGACAGCTTATCTGACAAACCAACAAGACCTACCGTTGTCGTTGCAATAAGGATGAGCGGGCCAACAAGAGCAAGCGAAGAGTTTACAATAAGAGCCTTGTCAATTTGATTCAGCCTGAGCATCAATAGCGCCGCGCAAATTTCGATCGTACCGGATGTGAGTCTCAGCGAAGCCATGGTCAGCACGATTTTGTTCAGCATATAGCAATGACCTCCTTATAAATTTCATTTGTTCTTTAAGCATATGCGTGCTTGTCTAGCTTTCATGCCGAACACCTGCCCAGTAATAGGCGCATATAGTAAAGCATCGAGGAGGAGAAGGGCGGAATTACGAATATGCAAGTACAGGTAATATCAAGTGTCAACGAAGCCAGCTCCGCAAAATTCCATCATAAGACCGCTATCATTATCGACGTTCTGCGAGCAACCAGCACGATCGTTACGGCTATCGTATCTGGTGCTTTATGTGTCATTCCTGCGGAAACCGTCATGGAAGCGAGAGCGCTCCAACGACCAGGGGATTTGCTTGGAGGTGAGCGGTTTTGCCGTAAAATAGCCGGCTTCGATCTCGGTAATTCGCCTGAGGAATACACGGAGCAGGTTGTAGCAGGCAAACGGATTATACTCACAACGACGAATGGCACACGGGCCATTCATAAATCCATGCGAGCGGACCATGTATTAACTGCCTCGCTGCTCAATGCGGAAGCATGTGCCCGTACAGCAATAGAACTGCGCCGGGATGTCGTTATCTTATGTGCAGGAAGTCACGATGAATTTGCTATTGAAGATGGCTTGTGCGCAGGGCTTGTGCTTGAGAGACTGCATTCACACAGCAATGTCGCAATTGAAATGGATGATTTTGGGACGGCGATGCTCGCTTTATATCGGAATCGTGCAGCACAGGTAAGAGAAACCATTGTTAATGGAATGACAGGCAGGAAGCTAACAAAGCTTGGATTGCGGAAGGATATAGAAGCTTGCTCCTTGATCGACATTTATAAAGAAGTTCCTAGATTAAATGGCGATCAATTAACACGCGTCATCTAATAAGTGTCAAAAAAAGGCATGCCCCGAAAATACGGAACATGCCTTCTCTTCTATTTATTCTATTAATTAACGACGATCCTCTGGGCCGCCTACAAAGGCTTGCTCTTCGGTATCAAGGCCATATGCCGTATGAAGCGCACGTACAACCTCATTTAAAGGTTCAGCTACAATTACGCATGAACATTTAATTTCCGAAGTGCTTACCATCTTGATGCTCACGCCAAGCTTAGAAATCGTTTCGAACATTTTCGCTGCCACACCTGGATTGCTAACCATGCCTGCTCCAACAATGGACACTTTGACCAAGTTAGATTCAGAAGTCGTCTCACGGTAAGGAACCGTGCCGCGAATGCCTTCGATTACTGCGATTGCTTTGTCTCTATCATCACCTGAGAGTGTAAAGGAGAAATCGGCTTTGCCATCCTGCACACCGCTTTGCACGATAATGTCGACATCGATGCCGTTGCTTGCCAATGCGCCAAACACATGAGCCAGCACTCCTGGAACATCCTCAACACCCATAATGCTAATTCTAGCTACATTTTTGTCAAACGCGATGCCGCGAACGACCACGCCTTGCTCCATGACCGCTTCCTCCTTCACACTTGTACCTTCGTTTTGGGTAAAGCTTGAACGAACAACAAGCTTTACATTATTGTGTTTAGCGTACTCTACAGCACGTGGGTGCAGTACAGCGGCGCCTAGATTAGCGAGTTCAAGCATCTCATCATATGAAACCTCGTTAAGCTTTCTAGCATTTTTCACAACACGAGGGTCGGTGGAGTATATACCATCAACATCAGTATAAATCTCACACACGTCTGCTTGCATCGCAGCAGCCATCGCAACCGCTGTTGTATCCGATCCGCCACGACCAAGTGTCGTAATTTCTCCATCCTCCGTCATGCCTTGGAAGCCAGCTATAATCGCTACATTCCCCTGCTTCAGCGCATCGAACACACGCTCTGGATGAATATTGGTCATCTTCGCCTTGCCATGCACCGCTTCCGTGCGAATGCCCGCTTGCCATCCCGTAAAGGATTGGGCTTTTCCTCCAAGCTGATGGATCGTCATCGAAAGCATAGCAATCGAAATTTGCTCACCAACTGTTAACAGCATATCCAATTCCCGCGCCGGCGGATTTGGATTTAGCACCTTGGACTGATCAATCAGATCATCAGTCGTATCTCCCATGGCAGAAACGACAACAACAATGTCGTTGCCCTCTTGCTGCCTATCAATTATTCGTTTTGCTACCCGCTGCATCCGCTCCGGCGTTCCTACGGAGCTGCCGCCAAACTTCATCACTATCAACGACAAAGCCGATTCACTCCCAACCCTGACATGTAAATACAAGACATAATTATAGCATAACGAACCCCTATATTTCAAAAAAACCGTCCGATTTGCTTCGGACGGTTAATCACGCTGCTGCTAAGCGCGCGAGATGTATTTGCCTTCGCGAGTATCAACCAGCAAAACATCGCCTTCGTTAATGAATAGTGGAACTTGTACATTAAGGCCTGTTTCAACCTTAGCCATTTTAGTTGCGCCTTGAGCCGTATTGCCTTTAACGCCTGGTTCGGTTTCAACAACTTTAAGCTCAACGCTGTTTTGCATTTGAATACCAAGGATTTCTCCTTGGTAGCTGGAGATGTTTACGTTCATGTTTTCTTTCAGGAAGTTAAGCTCCCACTCGAGCTGCTTCTTCTCCAAGTTGAATTGGTCAAAAGTCTCATTGTCCATGAATGTGTATTCGGAGCCGGAATTATACAAATATTGTACCTCACGGTTTTCGATAATTGCGCGGCCAATGCTCTCGCCCGCACGGAATGTTTTTTCAACAACGTTGCCGTTGCGAAGGTTTTTCAGCTTAGAGCGAACAAATGCCGCGCCTTTGCCTGGTTTTACGTGTTGAAAGTCAAGAACTGAGAAAATATCGGTGTCTACTTGTACGGTTAAGCCTGTTTTAAAATCGTTTACTGAAATCATCACTGATTCCCTCCTGAATGAATAGTCCTTATCCCAGAGTGATTAATTCCTTCGGGGAAGAGGTTAATATTTTAATACCGGTTTCCGTAATAACGATATCATCCTCAATGCGTACGCCGCCGAAGCCTGGTACGTAAATGCCGGGTTCAACCGTAACCGTCATGCCGGGGGTTAAAATCGATTCGCTTAGCTTTGATAATCTTGGCGCTTCATGAATTTCCATACCTAGCCCATGTCCAGTACCATGTCCAAACAAATCGCCATAGCCGTATTTTGTAATGATGTCACGAGTTAACGCATCTGCTTCGCGACCAGTCATGCCCGGCTTAATATGCTCAAGAGCATGTAGTTGGGACTCCAGTACAATATTGTAAATTTCAAGATGCTTGGCTGTTGGCGTTCCAACAATGACAGTCCGAGTCAAATCGGAGCAGTAACCGTTATAGTAGGCACCAAAATCAAGCTTTACAAATTCATTGTTGCCGATAATACGATCACTAGCTACCCCATGCGGCAAAGCGGAACGTTCGCCAGAAGCCACAATGGTATCGAAGGAAGATGACGTCGCTCCATGGCTGCGCATATAAACTTCCATTTCGAGCGCAATATCCGTTTCTCTCATTCCCGTACGGATGATATTCAGAATATGCGTAAAGGTATTATCCGCAAGATCAGCGGCCTCCTGCATAATTTGCAGTTCAGCCTCATCCTTAATCAAGCGAAGCTTCTCCACTAATCCTGAAGCAGGCTCTAGTGTAATGCCCTTCAGCGTTTTTGACCACGCTGTAAACTCACTGTACACGACATGGTCCTGTTCAAAAGCCAGCTTCGTCAGCTTCCTTTGACTTAGTAGCTCCTGCACATTCTCCAGCGGGTTTGGCCCGTGCTCGATAATTTGAAAGCCGACAGCCTGCTGAGGAGCTTGCGTACGATAACGAAAATCCGTAAGCAAATAGCTTTCGCTTAGTGTAATCAGTACCATGCCTGAAGAACCTGTGAAGCCGCTAATGTAGCGTCGATTATGTTCGCTCCCGATTAATATCGCTTCAAAGCGATGTTCTTCCATCAACTGCCGAAGACGCTTTACTCTATCGTTTGGCATAACCGCTTCACCCTTTCTTCCTTTATTACGATTTTTGCAAATGATTCACGAGCGCTGTAAGACCCAGCTCATAGCTTTGAGAGCCAAAACCGGCGATCTGGCCGACTGCAATTGCAGCGATGACAGATGTATGTCGGAACTCTTCTCGTTTGTGAATATTCGACATATGCACCTCGACAATCGGCAGCCCTACGGTGCTGAGAGCATCGCGCAGCGCGTAGCTGTAATGCGTCCATGCGCCAGGATTAATAACGATACCATCGGCCTTTCCATATGCACTATGTATTCGATCAATCATATCGCCTTCATGATTCGTTTGGAAAAACTCCAGCGATACGCCTAACGCCTCCGCTTTTGAGCGTAAGAGCGACTCAATGAACGCGAGTGTTTCTGTCCCATATACGCCAGGCTCACGAATGCCTAGCATGTTAAGGTTTGGTCCGTTCAAAATAATAATATTGTGCATGAATGCACCTCCCAAGCAACCGAATCCTTTACAGGTTCAAAGATCATTAGCCATTTTACCACAAATATAAGTCGCTTGAGAAGCAGAACAGTTTACAGTATTTTTATCGGCTCTCTTGAAGCCTCATCCGTAAACTCAAAGGCAATAGAATAACCAATAAATACACCCCACAATAGAAAGACGCAAAATTCAGTATAAATCGTATTCCAGCCCACTTTGCTGATGACCTCCATAATGCCCAGCATAGGTCCAACCGCAATAAATAAAATTGCCCACCATACAGCCCCATACAAGACTCCCGGCCATGGTCCTCGCAATCGGCCTAACGTGAATTTGTATAGCAGTGCGGCTACAATCGAAAGAATAATAAAAAATCCAATACCTACAACTGATCCCCACGCCGTCTTTAGAAAAGAGACTTTAAAGAATGGATCGGCTGCAAAACCAGGCATGACCTTCGTGAAATTCATTTCATAAAATAACCATCTTACGCATCCCCATATCAAGCCAGCAAAAAAACCAATCTTTATCGAATAGAGCCAAGCATTCGTATGATGATTCTCATACTCATTTTTCTGTTTGTTATTTGCCATTTGCTATGCCTCCGCTCCAAAAAATCTATTTTCTTGCTTAGTATGTCAAAAAAAACTGTTCCATAACCGCATAGCCTAGGAGCTGTTATTGGCAATTGGCCTATAGATCAAGTACAATAGACTTACAAAGTTATAGGTACATTCGTCTGGTTGATTAAAGGCGATATTCCACTCAAGGAAGGTGACAAGCACTTGCCGCAAGACTCCCGAAGCATATATGGCGGACAAGCGGTTATTGAAGGCGTAATGTTTGCTGGCAAACACGTTAACGTAACAGCGGTCCGTCGAAAAAATGATGAAATCGTTTTTTATGAGGTGCCACGTACGAGCAAGAACTGGGTACAGGCGTTGAAGAAAATTCCACTGGTTCGAGGCGTTGTAGGCATTTTGGAATCAAGCGCCAAAGGCTCACAGCATTTAAACTTCTCTATGGAAGCTTATTCAGAGGATGAAGCTGATGATGAGAAACAAAAGGCAGAACCTTCTGCACCCGTGAAAGAAGAAAAAAAACCCGGCTGGAGCCTCAGCATGGTGGTTGGCGTAGCAGTAGCCGGCGTTCTTTCGTTTATTTTTGGGAAGCTGATCTTTACAGCTGCTCCGGCCGCACTTGAAGAATTGTTATTCTCTGGGGTATTTGAGAACAAGATCGGTCATAACTTATTAGAAGGACTTATCAAAATCATTTTGCTGCTCGCTTATTTATACTTCATCTCCATGACACCGCTAATTAAGCGGTTGTTCCAATATCATGGTGCTGAGCATAAAGTAATAAGTGCTTACGAAGCAGGCGTGGATCTAACGGTGAAAAATGTTCAAAAATACAGCCGTCTCCACTATCGCTGCGGCTCCAGCTTTATCGTATTTACAGTTATCGTCGGCGTCGTCATCTATTCACTCCCATTCTTTACATGGGACTCGATATGGGAACGCGTATACATTCGCATACTTCTGCTTCCACTCGTGCTCGGCGTTTCTTATGAAGTGCTTCGTTGGACCAATGCGCTCCGTGAAGTACCTGTTCTGCGCTACCTCGGTTTCCCTGGCCTTTGGCTTCAACTGCTTACAACCAAAGAGCCGCGCGACGAACAAGTAGCCGTTTCTATCGCTTCCTTCAATCGCATGCTCGAGCTGGATCGTCAAATGAAATAAATGTTGTCATCAATTAGGAAAGGCGGCCTTACAATGAGCAGACTACCGAGCAAATGGAATGTATGGTCAATATCATTATTGGCACTACTGGTGATCGGTATTTTTTATCACGTCATCCAAAGACCACTCAGTTTTATCATTCCAATTGTGGTACTTGGCGGTATCTTCCTGCTTTATAAGTACCCGCCTTCTTTCATAAGAGGGAATAGCTCGCAGCAAGGAAGGACCTATGTTAAACAAAGCCGAACTGCCGCTTCCCGAACAAAACCAAAAAAGCCGCGCTCTAAAACAGTACCCTTTCGTGTCATTGAAGGCGGCAAGGAAGACGATGATTTACCTAAATATCATTAACAGATAAGAAAAAGGTCAGTGCCGCTAAGGCACTGACCTTTTTCTTTGTTTGTTGCTATACTTTATGTACTACTCACTTTCCATTTCCGAACGAACAGCACGAAGCTCGTCCATTCTTTGAGAATCACGCTTGAAATACTCAACCAATGTCTCAATGCATGTTATGGAATCCCAGCTCAAATGATGCTCGATGCCTTCGACATCCTGATAAATATTTTCGTCTTGTACGCCGATCGTCGTTAAAAACGATTCAAGCAGCTGATGGCGGTCAACTAGCCTTTTCCCCATCTTCTTGCCTTTATTGGTCAGGACAAGCCCGCGATACTTCTCGTAAATCAAGTAGTTATCTTTGTCCAGCTTCTGAATCATTTTTGTAACGGAGGAAGGATGAACCTCTAATCCTTCTGCGATGTCCGAAACTCGTGCGTATCCTTTTTCATCAATGAGCTTATAAATTCTTTCCAAGTAGTCTTCCATGCTCGGTGTCGGCACTGAAGAACCCCCTAACCAAACTTCTTCACCTTGTTTCAAAGGCGTTATTTTTATAATCATACACTGTTCGCTCCGTTCACTGCAACCTGTACACATTTCTTAATTGGATTTACATTAAGCATATTGTACTTCAACTTACCTGTTTGAGCAGCGGTTCCTTTCCATACAATAAAGGAATAGCACCACTTGAATGATCAATAGGAGGAATATCTGATGAGTACAGCCCTGCTTGATCGAGTCAAAATAGACCGAACTACCCTCTCCTTCGTCCCTGAGCTTGTTTATTTTGAGCCTTCCTCGCTCGATTATCCAAAAGGACAGCGAATTTTTGAATGGGTCAAGAAGGAAGGCATTCCTTATCGCATGACGACCTCACACAATCGGATAACCAACTTGCCTGGAGATTCTGAGCTTGAGAAATATAAAATTGCCAAGCGCACGCTCGTTGTAGGTATTCGTAAAACTTTAAAATTCGATACGTCCAAGCCTTCTGCCGAATACGCCATTCCCATCGCAACTGGCTGCATGGCTCACTGTCATTATTGTTATTTACAAACGACCTTGGGCGCTAAGCCTTATATTCGAGTATACGTCAATATTGATGATATTCTTGATGCGGCGCAAGGATATATTGACGAAAGGCAGCCAGAAATTACCCGCTTTGAAGCAGCATGTACCTCAGACCCCGTCGGACTAGAACCCATTTCCGGGAGCCTGCGTGAGCTTATCGAATTTTTTGGCAAACAAGAGCACGGACGACTTCGGTTTGTTACCAAATTTCATCATGTCGATTCTTTTCTGGACGCTCAACACAATGGTCATACCCGGATTCGCTTCAGTGTCAATGACAAATATGTCATTAAACATTTCGAGCCTGCAACCTCCAAATTTGAGCAACGAATTGAGGCCGCCTCCAAGGCAGCTAGGGCGGGTTATCCAATTGGCTTCATTATTGCCCCGATTATATGGCATGAAGGCTGGGAGAACGGCTATGAAGAGCTGATTTCATCACTTGCAGAGGCACTCCCTCACGATGTGACGAAGGATCTTACATTCGAGCTTATTCAGCATCGTTTTACGAAAACCGCTAAAGCCGTCATTGAAAAACGTTATCCGCGAACGAAGCTCGAAATGGATATCGAAAAAAGAAAATATAAATGGGGCCGCTGGGGACAAGGAAAATATGTTTACCCCGATGAGCAAGCAAATGCGCTCCGCATGTTTATCTCGGAGCGCATCTTTGAACATTTTCCCGAAGCCAAAATTGAATATTTCACCTAAGCAGCATTATGCACCTTTAGAACGCAAGCCATTCAGGCGTTATCATATTAAGCCAAATGGTAATTTTGGTCATTTGATCGGTAAATAATAAAATACCCATAAGAATCATGACGGCTCCGCCAACTTTCATAACTGTAGCGGAATATTTCAAAATCCATCTAGCTGTCCCTAGAAAAAAGGCGAGAACAAAAAACGGAATGGCAAACCCAAGCGCATAAGCGGTCGTTAGTTTAAACCAGGTGCCGGGCTCAGATGCAGCAAGTCCTAATATCGCCGTCAAAGCAGGCCCCATACAAGGGGTCCAGCCAGCTGAGAAGCCGATTCCAAAAACGAATGAGCTTATGTAGTTCGCTTTTTTCGGAATTAGATTTATTCTTCTTTCCTTCATCAGCAGTTGAGGCTGGAATAATCCAATTAAAAAGAGTCCCATCAAAATAATTAAAATAGCAGAAAGCTGCCGAATCAGCTGGCGGTATTCACTAAAAAATTCAGCAAACAGATTCGTTCCGTAGCCTAACGCATAATAGACGGTACAGAAGCCTAAAATAAAAAACAGCGTATGCGACATCGTGCGCATACGTTTTTGTTTTGCATTCGAATTCCCTTTTAAGTCCGCCACTGATATACCTGTTATATAGGATAAATAAGAGGGATACAGGGGCAAACAGCATGGCGAGATGAACGATGCAAATCCAGCTCCGAAAGCCAGCCAAATATTGATGTCTGACAAATCATTACACCCCAATCTGGATTAACTGCCAGCGCGTACGCCGCGTTTGAACACCAACAGCAATAACAAAACCACAATAAGCAGCAATACGATCGTACCGCCTGGTGCTAAATTCCATACTCCTGCAATTAGCAAACCCGCAACGACAACCAGCTCTCCGATAACCACTACCGTAATGACGCTCTGACGGAAGCTTCGGGCAATAACTAGACTGCATGCAGCAGGTATCGTAAGCAAAGCCGACACCAGCAATGCTCCTACTATTTTTATAGATACGCTAATAATTAATGCAGTAAGCACGCTTATCATAACATTATAAAATTTGACGGGCAAGCCGCTTACAGCTGCAGCATCCTCGTCAAACGTAATCAAGAAAAGCTCCTTAACCTGCAAACGTATCGCAACGAGTACAATGATCGTAACCCCGCCAATCACATACAGATCTGTATTATTGAGCGTGTAGATGCTCCCAAACAAATAACTGTTCACATTATTATTGAAGCCCTTTCCCATCGTAAACAACAGGGAAGCAAGTGCTACTCCGCCAGACATAATAATGGCAATGGACAGCTCTGCATAAGATTTATAGGCTTTGCGAAGCTTCTCAATCGCAAATGAGGCGGCTATAGCAAAGACCAAGCCCATCGCAATCGGATATACACCAATCAAAAAACCGAGCGCTACGCCAGCGATCGAGACATGAGCTAGGGTGTCCCCGATCATCGAGAGTCTGCGCAGCACAAGAAATAAGCCCATTAGCGGGGCAGTTACGCCAATAAGCAGCCCGCCAATAAGAGCTCGTTGAAAAAATTCACTAGTTACGATCTCCAACCAAAACGACCTCTTTCCTGCTCTCCATTTGCTCCCTTAACCCTTTCAAGCTGTGGGCTAAGTCGTTCTCCACACAATCCTGAGTCTCATGTGAATGTTTAATATGAAATTTTAACTTTCCATTTGCTGATGCCGGCTCTTGTCCTAAATAAGAACGGATCATTTCCAAATCATGCGAAACCATCAGAAAGGTTATGTTGTGATGCTGATGCATATGCTTAATCATGTGGAAAAAGCTTTCCTGCGTTTCGGTATCGATCCCCACAGTAGGCTCATCCAATATAAGCAGCGACGGATTATTGATCATGGCTCTTGCCAAAAAGACACGCTGCTGTTGTCCGCCAGATAGCTGGCCAATGCGTTTGCCCTCCAAATCCTCAATACCCATCGCATGAAGTGCATCCTCACATTTTTTGTAATCAGCCTTATTCATTTTCTTAAACATTTTGTTCCGCCCATAGAGCCCTGATAGAACCACTTCCCTCACGGTAGCAGGAAATAACGGATTAAGCGAATTTTTTTGCGGAACATATCCGATACGTTCCCATTGCTTAAAATGATCGACTTTCTCTCCAAACAAACGAATTGTACCGCTTGTCGGCTTTAGTAAACCAACGATCATCCGCAGCAGCGTCGTTTTTCCAGCCCCATTCGTACCGATTAAGCCAATGAAGTCACGTTCCTTCACCCCAAAGCTAAGATTTGAAATGACAGTCTGCTGTTGAAAAGAAAAGGAGACGTTCTCCAATGAGATAACCTCTTGATGGCAGCTTGCGTCAACATTTATAATTCGATTTGATTGCGCCATACTCTCTCTCCTTACAGCAATATGGAGCTGATCCAGCTCCATAGGCTTGCCTTTTGTTCTATTGTAAAGCTTGCACAAGATTTTGCAAGTTCCGTTCCATTAAAGTCAAATAGGTTTCTCCTGCTTTTTCTTGATCCGGCGTTAAGCCTTCAAGCGGATTAAGCACCATCGTCTCAACATCCGCTTCACTCGCAAGCGTCTTAGCAAGCTGATCCGATACTAATTCTTCGAAGAAAATATATTTAATATTATTTTCTTTCACATACTTTGAAATTTTGAGCAAATCCTGAGCACGCGGCTCAGCATCGGGGCTAAGACCCATAATCGATATTTGTTTCAAGCCATAATCACGTGCCAAGTAACCAAATGCTTGATGTGAGGTTACAATGTTTTTATTTGATGTTTGAGCAAGCTTAGCTGTATAGTCTGCATCAATAGCTTCAATCTTCAATAATAGGGCATTATAGTTTTTCTCGTAGTCTGCTTGGTTGGCGCTATCCACATCAATTAAGCTGTTTTTCACATTCTCCGCCAGTTTCAATGCTGATTTTGGACTCACCCACGTATGTGGATCTACTGCGCCGTGGTCATGCTCCTCATCATGAGCCTCTTCATCAGCATGGTCATCCTCATGCTCGTGCTCGTGTTCTTCCGCATCCGTATGCTCATGCTCATCCTCTGAGCCTTCAATTAACGAAATGCCATCACTAATTTCTTTTGTTATCACTGTGCTGTCTTTAGACAGCCCCTTAAGAAAGCCTTCTACCCAGCCTTCAAGTCCTGCACCATGATACAAGAACAACTGAGCCTTTGACGCAGTGCTTAAATCGCGACTCTTAGGTGTCCAATCATGCGGCTCCACGCCTGCAGCTACTAAATTATCAACATTCACATGGTCTCCACCGATCTCCGATGCGAGAAAATAAAGCGGATAAAAGCTGGTAACGATGCTAATTTGGTTTTCCTTCGATTGATCCGATGCAGCAGTATTATTCGATGTATTCACAGCATCCGAAGAGGATGCGCCGCCGTTCGCGTTATTCCCACAAGCTGCTGCAAACAGAAGCATTGCAGTTAATAGCAGGCTAAGCGATATAAATCGTTTGGAAAAGTTCAGATCTTTCATTTAAGTTTCTCTCCATTCTCTACTCTAAGTCTTTATCGTAATCGTTATTATTACGTTTTGTATTATACGACTTAAAGAAACAGACTGTCAACCCTATCAAACAACAAAAATAAAGACGCCCCGGAAGTGGTATGGCTTCCAGAGCATCGTTTATTCATTCCTATTTGAATTTTTGCTGACTTTTATTTTACAGCTGCACCATTTGGCATATCATCTGGGACGGTAGCGAGTGTTAATTGGTCGCCGTGCGACGCCGCAAGAATCATTCCCTGCGACCATTCACCGCGCAGCTTAACCGGCTTAAGGTTCGTTACACAAATAACCTTCCGGCCTACCATTTGCTCTGGCGTATAAAACTTAGCGATGCCTGAGACAACCTGACGCTGCTCATAACCAAGATCAAGCTGAAGCTTAAGCAGCTTATCGCCTTTGTGAACTGGCTCTGCGGCAATCACCTGCGCCACGCGAAGCTCGACCTTGGCAAAATCATCAATTGCAATCTCTGCCTTTGCCTCCACTGGCGTCTGCTGTTCTGCAGATACAGCATTCCCTGATGCTGTATCTGCAGCCTGCTCAGCTGCCTCCTGCTTCACACCGCCACTCATCGCTGCAGCAATGAAGGCAGCTTCTTCTGCAGTGTCAAGACGCGGGAATATCGGGTTCCCTTTGCTTACCTTGGTGCCGCCTGGCAGTGATCCAAATTGTTTTGTGCTCTCCCATGATGTCAGCTCACCTGGCTCAAGACCGAGCTGCTTCCACATTTCGCGCGGTGAATGCGTCAAGAATGGCTGCAACAAGATCGAGACGATACGCAGCGATTCAGCCAAATGATACATCACGGATGCAAGCTCTCCACTTTTTGATTCATCCTTAGCTAGTGTCCACGGCTGTGTTTCATCGATATATTTGTTCGTGCGGCTTACTAATTGCCACAGAGCAGCAAGCGCCACCGAAAACTCCATATTCTCCAGCGCTGCTTCCACCTGCGAAATCGTTTCGCCAGCAAGCTTCTGCAGCGAATCATCGAATGCGGTGACACTTCCTGCAAAAGTCGGAATTTCGCCATCAAAATATTTATCGATCATAGCGACCGTCCGATTTAGCAGATTGCCAAGATCGTTGGCTAGATCAAAGTTAATCCGCTCGATAAAGTTTTCAGGCGTAAACGCCCCATCTGAACCGAATGGCACTTCTCTCAATAAATAGTAGCGAAGTGAATCAAGGCCATAACGCTCAATCAGCATAACCGGATCCACGACCGTGCCTTTTGATTTCGACATTTTACCTTCCTTCGTCAATAGCCAGCCGTGCGCAAATACTTTTTTAGGAAGCGGAAGGTCTAGCGCCATTAACATGATCGGCCAATAAATCGTATGGAACCTTACAATCTCCTTCCCTACCAAATGAACATCGGCAGGCCAGAAATCTTGGAATTTTTTATCTTCGCCTTCATTGCCATAACCGAGTGCTGTAATATAGTTGGACAATGCATCAATCCATACATATATAACATGCTTCGGATCGCCCGGCACCTTAATGCCCCAATCAAATGTCGTACGAGATACAGCCAAATCCTCAAGTCCTGGTTTAATGAAATTATTGATCATTTCGTTCTTGCGTGATTCCGGCTGAATAAAGTCCGGGTGATCTTCATAATATTGCAGCAGACGATCTGCGTATTTGCTCATGCGGAAGAAGTAGCTTTCCTCCTTCACCAGCTCGACGGGCCTGCCACAGTCCGGACATTTGCCATCTACAAGCTGACGCTCTAGGAAAAAGGATTCACAAGGCGTACAATACCAGCCCTCATAGCTGCTCTTGTAAATGTCATCCTGCGCCATAAACTGGGCAAATATTTTTTCAACAATCCGTTTATGGCGATCCTCGGTCGTCCGAATGAAATCATCATTGGAAACCTCCAGCTTTGCCCACAGGTCCTTAATTCCTACGACGATATCGTCAATAAACTGCTGCGGTGATTGATCCTTTTCCTTCGCTCTGCGCTCAATCTTCTGGCCATGCTCATCTGTTCCTGTCAAATACCATACATCGTAGCCGCGTAGGCGCTTATAGCGCGCCATCGCATCCCCTGCCACAGTCGTATAGGCGTGACCGATATGCAGCTTATCACTCGGATAATAAATAGGCGTTGTAATATAAAACGTATTTTTCTTCGTCATTGGAACTCCCCCTATTTCAACTTTTTTACAGTAAAAAAACGCAAAAAACTCCCGTCCATCATGGGACGAGAGTTGTAACTCACGCGGTACCACCCAAATTTCAATCGCGAAGACGCCCAGGTGAAATCGACTCTTCGAGAAAGCTTCGTGTGCCGCCTTCATGGCGGCTATGCCGTTAACGCTAGCAAAGCGTCGCTCCCTTACTCAGCTTTGTTCCACAAGCTGCAGCTTGAAAGCGAATCCTCCCGGACCATTTTCCAATCGTGTCCTTTACCGGCTTCCAGCAACTATCCCGGCTCTCTGTAAAAGGCATCCTATTGTACTTATCCGTTCCTCGGAAATATGGTGAAATTTAGTAATCAGTTTACCCTGTATAAATCAAAATATACCGAAATAATGGTGCTTCTGTCAAGGTCATTCTGTCTTGCCACCTGATACAGGCGGAACGGGATCATAGCCCCCCGCATTAAAAGGATGACAGCGTGCAATTCGTTTAGCCGCTAGCCATGTTCCTTTGGCAGCACCATGCTTCTCGATTGCTTCCAGAGCGTACATCGAGCAGGTTGGATAGAAGCGACAGGAAGGCGGGATCAAGGGCGATATCACTTTGCGATAAAAATGGATCGGCGCTTGCGTTACTCTTCGCATGACTCGCTTGTTAGACATTAGGCCTTGCTTGCCGCCGGCTCATCCTGCACGCATTCCTTGCAATAGCCGAACACCTCGAATTTGTGCTTAACGACTTTGAAATCCTCCGGAACCAACGTTTGCTCCATCGGACAAAAAATAATCGGATAGGTTTTTCCGCATTGCAAGCAAATCATATGGTGATGGTGATCGTTCTCTTTGCAATGAAGCTTAAACTTGCCGCCATCCTCAAAAATAACCTGCTCCAGCACGCCCAGCTCTTCCATCACTCGTAAATTGCGATAAACCGTATCAAAGCTTAGACCTGTGTAAGATTTTCCCATATATTCATAGACTTCCTTAGGAGCAAGGTAGCCCTGTGTCTCCGAGAATAGCTTTGCAAGCGTCTTCCTCTGATCTGTAATTCGTAAGCCTTGACTTGACATGCGTCGTATAATGTCTTCCATTGTATGCATATGTCGAACCTCCGAACTAAAAATTGTCTATCTCCATAATGACGAAAAAAAAAGCTCTCGTCAATGAGAGCTGCTTAACCATTTAATTTCATGTTGATCATAAAGCTGGCTGACATAGCTACGAACAACACGATACTGAGTACGCCAATAAGCTTTCGGCGATTATTTAGCCGCGTAATAAGCCCTTTATCGCTCGATTGTCTCCTCGTTTCCATGTAAGAGCGGTGCATAAACATATAGGTTATAACAGAAACAACAAACAGCATATTAACGAAAAACCATATGATTGTCCAGGTCAAGCGAATACCTCCGGTTGTGTGCAGCTATAAAAATACTATAGATACCATTTGTTTAGTATGACCATAAAAACGACGAAGCTGATGATCGCACCGGCGAAGGAAAACCAGCCTGCACGAAATTTTTGCTGAAACATGCGCAAAATCCCAAAGCTGAGCAATCCGAAAATAAGCAAGATAAACACGATACCGAGTATGAATAACGAAGCAGAAACACTGCTTACATCGACTAGTGACACCGAACACACTCCCTTTTTAACAAATATGTATATGTTCACTAGACATTATAAGGGATTGCGGAGCTATTTGCCAGCAGCAATCCCTGTCGATTTCGTGACAAAAAAAGCACATACCTTCCGATTATGTGCTCTCAGTAAGAAACAGGCAGCATTACCATCGCACAATCGCCTCATGGAATGTACGATTGGTGGGTCTTTTCTGAAGCTTCACCTGTAAAACGTTGTCCTTCACAAGTGTTTTGCTCACACGCGGCTTCACCAGCTTCGGCAACTTGATTGTCTCTATTTTACCTCCCGGCAAACCTTCAAGCCGCAGCCGATCCTCACGAACAAATAATCGTAGCTGCTCTTTCTCAAAGCCCTTCGGTAAATTTATTTTCACATGAATAAAATGGCGAGTCTCCGAAAAGGTGGCTGAGCCTCCTCCAATCATCACGCCTGCTGCTTCAGGCAGCGCTTTAGTCATCATTTTACGCACATATTGCTCTACCCAATCCGGCTCACGCAGCAGCTCAAAGCCTTTCGGCAGCTGCTGCCTCTCCATCCATTTTTCCATATCATCCCATTTGGATGCCACAAGCAAACACCTGCCTTCCAGCACTCCTACCAACATATGCGCCTAGCCTCAAGCTGGATACTTCTCTACCGGGAACCTCTGGGCGAATGCAGCATAAGATATGTTACGCACAACCAATCCACAAAAAAGCTCATAAAGAAGGAGGATGCTTATGCCAGCAGTCGTAGGTTTTGTCAAAATAGTTAGCACTGGCTCTGGATCCATCGTACAGTTCGGTGATGCGCTTGAGATTTCTCCGAACAGCACTTCCAAAACGTATGCAGGGTCTGGCTCATTCCTAACAGGCAGCTTAACCAATTCTAATAATGCTGTCAGTGCTACAAACTCCATTGATCCGGACGTTCAGGATAGCTCGAATAATGATGTGAGTGCGATATGAATATAACGATTCATCAGCAAATTACCATTCATCAGCTTCGAGTAGATAGTGTCGCCAATAGTTCAGTGCTTCAAGTCGGCAGCGCCGGATCGATTCGTTCGCTTTCTCAGCTGTATAATACTGGTGGGTTTGCAGGTCCCGCGCCTCAGCTTGGCGAAGAAAATCCACTTTCCTTCGTCCCTCTGCCAAATCCCACCTAAAGGGGCTCATGCTCCGATTACAAGAAGGAGGGCAGTCATATGCAGCAGCAAAACCCACTTTCCCCTTGGCAGACGTGGTCGCTTGAAGTACAACATAAGCTCAAAGAGCAGCAAGAGCAGCTTGAAGCACTTGAGGCAAAGGTCGCCGCTTTATGCGAGCAGATGAAGCAGCTTGAAGCGCGTCCTACTTACAATATCGAAAGCATAGAATATCATTTTGACCAATTGAAGGTTGAGAAGCTCGACGGTACGCTTAACATTGGGATGACTACTCCAGGCAGCGGTGATGATTCATTCCCCGGCAACATCGACCAGCTTTCGGTACCGAAGCAGGAGACGTTCCCATCTGCCGGACCATCCATTCCACCTCCGAACCCGATATACCAGGAGGTTTATACAGAAATGAACGGTTATTTGGATACGAAAGCACCCGATCAGCTGCTCAGCTACGAGAATGAGCTTTGTATACCATTAGATCCGTATCACAGGAAAATTATTATTGAGGATATACGAAAGCAGGTACCTAGCCGCATTCAATATTATATGCAGCAAACTGCAAATGAAAGAGGGAAACAATCAGCTCCTAACGATTCAGCAGCGATCGTGTCTAATATCCTTGCAAAAACAACGAGGGATGCCGATTCAGCACTTCTCGCTTACATGCAGCGTCTGCAAACTGGTAAGCCCCGATCAGGAGGAATGATGTAAAATGCTTCAGTTCAACGTATATAATTATCAGCTAAGTGTTGGGCAAATTGATATATTAGGTGTCTCGAGCGCCTCCATGCTGCAAGTCGGGGACACCGATTGTGTATCCTTATACTCTATGTTCGATACGCCGCCAGAGTCCGTCATCGTAGGCCCCATGGCCCCTTTTCCGCTGCCTGAAGGCTCAGAGGGCATGATTGGAGAATCGTAATCAATGATGGATTCATACGATCAACAGCCATTCGATGGTTATCCCATTCGAACATCAAATGTCGGCTTTGTTCTTATTATCAGCGCATCACAGTCTGCGATCGTTCAATTTGGCGATCGTGCTGAAACGGATGCTAAGCTTCGCGCTCTTGCGCTTCAGAGACAAGAGGATCATTTAACTGCGGGCAATGTCTTTTTCGAGTCTTATCCATTATTTAGTCGCCCTCTTCCAGCATTAAATGATCCTGATTTCGATAACGGACAGGTGCTCCAGCTTAATCGAACGAACATCTATCCAAATATTAACGTCGGATATATTCACGTCATCGCAGCCAGCTCATCGGCAAGCATACAAGTCGGCAACGGCATGTGCTTGAGAGGTGAATCCCGCATTAAGCATATTCGCCAATATCCACGCCCGAAACCATTTCCGCCTATCGGTTGTTAAGTGGACTTTATTGGTTCTCGATCATTAGTTCAATTGAAAGACATGAATAAGAAAGAAACCAAGCCCCGTCAGCAGAAGCGATCCGATCAGCGCTGCGATAAAAGGTTTTTTTCCTAGTTTTCTAAAAATGACCAAATCAACGCCAAGACCCAGACCAGCCATAGCCATCGCTATCAGAAAGTATGCAGCTGCGATCAGTTGTCCTGTCAAATGCTCTGGGAGAATACCAGTCGTGTTGATTCCGCTCATTACCAGAAAGCCAAAAATAAACCATGGAATAGGCAAAGCTTTTAATTGCAGCCTTTTTGCTTGCTTAGCATTACGTCCATTCCATATGCCAATAATGATCGCGACTGGAACGAGCAGCGCTACACGCGACATTTTGACAATGACAGCTAAATCAATCGCTTCTTGTCCGCCAGGTGCTGCTGCAGCAATAACATGTGCAACCTCATGCAGCGTGGCGCCTGCAAATATGCCATAACCCGCATCGCTTAAATGCAGTATTGGATATAGAACCGTATAGGCGAGTGTGAAAATCGTTCCAAGAATCGCGACCGTTGTCGCACTGATTGCTGCTTCATTATCGTTTGCTTTCATCGCAGGCGCAATCGCGACTACCGCTGCGGCACCGCATATAGCAGTTCCACAGGCAGTCAGCATCCCGAGCCTTTTATCTATTTTCATCCATTTGCTTATCCCGTAAACGACAACAATCGTAAAAGCAATATTGATTGCCGCAATTGCAAATACTTTCGGTCCCGCATGCCAAAGATTATTTAAATTCACACGCAATCCTAATAAAATAATACCGAATCGCAGCAGTCTTTTACTCGAAAAAGCAATACCCTCTGCAGCTTGCTCTGAAACGCCTGTCCACGCTTTAAATGCGATGCCAAGTAAAATCGCTACGACCAGCTGCCCCATGATTTGAAAAAATGGAAGTGTGGCGATCAGTTTAGCGGCGATTGCGATAAGCAGGGTTAGAGCTAAACCATAAATAAAGCCCCATCCTCTTATAGATGGATAAATTGTAATATTTTTATTAATCAAGCTTCTCACCTCTGTGTTATGAACAATCTGGTTGCTCTTCATGCCTTCACTATAGAGCCTGTCCAACACAATGTGAAATTCCTTTTTACTATCGTTTTCATCAGTATTACTTATGGTTGAATTTTTCTATATAAATAGTGCAACTACAGTTGCAAAGGATGAATGTTTCCCATGGAGATGGATCGAATTCGTGCAAAACTGACTAATATGACCGCAGATCTGCTTAAGCAGCAGTCGCAGGACGGCGCATGGCGATTATGCTTAGACTCTGGGACGATGACAGACAGCTATCTTATTATTTTGCTGCGCCTGCTAGAGCGGCCAGATGAGCAATTGATTCATAGCCTTGCAGCGCGAATAGCGTCCAAACAAGAGTCGAATGGGGCTTGGCGGCTGTATCCGGACGAAGCCGACGGAAATTTAGAGGCGACAGCCGAAGCTTATTTTGCGTTGCTGTATGCGAGATATTATGCACAAGAGGACCCTCGCATGCTGCTTGCCAAACAATTTATTTTAAGCCGCGGAGGACTGGGGGAAGCTAGAAACTTATTTACCCAAGTTATTTTCGCTGCTACCGGTCAAGCAGAATGGCCTAAAATGCTGCGTATTCCACTTGAAGCTTTTTTCTCTGATCTTGGGATCGGACTTGATCTCTTCTCACTCTCCGGCCATGCACGTGTACATCTTGTACCCATCTTAATTATGTCGAACAAGCAATTTGTCAGAAAAACAGCCTTAATGCCACAGCTATCCTATTTATTTGTTGGAGACTCCCAATCCTTTAATAATGATTCAACATGGATATCTGCCTTGAACGGATTTATCGCAACGCTGCCGTTATCCAGTCTGCTTCCAGCTGTTTCACAAAACGCCGAACAACGAGCCGAGTCATTTATGTTTGACCGACTTGAGCCTAACGGCACGCTGCTTACGTTCTCTACGGCGACAATTCTAATGATTTTATCCTTGCTGCAGCTAGGTTATTCTCCCGAATCTCCAACGATAAACCGTTTGTTGTCAGGCATTATATCCTTAATGTGTTTAGATCGGCCGCATCTTCAGGTCTGCTCCTCTGAGGTATGGGATACAGCGATGCTAAGCTACGCCTTGCGTGAAGCAGACCTCCCGCCTGCATCACATGCCTTAAAGATGGCGGGGAGCTATCTCATGCCGCGGCAGCAAACCCTGCTAGGTGATTGGGCGATAAGACTGCCTAATACGCCAGCAGGCGGCTGGGGCTTCTCTGACGTCGATACGCTGTATCCAGATGTTGATGACAGCGTTGCAGCGCTTCGTGCCTTGCGTCCCTATATATCATCAACTGAAGGGTTATCCGCCAATTGGCAAAGAGGATTAAACTGGATACTCTCCATGCGCAACGACGATGGCGGTTGGCCTGCCTTTGAACGGCAAGGACAGACATTGCCAGCAAGCTTCTTTACCTTTGAAGGGTCTGCTGACATCTCTACCGACCCTTCAACCGTAGACCTTTCAAGTCGTGTTCTTGGCTTTCTAGGCAATGAGCTGGGCATGTCAATTGGACATCAATGGCTTGATCAAAGTGTCCACTGGGTATTATCTCAGCAAAACAGAGATGGCAGCTGGTATGGGCGATGGGGAATTTCATATATCCATGGCACCAGTGCTGCCATTCAAGGAATGACGGCAGTAGGCGTGTCCAGTGATCACCCTGCCATCAAAAAAGGCGTGAAGTGGCTGCTGGACATTCAGAACGAGGATGGAGGCTGGGGTGAATCCTGTCTTAGCGATAAAGTAAAGCACTATGTGCCCCTTCATGCGAGTACGCCTTCTCAAACCGCATGGGCGCTTGACGCGCTCCTAGCAGCAAATGAGAAGCCCAATGCAGCTATTGAACGAGGCGTAGATGCTTTGCTCCGATCACTTGAGCAACGAGATTGGACGTATACCTACCCCACGGGAGCCGCCTTGCCAGGCAGCTTGTATGTTCACTATCCTAGCAATAATTATATATGGCCTATGCTTACACTATCCGCTATTTTGAAGAAATATGGCTGATAGTGACTCACTTATATGCATAAAAAAAAGCAACCGATGTACTTTTCGGCTGCTTTTTTTATATTATATCCATTTCTGCTGGAAGGCTGCGATATTAGCGTATTCCTCCGTCAATAATCGTGATACTCGAATGTAAATTCGCATGAGCTCGGAATAAATTTCTGCATTTTGCTTGTTAGGCAAATGAAAATGAGAACCGCCCACCATTTCTGACACTACGTCTAAAGAATCCACTTCACCTAAGCTATACAAGCCAAGGATCACAGCACCTAGACATGAGCTCTCAATGCTTTCCGGCACATGCAGCTCCTGATCGAAAATGTCTGCCATCATTTGGCGCCAAAGCTCCGATCGCGCAAATCCGCCAGTCGCCTGAATTTTCGTAGGCTTGCCTGTCAATTCTTCGAGCGCAAGGAGTACGCTATATAAATTAAATATTACACCCTCCAGTGCGGCACGAACGAGATGCTCCTTCTTATGATGGAGTCCTAGGCCAAAATAGGAGCCTCGTGCATTCGCATCCCAAAGCGGGGCACGCTCGCCAGATAAATAAGGATGGAAAATAAGTCCTTCGGAGCCTGGCTTCGCCTTTGCAGCAAGCTCTGTTAACAGCTCGTAAGGATCAACACCGAGCTTCTTGGCACTCGCAATCTCCTCTGTACCGATTTGATCACGAACCCATCGGAAGATCATGCCTCCATTGTTGACCGGCCCCCCGATGACCCAGTGCTTCTCCGTCAACGCATAACAAAAAATTCTGCCCTTCGGATCTGTTACCGGCTTATCTGTAACTGCTCTAATCGCACCGCTCGTACCGATCGTAACGGCTACAACACCAGGCTTAATTGCATTTACTCCTAGGTTGGATAGTACGCCATCACTAGCGCCTACTACAAACGGCGTCGAAGCTGGCAAATTCATTCGTTTCGCATATTGCTCGTCCATACCCGCAAGCTTGAAGGTCGTAGGAACAAGCTCAGACAAACGGTCTGGTGTGACACCCGCTACTCGCAGTGCCTCCTCATCCCATTGCAGATTTTCCAGATGGAACATCCCTGTCGCAGATGCAATTGAATAATCAATGACATACTGACCAAATAGCTTAAAAAACACATATTCTTTAATAGAAATAAACTTATATGTAAGATCAAACAGCTCTTTATGATCATAGCGCAGCCACGTCAGCTTAGACAAAGGTGACATGGGATGGATCGGCGTGCCCGTACGCATATAAATCTCATGGCCATTCCATTCATTTTTAATTTTTTCGGTCCATTTTATGCTGCGATTATCGGCCCATGTTATACATTTCGTAAGCGGTGAGCCCTCTTCATTCACAGCAATAACACTGTGCATAGCTGAGCTGAATGAAACACATAAAATATCTTTCGGCTGTACGTTTCTTTTCATTATCGCTTGTCCAATCGTCTCCAGCACCGCATTAAAAATTTCATCCGGATCCTGCTCTGCAATAGCCGGTGAAGGCGAATGCAGCGGATACTCGATACCATGACTAGCAACAATTGCACCTTTTTCTGTAAAGAGCACCGATTTCGTACTCGTCGTTCCAATATCAACACCGATCACATATTTCATATTTCCCTCTGTACCTCCAGATACATTAATGTTATCTACAGCGAGTATCATTTATAATTATACTGTCATAATACCATAACGTTGTTGCAATGTTTATTCAATCAGCAGGAAGAACCTGCATGCTCGGTATCAGCATGCAGGTTCATTGAAATATTACAGCACATCATAGATTGGTCAACTAGAACCCATTTTGCTCCTTTTCGGCCCGTAGTTGTTTATACTTCTCAGCATACTTGCTTACGCTCTGCACTACCGTTGCATGAGACCAAGTTAGAGGCGCTACGGATAATGGTGAGCCATCATACGGATTTAGCTGCTCTGGCAGCAAACCGCTAGGAAGCGCATGATCTGACACCCATTGCAGCGTCTGTCTTGGACCTTCCAGCTCTTCGATCGTTTTCGCGGAATCAATCTCAAAGTTAGCTACCCACAGGGTACAAATAATCCATGGGTTGCCTGGCACCTTATCAATTTCTCCAGATTGCTGGAAATAATAATCGTTTGTATAGCGAGCAATACCGCCAATATGGGTCTTGATCTGAAGACCTTCCTTGATCGCCAGCATCGTCTGAACTACGCGATAATCATCTACAGGAAGCACCCCAAATTCCAACACGCCAAACAGGCTGCTCTCCAGCGTCATATCCTTCACCCAGCGATTATCCTTCTGAATAAGGCCTCGTGCGAAGCGGCCCGCTTCTTCATCCCACAAATGTGTAATAATGCCCTGCTTGATCTCATCTGCTGTGCTTTTATAATGATCACTACGCTCATAATCTCCAAATAAATCTGTGAAGTATGAAGCAGCCATCAGACCGCCATACACGGATGCTGCTGTATACGTCCAAATACCGTAGCGCTCTTCCCACAAATCATAGCTCGGCTTAGGCAATAACAAGGATGGCTCCATATAGGAGCTTAAAAATGAAGCTGCCTTCCGAATTAAGTTGCTGTATAGCGACTGCGGCAGCTCAATAACTTGGTTTCGGGAATAATCCTTCCACAATGCGAACAGTACAAGCGCCGTTTCATCCTCTTGTATAGGCAAGCGCCTGCTTCCCTGCACAATATAAGGATGCCAGCTCGAGCCTACCGTACCGTCTGGATTATATTTGTGATACAAGTAACCTTCTGGAGACAATGCTTGCGCACAAAAGTGAAAAAATGGAGAAATGACACTCTGATAACCCGCCATAGACATGGCATCCGCTATGAGTGCACCGTCACGCGGCCACATATAGCTGTAATGATCACGATTATACTGCAAAATATCAGTATCATTCGCAGCTAGAATGGCTCCACGCTCATCCACCTGAGTTCTAACGAGAAGCAGGCTTTTTTTGAACATTCTAACTACATCCTGCGGCAGATCACCAAGGTCGGATTCCGCACGGCCTAACCAATGCTTCCAGTAAATAACCATTCGGCTTAATAGCTTCTCCGGATGATTTTCCTGAACATACTGGTTCAGCGCTTTAACTTCTTCTAGATTTTGACCAATGGACATCCAGTAGTAAATCGATTTATCCCCGTTCGGCGGAACGACCGTCCGGAAGCTGATGGTGCTGTCTACTGAGCCCTGAGCAATTGAATTGCCCATCAGCACGCCATCCTCTGCATCCCGCCAAGTGCCTTCTGCGGATTGAAACCTTTTGATTCCTGTTGAATACTGGGTCATGCCGCCTTCATCGGAGAAACCATTGAACATAAAGTAATTATTTCGCTTGTAATGATAAAGCGTATGATTCTCCGGATAATAAACCGCCGTATCTCCAACCTCAGTACCATCAATCATCAAATCCTGATGAAAGAACAAACGAACCTCTTTTGTATCATTTGTTCGATTGCGGATAACGACTCTTTTGATATAAATACATTCGCGTTGATGTATCCCATCATTCATTTGAAGCTCTATGCCTAGTCTTTCATGCTTAGCGATAATATTTGTGACTAAGGAATCCTCCACATAATCCAGATCAAACTTCCATTCCGGTTCATCCAGCCAGCTGAAAGAGCCTTCCACCCACACCCCAAAGCGACAGTATTGTCCACCTACATGATTTAACTGACCAACAAATGGATAATAGATATCTCGAATGTAACAATTTTGATCCAAATTCAAAAGCATCTTACCGTTGCCGATTACAAGATGACGGGCCATGATTCCTTCTCCTCTCGGTGCGCTAAAAGTTGTGAATAAACGGATATATAGGCTTTGGCGGAGCGGTTCCAGCTGTAATCCTCTTTGTTGCCATTATTCACGATTTGCTTCCACACTTCCTCATTACGATAGAGAGCTAACGCTCTGCGAACGGTGAACATATAATCGTGCGCATTGTAATTAGTAAAGCTGAAGCCGTTACCTTCGCCATTATATTCGTCATAGGCTCTAACCGTGTCCTTTAGTCCGCCAGTTTCTCGAACGATAGGTACGGAGCGATAGCGCAGCGCAAGAAGCTGACTGAGGCCGCAGGGCTCGAACTGTGAAGGCATCGCGAACATATCCGAGCCTGCATAAATACGGCGGGCCAGTCTATCATCATAACCAATCCACACTTTAACCTTGTCCGGGTAACGAAACGCCGCATCATTAAAGAAATGCTCATATCGTTCATCCCCAGCTCCCAATATAACAAATTGGACATCCTCCTGAAGAAGCTCCTCAAAGGTCGCCATGATCAGATCAAAGCCCTTTTGCTCGACTAATCGAGAAACAATACCGACCAGCGGAATATTTTCGGATTGCGGCAGTCCTAGCTCACGCTGCAGCTCCACTTTATTTTTTCGCTTGCGGCTTAACGAGTTTCGATAAGGCACATCTATTGCAATGTCATTCATCGGATCAAACAACTCGTCATCAATGCCGTTCACAATACCGATCAAGTCTCCTGAGCGATATCTTAGCAGTGAATCCAGTCTTTCTCCAAAATATTCGGTTTGAATCTCCTCTGCATACGTTCCGCTGACCGTGGTCAGCTTGTCTGCATAAACGAGACCGCCCTTCATGCAGCTGCCAGCGCCGTAAAATTCCAAGCTGTCTGCATAAAACATATCGTAGCCTACGCCAAGCAAGTCCTGCAAATGCTCAACGCCGAACAGACCTTGATATTTCAGATTATGAATCGTAAATACCGATTTAGTATAAGCCCATGCTGGATCATAGAAATATCTTGTTTTAAGTAGAAACGGGATCAAGCCCGTTTGCCAATCATGACAATGGACAATGTCGGGATGGAAATCCATATACCGAACAGCTTCCATCACGGCGAAGCAAAAGAAAACAAACCTCTCCGAATCATCATCATACCCATAAAGTCCATCGCGCTTAAAATAACGCTCATTGTCGATTAAATAATAAGTAACACCCTCAAACTCTGCCCTGAGCAAGCCGCAATACTGATTGCGCCAGCCAAATGCAACGTTAAATACCGCAACTTGTTCAAACTGCCCTAGCAGCGCGGGAGGAATTTGAGCATACTTTGGCATTACAACTCTGGTATCAACGCCCCGCTTATTCAGCGCCTTTGGGAGCGCCCCTGCAACATCGGCGAGACCACCTGTCTTCGCAAGCGGCACAGCTTCTGAGGTTGCGAACAAAATGTTCATAGGATTCTCCTTTCTCATGGACGCCGCTTGAGCGCCTGCATCAACCCAATTGGAAAAAACGTTTGCTTTCCTATCGCGTTAAAGGGCATATTTCGCGGCAAGAATAGATTCGGATTATATAATTTTTCGCTTGCCGGCTAGAAACGGCGAGCTTGCAGCCCCACGAATATCACGATCAGCCTCAACGCGAACATCCTTATCCAAAATACTATGCTGAAGTATGCTGTTTTCACCAATGATACCGTTTTGCATGACGATGCTATTGCTGACAACTGCTCCTTTTTGAACATGCACACCTCGGAACAATATACTGTTCGTAACCGTGCCTTCAATTCGGCAGCCATTGGCTATTAGCGAATTTGTCACCTTGGAGCTTCCTAAATATCGCGCCGGTGGTTCATCCTTAACCTTAGTGAAAATCGGGCCCGGCTGGTAGAACAGCTCATTCCATACAGCTGGATCCAATAAATTCATCGTGTTTCGATAATAGCTGCTTAACGTATTTATGACTGCCAAATAGCCCTCATACATATAGCCATACACCTTCAGCTTGTCGAGCCTTGAAAAGATCGCATGTCTCACGAGATGATCCTGGCCTTGCGCCAATGAGGTTTCTACGAGCTCCATCAACAGTTCTTTACGCATGATGTACATTTCCATAGAACTGATGTCACTCGCCATACGGCCATAATGATCTTGGATATCGGTAATGCGGCCTTCCTCATTCATCTTAACCTTACGAGCTCTGCCCATAAGCAGATCCGCCTGCTGCTTACAAACAACCGTAATGTCTGCTTCGCGTTCCAAATGAAATTGAATGACCTTCTCAAAATCGATATTACATACCATATGGCTCCGTGTGATTACGACATAATCCAAGGAGGAGCGATTAAAATAATCGCGCTGCTGATAAAAATGATACAAATCGCCGCGACTAATTTCCTGAATATCATCCGTAACAGGCGGAAGCACGAATAATCCGCTTTGACGATGCTGCAAATCCCAATGCTTGCCTGATCCAAGATGGTCCATTAAGGAACGATATTTCGTATGCGCAAACACCGCTACCTTCGAAATGCCGGAATTGACCATGCTGGACAATACAAAGTCAATAAGTCGATATCTAGCGCCAAATGGCACCGTTGCCAGGCAGCGCCCCTGAGTGAGCAGCTCTAGCTCATCTGTCTCATGAATTAAATTAATGACGCCCATCACTTTATGCTTCATGAGTGCTCCACCTCCCGCAGCAAATGGTCATTAGTAACATATTGATCCACAGCAATGACAGTTATTGCATCATCATCTGGGCTGCCAATCGTTACACCTTCTTGAATGACTGCTCCTTCGCCGATAATAGCTCTATATATACGGGCACCTTCTCCAATTCGAACATTAGGCATGATGACTGACTCCGTTATAATTGTATCTTTTGAAGCCTTTACGCCATAAAACAAAACAGAACGATCTACGGTTCCCTCAATTAAGCAGCCTTCTGTTATGAGCGATGCCGAGACATCAGCATTAGCGCCTATATGCTGTGCCGGCTGGTTTGGACTGACCGAATAAATCCGCCACTCCGGATCTGAGAGCTCAAGCGGCGGTTCATCAGCGAGAAGATCCATATTCGCTTCCCACAAGCTTTCAATCGTACCAACATCCTTCCAATAACCTTTAAATGGATAGGAATGCAGTCGTTTTCCGTCACGCATCATAGCTGGAATTAGATCTTTACCAAAGTCATGACTAGAGCTGCGGCTAGCCTCGTCATAGATCAAATATTTTTGAAGCTCGGACCATGTGAAAATATAAACACCCATCGAAGCAATATTGCTTGTTGGATTTTTAGGTTTTTCCTCGAATGCCGTTATACGGTCCTCATCGTCAATATGCATGACACCGAAACGGCTTGCTTCTTTCCATTCAACCTCAATGCCTGCGATCGTTACATCCGCACCTGAGCGCTTATGATGCTGCAGCATGAGCTCGTAATCCATTTTATAAATGTGGTCACCAGAAATAATAAGAACATATTCGGGATTATAAGGCTCAATAAAAGACATATTTTGATAAATGGCATTCGCTGTTCCTTTATACCATACGCCGCCCTTTTGCTTCATAAACGGCGGCAATATCGTCATTCCCCCATCACGGCGATCTAGTCCCCAAGGACTTCCAATGCCGAGATATCGATTAAGCTCAAGTGGCTGATACTGGGTTAGTACACCGACGGTGTCGATTCCCGAATGCGCACAATTGCTTAAGGTGAAATCAATAATTCTGTATTTCCCTCCGAAATAGACCGCTGGTTTAGCTAAATCCTTCGTAAGCACGCCTAGCCTTTTTCCTTCGCCTCCAGCGAGCAGCATAGCGATCATTTCTTTACGGCCCATGGACATCAACTCCCTCTCAAAGTGTGTTCCCCTGATCTAAGCTGAATAACAAGAAAGCAAGGGGAGGTAGGTGAAGCGTAATGCTTTGGTTATGGCCGTGCCAGGCGACGCTTTCGCTGCTGTAGTATTCCTCTGGTTGTTCATCCATTCCGCCAAATTGCTTATTATTGCTATTTATAAAAGAGCGGTATAAACCATGCTCTGGGACACCGATACGGAAGTTTTGGTAATCATTTCTGGAGAAATTAGCTATGATAATAGAAAATTCAGTATTTCCGCGGCGGATAAACGAAATGACCGATTGAGCTGCATTATGAACGTCGATCCATTCGAAGCAGCCCGGATCACGCTCTCTCTCCCAAAGGGAAGGCTGATTAAGATACAAGTGATTTAGCGTTCTAACGTAATGATGCATGCTGTGATGCATATCGTAATCAAGCAGCATCCAATCGAGCATATCCCCGTCTTTCCATTCATCAAACTGGCCCCATTCACTTCCCATGAACAAGAGCTTCTTGCCGGGGTGGGACATCCAGAAGCCATAAAACAATCTTAATTGTGCAAATTTTTCTTCGTAGCTTCCAGGCATTTTATTTAGTAGTGATCGTTTGCCATGTACAACTTCATCATGAGATAGAGGTAGAACAAAATTTTCTGAAAAAGCATAAAGGAGCGAGAATGTAATGAGATGGTGGTGGTGCGAGCGTTCAGGTGGATCTAATGTCATGTAGCGCAGCATATCGTTCATCCAGCCCATATTCCATTTAAAATTGAAACCTAGGCCGCCTTGATAGGTTGGAGATGTAACCGCAGGCCAAGCAGATGAATCTTCAGCAAGCATTAGAGTTTGAGGGTAATAATGAAACACCGTTTCATTGAGTTTCTTGATAAAACGCAGTGCATCTAAATTATCAGCGCCGCCTATTTCATTGTACGTATACAACTCTGGCGGTTTGTCCATATGTAAATTAATCATGTTAGCGACAGCATCTACACGCAGGCCGTCAATATGATAGAGCTCCATCCAATAAATCGCATTTGAAATAAGAAAACTGACAACCTCTTTCCTGCCAAAATCGAACGATAGCGTTCCCCAAAGCGGTTTTTCTGCACGCTTCGCATCCGCACCTTCAAAAATCGGCGTTCCATCAAAAAGTCGCAAGCCATGATCGTCCTTGCAGAAATGTCCTGGCACCCAATCCAAAATAACCCCTATGCCAGCCTGATGACATTTGTCAACAAACCGCATTAATTGCTTAGGTGAACCATATCGGCTGGTAACACTATAAAAGCCGGTAATTTGATAGCCCCACGATTGATCCAAAGGATGCTCTGCTATTGGCATTAGCTCAATATGCGTGTAGCCCATTTCAGCTGCGTACGGAATCAGCTCCTCCGCCAGCTCTTCATACGTGTAAAAATCCTCTTTCCCTTTGATCTTCCAAGAGCCAGCATGGATCTCGTAAATCAACATAGGGTTTGAATAAACAGATCGTTCATGCTTCTTCGCAAGCCAAAGCTCATCTTCCCATTCATAACCTGATATCTGAGTTACGATAGATGAGGTTCCAGGTCTGCGTTCAGCGAAAAATGCGTAAGGGTCAGCCTTCCGAATAATATGCCCTTCGGGGGTGATTATCTCGTATTTGTACATTTCGCCTTCTTTAATATACGGGATAAACAGATTGAAGATGCCTGTCGTTCCGACTTTATCCATGACATGCTTCTTACCTTCCCACTTATTGAAACCACCAATGACTCTGGCTTCAGCAGCATTCGGAGCCCATAGTGTGAACCGAACACCATTCTTTCCGTTCATTTGAACAGGATGAGCACCCATAAAACGGTAGCTGTGATAGGCGTTTCCTTCATTAAACAAATATAATTCCTGGTGTGACAATCCATTAGGTGCCTGTTGAACCATTTATGGTTTCACCTCCTGTTGGATAATCTGATTCGTATGAAGCGAAACCGATGAATACCTCAATACTTATAGATATTATACATCGTTTGGTAAAAAAAACACAGTCGTTTTCATAGATTTCGACAACCCACTGGTTTTTATGTAAGAAAAGATGACATAAACTAACTTGATTCCGTTTTCATGTTAGATATAATAACGTTTTAAATAATATCCTTTCGCAGTTGATACCTGGCAACAGGGTTGTCTGATACCATATTATAGGAAAATGGAAATAGAATAAAGCCTGCTGTACGGTTGTTTTGGCGAATTTATCCTAAACTATGTAGCTTTTACTCGCCATATGTCTCGATTAAGCTATTAAGTTTAATTAATTAAACCTATCACTTCCAAAATATAACTGTTACTAAATCGTCATAACATCTACTTGCTTGTCATCATGGGCTATTCTATACTTTTACTTGTTTCATAGGAAACACAATGAAATACATGAGGAGTGTTTTACTTTGTCGGTTTATCGTCAAATTTTTCAAAATATGGATTTTCCCATGCTCGTTATTCGACAAAATAATCAGGGAGTTTCTGTCGAGGATGCCAATCACGCTTTTGTGCGATTAACAGGCTATACAGTCAAGGAAC
The DNA here is from genome assembly GCF_038630985.1 of Paenibacillus sp. FSL H8-0548. Taxonomy (NCBI): domain Bacteria; kingdom Bacillati; phylum Bacillota; class Bacilli; order Caryophanales; family Paenibacillaceae; genus Paenibacillus; species Paenibacillus sp. FSL H8-0548. The sequence continues at coordinate 4,351,341 of NZ_CP152049.1, forward strand.
TTAGATCCGAAAAATGCTCTTTATATCTGAAAAGATACAATATAGATACAACTGCTACGGTTTTAAAAAGCGAAATTAATATTATGACTAAAAATAATCGACAATTATTTACACGACTAAACCAACAGCCTTTGCCCAGAAACAATCAGGATGGATACACTCGTTCCTACGTCATCTTTGAGGATTTGACTCCTTACAGATGGATACAACAGCAATCTGAAATAAACAAAGTGCTGATTAGCGGTATTGTTGACCGCCATCAGCACATTCGTTTATTACGAGACAGTTTGTCCCCACTATTGTTTGAAGCAGATCGCAATATGACAGACGAAACACTGCTGCAGTTTATTACCGAGACGGAGCACGGATCCATGAAAGAAGTGCTTCAGGAAGCCACACTCAATAAGCAGGAGAGAAGCTTGACGCTTAAAACGACGATACTTAGCGGTGTAGAGCTCATGATGTCCGCCACTTTCACTCCGATTCTTGATGGATTCGGCGAAGTGCTGGAATTTGCATTCGTCATATGGGATTTATCTCCCATTAATGATCAAATCGACCCATCATTGAAGCTCCGCATCTGGATGGCTAAGAAAGACATGACTGCTGGTCATCTCTCAGCCTCGACCGGCATTTCTATTCAAACCATTTCCAAACTGCGCAACGGAAAAATATTGAAGCCCAAAAGGTTAACAGCAGAGCTGATCGCTTCTGAGCTTCACCTCGAGATTTCTGAGATATGGCCAGAAACTAGAAAATAAGTCTATCGAATAAAGGCAGTGATTTTATCGGTATAAAATAAATGAAGCTCATGCATCGCTCTTGTACAAGCCGTATAAAATAGTTTTCTTTCACTTTCCCGTCCGTAATATTGCTCGCCTGCATTGCTGATGATAACTGCATCGAATTCAACGCCCTTCGCCAAATATGAAGGAATAACAAGTACCCCTTTTTCGAAGGTGACTGTTTCTTTCTCAATTAAACGAAGCTTTGGCAAATGAACTTGCAAAGCCGCATGCAGTCGCTTGCTCTCAGCAGCGGTTTTGCAAATGACAGCTATCGATTGATAGTCCGCTTCATGCAATTGGTTTATTTTATCCTCAATGGCTTTAATAAGCTGCCGCTCGTCTGCTGCCTCTGTTATTGTCGGCTCGGCGCCATCGCGATTAAAAGGCTCAATTTGCTCCCCCCCATCGATCATGCGACTCGTAAAAGCAACGATCGGACGAGTCGAGCGATAGCTTCTAGTTAGAACAATCTTCTCTGTTTCCTCTTCACTATAAAGCTCTGATAGCGGCTCAAAGCCGTTGCCAGTTACTGCATGCGCAAAAATAGATTGATTCAAATCACCTAGCACAGTCATTTTACAATTCGGAAAAATCCGTTTGAGGTAATGATATTGGAATGGCGAGTAATCCTGAGCCTCATCGATGAACAGATGCTTAACGAGCGTATTGGTATGAAAGCCCTCGAGCTTTTCTTTCAGATATAAATACGGCGTTGCATCTTCATAATAAATAACACCATTATTCAGTGATGAATTCGTCTGCTCGCTTATTTCCTCCCACTGATCCGGAAGCTGATGGCGGCCAGCCTTCAACCGCTCCTGCAAAGACTCATTTTTCTCAAACAACCGCTTATAGATTGCTGGCACATCCAAAAAACCTAAACGCTTTACTTTTCTGCGCAGTTTTTTGAATTTTTCCTGCACCACCATCGCGGCTAAATAATCATGCTCTGCATCGAAATCATCAAAAGAATTGCCTGAAAAACGATTTTTACGCTGCAGCTCATCATAGGCCTTCGAGTATATTTCCGGATCAAGCAGCTCAATTTGCTCTTGCACCCAATCCTGCTCACGTTCCTCTTTGCTTAATCTTGTTAACTCCTTCAGCATCCACTCCGCTGTGAAGCGCATCCGATTTCCAATCGAAATGGAACGATCAAAACTATAAAATTGTTCAGCTATTGCCGCATCCGAAATAAGTGTACGCCCTTTAAACCTAATTGCTTTAAAAGCAAGCCCAGCATGAGCAAGCCCGGCCGCGTATTCGTCAATGAGATGCATAAAATCCAAGCTTGATTTGTACGTAATTCCCGCAATTCTGGCTTCATATCCCGCTTCATCCATAGCAGCCAGCGTATATTCCATCTGGGAGAACGGATCTTCAAGTGCGAAAGTTTTGCCGAGCCTATGCTCCAAATATTGCTGATAGGTTGTTTGCTGCATATTTTGTTCGCCTAGCTCCGGCAATACGGTAGCCACATAGCTGTTGAACATGGGGTTAGGTGAGAACAATACGATTTGATCAGCATTCAAAATGCCACGATAACGATATAATAAATAAGCTACACGCTGCAGTGCCGCTGACGTTTTCCCACTGCCTGCTGCACCTTGAACAATCAACAATCTTGCGCGCTCATTTCGGATGATACGATTTTGTTCTCTCTGTATCGTAGCTACGATGCTTTTCATTTGGGCATCCGACTGCTTGCCAAGCACCTCTTGCAGCAGCTCATCGCCTATCGTAACGCCTGTATCAAACATACTGCGAATTTGTCCATCACGGATAATAAATTGCCGCTTTAACAACAATTCACCGCTAATGGTTCCGCTTGGTGTTTGATATTGTACGGGTCCAGGACCAGAATCATAATAAAGGCTGGATACAGGTGCTCTCCAATCATAAATTAAATATTCATCACCGCTGTCATCAAGCAGCGAGCCTACTCCCAAATAAATCGCCTCTGTCCTTGGTTGTCCTTCCTCCAAAAGATCGATTCGGCCAAAATAAGGGGAGTGCTCCAGCTTTAAGAGCGTTTTAAGCTGCTCCTCCGCATGCCTGTAGCTTCTTTCCCGCTCTGAAAGCACCTCTGCCTGCTGCTTCATGCTAGCATGGGATTCTGCAGATTCTGCAGCATCCTCAAAATTCAGCGTTACATCATCCCAGAAATTTCGTCTTATATCGACAATATCCTCGCGCATGCCGCCAGTCTGTTTACGAAATTCTTCTATCCGTGAGCGAATGATAGTCGTCACATCTTTTACTCGCTGCTGCTCTTGTGGCAGTTGATCGTTGAGATTGCTCATATTATCACTCCTTGACTACTAGTATGGTGAAGCAAGTTCTGCTGTAATCTGCTATAAAACAGTAACATCCATTCTACCACTATCTACTGCGCAATTAAATGGCACCGAATCGCTATTGCCGCTTCCACTAGGAGCGTTTATAATAACAAAGGCAGAAATTCGAATCAGAATCATAGATCATCCAGCATTCCGAGGTTCGAAAACTCCCGCGTTATCAATACTAGGAGGCTACTTTCAACATGTTTAATTTGTGGTTCGGCGCGATTTTTATGCTCGTGCATTTTTCTTTTTTTCTTATTTCATATCGTTTTTTTGGACGGATCGGCATTTATGCTTGGATAGGCATGGCCACTGTGCTTGCTAATATTCAAGTCGTCAAAACAGTTGACATTCATGCCTTCGGCGTCGTTATCGCCATAACGCTAGGTAACACAATGTATGGCACCATTTATTTGGCATCAGACCTTTTAAATGAAAAGTACGGAGAGAAAGCTGCTAAAAAAGCCGTATGGTTCGGCTTCTTTACACTTATTGCCTCAACCATTATTATGCAAATGGCGCTCCAGTTTAATCCACATAATGAACCATTTCCTTTAGAGGTACAAGGAGCAATGGAGACTTTGTTCGGATTGTTGCCTCGTATTGCTCTAGGGAGCCTGTGTGCTTATTTCGTGAGTCAATTTCTTGACGTTAAAATTTACTCCTTATTAAAGCGTTTATTTCCAGCGCATAATCAGCTGTGGATTCGGAATAATGGAAGCACAATGGTAAGTCAGCTTGTTGATACGCTCATATTTTGCACCATTGCGTTCGCTGGTGCGCCTGGATATGGTAGCAAGCTATGGCTATCCATTTTCTTGTCGACTTATGTCATTAAATTTATCGTTTCCCTGTGTTCTACACCCTTCTTATATGCCGCCAGAAACTTTACATTTACGAATGATAAGGAAGCAGCAAATAGCTAATCATTTTTCTAGAAAGGCTGCAAAAGCGGGACTGCCTCTGTCTGGCATCCCGCTTTTGCAGCCTTTTATATTACATAAAACCAATATCATCGAGCATAACTTTACCAGGTCCACTGACAAATCGGAACGTAATTCGACTAATTTCTTGCGCTGTAATCGTTAGCTCCTCTGAACTAAACTGATCTATCGGCAACACATAGGTTTGAAATACCGGCTCATTAGCTTCCGTGTATTTCTCTTCCTTTATTCGCTCTTCGAGCCACGGAATAGATATAAACGCAGTATAGGCTGGAGGGGAGGCCGGCATTACTTCACTAAGCTCCAATCCAATGCGATCTCCATCCACTGTCGTAAGCTCAATCTCAACAATCGGCAGCGGCGGCAGTTCAGTCTTGTCTGCAGCTGCGTTAGAAGCATCTGGCTCCACTTCTGCTGCGAGCAGATCCCGCTCCAGATTGGCCATTGAAAAAACAAGATTGCCATCAACGATATTTTGAGCAGCCTCGCTTGTCTTAGGTGACAGCTCAAGCGCATACTCAGCTCCAGGCTCCTGCCATTCCAGCTCAATACCTTTTGTCCCTTTGTTCTTCCCATCCCGATCCTCAGCGGATACGATTTGCCAATCCTTCATTCCTGATACCGTTGCCTTGCCGCCGTCCTTAAGCTCAGTTTTGCGAATACCGTCATCATATCCCGCAATTTCAGTAAACTCAGCTTCTTCATAACGATTGGTGTAAATCGTTTCCGGCAGCCATCCCAGCCCAGCACGATAGTCTTTAAACAAAGCCTTATAGTTCTCCTCTCCAAGCAAGGTCGCTTGCAGGAACGCCGATACGTATACCTTTGAAACTTGACGCTGTTCATCCGCCTCTAATAATTGCTTGCGACTCAAAAATAAACCTCCAGGCGGACGTTCGTCCATTCTTCCCCAGTCAGAATTAAACTGGCTATGATTCGCATCAGCAATATAGAGGGCGGATTTGAATTTGTTAGACGCATCTTGAAAGGAAGTTCTATTAAACTGCCGATCCCCATAGAAATTATTGACATCTGCATCTCTAGCGCCTTGCAGCGTCAAATAGTTTACATTTTTTAAACTCGCGGATTTCTCGTCCACTTGCTTATCCGTAGGTGCAATTGCAATGACGGACTCAATAACAACATCCTCTAGACTCTCAAGTGTACGATCATCCATAAACCAGCGGTCTGCATCTGCCGCCATCGCAACGGCTTGCCCCCCTCTGGAGTGTCCGATTAAAGCCACTTTCTCGAAATCTACTCGTCCGTAAAAAGCGTTGTCAGGCTTCTCGTTAAATTGCTTGATTTGCTGCAAATGCTTAAGCAAAACCCAAGCACGAACCTTCATATCATTACTCGGAATACCCGACCAGACCGAATAATTAAGGAAATTCTCGTCTAGTGAAACAGCAATAATTCCTTTGCTTGCAAGGAGCTCCCCTAGATAGCCATAGCCGCCATCTGAGAAATCCTCCATGAGATGATTGCCATGAACAATAAGCGCAATTGGAAAAGGCCCCTCGCCATCCGGCATCCACACACGACCGTTCAAAGGCAGTGACTTCTCATCAAAGCCCCAAAACAGTTTCTTTAATTTCTTCCATTTCGTAATATAAGCCGAAGCGTCAACCGCTGTTGACTGTAGGTCTACATCTTTGCCGAATATCGATCTGTGCTTGTCCTCACCGCTTCCGTATGTGAAAGCCTCAAAGGCAAACGTCCCTGGCTCAGCAGGATTCTGCAAATCCAACCCTTGAATAGCGCCATCGGTTTGCTGAATAGCTGCACTCTCTCTTACAGGAACTACAGCAGACTCCGGCCACTCCACCAAGACCATCGTTACAGCAGCTGCACAAGCAATAGTTAGTGCAATAACTGTACGAACCCAAGTTTTCAAGCGCAATTTCATCAGCAGAGCGAGCAGTAAACCAATTAATGCACCTAATAAAGTGATTATAATTGCAAAGATAGCCGACATAAGCTCCCCGAGCTCGGCAAAATACAGTATAAAATAGCACTCCACTGCTGTATAAAGCCAAACGGCGGCAAATCTTCGAGGCAACGGCAAAGAAATCAAGTGAAAAAGGAATGATATAAGTACGGCAGCGATGCTCATGGCACCAAGGTTTGCTGCAATAAATACTAAAATATCAATTATTGTACCTAATCCAGTTGGCATGCCAAGAGCCGCCGTCCCTATCGCTAACGAGCTGATAAAAGCAGTGCTCCCTGTAGCAACCCTCCATACATAAGAATCTAGATAGTTTCGCAAAATAAATCGTCTAGCTGTCCATCTCTTTATCTTTTTCCACCTGCTTGGTTGTGGCTCGATCTGCAGCTGTATCGACTCTTGCGTTTCTAATTCCATAATTCCCCGTTAACAGATAACCAGTTCCGCCCATCGCGACGTTGTATTTCCACCGGAACTGCGAAAAAATCACTCATCAGTGCAGATGTGAGTGTTTCAGAGGTGTCCATGGCTGCGAAAACCTCTCCTTCCTTAATGAGAAGGGTTTTTGTAAAGCACGGTAAAATCTCCTCTACATGGTGAGTTACATATATAATTGTAGGTGCTTCCTTCTCTGCTGCCACAGCGGCAATCATTTGCAGCAGCTGCTCGCGTGCAAACACATCAAGCCCTGTGCACGGCTCGTCTAAAATAAGCAGCTTGGGAGCTGCCATCAAAGCTCGTGCAATCAGGACACGCTGCCGCTCGCCTTGCGATAAGGTATCATAGGTCCGATCCATTAAAGCGGTACAGCCCAGCGACTTCATCAAGGCTTCAGCCTGCCTAATGTCTTCATTATTCGTGAAGTCATACAATCCAATGGTAGCAAACTTTCCACTTAGAACAATCTTAAGTGCTGTTTCACTTCCATAAAGCTTCTGTTGCAGCGATGTACTGACCCAGCCGATGCTTTTACGGAGCTCCCTTAGATCAAATTCACCGAATTTTTTTCCCAGTATAGACATACTGCCTTCCGTAGGCCATATATAACCATTTATCATATTCAATAATGTCGTTTTTCCAGATCCATTAAGACCCAGCAGGCACCAATGCTCCCCGCTTTGAACGGTCCAGCTTATATCCTGCAAAATTTTTTTGTCATTTCTATCCCATGACACATGTTGAATATCTATAATCACGTAAGCACTCTCCTCTGTTGACATTTACGCGTCCTACAAATTTGACTTGGCATATAATATCGACCATTATAATAATACAACGATTCTTGTCCAGATGAAAATGTCTGATCGTATCATTGCAAATATACATATTAGTTATATCAGGAGTGATCAGCAATAATGAAAACCAATCAGCTAAAACAATGGGCTCATTTTTTTCTAACTTATAAATTTGCGCTTGATGCCGTAGAAACAAAACTTAACATTTTAAATGAAGAATTTCAATTTATTCACGATTATAACCCGATCGAGCATATGAAGACTAGAATTAAAACACCAGAGAGCGTCATGCAAAAGCTTCAACGCAAGGGACTCGAAATAACGCTTGAGGATGCTAAACAGCATATACGTGATATCGCAGGCGTACGTGTCATTTGCTCCTTCTCCACAGATATTTATCAAATCGTTGACATGATCAGCAAGCAAAGCGATGTCAAGGTTGTCGAGCTTAAGGACTATGTAATCAAACCAAAACCAAATGGCTATCAGAGTATTCATCTACTCATTGAAATCCCAGTGTTTTTAACGGACCGGACAGAGAATGTACTTGTCGAAATCCAAATTCGGACCATTGCAATGGATTTTTGGGCAAGCCTTGAGCATAAAATTTATTATAAGTTCAATGAACAAATTCCACCGCATATCCAACAGCAGCTCAAAGGTTCTGCCGATATGATCCATCTGCTTGATCGCGAAATGCTTGCCTTGAATGTTGAGGTGCAGAAGCATCGTGAGCAATCGTTGAAATAGCAAATAAAGAGGCTCCTGCCCATTCCCCTGGGCAGGAGCCTCTTTATTGTTTAAGTTAAAGCATAATATAAGGGCACAATGACTAAATTTAACGCTACTGCAATAAGTCCGATCGCCATAGACCACCCACCGAGTCCTCTAGCCCCTTGTCGATATGCGATAAAGCCTAGCACCGCTGATGTCACTCCCATCAGAACGGGCCAAATAAACCATGATGCTATCGCAAATACCAGTGAAACCCAGCCAATCGCATAACCGCCGGAGTAAGCTCTCTCTGGTTCAACTCGTTCTACAGACCGGTCCTCTCCCCGCTTTGCATGCACCACAGGCTGATTAATTGCAAAATCAGCAGCCATTTCTTCATTTACATCAAGTAAACGATCTGAGCCTACAATCGGATGACTATCATGGTTTACCCGATCTCGCCGCTCGTTATGCCTCTTTTTTTTATCGTTCTTAAAATCACCCATCGACCATCACTCCTTCGGTTTAAAGGTAAGGCAGCAAGTTGATTTGGATTGCTCAGCATGATCCTGATGAAGTTCTCCAAGCTCAGCTTCGGCAAACTCCTCATTAAAATGTGCATCTGCATGCTGATCAATCTCAATTGTTATTGCATTTGCACCGCAATTGTTGCCTTCCTTCCAGAAGTTACAGTTGGCTACACTACAACTTACGCCTTTTGGCATAAAAAAAATCACCTCCACTATCAAGTTTCCCTGACCGGAGGTGATTCATTCTGCCTTATTTTTGCGCTTGCATGCGACGCTGCGTCATGTAGTCGTTTTCGTAATAAGCCAACTCATCACGCAGCTCTTCGTATATTTTTGAAACACTAAGTATTATGTCACGTGAATCACGGCTTGGCTTGAAGCGGAAGCGAATCGCATCTTGACCTGTATAGGCATAACGGCCGTCTTCAGAATAACATTCATTCTTCGGATAATAGAACGCACTTACACATTGATGATAAGCCTCATAAAGCACACGTTCTGCATATTCAATATCAAAATTGGGCCGTCTGAGCAATACCCCCAGCTTTTCAACTGACACTTCAGAAAACACCAATAAATGTCTCAAATCAGATAAAAGCCCCTTGTAAAATAGCTGGGTTTCTTCTCCAGCATCATCTCCAGCTAATTGGAGTAGAGCATTGTTATTCAGAAACGGTTCGATCTGACTAACCGCATCCTTTAGTTTTTCACGAGTTGTTTCTGTAAGTGATTTAACATTAGCATTTGGCATATAGGTAGATCCCCTTTCATAATCCGAACACACATAAAAACTACATCATGATCATCGTACCACAAATTACATTGAAGTGGTACTCACGATTCCCTTATTTCCTCGCATATTTTCTGCTTAGATACCTAACCCTATAAATTAGGCTTTGCTTTACTCAGAACGATTAATGGAGGTTTCAAGCATGTCAAAAAAATGGATCGGCGGTTTAACGATTATTGCCTTGGCCGCATTGCTTATTCCAAGCACAACTTTATTTGCACCGAAGGAAACAAAGACCAAGTCCCCTCAGACTTCTAGTTTTTCGGCTAAACGAGAGCATACGCTCAAAATGGCTACTTTGCAAAATGACATGAAAGCAACAGCTATGCTTTGCGCCTCAGAATGCTCCAAAGATTTTCAAAAGCTAATGAGTGCCAGCAAGGACTCCAAAGCATCAGCCGAGAAGCATATTGAACATATGATGCATGAGCATATGCATATGAGCTATATAAGCTGGATATCTGGCAAACGAAGTGTTAACCGCGGTACATTGCCAAAAATGGATGGAAGTAAAGTGGAAACCTATGTTAGTGAAGCAAAAACACAGGTTTCAAAAGGAGCAAAGTATGAATCGCCTGCCTTTTCAACTAAAGATGGCAGCCGCTACATGGTGCTCGGCGTTCCTGATTCCAAACATACTGGCATTGGAGTTGTCGGTGTGATCAAGCAGGACATTGTAAAAGAAGTCGAAAAACATCAGCTTCGCAATCTTAGGCTGATCCCCTATCCAGCTGAAGGCAACTATAAAATTGAATCCGTAAAACCAAATACAACGACGGACACAACGGTTCGTACGGGAGAAGACAATGGCAATGCAAGCCATTACCATATTCGTGAAGTTGTTGTTCATTTCACTAAGAATCTATCGCAAGCGGAGCTTAATCGTGTAAAGAGTGAAATCAATGCGGAATCCGTCAAGCAAATGGGCGATACCTTCGTATTCCGATCCCGAAATATTGAAGCAGATCAGCTTGTTCAATATTTCAAGCAATCTTGGAATACCGAATACGCGGAGCCTCATTACCTCTATATGACGAATGAAACGATTGTACCAAATGATACACTATATTCGGAATATCAATGGAACTTGCCCTCCATTGAAACGGAAAAAGGCTGGAACATTTCCAAAGGCAACGACCAAGTCATTATTGCTGTACTTGACACTGGTGTACAAAGCAACCATCCAGATTTAAAAGGGAAAATAGTTGAAGGCATCAACATTGTAGATGAGTCCGCTGAACCTGATGATGATGTAGGTCATGGTACGCATGTTTCCGGCATTATTGGCGCTTCTGTCAACAATGGAGAAGGAGTAGCAGGATTATCCTGGTACAACAAAATTATGCCGGTTAAGGTGCTTGACAGCAGCGGAGCAGGTTCCACCTATTCTGTTGCTCAAGGCATTATTTGGGCAGTTGATCATGGAGCTAAAGTTATTAATATGAGCTTGGGAAATTATGCACAGGCTGATTTTCTTCATGATGCGATTAAGTATGCATACGAACATGATGTTGTCATGATCGCCGCAAGCGGCAATGACAATACCGATCGGCCTGGATTTCCTGCTGCGTATCCGGAGGTCTTTGCGGTTGCCGCAACTAATAGCAGTAAAGAGAAGGCTTCCTTCTCCAACTACGGCGACTATATCGATGTGGCTGCGCCGGGAGACAGCATTGCAAGCACTTATCCAGGCAGTCAATATGCAGCCCTGTCAGGCACGTCTATGGCAAGCCCACATGTCGCCGCGCTAGCTGGATTAATCCGCTCTGTCAATCCAGAGCTGTCAAATGTCGAGGTTATGGAGCTTATGCGAAAATCAGCGGTTGATTTGGGAGATGCGGGCAAGGATAATTATTTCGGCTATGGGGAGATTGACGTTGATAAAGCGCTGAGCGCAGCTTCCAAATTCGGCGGCGCCTTACAAACTTACCCAGATCAGGTCAAGCGCAGGCTTGATCGAATTATTTCTAAATACGATAAATAAATACATCTACAAATGCAAATGCAAGAAAGCACCCATCGCTGCGCGATGGGTGCTCTTTGTCTATAAGTGTAAGTTCGTGCGGAAAGTTTGTCGTAAGCCGGGTTCTGTACTTCTAGTGGTCCATACGGGAACGACCCTCCCACGATGAAGCGACAATCATCTATCTAGGCCGTACATTGCTGCATGGCTCAAGCAACCAACCCGGACGCGCCTCAGGCTAAGGCTGCAGCTCATGGCTGCGGCGTCCTCTCGGTCTTGCTCCAGATGGGGTTTACCAGGAACGTAGTCACCTATGCTCCTCGTGGTCTCTTACACCACGGTTCCACCCTTACCTGTGCCGGCTAAAGCCGGCCATCGGCGGTCCATTTCTGTGGCACTATCCTTCAGCTCGCGCTGACTGGACGTTATCCAGCATCCTGCCTTGTGGAGCCCGGACTTTCCTCTCGCGGCAACGAGGCCGCCAGCGATTGTCTGTCAAACTTTCCGTGGCATCGTTAAGTATACAAGGTATTGAGTAAAAGCTCAACCCCATGCTAAATATTACACAAAAGTAAACGGCTCTGTATTCAATTCGGATGCCATCGCTTTTGTTGCTGATTTGCTGTTAGCCAGCTGCTTATTCAGCCAATCAGCAACTTGCTGCTTCATGACCTTCTCTATGTTATGACCAGCGTCGATAATCGTCATACCCGCAGCAAGCGCATCATGAGCAGTATGATAATCAATATCCCCAGTAACCAGCACATCCGCTCCTGCAAAGATCGCATGACGAACATATTTAGCTCCTGCCCCGCCCAGTACTGCTGCTTTACGTATCACTCGATCCAGAGGACCGACAACCCGAACAGCTGGAACATCAAATATTCGCTTAGCCTGCTCTGCCAGTTCGCCTAATGTAACAGGGGAAGCAAGCTTGCCAGAGCGGCCCAAGCCGAAGGAACGCCCTTTTAAATCGATCGGATACAGATCATAAGCAACCTCCTCGTAAGGATGTGCTTTTAGCATCGCTTGAACTGTTTTGCGATGCACGCTGTATGGAACCACCGTTTCAATTCGAACCTCATCTACACGCTCCAGCTTGCCTTGAACGCCTATAAATGGAGTCGTACCCTCACCTGGAACAAATGTCCCTGTGCCTTTTATATTGAAGCTGCAATTGCTGTAGCTGCCTAGCTCTCCTGCACCTGCACGCCATATGGCTTCAAGCACCTGCTCCTGATGAGTTTCAGGGACGAATACAACCAGCTTGTAGAGTTTATCCGTATGAACCTCTTCAAGGCACTGACGCCCGTCTGGAACGATACCAATGAGGTCGGCAAGCCAATCATTGATGCCGCCGTCTGCTACGTCTAAATTCGTATGTGAAATGTAGACAGCAATATCGTTTTTAATAAGCTTTTCATACAAGCGGCCAGCGGCTGTTGAAGTATCCAGCTTCGCTAGCGGCCGAAAAATGATGGCGTGGTGAGCAATGATAAGTTCTGCGCCTTGTTCAATAGCTTCGTCAACGACCGCATCCGTTACATCTAAAGCGACGAGAATTTTTTTGACTGACTTATTCAACGTCCCAAGCTGAAGACCAATTTTATCATTTTCAACCGCATAATGCTTTGGAGCAAGCTGCTCCATTAGTTGGACAACGGTTTGACCGTGGGCAAACATTGCAGCACCTCCTCAATCCTGTTCATTTCCAATTGAAATTGATCACGCTTAATTGTAGATTCAGCTAGTTCTGACTCCGATAGCTGCTGACAAATTCTTCCGAGCTTATTCAGCTCATGCCGCCATTTTTTGAATAGTGCCGGCTCGGGATTGCGAAGCAAATGAGGTCCCATCTGCTTCAATATTTTAAATAATGTTTCAGAAGGAAGCTCCAGCTTTAAGAAGGATCCGTCATATAGGTCATCATTGCGCAAAGCAACATCTGCCGAACGAACAGCGTGCATAATTTCGTAAATTTTACCATCTTCCTCGATGATGGTCTCTCCAGCCAAAAACCAGTCATGCTTTAGAAGCCATTCACGAACAATTTCTTCTCCCACATTCGGCTGCAGCACGAGCTCCTTAACGCCTTCCAGCTTGTTCAGGGCATGTCCTGCCTCTAATATGTCGCTCATTAAACTTCCGCCCATGCCTGCAATCGTTACGGTATCTGCCTCACCGATCTGCAGTACATTTAAACCATCACCTTGACGAACTGTCAATTGCGCTGACAGACCTGCATCAGCCCCCTGCTTCTTTGCCGCTTCATATGGACCGCGATTCAGCTCTCCTGCAATAGCAGAAGGGCTTTTGCCTGACTGCAGCAAATAAACAGGAAGCATCGCATGATCCGAGCCAATATCCGCTACTCGCGAACCCGCCGTAACATAATCTGCAATAAGCTGCAGACGTTTAGATAATTTCAACATTATACAATCCACACCATCCATTTTTTCCGCATTGAAAATAACAAAGCTCCACCGACAGCAATTTTGATAATAAGCTGCAGTTGAATCCATATCGCCTCTTCTACAAACATCACCGTATAAAGCTCCGGCATAAACCATATCATGGCACAGGTTAAGAATAGGACCGCAGATACGGTCTTCGACCAACGGTTAACGAACCAACAGCTCCAACCGAACAGGCAAGCTATTGGCAGCCAATAGAGCTGAATTTCATACCATTTAGAATTCACCATAAATTGCGATAGCAACCAAGCATAGACAAGTGTTGCCGCTAACCAACCACATAAATGAAGGACGGGTATTCGTGCTGTAATGCCGTAAATGACCCAAAAAAGCGAGCAGAAGGCCAGCAGGCTAGTTTTCCAAGCCCAATGATCCAAACCGTGCAGATTCAGCATGTATAATCCCCCACCCAATAAAAGGAGCATGCCTGTACTCGTTATAGCTAAACCTGCTGCTTCATTACGGCTGCGCAAACGCTGTCCTATCCGTAAAAATATACTGACTCCTAGCGCCACGACTGCCATTTGCAATAGTGGATGAAATTCGTTAAAATAAAGCACAACAAAGGAAATTAAGGTAAAGGTTCCAAATGTAAGGAGCCACTGCATGCCTGTTGCACGTTGCACTGCAGCGATTGCTTTTCCAACGGTATGATGCTGTTCTCTGGCTGTCTGGACCGTATCTTGATCAGCATATAAATTGAGTAGAAAGTCACAATATTGATCCGGCAGCAGTTTGCTATGACGCCAATGACCAATTTCTTTCACGATAATTTGCCGACGATCCTCGTTCATGGAATCCCGCTATCCTTTCGGTATCAACCTGAGTGGTGATTAGTCATTATGTATAAGCGTTATTTTTTAGAAAAAAGACCTCGCTGCAAGAGCAGAAAGGTCACTATTGTTTAACATTATTTTTTATTCAAGGAAATCCTTCAACCGCTTGCTGCGGCTTGGATGGCGAAGCTTCCGAAGGGCTTTGGCCTCAATTTGACGAATACGCTCACGTGTAACGCCAAATACTTTGCCAACCTCTTCCAGCGTTCTCGTACGTCCATCGTCTAGGCCGAAGCGAAGTCTTAATACATTTTCTTCTCTTTCGGTCAACGTATCAAGCACGTCCTCCAGCTGCTCTTTAAGCAGCTCGTAGGCAGCAGCGTCCGCTGGGGCAAGAGCTTCTTGGTCTTCGATAAAATCCCCAAGATGTGAATCATCTTCTTCCCCAATTGGAGTTTCGAGCGATACTGGTTCTTGAGCAATTTTCATGATCTCACGAACCTTCTCCGTGCTCAGCTCCATCTCAGCAGCAATTTCTTCAGGTGTCGGTTCGCGTCCAAGCTCTTGAAGCAATTGACGGGAAACGCGAATGAGCTTGTTAATCGTTTCCACCATATGAACCGGAATACGAATCGTCCGAGCTTGGTCAGCAATCGCGCGTGTAATGGCTTGACGAATCCACCAAGTCGCATACGTACTGAACTTAAAGCCTTTCTGATGATCAAACTTCTCAACAGCTTTAATCAGACCCATATTACCTTCTTGAATCAGATCAAGAAACAGCATTCCTCTACCAACGTAGCGCTTAGCAATACTTACGACAAGCCGCAAGTTTGCTTCCGCTAATCTACGCTTAGCTTCCTCGTCGCCGTTCTCAATTCGCTGTGCAAGCTCAACCTCATCATCCGCTGACAGAAGTGGAACACGGCCAATTTCTTTTAAGTACATCCGCACTGGATCGTTAATCTTAATGCCTGGCGGCAGTGCAAGATCATCGTCGAAGTTGAAGTCATCCTGCTCACGCTCTGGCTCTTCCCCACCAGCAGCGAGTGGATTTTCTTCTTCGTTTTCGTTCAGTACCTCAATTCCAAAATCATCAAGCTGTTCAAAAAATTCATCAATTTGTTCCGGTTCTTGATCGAAAGGAGCCAACTTATCCATAATTTCTTTGTATGTTAAAGAAGACCTCTTTTTGCCTTGCTCGATCAATTGATCCTTCACATGATCCAGTTTTTGTTCGGTATCTAGTTCAGTATGTTGATCATTCGCCATAATCCGACTCCCTCCTCCCTAGAAACGATCTTCCTGTCGACCTTTAAGCTGTCTCTCTAGGGTTATAATCTCACTAGCTATTTGTGCTGCTGCCAAAAAATCTCCGGTACGCTCAGCACGTACCATTTCTTCCTTCTTACGATCAATGTCCCGATATTGTGGAACCTTGATAATGTCGTGAATATACGCGTCCATTGTCGCATCGTCGAATGGGAAGTCTCCGTCCATCATCAATATGGATGCAGCTGCCCGCTCTAGCCGGTCATCATGCAGCGTTGCAATAAAGCGGCTGACATCCGGATCATAGCCCTGTGCAAAATAAGCGTATAAATAAGCAGCAAGCGCTGCGTGATCCTCTACATTAAACGCATCCCCAAGCCGTTCATGAACCGCTTGCGCAACTTCTCGGTCTCGCATCATAACATGCAGCAACCTTCGCTCTGCATGAGTATAAGCGGGCATAAGTGTTGGCGGTCCAGACTTTCGGGGCTTTTCATTCCTACCATTATTCCACGAATTGTCGTTATTATCCCCTTGCGGTTTCTTTTTTTGCAGCTCCTGCCTGATTTGATGGCAGTCCTGCTTCAGGGCGTCAAGAGAGATATCAAACTCACGTGATATTTCTTTTAAGTAGACCTCGCGTTCTGTTGATGAATCAAGCTCTGCAATAATTTGTACTGCTTCAAGCAGATAATCTTTTTTACCTTCATCTTTTAGCAGTATATGGTTTTTCCTTGAATATATAAGCTTAAATTTTGCAACTGAAACGGATTGATCTATCGCATCTCTCAAGAATGCTTCCGGTCCATATTCGCTTATATAATCGTCGGGATCCTTGCCTTTTGGAAGCATCACCACCGATACCTTTAGGCCTGCGCTCTCTAGCATCGGAATCGATTTGAATGCCGCTGCTTGTCCAGCATCGTCACCATCGTAGCAAATGATAACTTCCTCTGCTTGTCGCTTTAAAATGACACAATGATCTTCGGTCAGAGCTGTCCCCATCGTCGCTACACCATTTTTCACACCTGCGCTCCAAGATTTGATGACATCCATATAGCCTTCAAACAATACTACCTGTTTGCTCTTACGGATCGTTGGCCGCGCATAATGCAGGTTATAAAGTATCTTGCTCTTCGTAAACAGCATTGTTTCCGAGGTATTCAAGTATTTCGGCTGTCCTTCGCCTATAATGCGACCCGCAAACGCGGTAGCTTTGCCGTCTCGATCCCATATTGGAAACATAATGCGATTACGAAACCGATCCACATACCCGCTCCCGTCAGCTTTTGCCGAGAGCAATCCGCCTTTTTCCATTAATGCTGGATCAAATCCACGATTCGTCAGAAACCGCACGAGCAAATCCCATTCCTCAGGAGCGTAACCGATCATAAAATGATCGATCAGCTTGTCGGTAAGACCTCGTTCCCGCAAGTATTGCTTTGCAGCCTGACCTTGCTTCGTGTTATTCAACACATGATGATACAGCTTGATCGTCAGGTCATGAGCTTCAATGATCTTTGACCTCTCAGCATCGTGCGGCGTAGCTTTACTTCCATCGGGTGAAGACCATGTGATAGGCATGCCTGCATCTGTCGCCAGAATACGCACCGCCTCTGGAAAGGAGTAACCTTCCATTTCCTCGACAAATCGAATCACATTCCCGCCCTTGCCGCAGCCGTAGCAATGGTAAATTTGGAGCTCCGGCGTAACTGTAAACGAGGGGGTCTTCTCCGAATGGAACGGACATAACCCCTTCATATATTTGCCGTGCTTCGTGAGATGAACATATTTTCCGACCGTCTCTACGATGTCATGATGCTTTCGCACCGCATCAATGACTTCCTCCGGTATTTTATTACCGTATGTCATCGTTCATCACCTTCATCCTAAGTAACACGTAAATAATATTCGCTATATGTCATGGTTCTCCTGCTCATTCCGCAAAACTTTTGTCAACTTTTGTTGAAAACGATCACGATCGTCATTATTCATCGCTTTTGGGCCTTTAGTTTTACCCCCGGTACGTCTGCGCTTGGCGAGCTCATGTCTGCGCTCCATTAAATAATCAATGTTTTCGTCCGAGTATTGCTCCCCGCGCGGAGATAAGACAATTGCACCTTTTCCGATAGCTATGCATGCAAGTCCAAAGTCCTGCGTTACGACAATATCACCGCGTACAATATGATTGACGATGTACAGGTCTACAGATTGATTGCTTCGATCAACCTGGACGATATTCACGCCAAGCTGCGGCTCCAATCGATGGTCATGCGAGGCCACCATAAGAACAGGTACTGAGAAACGTCTTGCCGTCTCGCCAATTTCCGACTTAACTGGGCAAGCGTCCGCGTCAACTACAATAGTAAGTTGTTTCAGCCTAATTTGACATCACCGCTCGAATTATATTTCATATCCATTACTATTATATACGGCATAACTCGAAAAAATCCTGCCAGCGGCTGTTAAGGCATCCGTACATATTCCATAATTAAGCTTGCCGTCTCTTCCACTGCACGATGGGAAACGTCAATAACGACACAATCAAGCTTTTTCATTATAGTATCGGCATAAAGGAGCTCTTTTTCAATACGGTCTGTCGTTGCATACGATGCATTATTAGGCAAGCCTAGCGCTTTAAGCCGTTCTTTGCGGATCGTATTTAAATATGAAACGCCAATAGTCAGCCCAATTATTTTGCGCTTAGGAAGCTTGAACAATTCCTCAGGCGGCTTTAGCTCCGGTACCAGCGGCACATTTGCGACTTTAAATTTTTGATGCGCAAGATACATGGATAGAGGAGTTTTCGAGGTTCTTGATACCCCTACCAATACAATATCTGCTTTTAGTACACCTGAGGTGTCTCGAGCATCATCATACTTAACAGCAAATTCAACTGCCTCCACTTTGCGGAAATAATCCGCATCAAGCACATGGTTAAGCCCAGGCTCTTGACGTGACTTCCGCCCTGTCCGCTGCTCCAGCGTCTCTATAAAGGAGCCTAATAGATCAATTGCAACAACAGAAAAGCTATCCGCGAGCTTCTTCATACTGTTCCGCAGATTAGGGATAACTAACGTATACAAGACAATTGCATCCGACTGCTTCGCTTGCTGTACGATCCGCTGCAAGCCTGATTCCTCTGTGATAAAAGGGGCTCGGCGAATTTCGGTGTTCATCGGATGGAACTGAGCTATCGCAGCACGCACGACTAGCTCACCTGTATCCCCCGCAGCATCAGAAACGACGTATACGATTACTTCTGGATTCGCATGAGACATGAATGATCATCCTCCTGTATCAACCCATTACCAAACAAGCTTTGAAAAATCAGCGATAATCGCGATATCCTCAGCAATTCCTGCAAGTGTTGCTAAACGGTTTGCCCGTACAGCCTCATCCGGCGACATAACCATAACCTTCTCAAAATAAGAATGAATATACGGCTTCAACGAGGACAAGGTTTGTACTGCTTTCGAAATGTCACCATTTTCGATAGCTGCATTGAAAGTCGGGCGCTGCTGCTGCCAATTTTCGTAAAGCTCAGTCTCAACTTGCTCTGCAAATAAAGCTGGATCAGCTGCTTTATGAGCTGCCTTGGAGCCTAGATTGCTGACGCGATTGAATTGCTCAACGGTTGTTTTAAATTCAGAGCGCTCATCGCTGGCAGCCAAAGCTTGAACCACAGCAGCACGCTCAATCGTTGACTTCAGATCTGTGAAGCCTGATGCCATAACAGCATCCACAACATCGTACCGTACGCCTTGCTCAGACAATACGTTTTTGACACGAAGTGCGAAGAAATCAGCAAGATCCTTGCTAATGTCTGAAGCTTGTCGCTTCAAACCGCGGCTCTCATGCACAGACAACGCAGCAGCATACAAATCGTTCAGCTCCAGCTTTAAGCCATGCGCTAGTATAATTTGAACAATACCAGCTGCTTGTCTACGAAGCGCATACGGATCCTGTGAGCCTGTTGGGATGATGCCAATAGAGAAGCAGCCCACGATGGTATCTATTTTATCCGCTAAGCTTACGATTGCACCTGTAATTTCAGAAGGTGCGAGATCGCCGGAAAAGCGTGGTTGATAATGCTCATTAATGGCTTTCGCCACAGATTTGCGCTCTCCTGCTTTTATCGCATAATCTTCCCCCATAATGCCTTGCAGCTCTGGAAATTCATATACCATTTGCGACACGAGATCGAATTTGCAAATATCCGCGGAACGACTAACATCCTCAGCAGTTTGCACATCTACCACCAACTGCTTGCTGATTAAATCAGCAGTTGCACGAATGCGTCTCACTTTGTCAGCAACCGAGCCCAGCTCCTCGTGATAGACGATATTTTCCAGCTTGGAGAGTGCATGCTCAATCGTCAGCTTATGATCTTCCTCGTAAAAGAACTTTGCATCCGATAGTCTTGCGCGCAATACCTTTTCGTTGCCCTTTGCCACAAGCTCAATCGATCTACGGTCACCGTTGCGTACCGTAACGAAAAACGGCAGCAGCTGTCCGCTTGCATCAAATACTGGGAAGTACCGCTGATGCTCGCGCATCGACGTAATCAATACTTCTTGCGGAATATTTAGAAAAGCTGGATCGAAGCCGCCAAACAATACGTTTGGATATTCAACCAAGAACAGCACTTCCTCGAGCAAATCCTCTTTGATTGCGATTTCCCAATTTTTCTCTTTAGCTAACTGATCAATTTGTGCCACAATAAGCTGCTCTCGCTCACTAACATCCACGAGCACATGCTGTTCACGCAGACGCTCAACATATTCAGCAGGCTCCAGAATGACCGCATCGCCCCCTAGGAAGCGATGGCCGCGAGATTGGTTGCCAGTCTGTACTCCTGTAATTTCAAACGGAATAATATCCTTGCCAAACAAAGCGATGAGCCAGCGGATAGGTCTTACAAACTTAAGCTCATGGCTTCCCCAGCGCATATTTTTCGGGAAGGACATCGACAAAATAATAGACAACAAGCCCTCTGGCAATATAGCTGCAGTCTCAGCACCAATACTGCTTTTTGTTGCGTAAACATATTCAACACCGGCTAGTTCCTGAAAATACAGCTGCTCCGGCTGAACGCCTTGACTGCGGGCGAATCCAAGCGCTGCCTTACTCCAATTGCCTTGATCATCCTGAGCAATTTTACGTGACGGGCCTTTTGCCTCCTCATTCATATCCGACTGCTTTTCGGCAACCTCTTGAATCAGGACAGCAATACGGCGAGGTGTTGCATAGACGTTTACGGTTCCGTGCTCAATGCGTGAATCTGCCAGCCATTTTACCACTTTGTCCTTAAGCTGGTTCATCGCACCGCGAACAAATCTAGCCGGTACTTCCTCAAGACCAATCTCAAACAATAAATCTCTAGTCATGCTGCTCCACTCCTTTCTTTAGCAACGGGAATCCGAGACGTTCTCTCTCTTCATAGTAAGTCGATGCAATTGCACGCGCCAAATTTCTTACTCTTGTAATGTAGCCGGTACGCTCGGTTACACTAATCGCGCCGCGCGCATCAAGAAGGTTAAATGTATGCGAGCATTTCAGTACATAATCATAGGCAGGGAACACGAGATGATGCTCCATCGTTTTTTGAGCTTCTGCCTCATACATATTGAACAAGCTAAACAGCATTTCTGTATCCGAAGTCTCAAATGTATACTTTGAATGCTCGTATTCAGGCTGCTTAAATACGTCGCCGTAGGTAATGCCCTCTACCCATTCCAAATCAAACACATTTTCTTTTTGCTGTATATATGATGCAAGCCGTTCCATGCCGTAAGTAATCTCAACCGCAACCGGATTTACATCGATGCCGCCAACCTGTTGGAAGTAGGTAAACTGTGTAATTTCCATACCATCCAGCCATACCTCCCAGCCAAGTCCCCATGCGCCAAGCGTGGGAGCTTCCCAGTTATCCTCAACAAAGCGAATATCATGCTCATTCGCATCAATACCCAGCTGCTTTAGGCTATCCAAATAAAGCTCCTGAATATTATCTGGCGATGGTTTCAAAATAACCTGGAATTGGTGATGCTGATACAGTCGGTTAGGGTTTTCACCGTAACGGCCATCCGCTGGTCGGCGGGAAGGCTCCACATACGCTACATTCCAAGGCTCAGGTCCTATCGAACGCAGAAACGTCATCGGGTTCATCGTTCCTGCACCCTTCTCCACATCATAAGGCTGAACCAAAATACACTGTTGATCAGCCCAAAATTGCTGCAGCGTCAAAATCATTTTTTGAAAATTCATTTTCTGACCCTCTCCTTCTTTCACTGTTTTCCGTCCGTTCCCGGACCGCTCCATAGAAAGCAGCAAGCGCATAGACATACAAAAAAACTCTCGTCTCTACGCCTGTTGCCAGACGTAGGGACGAGAGTATTAATCCCGCGGTTCCACCCTACTTGGTCAGCTCCATATGAGCTAACCCTCTTTAAACGATACGACTCCGGAGTGCCCTTTCATCACTGTGTCCATCCAGGCTTTCACTATTCCTGGCTCGCTAACGTCGTCGACACTAAGCAATTACTTTCTCCATCATTGTCCAATATTCATATTGCACTATTTTATGCTTCTTTGTGACAATTGTCAAACCTTTGCAGCCTGCCATTTTGAAATGTATTAATGTCCTCTAATTTCCTTATCGGCACCCGTGCTGCCTTCATTTTTCCCAATAATATCCTTCAACCCTGCGTTGCCCATCATCAGAACACAGGCGAGCGCTAAGATGGCAGGAACAACAGACCAGAGAAACGTAACAGATACCGATTCAGATAGAGCTGCAACGATTTTGTCCATCACTGCCGGAGGAATTTCGGCACGTTTCTCAGGCGACAACAGTTCGCGTGCATTGTCTGTCGTTGCACTAGCTCCATCGCTGCCTGCAAAAGCTTCCGCCATTCCACTCGTGAAATGATTGCGCTGGATGATGCCGAATATCGTTATGCCGACGGTCATTCCAAGCGAACGCACAAAGGACATGGTGGAGGTAGCGCTGCCCCGCTGACGCATATCAAATCCATGTATCGAAGACATGCCAAGCACCGAGAAAGAGAAGCCAATTCCGAAGCCGGTAAGAAACATGTACAACGACAGCATAAATCTAGTCGTGTCTGGTGTTATGGTTGAAAGCAGTACAATTCCAGTTATGAAAATAAGGGCTGAGAACGTCATGACGCTGCGATAGGCCATTTTGTTAGCCAGCATCCCGCCCGCCATAGCCGCAATTACCGAGCCAAGCGTCATGGGAAGCAAGGTTAGGCCCGCGTTCACCGCTGTTCCGCCGAACACCCCTTGCACGAACATCGGGATATACAAAGCTGCAGTTATAAACGCAGCACCGTAAAATAATCCTGCCCCTGTACTTGCTGCAAACAAGCGCTGCTTAAACATATTGAAGGAGATAATAGGCTCCGCAGCTCTTGTTTCAATGAATAGAAAAATGCCGAGCAATATAACAAAACCAGCAAACAAGCTAATAATCTGCGCGGAGTCCCAAGCAAACTCTGCCCCGCCAAGCTCAAGAGCAAACATTAAACAAACGATTGAGCCAACAAGGGTTGAAGCTCCCCACCAGTCGATCTTTTGCTTGGCATGTGAAAGCGATTCTTTATAAAAAATTACGATAAAGGCCAGAGCTACAAGCCCTATCGGTACATTGATATAAAAAATCCAACGCCAATTGATGTACTCCGTTAAGTATGCCCCTGCAAGAGGTCCAAATAAGCTCGATGTTCCAAATACGGCTCCGAACAGACCGCCCATTTTGCCTCGCTTCTCTGCCGGGAAAATATCAAATACAATGGCAAATGCAATAGGCATCATCGCTCCGCCGCCAATACCTTGAATAGCACGATAAATCGTCAGCTGCGTAATGGACTCCGCCGTTCCGCATAACACAGAGCCAATTAGAAATAAGCATATACCTAATACAAAAAACCTTTTTCGTCCATACATATCCGACAGCTTTCCGAATATCGGCATTCCAGCCATTTCTGTAACCAAATAGGCAGATGTAACCCACACATATTTGTCCAAACCGCCTAAATCGGACACGATGGTAGCCATAGCGGTCGATACAATCGTATTATCGATTGATGCGACCAATATGCCTAGCAGAAGACCAGCAACTACAAAGCCAAGTCTATTTTGTCCCGTAGACATCAGATAATCCCTCCATTGAATATCAAATCCAAAAATATCCTCGATAAGTATAAAATAAATACTTATTCATATAAACATACAAATGAAGGATTAAGCATCAGTCTCGAGACGGATAAAAAAGGAAATGATTGCTTAAAAAGGTTCATCATTTTACATCAGCTTGTCTAATTGATCTAGAAAATTACGTGATTTCAGCTGCAAACCCAAATGAGTATCCATCTGCTTGCGCATAATCTTCTTAAGCTCTTCTTTAGTCTCCGGCTTAACTTGGATGGAGCCTAGCCTTCTCATATCCATTCGGCGAAAAAGCCGAAGCAGCTTGTATGCTCCATCGCTCAGCAGAACGGCATGAGGGTCTTTGCCAGTACATCTTGAGCATAATATCCCTCCTGAATAAGGAGAGAGCTTAAACGGACCTACAACGTTGCCACAGCTTACACACTCATCGAGCGCAGGCGCATAACCCGACAAATCCAGAATACGCATCTCGTATAGATGAGTAACAATTTGGGCATCCTTCCCTTCTTGCAGCGCTGCTAGGCAGGCTTTGAGCTGCTCAAAATGGAAGCCGGTAGGCTCATCGTCCTGCAAAGAACGATCGGTCAGCTCTGCTACATACGATGAATAAGCTGCCAGATCAAGCTTTTCACGCAAAACATGGTGAGATTCAATAATCTCACCATGATTAAGTGTACCGAGTCCGCTAGTGCGAAAATAAGTGAACTCTCCATATGTAAATGGCTGTGCGAGTGAGGAATGCTTGCTTTTCACTTTTTTGGCGCCGCGGATCAGCACTCCGGCTTTTCCGTTTGTTTTCGTGAGTAATGTCACAATTTTGTTGCCTTCACCATAATCCATACTTCGAATAACAATTCCTTCGACACGATATAACATCCCGCAAACTCTCCCCTAAAAGCAGAAACGGAATACGCCGTCCCATGGCGGCGCCTTCCGCTTTATACCTATTCAACATTTTTCTTAATTTCAGTGCTATGTCAGCTAGAGGTGTCTTCCACATCCATCATGGCGAGCTCATCATGCTCCTGAGTTAATTGGGCTGAGCCGCTTTCTGCTCCAAACTGTGTCATTTCCTTATAAAGCATGAAGGACTCGACATCCCCGGTCAACGTAAAATACTTCCACGAAAAATTCCGCATACGTATTCATCCCTTTCCGCGCCCTGAAATGCTGCTCCAGATGGTAATAGGATGCGATGAACCGATGCGAACTATCCTTAACAAATAACGTTAAATTAGTCTAATCATTCCGATAGCCAAGATCCTTCAGCACTCGCTCTTGGTTGCGCCAGTCTTTTTTCACTTTTACCCACAGCTCCAAATAAATGCGCGAGCCAAGCAAAGCTTCGATATCCTTACGTGCCTGTTTACCGACTTCCTTTAGTAATTCTCCTTTTTTGCCGATGATTATCCCTTTCTGAGAGTCACGCTCGACAAAAATAACTGCACCGATATAGACTACGCCGTTTTCCTTCACGCGCATATCCTCAATCGTAACAGCAATGGAATGGGGAATTTCTTCACGGGTCATGTGCAAAATTTTCTCGCGAATAAGCTCCGAGCATACAAATTGCTCCGGATGATCCGTAATCTGATCCGCAGGATAATATTGCGGTCCTTCTGGCAAATAACGAGTCAGCTGCTCGAGCAGCGTTTCTACATTATTGCCTTTAAGAGCAGAAATCGGAATGATTTCGGCAAACTCGTGCAGCGCATTATATTGCGTAATCATCGGCAGCAGCTGTTCAGGCTCTACCTTGTCAATTTTGTTCATGACCAGAAAAACAGGCGTTTTCACCTTCTTAAGCTGCTCAATAATAAAGCGGTCTCCTCCGCCTAGGCCCTCTGATGCATCAATCAAAAACAGCGCAGCCTCAACCTCTCTAAGCGCGCTCTCTGCTGTCTGCATCATATAATTGCCAAGCTTGGATTGCGGCTTGTGAATACCTGGCGTATCCAGAAAAACGATTTGTGTATCGTTTGTCGTATATACACCATGAATTTTATTCCGTGTCGTCTGCGGCTTGTCGGACATAATCGCAATTTTCTGACCAATTAAATGATTCATAAGCGTTGATTTTCCAACGTTTGGTCTTCCGATTATTGCCACAAAGCCCGAACGGAATTTTTTGCTGTCACGATCATTTGTAGTATTTCGATTCATATTATTAATTAACTCTCCCTATAATCTAGTGTTGCCGGAGTAAAGGCTCCCGGCAGTAAGTCTGAAACGGTCGATATCGCCCATTTCCCGCTTAAATTACCCATAATAACGGGCATGTCTGGTGCACAAAGCTCAACTAAAACCTGTCGACAAATGCCGCAAGGCGCTATTGGTCCTTCCGTATCACCGATGACGGCAATAGCTTGAAACTGGCCTGGCCGCTTTCCGTCAGCAACAGCCCGAAATAAAGCAGTTCGCTCCGCACAGTTGGTTGGTCCATATGCTGCATTTTCTACGTTGCAGCCAAAATGAACATGTCCTTCATTGTCCAGCAGCGCCGCACCGACTTGAAAGTTGGAATAGGGTACGTACGCACGAGACATCGCTTCCTTTGCTGCATACAGCAGCTCTGCATAAGCATTGGATAAACCTTCGTAGCCCATTCCTACCATCCTCCCGAATCAGTGTCCCATTTATTTGAAAACGATATCCCATAATGGCGGCCCAAGAATGAGCAGCCCTATGATTGCTGAAATTATTGCCGCAAATAAAACAGCTCCAGCAGCAACGTCCTTCGCAACTTTAGCTACCGGATGAATGTTTGGACTGGCA
Source organism: Paenibacillus sp. FSL H8-0548 (assembly GCF_038630985.1). Classification (NCBI taxonomy): domain Bacteria; kingdom Bacillati; phylum Bacillota; class Bacilli; order Caryophanales; family Paenibacillaceae; genus Paenibacillus; species Paenibacillus sp. FSL H8-0548. The sequence continues at coordinate 4,378,094 of NZ_CP152049.1, forward strand.
AGGTTCACCGCTTGCTCTACAGCCGTATTGATCATTTCTGCGCTAATAACTACCGCAATAGCTAACAAAATGATCGCCCATTCCAGCGGCTGAAGCGATACGATAAACCCTAGGCAGCACGCGACTATGGCTGCTGCGGCATGAAAACGCATATGACTTTGTGTACGTAAAGAAAAACCAATCCCTGCCACTGCAACTGCGAAGCTCCGGATAAACTTAATCATTAACGAGTGAGGCCGGCCTGCTGCAATATCGCCTCTTGCTTAGCAGTCATTTCAGCTTCCGTCACGTCATCCTGATGATCATAGCCAATTAAATGCAGAAAGCCATGCACGAACAAAAATCCGATTTCTCTCTCCAAGGAGTGACCATACTCTTCACTCTGAGCCAGTGCCGTATCAACACTTATAATAATATCTCCCAGCATACCGGAAATCGGGTCAAGCTCATCTTCGCTTTCGACCTCAAAAATAATGTCGAGCTCCTCTACCCCGTCATCCTGCATCGCGAAGGACAGCACGTCAGTCGGACGATCGATTCCACGATATTCGCGATTTAGCTGATGAATTTCCTCATCATTCGTAAATGTGAGTGATACATCTCCATCGGTCATACCCTCTGCTTCACCAGCAAGCTGGAGCAATTGCTCTAATTTTGTTATCCAAGCCTCAGGTATTTCCAGCTTTTGCTGTTCATTGCTCCAATCTAGCTGTAAGCTCATCCTAAATTCTCCTTTGTTTTCACATCTTCCGGATATTCAATGCGTGAATGAAATACGCCAACTACACTTTCCTTGAGTGACTGCGCAATTCTGTCTAGCTCCTTCAGCGTCAAATCACATTCATTGTATTGATTATCATCAAGTCTGCTCTTAATAATTTTGTGAATCATCGCCTCTACCTGCTCAACCGTGGGGTTGCGCAAGCTGCGAACCGCTGCCTCCACGCAATCGGAAATACCGACGACTGCCGCTTCCTTCGACTGCGCCTTGGGTCCAGGATAACGGAAATCATCCTCTGTGAAGGCTGGCTCAATGCCTTGCTCCTCGGCTTGCTTGACTGCTTTGTAATAAAAGAATTTCAACGAGGTTGTACCGTGATGCTGCTCAGCAATATCTCGAATCGGCTTCGGAATATTATGGCTCTTAAGCATATCCACACCGTCTCTTGCATGTGCGACAATAATAGACTTGCTGAGCTTCGGATCTATCGTATCATGTGGATTCTCGATATTCGTCTGATTTTCAATAAAATAATTCGGCCGCTTCGTCTTGCCAATATCATGATAATACGAGCCTACACGGCATAATAATCCGTCAGCTCCGATCGCTTCTGCTGCTGCCTCCGACAAATTGCCAACCATTACACTGTGGTGATAAGTCCCAGGTGTCTCGGTAAGAAGCTTGCGCAGCAGCGGATGGTTCGGATTAGAGAGCTCCACCAGCTTAAGCGCGGACAATATACCGAACGTAATTTCAAAGAATGGCATCAAGCCGATAACGAGCACTGCTGTTATCAATCCACTGGCAAAAGCAAATGCGGCAGAGTAGATAAATGCTACACGCTCCAGCTGCTCTGAGAGCAGCAAGATCGACATGACAGTCAAGGTGCCAAACAAGCTTACCATAATGCCTGCCTTTAGTATCGTTGATCGCTGACTTGCTCGGTGTATGGAGAAGATCGCAGCAAACGAAACGACAATAATGACAAATCCATATTGGAAATCGAAGATTTGATTCTGTCCTGTATTTAATATAATGCTTCCCATAATCGAAAATATAATCGAGCTGATCATTGCAAGATGGATATCAAGCAGCAGCGTGATCAGCATCGCGCCTAAAGCAGCTGGAGCTAGGTAGCCGGCATATGGCGCAGCATCGGTTTGAGTTAACGAAATAATTTGAATCGTAATAAGGTTTATTAGAAAAATCAGCCACAGCATAAGAAGCGATGCGTTGTTGTACTTTGGCTTTAGTCCATTTATGCTGCCCGACTGATGCAAGTAAGCATACAGGAAGACAACAAATATGAGAGACATGATGAGAAGTCCCATCTGCGGCCAGTAATTTTTCTTATCCTGCAGGAGGGAAGAATCCACTAGCAGCTTGTACAAATCAGGTGTAATGGTCTGACCGCGCTTAACGATCAGCTCACCCTCCTTAATAACAACGGGCGTTGTATTTTGCTTCGCTTGCACTTTCGCTTCGTCAGTTGCAGCTTTATCCAAAAATTTATTTGGCATTATCGCAAATCTAGCCAGCTCCTGCACAATTTCCCTGCTTGTCCGGCTAGTCAGCGTGCTTGCATTAACAAGCTCAGCTACTTGCGTTCGAGCGGTCTCCGCTTCGCGAAGCTGCTCTCCCGTCAGCTTACGCACAATATCCCGAGCTACATTTCGCATCTCGGTTAACGTTTCGGACGATAAATTCGGCATTTTGTAAAAGGTTTCTTCCGGAATCGTATATTCCTGCTCATTAGCAATAATTGCCATTTCATCAAGCAATGTTTCATTGTAAGTGCCTTTGCCCTTGTTAAGCTTGACAAAACTTTCAATGTATTCGGAGTAGCGCCCAGGAATTTCGTTTCTGTAAATATCTATTTTATTTTGTAGCGTCACTTGATCGTCCATATTCAATTGCTCAATACGCATAAATATTTGCTCAACCAAGGCTTCATTGCGAAGCGGTACGATGGAATAAATAACGTCGATTTTGTCAGCGGCATCCTCTTCCGCTTGCCTCGTCGCTTTCTCGTCTTTAATTTGGAAGGGCGCTTTAATATCCTTCTCGCTAACCGCGCCCTCCTCGATATCATAAGTTTCAGGAACGAGATGCGGAGCTAAGCTGAAATAGAATAGCAGCACAAACATAAACATCAGCACCCAGCGAACGGCTGCACTCTGCTTCCAGCCCGTCATCTTAGACGGACGCAAGTTCCCCTGTTTTCCGGTCTGGTTTTGGCTCATGCAGCAGACATCCCTTTCTAGGCTTTGTTTTCAGCATCCCAGTTATAGGCTACAATAATTTTTTGAACTAATGAATGGCGGACGACATCTTGCTCAGAGAATAGAATGATGCCTATCTCTTCGATGTTCTTTAAAATACGCTGCGCTTCAATCAAGCCCGAGTTCTTGCCTCTAGGCAAATCGATTTGTGTAACGTCTCCTGTAATGACCATTTTCGAGCTAAAGCCCAGTCTAGTCAAAAACATTTTCATTTGCTCCGGTGTTGTATTCTGTGCTTCATCCAAAATAATAAAGGCATCATCGAGCGTCCGTCCGCGCATATAGGCAAGCGGCGCAATCTCGATCATCCCCCGCTCAATGGCCTTCACCGTCTGATCAGGTCCGAGCACGTCATGCAGTGCATCATATAAGGGCCGCAAATACGGATCTACCTTCTCTTGCAAATCACCTGGCAAAAAACCAAGATTTTCGCCCGCCTCAACAGCAGGTCTAGTTAATACAATTCGTTTGACGGAGCCTTCTTTAAGCGCGGCAACTGCAAGCACAACGGCCAAATACGTTTTTCCTGTTCCCGCTGGACCTATACCGAACACGACATCCTTCTTCTTGATCGTCTTCACATAATGGCGCTGCCCAATCGTCTTCACTCTTATCGGCTTTCCTCGATAGGTCGTCGTAATCTCTTTCTTAAACAAGTCAAGCAGCTCTTCTGCCTGCATTGTTCTTGCTAGCTCAAGTGCATATGACACATCTCTCTCCGATGGCTTATAGCCGCCGCGAACGAGCTGCAATAACACATTGTAAAGCTGCTCTAGCGAATCAACCTCAGCAGAAGGACCTGAAATGACTATTTCTGCTTCACGCGACGTAACAGATGATTCTACTTGCGATTGAATAAGACGCAAAAAATTGTCTTGTGGCCCAAGTACAGCAAGACCTTCTGCTGCGTTGCCTATCGGTATCTTTATTACTTTCGTCTCAATTTGCAACAATCCTCATTCTCCCTGCATCTGGACTAGTGGCATTTCCTTAACGATAGATTGCTCGACCTCAAAAAGAACTTTCATATAAACTTTACCATTGTCCGCCTTTTCATGCAAAACAATTTCATCTCGTATGACCGCATCGCTGCCAGCTTTTGAGAGTACATCCGCTTTTGCCTGCAAAATGCCTATGCTCCGCGCTTCCTCCTCTGTCAATGTTCGATCCTCTAAGCGAGTCTCCATGACAGATTCTTTCATTCGCCCGATAGGCAGTGACCAGCTGCGCCACGATACCTTCTCCTCATGTCGAATAGTTTCAGATGCGGTGTAAGAGCTTTTCCCGAAGCCGCTCACCTGCAGCGCTCTGGAGCCGATAACCGCAAACCATTTTGTTTTTTGTTCGCCCGTGTAAACCTTCACATGCTGAACCAGCGGGGAATAAACCTCGAATTCATACCAGACGAGCCCGCGTACATTCCCTCTAGCAACGACCGTGCGAGAAAATTCTTCTCCGCCGATCGTTCCCGAAATCAAGATTTGGTTTTTTTTCACCCTCGTATTTTTTTTGACGACCGGACGACCGGCCTCAGCAATAATTTCAGTTACTACCGCATCCGAGGATGCGACCAAATGACGCGGTGTTTGCAGTGATGCTTGCTCAGGTATCGTCGATTCAACAACTTGAATAATAATTTTAGTACCCTTCTTCTCCACCCCAACCCATGTAGAGCCTGGGAGCTTGCGGACTAGCTGCTTAGACAGCACATCTGTATCCGTTAGACGGAACGCCCATTGCATCGGGTACAAGCCCTCTTCCCTCGCAGCCAATAAAATTTGATCCTCGCTTAGCTTTGTATTGCCTTGAACCTCTATGCTCCAAACGAGCGATGAAAGCATGAAGATTAATGCAAAGAACAAGACAATTCCACCCGCAAACAGCTTTCTTCGCTCTGCTCTTACGAGTAGAAACGGCAGCCCTTTTCGTTCTATAACATGCGCCCGGCAGCCTGTCTCCTTTAAATACGCGCGAAGACCAAAAAAGTCACTGACCGAAAGCTCAAACTCTAGCAAACCGCTGCTTGTCCAACGAATAGAAGACAGCTGCAAACCACCAGCAAGAGCTTTATTTACCAGCTCCTCCGGTTCTCCTCCCCTTATATGAACAGTAACCATTCCTTTTAACCAATCTGCACCTTTTCCGCTCAATTCATTCCCCTCCCATACATTTAGCCTAAAAGCAACGACAGTCTTTTCAACCTATGGAATCAACTGAATGCTCGAAATTTGACCTTCCACAAACACTTCCTCCGTCCAAATGGTACGAATCACCAGTGAGCTTCCGATGACCTCAAGCTGCCCTTTGCTTAAAGCTAATCTCAAACGTTCACTTGAGAAATGAACGACGCCGCGATGGTTTTCGATATATAATTGACAATCCCCAATCATCGTTAGACGAGGCAAATCAAATACGACATCATGCGGCATATCGAGCAGCTCTGCTGTTATTTTTCGAAATTTCTTTTTTATACGACGCATGGACGATTCTTTGCCTCCTTCAAGGTTTCATAGAAAACGATATAATTTGAACTAAAAATTTACGTTTTAGGCGCTGCGCGAGTAGATCATTCTGAAGGGTCGCTGTTGCAGCCAGATTCTTTGATTTCCTAAGACATTTAAAGGTGAGAATAAGGCTGCAAAGGCGAGCACTTCGTTTCTCCAGAACGATCTTCTCGCTTCGCTAAATCTTCATTTTTTAAGTTCAACTTATATAGATGGAATTTCTCCCTCTAATTCTAAGGAATCAGCCGAAATTCATGAAAAACAGTAAAATTAACGGGAGAAATTCCATCTATTTTCGTATGCCAAGCGAACAACGTTATTTTAGCGGGAGAATTCCATCTAATTCTCATTGCATTTATAAATGTGAAGTTAAAACGAAGCGAGTAGACCATTCTTTTCAAACGCGGTTGCAGCCAGACTCTTTGTTTCTCCAGAACGATCTTCTCGCTCCGCTAAATATTCATTTTTTAAGTTCTACTTATATAGCAAAAAACTTGCCGCAGTCAAACAAAAGGATAACGATTTTGTTGTACTGTACCAAAATATGCAAACGGCAAGCTAAATATGAGATGAATCTGCATCAGCAGCTTTTCAACCGCTCAAGATGTAACGGCTGACGAAACGTATTTGCCGATGAATTTTAGCGTTAGATCCAGACGCCTTGCTCCTCTGCATTCCCTTCGTCCGCGCGAACTGAACCCCTGACCTCTTGCATGCCATGCAAGTGCTCTCCCAGTTGAGCTAAGCCCCCGTGATCATTCTAAAATTCAGCTATTCATTTTTTCTTGGGGTGTGCAACCAACCAGCTCGTACTTGTACTAACAAGCCAATCCTATACTCACACATTTTAGCTCGCCGTTTCAGCTCATCTCCAGCCGTCTTGTCTCCATTGTTGGCTGCTATGCTGCAAATGCGCAGGAACGTCTACTTTATTGACTGTCTCGGGCAGAGTTCGTACGGCCGCTGCCTTTGTTCTAGGCATGTTTGAGTATCCCCCATACACTTCACAAAACGAACACACACATCGTCTTTTCCTTCAACGTTCCCCACGCTTGATGCCGCTCCTCCAATCCTCACTTCTCCTACTCCTACTCCTACTCCTACTCCTACTCCTACTCCTACTCCTACTCCCAGCGCGGAAGCTATCCTGCACTTTTGCAGTAACTTCGTGCTATTGGGACGCTCTAGCTAACCTATCCTGTACTCACGCACTATAGATCGTCATTTCAGCTCATTTCCAGCCATCTGATCTTCATTGTGGGCAGCTATCCTGCTTACGTACAGGATAGCTGTCCTAAAACAGTAAAAAGAGTAGGCTACCCTGCAAATGTGCAGGATAGCCTACTACTCTACTACTCATTCTTATGATTGACTATCACGACAGAGTTCGTGATGCTGCCGCCTTTGTTCCAGGCATGTTTGTGTGGGCTCCATATCCTTCACACAAACGAACACATACATCGTCTTTTTCCTCAACTTCCCCCACGCTCCGTGCCGCTCCTCAAATCCTCACGTCTCCTACTCCCAGTGCGGAAGCTATCCTGTACTTTTGCAGTGACCTCATGCTATTGGGACGCTCTCCCAGCTGAGCTATGCCCCCACGATCATTTTCATGCACTGGTTTAGAACTTTTCTTCTTCCCCCACTACAACTATCGCAAATCGACTATAAAAAGTTCAAAGATAATCAAGGTGGAACGGCTGTCGCCGTCCTTTGGCGGCGCGGCGCGTTTCATTCCGAGAAATATAGAGAAAGTATCGCGAAATGATATACTTTCCTGTATTTTGAGAAAAAAAACCGCCGAAGCAGTATGCTTCGACGGTTTTTTTTATTTCCCAAACGGCTTCTTCGAGCGAGGCGGACCAAGAACCTCTGCCCACACGACCGCTTTACGCATATCCTCAACGCGTGTAGATGAATCCCGCATCTCTTGGGCTGCTGAATTGCGTTCTGAGACGTTGCGTGATGCAGATCCACTTACTTTAGCCCCTTGCAGCGCACGTTCCCTAGCGGCTGATCTAGCCGTCTCTGGAGGTGCAGCAATATACGAGCGTTCATAGGGAGCATCAACAACGGTTTGACGTTCCTGATCATGAAGAGAACGATAAACCGTCTGCCCCTCATTCCCCTGCATTTCTGCTTGCTGGTCAATTACCGGTTTAGGGTCATTAGTCTGAGGAAAAACATTTCTCGGCAGACCGCCTCCCCCAAAGTCCGGCATTTGCCCAGGCAGCTTCTTCTTGGAGCCTGACTTGCCAAATAACGACGCCAGCGCTCCAAAAATAATAACGACGATAAAGATGTTGTCCATCAAAAAATCAATAATTTTCAAGCTGTCTTCACCTCCAGCACGCAGCTGCGCGTAATGCAATAGCTAGGTTATGCCTAAGCATTAGCGTCCATCTTTGTGGTCAGTGGAGCCTTCCTGATTGCCGATAGTATTGCGCATTTGGGTGTCAGCCTCGATGTTTTTCAAGTTAAGGTAGTCCATTACACCAATTTTCCCAGTTCTAAGAGCTTCAGCCATTGCAAGCGGAACCTGTGATTCCGATTCCACAACTCGAGCTTCCATCTCTACGACCTTCGCTTTCATTTCCTGCTCGTGTGCAACGGCCATCGCGCGACGCTCTTCCGCTTTTGCCTGCGCAATTTTCTTATCTGCTTCGGCTTGCTCTGTTTGCAGATGTGCACCGATGTTTTTGCCTACATCCACATCCGCAATATCGATCGATAAGATTTCAAAAGCTGTACCAGCGTCAAGACCTTTGCCTAGAACGGTACGTGAAATCATATCTGGATTTTCAAGGACATCTTTGTGAGAATTCGCAGAACCTACTGTCGTTACAATACCCTCACCAACACGGGCAATTATCGTTTCTTCACCGGCACCGCCGACGAGACGATCAATATTGGCACGCACGGTTACTCGTGCCTTAACCTTAACTTCAATACCGTCCTTCGCTACTGCAGCAACGGTTGGCGTCTCGATCACTCTTGGGTTAACGCTCATTTGTACTGCTTGCAGCACATCACGTCCAGCCAAATCAATCGCAGCCGCACGCTCGAATATGAGAGGAATGTTTGCGCGCTGCGCAGCAATCAATGCATTTACTACACGGTCAACGTTACCACCAGCAAGGAAGTGACTCTCGAGCTGGTTTATATTTAAGCCAAGACCTGCTTTTGTAGCTTTGATCAAGGGATTGACGATTCTGCTTGGGACTACGCGGCGCAAACGCATCGCTACAAGTGTAATAATACTTACACGAACACCCGATGCAAGTGCAGATATCCAAAGCATAATCGGGAAAAAACTAAGAAATACAGACAGAACGACTATAACGACAACAGCTAAAATTAGAAAAGAAACTAATGGATCCATATATTCTAACCTCCATATTTTTTTATCTACTAAACAATTTCTTTAACGACTACCCAAGTACCTTCTGCCTTAACGACCTTTACCTTGCGATTCGCATCAACGAATTCACCAGAAGTGACAACATCAACGCGGTTATCTCCGATTTGTACGGTTCCAGCGGGACGAAGCGGAGTAATGGTTGTACCCTCCAGCCCAAGCAATGAATCCTTCACATCAGCGGACAGGTAGCCTTGCTCCGTTGTTAGTTTATCACGCAAAATGAACTTGTTCCAAATCCCCTTCGTTCTGTTCATCCTTACATAGATGGAGATTAGAATAATCGCCGCTACTAACGCGATTACGATAGAGATAAACGCAGTCATAGGATCAGACGCCGCAGTAACCACACCTGCTACTAATGCCGCGCTACCCAGAATTCCTAATATGCCGAAGCTTGGGACAAATATCTCGATAATGAGTAAGGCAATACCGATTACGAACAAAACAACTGACTCCATACCGGCAAATCCAGCAACGTAATGACCGAAGAAATACAGTCCGAATGACAATATCCCAACGATGCCTGGAACACCAAAGCCTGGAATGAGCATTTCAATAATAACACCCGCGATACCGAGTATAAGCAGTACGGTCATAACGACAGGGTTTACTAGCCACCTCGCTGTTTGTTCTGCAAGTGAGGGCGTAACCTCAATCTGCGTTCGGTCTTCAAGACCCAGCCATTTCACGACTTCATCAACCGAAGCTGCAGTATGCTCGGAATAGCCTACCTTCTCCGCTTCACTTGCAGTCAAGGATAGTATTTCACCCTTCTGCTTGTCTCTGCCAATCTTATCCTTCAGATCCAAGGAAACGTTAATATCAACCATCGCTGCGGCGATGTTCTTGTCTCGCCCTTGCAATCCAGCGGATTCACTCATCTCAGAGGTCCAAAAGGAAATTGTTTTCGGATCCTCCAACAGCCGGCCTGATCCATCAACAACTGCCGCAGCACCAATCGTACTGCCTGGCTGCATGACGATATTGTCAGCATTTAGTGCAATATAAGTACCTGCTGATACCGCTTTCCCTTCAACAAACGCTGTTGTCGGAATTTTGCTCTCCCTAATAAAATGACCAATACTCTCAGCGTTTACAACTTTCCCGCCAAGTGTATTAATGACAAGTATGACATGCTCTGCTTTTGCTTCCTCAGCCTCTTTATAGGCTCTCTCCAAAAAAGATTGAAGACCCGATTCAACCGTCTGTTTAACGGGAATGACATAGACAGCAGGTCCAGTGTCGCTTGCTGCTTTCGCTTGCTCCGATGGTGCGCCAAAACAGCCTGCAAACGTAACCAGAATGATTGCTGCGAGCCAGGCAATAGGAGCGGCGGACAATCTTCTTCGCAATCGATTCATATGCAAGAAGGTTCCTCCTTTTTTTTTCATATAATATTCCCTAATACGATATTCAAGCAAAAACGTTTCAAAAACGACTATATTTTCATATAGCCAATTATACACAGCGTCAAGGTGAAACGGCTCGCGAGCTGATATACTTTCCTACAAGTAAAAAAACACCCCTTATTCAGGGGTGCTTTGTGAGTCCGAATGTTTAGTTAGTTAAGATGTTGCTGCACGAGTTGATTTACTAGCTTACCGTCAGCGCGTCCTTTTGTTTTAGGCAAAAGAGCACTCATAACTTTTCCCATATCGGCTTTGGAAGAAGCACCGAGTTCATGGATGGTCTGCGTTACTATCTCTTGAATCTCTTCTTCAGTCAGCTGTTCGGGAAGGTATTGACCAATAATTTCAATTTCGACCTCAAGACCCGCTACTAAATCATCACGGCCGGCTTTTTTAAATTCTTGGAGGGAATCTTTACGTTGTTTGATTTCACGACTCAATATATCAAGCACTTCGTTATCGTCCAACGGACGCTTGAGATCGATTTCCAAGTTTTTCACTGACGCGCGCATCATACGAATAACGGAAAGCTTAAACTTGTCCTGATTCTTCATGGCTTGCTTCATATCGTCGGTCAATCTTTCGCTCAGGTTCATTATGGAAGGATCCTCCTAAAACTTTCTCTTGCGCGCAGCCTCAGACTTCTTCTTGCGCTTAACACTTGGTTTTTCATAATGCTTGCGTTTTTTCACCTCAGCTAGAACTCCATCTTTAGCGATGGAACGTTTAAAGCGGCGAAGAGCAGCATCAATAGTTTCATTCTTGCGAACTTTAGTTTCAGACACTAGTTTTCCCTCCCTCCGAAACAGACCGTCCAGAGCTAATACACGGTTTATCAAATTTAATTATATGTCAAACCAAAAGGCAGTGTCAACTTTGGATATTTGTCAATACCGGAGAAAGTTTAGTTCCCCCTAGCAAATGGATATGCAAATGGTACACAATTTGCCCTCCATCAGCATTTACATTGTTCACAAGTCGATAGCCAGACTCTGCAATGCCTTGCTCCTTGGCGATTTGACGGGCTACTGCGAACAGCTCAGCAAGCAACGATGCATCCTCATCGGCTACGTCATTCATTGTCGGGATATGCTTCTTCGGAATGATGAGAAGATGTACCGGAGCAGCTGGCTGTATGTCGTGAAATGCAATAATTCTATCGTTCTCAAAAACTTTTTTCGACGGAATCGTGCCTTCGATTATTTTGCAAAAAATACAGTCCATAGGTTTCACCCCCAGTTCAATATACTTCTCCAATCATATCGAAAAATCGAATGCTCGTCCAATATTACTGTCCAGCATTTGAATTAATCGCCTGCTGAAGCTCCTCGGCAAGCTCAATCCAGTCAAGACCGCTGGACAAACGAATAATCGCATTTCGATTTCCATCAATATTAGTGTTGAAATTGTCCATAATGACCGACATTTCTCCTAATGTGCTTTTCAAGCTAGCCACATACGACTGATCCTCATCGCTTAATAACGCATCATTACGCCCGATAGCTAGCAGACCCGCTTCCATATCTTTTAAATACCCAGAAAATAGAGCAATATCTATGCCACTAGACTCTGCTGAAAGATTTGAAGCCTCAGCCGCAAAGTCAATCAAGCCTTGGCCTTGCGCATAAACTTTCCCAGCTGCGAAATACAAAGCTAGACGCTCATCTAATTCTTTGCTTTGCATAAAGGCGTCTAGCTGTAAAATCATTTCCGAAATAAATTTCTTCGATTCTGAGCCTGCCTCGTAGATCCTTTGGCCGGTCACAAAATTATTTTCCTGCTTATGCTGCAAAAATTGCGAATACAAAAATACGTTGCCAATTAGACTGAACACAAGAATGACGAGTGTAATCGGCAGTGCGATCGAGCGTTTGCCCGTTTGCTGCTGTTCCAACTTCGCTGCCTCCTTATATACTATGTTCTACTTTCTCAAGCTTACCGACTGCCCCCCATCAAAAAAGAAGATGTGGCACTCGTCCACTTTGCGGCCAAGCACGGATTCAATTGCTTCTGCGTAAAGCTCAAGCTGAAACCGATGCCGCTCTGCCGCCTCGGTCCATTGCTGATTAGAGATTCGATCTGTTTTGTAATCAAGCAGAACGATGCCTGCTTCATCCTCAAATAAGCAGTCAATTACCCCTTGAATTAATATGGGCTCCTGAGCGAGCGATTCCTCAGATTCCGGATAAACGCGACTGGCAGGAAACATGCAGCTGAAAGGAACCTCGCGCCGCACCCACCCTGCGCTGAGCAGCCGCTGTCCAAGCTCGCCTTCGAAGAAAGCGGCAACTGCCGGCAGATCTAACGCTTTGGACTGCAGCGTCGTCATTAGACGCCTTGCGATCATGCCGTCGAGCGTTTCCTTCAGATTCGCTTCATCCACATTTCCTGTAAGCGGCACATGCTGCATAAGTAAATGATTAACGGAGCCTTTCTCAGCAGCGGTTAGCGATTTCTCTTCCATAAAAGCAGGGCGCCTCAAACGAAAAGTATAGCCCGAAGCCGGTATAAGGGATGGCTCCTGTTCTCTTTGCTCCTCAGCCACATCAGCAGCCTGTCCCGGCAGCGGGGCAGCATCCTCGTCCTCAACTGCGTGCAGTCTTTTCATTTCAGTTACCGATGTTTTGGCTGCAAGCAAGGCCGCCGCTTGGTGCGGATATTGCCATTCCAGCCGCAACCGAAGCTCTTCATTCTCCTCAATTCCTTCAAGAAGCGACAAAGAGGTAACCGCTTGAAGCCGCTCTTCTTTGGCCGTGTCCTGCTCACTCGGCTCCTCGATCGCTGCTGCTGCCTCCTTACCAAATAACGAGGCTGAAACAATGCCTGCCCGCCACTGCGGTGCGCTCACTGCTTCCTGCTCTTTCTCCGCCATTTGCATAGCTGCGAGTGGTCCCAGCCAGTCAATAAAGGACCTTGCTGCTGCAACGCGGAAATCCGGTATCCAGCTGTTGGCATCGACGGAAGCAAGCCACCGCTTAAGCTTCGCATCTGCATCAGCTACTGTCGCAACGAGAAACATTTTCTCCTTCGGCCGAGTCAAAGCAACGTATAGAATACGCATTTCCTCAGCAAGCATTTCCTTGCGCATCGCCCTGCGAATGGCCAAATAAGGCAAAGTAGGATAACTGATACGCAAGGCCGGATCAACAAAGCGAGGTCCGAATCCAAGCTCCTTATGCTTCAAGAAGGCGCTTCGCACATCTTGCTGATTAAAGAGCTTGCCTAAGCCGGCAACGAATACAACAGGAAATTCAAGACCTTTACTCTTGTGAATAGACATGATCCGCACGACATCCTCTTGCTCACCGAGCGCCCTTGCCGTCCCTAAGTCTCCCCCGCTATCGCGCATGCGCTCGATAAAGCGCAGGAAACGAAATAAGCCGCGGAAGGATGTCGCTTCATATTGCCTCGCTCGGTCATGCAGCGCACGCAAATTCGCTTGGCGCTGTGTGCCGCCTGGCAAACCCCCGACGAAATCATAATAGCCTGTTTCGCGGTATATTTCCCATAGCAAATTCGCAAGCGAGCCCTGCCTTGCCTCCTCACGCCAACGATCCAAGCTGTTCAAAAATAATGACAGCTTAGTTCGAGTCTCCTCATCAAGCATCAAATTGCCAGCCGAAAGCATTACAGCATCGTAATAGGATCCTTTTGCTGATTGAATACGAATACGGGCAAGCTCCTCCGCATCAAGCGCAAATAAGGGAGAACGCAGCGCTGCCGCCAGCGGAATGTCCTGATATGGATTATCGATGACTCGAAGCAACGACAGCATTGTCTCTACTTCCGTTGCGTCAAAATATCCGCTGCTCAGCTCCGCATAAGCAGGAATACCGCAGCTCTGGAGCTCCTCAATGATGATAGGCGCCCATTGCTGCGTTGCTCGCAGCAGTATAACGACATCTCTCCATTGCAAAGGACGATTCTCGCGCCGCTTTCCGTCGTAAACCTGAAAGCCGCTGTCTATGAGCACTTGCAGCTGCTGAGCAATCCAGCGCGCCTCCAGCTGTGCTGCTTTTAGCTCTTCTGCCGATTCCACTGGCACACTGCCTGACGTTTGCTCGCTATCGTCAGCAAGCTCAACGGTCTCGTTGTCTTCTTCAGCAGCGGCCTCGTCATCCTTTGAAGCCCCTTTGTTCAAAACAGCAAACTCAACTTGACAACGATCAGCAGGCACACTGATCGGATAAGAAGCGCCGCAAACGAGCTCAGCACGCTCATCATAGTCCATCTCGGCTACATTTTCACGCATAATGGCGCGGAATACCGCGTTGACCCCGTCAACAACCTCCGAGCGGCTTCTGAAATTACGGGCCAAATCGATCCGTATTGCTTTAGGCCCTTCCGCTTCCGAACGCTCGCCTGCTTCGCGGAGGGAAAGATACGATTTATATTTTTGCAGAAACAGCTTCGGCTCTGCAAGGCGGAAGCCGTATATGCTCTGCTTCACATCGCCAACCATAAAACGATTTCCCGTGCCTGGTCTTTCGATTAACGACACGATCGCTTCCTGTACCATATTCGTGTCCTGATATTCATCGAGCAATATTTCATCGAATTGCTGCTGGAATTCAGTCGCTGCTACCGAAGGCATCATTCGCTCCGGCGTTGAGGAATGATCACGCAAAATACGCAAGCAATAATGCTCCAAATCACCAAAATCAAGCAAGCCTTTCGACCGCTTCGCAGCTTCGTACGCTTGTCCAAATTCAATGACCAGCTCTGCCAATGCTTTCATGAGCGGCGCAAGCTCCTGCAGCTCCTCCAAAAATTGTTCAGCCGTTCTGCCAAACAGTTCATCAGCCAAGGCAGTTATCAGCTTCTTCGCATTATCGCGAAGCTCCTTGGCTTGCTCCTGCAGCGACTTATCATATTCATCCCCGCGCATCGCTTTGAGCTTGCCGAACTGAACCGCTTGGAAGGGCTCTACCCAGCTCTCCCAGGGCGTCGTATGAATACGCTCTGCAAGAGCGCTGACCACCTGCAAATCATCGTCAAATGTTGCTGCATACGGTGCTGGTCCCGCTGGCTGACGTGTCAACTCCAGCGCCTGATGAAGCAATGAAACAGCACCCTCTAAAGTAAGCTGAATGTCATTTTTCAGACTAACGACCCAATCGCTGCTTTGCAGCGCTGCTACATCGGCAACATTGAACGCTTCTGCCGTCTGCCGCAGCCAATGCGCAGGCCACGGATGGCTTTGCGCGAAATCGTACAGCTGCTGAACTAGGCGGTAAAGCGGCTCATCGCCGCGTTCACCCCCATAAAGATCCGCTAAGCGCAGAAAAGCGCCTTCATCACCCGCACCTTCATACTTTTGTTCAAACAGCTGGTCGAGCACATCAAGCCTCATCAGCTCGCTCTCCGTCTCGTTGGCAATTCGAAACCCGGGATCCAGACCGATAAGTGAATAGTAACGCCTGATGACATCCATACAAAAAGAGTGCAGCGTCGTAATTGAAGCTCGGTTCATCAAAGCCAATTGACGGCGCAGATGCTCAGAATCAGGCTGCCGCTCCAGCTCCTGCTCCAAGGCGACCCGAATACGATCCTTCATCTCTGCAGCCGCCGCCTTCGTAAAGGTAGCTACAAGAAGACGATCCACATCCGTGTTAGCCGATATTTTGCGGATAATACGTTCGACTAGAACTGCCGTTTTACCCGATCCTGCAGCAGCAGCGACAAGGATATTGGAGCCGCTCGTCACGATAGCATCCCATTGATCATCCGTCCATATGCTGTTTTCCGGCTTTGGGGAATCCTTTGCAGTATGCATCCTCTTCTACTCCTTCTCCAGCTGCTGCCATATTTCTTCCTTCGCAGGCTTGCTTAGCTTCTTATATTCATTCCCGTCAAACTGCGCATCAAACTGACAGACCGCTTTATAATCACAATATTGGCAAGGAGTTTTCGTTCCCATTCGGTAAGGCTCGATCGACACCTCGCCCGCCTGAATGGCGCTGCCAATCTGCCCGATCTTATGCCGAACAGACTGCCTAAGCACATCCCACTGTTCATTCGTCACCACTGAGGAGCTGCTGTAAAAGGTGCCATCGCGTTTCAAGGCGACAGGAAGAAGCTCAGAGTAGCCGGTCTCTAATTCGTCATCCATCAGTCTGACCGTGTCCGCATTAGCTGATATCAGCCCTCTTGTCTTAAAGCGCTTAAGCAGCTGACCGCTCGCTTCAGCAGGGCTCACCCTGTTCGTTAATGCCAGCACAGGATTGTGCACGTGGAAGTACAATACCCCCGCAGGCGATGCGGCTTTACCGAGCCAAGCGGGCGCATAGGTAACGAGCACGTCCAAATAGGTCAGCATTTGCAGTGACAAGCCAAAAGCTACTTCCTCAAGCCGCAAATGAGTCGAGCTTGATTTGTAGTCCAGCACGCGCAGAAGCAAGCCTTCCTCCGTATCTGCTGCATCGACACGGTCGATCCTGCCGATAATCTCCAGCTCCCCGCCGTCTTCAAGCGGGATACGCAGTGCAGGCAATGTGCCGTCCGGTCCAAAAGCAACTTCTGTTCCGACCGGCTGAAATTTCGCTCTTCGCGCATGCTCGCCCAGCATTAGAGCCGCTTGCCCAACGATTTCTTTTAGCTTGCGCGCAATATATTGAAACCGGCTGCTGCTAAGCAAAATTTGCGATTGCAGCTTAGGCGCCAGCTCATCTACCGTCTGCGCTGCGACAGCCTTCAATTCTGCTTCTGTGGCCTTCCCCCAGCCTCCGCCGAGACTATTCGTCATCTTGCTGAGTGCCGCGTGAAACAGCTGCCCGACATCAGGCGCATCCAATCGATAGAGCTTTCTCTCCCGCAGCTTTAAGCCATGAATCGCAAAATGCTGGAACGGACAGGATACGAACCGCTCCATACGGGATACGCTGACTTGCAGACGTGCACCATAGAGCTCCCTTGCCGTTTCCTTAGAAAGATAAAGCTCCTGATTCACATAGGACAAGGAGCCCGTCAGCAGCTGCAGCTTGCGCTGCCATTCTGGGCGAATCGCAAACCAATTGTACATATCCCACCAAAATGGAGCGATAGCAGCCCCATTTTGCCATTTTCGAATCGCTGCAATCAAATAGGAAAGAGTTCGCTGCGGCTGAGATACGAACATACTCTGCTCCAAGATTGACAAGCTTGGTGACGGCTCTGCCGCAATGCTTTGAATCGGAATACCAGGAAACAGCTGGCGAATCTGCCGAATGATTTCAGATGGGAGCAAGCTTCTCCCTTCCTCATCCGCCTGCGCCCAGCTAAGCCATAAATGCCGGCTAGGAGCAGTTAATGCGTTGTAAATCATAAATCGCTCATCAAGCAGGCGCCGGCGTACTCCCGGTGCCATCGCTAGGCCATCCTCGGCAAGCCGCTCTCTCTCCTGCTCCGTAAGTATGCCATCTTCCTTTACCCGCATCGGCATCACGCCATCGTTGGCTCCGAGCACATAGGAGACCTGTACTTGTCCAGATCTGGTCCGATCCATGCTGCCGATCAGCACCTGATCAAGGGCAGGCGGCACAGCTGCCAGCTTCAGACTGTCCAGCCCTGCTTCAATCATGCCAGCAAACAGCTCAGGAGTTACCGTCTCCGCTCCAGCAAGCTCAACTAATTGGTCCAGCAGCTGCATAACGCTGTCCCACAGCTGGCGATGACTTCTGGCACGCTGTGTTTTTCCAGCTTGGGCCTCTAGAATTCCCCAGCGCTCCAAGCGATCTGCTGCATCTGAATGTTCGAGCAAGCGATACAGCGCTTCACACATTTCTTGAACATTTCCCGCTTTTTTAAGCGCTTCGCCGAAGCGGTTGAGCGGCTGCACAACGGCTTCCCTTGCTGCCAGCACAATGTCAAATTCACGCTGCGCTTTTTCACTGATTTTCACTTCCATCTCATCATCATCATCGAGTGATACAGGCACTAATGGATGCCAGCGCCGCTTATCGAGCCATTTCCAGCCGTCGATGCCAGCAGCAAGCGCAAAATTTTCCAGCATGTCGAACCATTCCCGCAGCAGACTGCCATCCATTGGGAACAGCATCTCTGTCTTCACGCAGCGGAACACCGCATCATACCGCCAACCAAACAGCACGGTTTCCAGAGCGGAACGGATAAATTCAACCAGCGGATGATGAACGGCCTTTTCCTTCTGATCCACAAAAAAAGGAATGCCATAATCCGTAAATACGAGACCAATATAATCGGCATAATCCTCATTATTGCGAACCATCACTGCAATATCTCGCCAGCGCAAACCTTCATGCTGAGCTCTGCGAATAATATCACGCGCGACAGCTTCGACCTCAGCCCGACGATTTGCGGCAGCATGAAGGGATACACCACAGCGAATATTTTCAGGATCAAGCATTTCTTTATCTGATATAAGCATAGGAATGCGCTCGCTGTAATGCTTCTCCAGATGGGCCAGCATCGGGCTACTCGTAAAGCGGACAGGCAAAGCTTCGCCTAGAATGGTAGGAGGCACTACCTCTACCTCGTGTTTGGCTGCAAGCTCCATCAGCGTGTTATAGGTAACGGCCGTCGGATGGAACAGATCCAGCTCATGCGGCTGCTCTCCTGCTTGATAATCCCGATTAAGTGTTAGTGTAACCGTCACCTCAGCAGAGGACGCGATTAACGTGCCTAAAGCTTCAAATTCGGTAGGTGTAAAACCAAAAAAGCCATCCACCCATATTTGGGCGCCTTGCATAGCGGGAGCATCTGCGTATCCATTTTGCAAATAACGCAAATAATCCTCGGCGTCGATATACATGCCCGCGAGTTCCTGCTCCATCTGACTATAAATTAGCTGTAAATCATGCAGTTTGCGGTTTAATAAAGTAGACTGACCCGCGCTCGCGTTGTTCGCATTTTGCTTGTCCTGCAAAAGCTCCGCATCAATGCCATAGCGCTTCCATTCGGTAAGCAGCTCAGCAAGCCGGTCAATAAAACCAGGCTGCTCCGCTCCGCTTTGAAAAAGCTCAAGCTGCTGTCCTAATCGATGGACAATTTTGTAGAGCAGCATATGCTTGCCTGTATCACCGATGGGTGTAAGTGCCGTACCGCCGGTTTCCTGCATAACCCGGAAGGCCAGACGCCGAAAGCTTAGCGCCTGTGCCCTGATCGTTCCGCTTAATTCTCCTGTTTGAAGCAGTGCATACTCCGTCTGAAAGGTAGCCTGCTCTGGTACGAGCATGACGAGCGGAGGCCCGTCCGGTTGAACACGCAGCTGCTCCCTAATTTCGTTCAAGCAATAGGATGTTTTTCCAGTTCCCGAACGTCCGATGACAAAGCGAAGCGACATGTGCAGCTCTCCCGTCTATACAATCTCGATTATTTGCTTCTTACTTCAAAAATCGCAAATTTCAAATAATGTCCCTCATTTACGCCAAGCAGCTGTGGATGATCCTTGCCTGCGGCACGCCATTCGACTAAACGCAGCAGCTTACCTGCATCTACTGCAGCCTCTTGAATCGTCTCCAAGAACAATTCGGGACGCATATGATAGGAACAGCTTGCCGTAACAAGATATCCACCGTCGTTCACAAGCTTAAGCCCTTGTAAGTTAATGTCCTTATAGCCGCGGCATGCCCCTGGCACAGCGCTCTTCGTTTTGGCAAATGCGGGCGGATCCAAAATAACGACATCCCATGTTCGTCCTGCTCCACCTTCGAGCTTCTTAGAGGTATCAGCACCGCCAAGGCTGCGCTGTTTGCGCTCTTCAGCACCTTTCACCTGCGCACGTAAATATTCAAATGCATCTGCTACGACAAACTCTACGCGATCAGAATAACCATTGCGTTCGACGTTGCGCTTAGCAGTGTTGATGGCGTGCTCCGATACATCAAGACAGGTCACCTTCTTCGCGCCATACTTGCATGCATGCAGCGTAAAGCTGCCGGTATGGGCAAAGCATTCCAGTACAGAAGCACCGTCCCAATAAGGGAAGGTAACGAGTTTTCCATTTGCATTCACCGGCACTAGAGCTCTATTGTCTCCGGATAAGCTCAGCGCTTCTTGAGCGCCTGCATCTAAAGTTTCACGACTCGCAAGCCGTATTCCGCTCCGGCCTCCCCAGCCGGTCATAAGCGGAGCGATAGCCGCACGATTTTCACGTTGATCGAAGAAATAGCCTGTTTTTTGGCCCTCTACGATATCAACCTCCAGCTTCAAGCCATTCTCTTCAATTTGCAAAATGGACGGGCAATCCCCATATAGCACACCGGTTCTCTCTTCCAGTCCCTCAAGTCCCCTAACGCTAACATCGCTGCGCTCGTAGATCCCCTGTGGTTGAAACACGTCGATTAGTGCTTCGATCAGCGCTTCTCTTCTTGCGTCCATTCCAAGCGTCAATAGCTGGAGCACCAATACGTTATCGAACCGATCAACCACCAGGCCTGGCAGAAAATCCGCCTCGCCGTATACTAAACGGCAATCCGCATCTGCTACAAAGCGGCGGCGATGCTCCTGGCAATCACGAAGCCGACTGCGGAAGAAATCTGCATCCATAGCGGCAATAGGCTGATAGGCAACGACACGCACCGTAATTTGTGATTTTGGATTCCAATAGCCCGTTGCCAAATAGCGCCCTTGATGGGTAACCACATCTACCAAATCACCGGGCTGCGCGTCTCCCTCCAAACGGTCGATTTCAGTTGCATAAACCCACGGATGACCTTGCTCCAGTCTTTTCTTTCTTGCCTTCTGAAGATATATTTTTGGATTACTCACGTTGTTTTTCTCTTCCCCTCGTTAAGCTGGCTAGTCATGCTTGTCTTATCTCATGCATATGTATACATACGAAATTATTCTTCACTAACCAATAAGGAGATCATCTAATGGTTCATACCATTCTCATTCCAATGCTGCTTGGGTTTGCTGTCTTTATGTGCGGCATGAAGCTGATGGAGCTTGCACTTCACCGATTAGCCGGCCCATATTTGACCGGTATTCTCGCCCGCTCAACAGCAACACCTATCCATGGGCTAGCGATTGGCACAGTTACAACAGCTTTTCTTCAAAGCAGCACAGCAGTAACGGTCATCGCTATCGGCATGGTCAACGCGGGCTTGCTTACCTTCCCTCGAACACTAGGAATTATATTAGGCACCAATATTGGCACATGCATCACGACAGAAATTATTGGATTAAATCTTAATAAGGTAGCCATTCCTTTATTAGGCTTCTCAATAGGATTATGGCTAATTACCGCTATATTCGGGGAATTGCGTCTGATACCCGCGCTCCGCAAAACCCGCTGGCTGGATTCGCTTCGATCTATATCCGTCGTTCTGTGCGGCTTTGCATTGCTATTAACAGGAATGACCATGATGCAAGGTGTAGGCCCTGCTGTTCAGGACAGCCCTTTATTCAGCTGGTTTCTTGGAAAAGCAACGGGCAGCCTCTGGTGGGGACTCGCAGCCGGTGCCGTTCTCACAGCAGCTGTCCATAGCAGCGCTGCCGTCATCGGTATCATCATGGGTTTTGTTTCCGCTGGCGTTATGCCTATTGAGCTTGGCATTGCCGTTGTGCTTGGGGCTAACATCGGCACCTGCGCAACTGCCCTGCTGGCGTCCATCGGCGGCTCTAAGGCCGGTCAGTATGTAGCATGGTCCCACGTCATACTTAATGCAGGCGGGGCTTTGCTATTTATGCCGTTTATCGGTGAGCTTACTGCCATATCCGAATGGATTTCAACGACGCCTGCCGGACAAATCGCCCGTGCCCAGACGATATTCAATGTTTTAAGCTCGCTGCTCGCGCTGCCCTTCTGCTATTTAGCCGTATTCCGCAAAATAGAGCCCACAGCCTAGCATTAGCTCGTTTGCAGTCCAAGCAGCTGAAAGGCTCCGGCCACAATACGATGGTTATTATCATACCCGGATTGCTTCTGGCGCCTCCATGCCTCCTGCGGCTCAAACCAATCTACTCCGCGTATCTCTTCCACCTGAGCCTGCAGGGAGCCGCCGACAGCCTCAACCAAATAATAATGAACCTCTTTATCTACCGTACCATGCGACTCATGCTCATATTTATATTTAATTTGATCTATGGGAGCAATGATCACGCCTTCAAGTCCAGTCTCCTCGACAATTTCTCGCAGAGCGGTCTGTTCAATCGTTTCGCCAGCCTCCATTTTACCTTTGGGCAACGATACTTTTCCATAACGATCCTGAATGAGCTGAATTTGCAGATTGCCTTCCTCGGTACGACGAAATACGACTCCGCCTGCTGAAATTTCCTTCATGTCCATTTCCTCCTTGCAGCATTCATTCAATAGTATATGCAGCAAAGGATTCCTCCATCTAATCCTGTTAAGGAATCGATTAGCAAAGGAACCCCCGCATCTGTCAAGCTTTGTTGGCTAAGCTCTTATCGCTTCTGGACGCTCCAAAACGAAGCTATGCAGATCTAGCTCACTGCTTGGCAATGGTGTGTCCTCCAATACGCGAACCAGCTTGGCACGGCATTCATTAACGCCGGCTTCTGTAATTTTGACACGGCAAAGCTTGCCGATCAACGCTTCCGTGCCATTGAATACCACTTGAATATAATTATCCGTGTAGCCCATAACAAGTCCAGTGCCTGGCGCACCCTTGTAGTCGCGCTCAGGTATAACATCCAGCACCTGGCCTACATATTGCTCCGCATAGGCGAGCTGCATTTTCTCAGACAAGTCGATCAGCTTGTGCACACGCTCATTCTTAATCTCATCATCCACTTGTTCATCCATCCGTGCAGCAGGTGTTCCTGTCCGCTTGGAGTATGGGAAGACGTGCATTTCTGCAAATTTCATTTCCTCCATAAACCGGAAGCCGCTCTCGAACATTTCCTCTGTTTCACCAGGGAAACCGACGATAACATCTGTCGTGATCGCAACGCCAGGCATAGCTTCTTGCAGCCTTTTAATTTTTGCAGCAAATTCTGCAGTCGTATATTTGCGACGCATCCGTTTCAACACAGAGTCCTCACCCGCTTGAAGCGGTATGTGCAAATGACGGCACATTTTGCTGGAACGGTTAAGCACATCAATCATAGCATCGTCTATTTGACTTGCTTCAATGGAGCTGATGCGAATGCGCTCAAGACCTTCAATTTTATCCAAATCCCACAGCAAGCTGGTTAGATTGTAATTTTCCATATCATCGCCATAGCCGCCAGTATGAATTCCTGTTAGAACAATCTCCTTGTACCCCGAGGCTACAAGCTGCTTCGCCTGCTCAAGAACGCTTTGCGGCGCACGGCTGCGTGATAAACCGCGAGACCAAGGAATGATGCAGAAGGTACAGAAGTTGTTGCAGCCCTCTTGGATTTTCAGGAATGCACGTGTCCGCTCGGAGAAATCAGGAACATCAAGCTCCTCGAAATCACGTGTTTTCATAATATTGCGAACGGCGTTAACCGGCTCGCGATCACCTTGAATTTGATTGACAAAACTCATAATTTTTTCGCGGTCCTGCGTGCCAATAACGAGGTCAACGCCTTCAATTGCCATAATTTCAGCTGGAGACGTCTGAGCGTAACAGCCTGTAACAGCAATTACTGCGTCTGGATTGCGCCGCACGGCGCGTCTAATGATTTGGCGGCTTTTCTTATCTCCTGTATTCGTTACTGTACAAGTATTAACTAAGTAGACATCAGCAGTTGATTCGAAATCAACCTGCTCATAACCTTCGTTTTTGAATAGCTGCCATATTGCTTCTGTATCATAGAAGTTCACTTTGCAGCCTAGCGTATAAAATGCGACTGTTGGCATAGTTGTTACGCTCCTCCCATTTCTCCGGATTCATATAATAAGCAGGTTAATCCTACGATTCCCGCTGTTTCCGTTCGTAATATTCTTCTGCCCAGACCAACTAAAACAGCACCCGCTGCTTCCGCCTCAGCCGCTTCCCGGTCTGTAAAGCCACCTTCGGACCCAACAATGAGAAGCACCTTTGGCGCACGGATTAAATCCGTGCTGTTGATCCACTCCTGAACTGCAGTACGAACACCTCTGCCATGAGCAGCATGCCCTTCACGCTCGTAGCAGAACAATACCAAATCATAAGCTGCTATGGATTGGATAAGCTCACGCCAGCTATGTACCGCCTCTAGTGTCGGTATGCGGCTGCGATGAGCCTGTTCCGCTGCTTCCTTCGCTATTTTGCTCCAGCGATCGATTCGCTTTGCTTCCTTCTTCGCATCGTACTGCACAACCATACGCTCAGATTGAAAAGGAACAAACGCATAGGCACCGATCTCCGTCCCTTTCTGAATGACCAGCTCCATCTTGTCACCCTTAGGCAAGCTTTGTGCGATAGTGATTGCCCAGCCAGGCTCGCTATCTGCATGTAACATCTCCATTATTTCGGCTGTAACAAGCGTAGAAGAAGCTTCAATAACAGCAACAAGCGCTGTACGCGACTGACCGTCGCTAACGATGAACTTGTCACCTGGCTTCGTACGCATAACACGGAATGCATGATGCGCATCCTCGCCAACTAAGCGTATACCGTTGTCACTAAACTGCTCCGCCGCTACAAAATATCGCTGCATACTCGTTTCCAACCACCCTTAAACAAATTCCATCCTTCATAATAACATGTTTAACTTCCATAAATCTATCAGAAACCGTTGCCAGCTCCGACTCATCTCCTCATAAAGAACACTTTTATTTATGAATTGAATAATTGGTACACAGTGGCAAAGGTATTAAACTTCATTTGATCGCCTAAAGCTAGAATCGGATCCAGCGTTACCTCTCGGAGCGGCGGAATGAACACGATAAGCAGGAAGATCAGCATCCCCCACTGCACATTCTGATCCAGCTTATAGCGAAGCTTAAGCGGCAGCAAATCAGAAATGATGCGATAGCCGTCAAGCGGAGGCAGCGGAATTAAATTAAAAATAAACAATAAAAAATTATAATAGATGAAATAATCAAAAAAACGATGCACAGCGGCATCAACGCCTACGGAAGCGCCGTCAAGTATCCCTGTTGTCAATATGACCACATAAATAAAAATAGCAATGATGCCCATTAATAAATTACTTAGCGGTCCAACTGCGGTTACAATTATGCTCATCAATCTTGGACTGTTGAATTTACTGCGATCCACTGGTACGGGCTTCGCCCATCCAAAGCCAGCAATTATAATAAGAAGAGTGCCTAGCACATCAAGATGCACACGTGGATTCAGCGTTACACGGCCAGCATTATACGCTGTGTCATCGCCAAATTTATAAGCACTGTAAGCATGAGCGAACTCATGCACAGTGAATGCAATAATCAGCGAAAGAACAACAAAAGGCAGATCCTCAAGCGGTACTCGAATGATGCTTTGCAGATCCATTAGCCCACCTGCGGCTTTCTCGCTACGAATGCAATCCATTCCTCATCGCGGCGCTTCTCAACAATTTCAAAGCCAGAACGAATTAAGCCTTCTTCCACTACTTCTTCTTTATTCTTATACACACCCGAAGCTATGTAGATACCGTTAGGCTTCAATGCTGCGTAGACGTCATCAACGAAGAGCAAAATAATTTCAGCCAAAATATTCGCAACAACGATGTCCACAGGAACCGTTATCCCTACTGAGCTGCTGCTTAATGCATGGTCAGCATCTGCTGAATCATCCTTGATTACACCGAGTAAATCGCTAAGTCTAACCTCAACTTTTTCTGATAGATGATTCAGCTCCACATTAGCTTTTGCACTGGTTACAGCGATAGGGTCAAGATCTAGCGCTAGGACGCTCTTTGCGCCCAATAGACATGCGCCAATGGCAAGGACGCCAGAGCCTGTGCCAACGTCGATCACTTCTTCACCGCCGCGGATAACTAATTCTAGTGTCTCCAGACATAGCGATGTAGTTGGATGTGTCCCTGTTCCAAATGCCATGCCGGGATCAAGCTCAATAATCCGCTCATCCGGACCTGGCTCGTACACTTCCCAAGTAGGCTTTATCGTTAACGTATCCGTTATTCGAAGCGGCTTGAAATATTGCTTCCAAGCATTCGCCCAGTCCTCATCATCTACGACAAAAGCAGCATATTTTACGTTTCCAGGATCAATATCAAATTCACGAAGCTCCTCGACACGCGGTCTGATCGTTTCAATTAGAGCATCCATGTCTGTGTCTTCTCCAAAATAGCCCTTGATGATAGCTTCACCTTCAGGAATATCATTAAGGGGATGCTCGTACCATTGGCCAAACGATGTATCCCGCTGCTTGTTGAGTGTGCCCGACTCCTCAATGGACACGCCCCCCGCGCCCGCTTCATGCAAAAAGTTCGATATCATTTCTTGCGCCTCTTCAGTAGTGAAAATCGTAATTTCATGCCATTTCATATGTAATATCCTCCAAATACAATCGTAAACGGCTATCGCTGGCCTTTGCCAGCATGACAAACGTTTCGCTATAAAAACCTAACATCTATTGTACACTAGAGTAGCACCTTTACACAAAGATTTGACCGCTGCGACTGACGGCTGCAATTATGCTACAATCAATACGGACCGCAGCTTGCGGGCAGCTGATAAGTTTGTGAGCCGATTACGGCAAGGGAGGGCGCTATTTCAATGTCACCAAGAAATGTAGAAAAAGATCAAAGGCTGCGAGATGAACGGCAGCGTCAAATATTAGAGTCGGCCATGCACGTAATTGCAAGACGGGGCTTGCCCGCTACAAAAATAACCGACATTGCGGCAACCGCAGGGATCAGCGTAGGCAATGTTTACAAATATTTTGATTCCAAGAATGATATCTTTCAAGCGCTCGTAGAAAATGGCCAGCAAGAATATCGCAAATTTGTCGAGCAAGCGCTTCACATACAGGGCTCTTCCTATGACAAGCTATTTTGGTATACCAAAAACTGGCTAACCTATCGCAATGGCTGGGCCATCACTGTTATTCTGCAATATGCTCGAACCTCAGAGGCTGTGCCCGAACAACTCACTCAAGCGGTCAGCGAGAGATTTATTGACAATTTGCGGCCGATGGCGGAAATGATCGCGCTTGGGCAATCAACCGGCGTTATCAAGGATGGAAACAGTATGGAATTAGCACTCATTTATGTTTCAATGATGGAAGTTCTTATTTTGCATAACATACCGGGGATTCACGAGATCGCGGCGCTAACGCCCGATAAAATACTAGCTTTGCTTCTAAAATAATTCAATTTCTCCGTCAAACAAAATGATTGACTATTCCTGCCAATTACTGCTATATTGTTCACATAGTGAATAATTATTCATATCTCGTCCACCAGACCACTGGCGACGCATAATGACTACTTTGTCCAAAAAGAGTCATTATGCTTTTTTTATTATCATTATACCAACTTATCCGATGTGATTAATAAAAACAACGTGTAAAGGATGAGCAAATTGGAATTTTTTTGGTTTATTCCTACCTACGGGGACGGCCGTTACATAGGAACCGATCTCGGCGCACGAACAACGACGCCCGTTTATTATCGGCAAATTGCAATGGCCGCTGACGACTTAGGTTTCACTGGTGTCCTGCTTCCAACGGGAAGAGCTTGCGAGGACCCTTGGATTACTGCCTCTACCCTCATTCCTGTTACGAAAAGGCTGAAGTTTCTTGTTGCAGTAAGACCTGGCCTGATGTCGCCTACCGTTGCAGCTAGAATGGCAGCCAGCTTCGATCGCAGCTCCGAGGGACGTCTGCTCATTAATGTAGTCGCAGGAGGTGATCCTGAAGAGCTTGCCGCTGATGGTTTGTATCTTGAGCATGATGAGCGCTATGAATTAACAGATGAATTCATGTCTGTATGGCGTGATGTGCTCGCGCAGAAGGAATCGGTCAGCTTGGATGGCAAGCATATTAAGATTAGTCAGGCTGTTAATTTCTTCCCGCCGATCCAGCAGCCTCATCCACCTGTATTTTTTGGAGGCTCCTCTCCTGCTGCTATTGCTGCCGCAGCCAAGCATGCTGATTATTACTTAACTTGGGGCGAGCCCCCGGAGCAGGTGAAGGAGAAGCTTACCCTAGTCCGAGAAGCTGTCCACGCGCAAGGAAGAACGGTCAAATTCGGGATTCGTCTTCATATCATCGTCAGGGAAACGAATGAGGAGGCCTGGCAAGCAGCCAATCAGTTAATTAGTCATTTGGACGACGAGCTCATTGCCAAAGCACAGAAGGTCTATGCTCGTATGGATTCGCATGGTCAGAAGCGAATGACCCAAACACACGGCGGTGATCGGAGCAGCTTGGAAATATCTCCAAACCTGTGGGCTGGCATCGGACTAGTCAGAGGTGGCGCAGGTACCGCACTTGTCGGAGATCCAGATACGATAGCTGAAAGGCTGCAGGAATACGCTGAGCTTGGAATCGAAACCTTTATTTTATCTGGTTATCCGCATTTGGAGGAGGCTTATAGGGTGGCAGAGCTGTTATTTCCTAAGCTGCGTCCCTCGCATTCTAAGGCGCTGCCTGCGGGGCCTAACGGGGAGATGGTTGCTTATCAATACCAGCCTGGGAAAACCCGCTAATCGCCCTGCTCTTGAAGCTTGGACAAGAAACAAAGCTTATCCCTTAAGCTTGTCCTGCATTGCTGTGCTTACCTTATTATTTCTTTGGTGGCTCGTCACGAAATGGCAGTGGGTTAATCCATTGTTCATACCTGCTCCGGAGAAGGTATGGGTCGCTTTTACTCAAATATTTCAAGATGGCTATAAGGGAAGCTCGCTTGCTCATCACATTCTGGATAGTTTATTTCGACTCGGCAGCGCTTTCGCACTCGCTCTCATTACAGCTATCCCGCTTGGCATTATTAGTGGATCTTCCCTTACTATTCGATCACTCGTCGATCCCTTTATCGAATTTTATCGGCCTCTTCCGCCATTAGCCTATTATACGATGCTCGTTTTATGGCTCGGCATTGGGGATTCATCGAAGATTGCGCTTCTCTACTTAGCTGCATTTGCTCCTTTATACATTGCTGTCGTAGCCGGAGTAAGACGTATATCCATTGATCGTATTCATGCGGCAAAATCATTAGGGTCAAACAAGCGCAAGCTGTTCATTTATGTGTTATTGCCTTCTGCATTACCCGAGATATTCACAGGAATTCGTACGGCTATCGGAGTCAGCTACACAACTCTTGTCGCAGCCGAAATGGTAGCAGCCATGTCCGGCATCGGCTGGATGGTGCTGGATGCGAGTAAGTTTTTGCGAAGCGACATTATTTTTGCAGGCATTATTATTATGGGGCTTATCGCCTTATTGATTGATTCCGTTCTGCGTTGGCTCGAAAGAAAGCTTATACCATGGAGTGGCAAAGAATGAGATGAAAATAGGAGTGTAGAGAAATGATGAAAAACAAGACAATGACAGGCATATGGACAATCGTGTTATTGCTTTCCGTATTTAGCATCCTTACCGCATGCTCAACTGAACCAGCCCCTGCTGCTGCTTCGCCCAAGGAAGTCCGTATTGGCTTTCAAATTATCCCGAATGCTGAGCTGCTTGCGAAGGCACTCGGCCTAGCGGAGAAAAAATTCCCTGATGTAAAAGTAAACTGGGTGCCTTTCGATTCAGGACGAGATGTGAATACCGCGTTTGCTGCTGGCGGCATCGATCTTGGTCTCGCCGGATCTGTTCCTGTTGCCATTGGTCTTGCGAATGATCTGCCTTATTCGGTCTACTTTCTGCATGATATTATCGGAGACAATGAAGCGTTAGCTGTCCGCAATAGTGCCAATATAAACACCGTAAAGGATCTAGTCGGGAAAAAAATAGCCGTTCCTTATGGCTCTACGACACATTTCAGCTTATTGTCCGCTCTAAAGCAGGAAGGCATTGACCCTTCCTCAGTCAGCATACTCGATCTTCAACCGCCGGATATCGTAGCTGCATGGCAGCGCAAAGATATTGATGGCGCATTCGTATGGCAGCCTTCACTTGCTAAGCTCGTTGCAGACGATGGGAAAATATTGATCTCTGCCAAAACATTATCTGAGCAGGGCATTATTACGGCAGATGTTGGCATCGTTAGCCGTAAATTCGTTGAACAGTATCCGCAATTTGTAAAGGATTACGTCGCTCTTCTCGACGAAGCTGTTGCCTTGTACCGTTCAAAGCCAGAGGAGGCTGCCAAAGCGGTTGCGCCGCTTCTCAGCCAGTCCGAAGCAGATACCCTCACGCAGCTGCATGAGCTCGTCTGGTTAACCTCTGCGGAGCAGCAGGACGCCAAATACCTCGGTGCAGACAACAGCGTAAGCGGCTTTGCACAAGTTCTTGAGCAGACAGGACAATTTCTAATTGACCAGAAAACAATTCCAACCTCACCAGATTCCAGCGTCTATCAGCAAGGAATTTGGAATGATTCACTTAAACGTTAAGCTAAATTCAAAATGAGGATAGGAGGTAATCACAATGATACAAGCTGCAGATACCGATTCCGCCACACAAGCCATCAGCATGCAAGGTATACAACTTACGTATACCCATGCCAAAGCTTCCGCGGAGGTGCTGGAAAATATTAATCTTTCCATTCAAGAGGGTGAATTCGTTTGTATTCTCGGCCCTTCCGGCTGCGGTAAAACATCACTGCTTAAATTAGCAGCAGGCTACGAACAGCCCACTCTAGGCGAAGTCACCATCTTTGAAAGACGTCATAGCCAGCCTCACCATGAGGTCGGAGTTGTCTTTCAGCATGCAAATCTATTCCCTTGGCTGACTGTTCAGGCAAATGTCGAGTTTGGTTTAAAAATGCTCAACTACTCGCGTTCAGAGCGGAAAGAAAAAGCAGCTTTAATCGTCAAGCAAGTAGGATTAACCTCCTACTCCTCTTTATTTCCTTTTCAGCTTTCAGGAGGCATGAAACAGCGAACGGCGATTGCCAGAGCACTAGCAACGAATCCTCGGATTATTTTGATGGATGAGCCATTTGCTTCGCTCGATGCCATCACACGTGAATCACTCCAATATTTGATTCGCAAAATATGGTTGAATTCAGGAAAAACCATTGTATTTATAACACATGACGTTGATGAGGCATTGCTGTTAGGCACTCGCATTATTACTATGCAGGCAGCGCCTGGACGAATTGAGCATGATATTGACAATCCGCTCAACAAGCGGACTGAGCCATTTTCCTTCGTCCGAAAGCATGCGAGGTACAACGAGCTTCGCGATACATTAGTCAGGTCATTACGGCCGGTAAACAACGAGCTCAGAGAAGCGGCAGATATTTAATCGTCGTGTAACGAAAAAGAGACTGCAGGCTCTCCAGCCGGCAGTCTCTTCGCGTTACATTATCGTCGTATTTGCATTTCCGCCAATTTGTTGAATGAGATATAACGCTCGCTCTGCAACAGCTTCGTCTACTGTTGCCGTGACCGTCCCGTTATCCAACAAGCCGCTTACATCCGTTGCACGCAGTGCATGCAGCTTAAGTGAGGCTTCCTGAGCAGCATCCTTGCCCGCAAAGGTAGCCTGGATCTCGATTTGACTCATTATTCCTGCTCGTTGCGCTGATCTGCTGCATGAGCACGCTCAGCTGCTTTGCGATCAGCCTCATCTGCAAGCTCTTCGGAAAACTCTACATCCTCATTCTCACCAACAGGCAGGTTGGCAAAATTCACTTTTTCCAAATTGTTTTTGTCTGTCATTCTTTTATTCCCTCCGGTTGTTTGTAGATGTATGGTTTTCCTACCCGAATAGAATACGTTATTTCACTAAAAACTATACACGCACCAAGGTGAAACGGCTGTCGCCGTCCTTTAGCGGCGCTGCGCGTTTCATTCCCGAGAAATATAGAGAAAGTATGGCGAAATGATATACTTTCCTATATTTCAAAAAAAAGACGTTCCGGGTTATTCACCCCGGAAAGCCTTTTTCATTTTATCAAAAATGGATTCATGATGCTCTTGATCATTGGATACTGCATCACTGCTCAAGCCGCCAAATTGACGGAGCAGATCCTTCTGATCATCATTCAAGCTTGTTGGTGTTACGATGGTAACCTTAACATGCTGATCCCCTTGTCCGTAGCCGCGCAATTTCGGTACACCTTTGCCTTTAAGACGGAAGTATGTGCCTGTTTGCGTGCCTGCCGGGATCTTCAGCTTTACCTTCTCGGTCAGCGTTGGAATCTCAATCTCATCACCAAGCGCTGCCTGTACGAAGGTAAGAGGAACCTCGCAGTAAATATCATCGTTTTCGCGCTCGAAAAACTCATGCGCCTTCACACGAATAACAATGTACAAATCCCCCGCTGGACCGCCACGAAGACCGCCTTCACCCTCACCCGTCATCCGGATTTGAGCGCCGTCATCCACACCTGCTGGAATTCGAATATTGATTTTGCGTTGACGCTTCACCTTGCCTGCGCCGTGGCATGTAGAACATTTGTCTTTAATTACGCGGCCAGTACCGCTGCAATTCGTACAAGCTCTGCGGTTAACCATCCGTCCGAACGGCGTGTTCTGCACAACCTCTTGCTGTCCGCTGCCCTTACAAATGGAGCAGGTTTCTGGTTTTGTACCCGGTTTTGCGCCGTCTCCATGACAGGTATCGCAAGTTTCAGTACGCGGAATCGTAATTTCAGTCTCTTTGCCAAATACGGCTTCTTTAAACTCAACCGTCATCGTATACTGCAAATCGTTGCCGCGCTGTGGCGCATTAGGATCACGCCTGCCGCCTCCACCGCCAAAAAACATATCAAATATATCGCCAAAGCCGCCGCCAAAATCTGCGCCGCCTCCGCCACCCATTCCTTGATTCGGATCAACATGGCCGAACCGGTCATAATTGGAGCGTTTGCCATCATCACCTAATACGTCATATGCTTCCTTTACTTCCTTGAACTTGGACTCCGCATCTGCAGCCTTGTTCACATCTGGATGATATTGACGTGCTAGCTGACGATATGATTTCTTAATTTCATCTGCTGATGCATCCTTGCCAACACCTAGCACCTCATAATAATCACGTTTGCTTGCCACCTGTTCTCACCTCCGCTATCTATCTTATGATTGCATGTGCATCTGCGCGCGAAAGGAGGTCAAAGCCAGGTAGCGCCTGTCTTTGACCTCTCGCTCGCTACACTTTATTTATTATCGTCAACAACTTCGTAGTCGGCATCTACTACATTGTCTTTTCCTTTTGCTGAACCTGCTTCTGGCTCTGCGCCTTCTGCTTGTGCCGCTTGCTCATAAAGCTTAACGGAAAGCTGCTGAACGATTTCTGTAAGCTCAGCTACTGCTGCGTTAATTTGCTCAATATCATCCGTTGCAAGTGCCGCTGTAACTTTTTCTTTGGCAGCATTTGCTTTTTCGATTTCTCCAGCATCCACCTTGTCGCCAAGATCTTTAATCGTTTTGTCAGCGGAGTAAACCAATTGGTCAGCGCTGTTTTTCGCTTCAACAAGATCACGACGCTTGCGATCTTCTTCAGCATTAAGCTCAGCGTCTTTCATCATTTGGTTGATTTCATCTTCGCTTAGGCCGCTTGAAGATGTAATCGTAATTTTTTGGCTTTTGCCTGTGCCTTTATCAAGTGCAGATACGTTAACGATACCATTGGCATCAATATCGAAAGTAACTTCGATTTGCGGTACGCCGCGTGGAGCAAGAGGAATATCATTCAAAGTGAAACGGCCAAGCGTTTTGTTGCCTGCTGCCATCGAGCGCTCACCTTGCAGAACGTGAATTTCAACGCCCGGCTGATTATCCGCATATGTGGAGTAAACTTGGGATTTGCTCGTAGGAATTGTTGTATTGCGATCGATCATTTTTGTGAACACACCGCCAGCTGTTTCGATACCAAGCGACAATGGAGTAACGTCAAGCAATACAACGTCTTTCACATCGCCAGTCAATACGCCCGCTTGTACAGCTGCGCCAAGAGCAACAACCTCATCCGGGTTAACGCCTTTATGCGGATCTTTGCCGATCAATTTTTTAACTGCATCTTGTACCGCAGGAATACGAGTCGATCCGCCTACAAGAACAACTTTATCAATATCATTTGGAGACATGCCAGCATCGCTAAGCGCTTGACGAGTAGGACCAAGCGTACGCTCTACAAGTGGAGCAGCTAGCTCTTCGAATTTCGCGCGAGTTAGGCTAAGCTCCAAATGCTGAGGAACGCCATCTACCATTGTAATAAATGGAAGCGAAATCGCTGAAGTCAGAACGCCTGAAAGCTCTTTTTTCGCTTTCTCAGCAGCATCCTTCAAACGTTGAACGGCTGATTTATCTTTTGAGAGATCAATGCCTTGATCCTTCTTAAATTCAGCAACAAGGTGATCGATAATGACTTGGTCGAAATCATCTCCGCCAAGCTTGTTGTCGCCGCTAGTCGCTTTAACTTCGAAGAAGCCGTCGCCAAGCTCAAGAATGGAAACGTCGAAAGTACCGCCGCCAAGGTCATATACAAGAATCGTTTGATCTTCTGTTTTCTCAAGGCCGTATGCCAGTGCAGCAGCCGTTGGCTCATTGACAATACGAAGCACTTCAAGACCAGCGATTTTACCTGCATCTTTTGTCGCTTGACGCTGGCTATCGTTGAAGTACGCCGGAACTGTAATAACCGCTTGCGTTACCGTTTGGCCTAAGTAAGCTTCAGCATCAGCTTTCAATTTTTGCAAAATGATTGCAGAAATTTCTTGCGGCGTATAATCTTTATCGTCGATTCTTTCTTTATGGTTTGTACCAATATGGCGTTTGATTGAGCTGATTGTACGGTCAGTATTCGTAATCGCTTGACGTTTTGCCGTTTCACCGACAACACGCTCGCCATCTTTCTTAAATCCGACTACTGAAGGCGTTGTGCGATTGCCCTCTGGGTTCGGGATAACGACAGCTTCGCCCCCCTCCATTACTGCAACGCAAGAGTTTGTTGTACCAAGGTCAATACCAATTACTTTACTCATAGCTATTGTTCCTCCTATAATATATTGTATTTTTTATCATGCTAACTGCTATTGGTACATTTATTGAATGAAGTCATTTAGGCTTAGCTGCTTACTTTAACCATCGCAGGACGCAATACCTTTTCTTTCAGGATATAACCCTTCTGCACTTCCTCCACAATAATACCTTCCTCATACTCGTCAGATTCAACGGTCATGATGGCTTGGTGGAATTCAGGGTTAAACGGCTCACCAACAACATTCATTGCTTTAAGGCCTTCTTGCCCCAGCGTCTGCTC
Organism: Paenibacillus sp. FSL H8-0548; assembly: GCF_038630985.1. Taxonomy (NCBI): domain Bacteria; kingdom Bacillati; phylum Bacillota; class Bacilli; order Caryophanales; family Paenibacillaceae; genus Paenibacillus; species Paenibacillus sp. FSL H8-0548. Next base: position 4,413,591 of record NZ_CP152049.1, read on the forward strand.
CAGTTGACGGAAGATGATGTCTACGCCCTTCGCAAGCGAATCAAAATCACCGTTCACCGATGCTGCAGCAACAGCGCGTTCAAAATTATCTACAACCGGCAGCAGCTCCGAAATAAGCTTCATCGATGCGTACTGTCCGAGTTCTTCTTTTTCCTTCAATGTACGGCGACGGAAATTGTCGAAATCCGCTTGCGCACGCAAGAAGCGCTGCTGATTTTCTTCAGCCAGCTTTACAAGCTCTGCATAACGCGCATCTTCCTCTATCGACTCGTTAACCGTTTCCTCATTAGCTTGCTCCGATTGCTCTGCAGATACTACTTCTTCTGCAGCCTCAGCCGCTTCATTATGTTGCTCCTTCGTACTCATGCAATCACCTCCTTAAAAGTTTACGAAGTAAATTTGGCTTCATCAGCGCAGGATGTTACTACTTATACCAGCGGCCTAAAAGAACAGCCATATCCTTAGATATAATGTCCAATAAGCTTATGACTTTGCCGTATTCCATTCGTGTTGGTCCTAGAATGCCGATCGTTCCCAGCGATTGACCATCAATTGCATAGGTTGCTGTTATTAAACTACAATCGCTAATTGCCTTGTGGTCATTTTCTGTCCCGATACGTACTTGTATACCTGACGGAAGGCCGGTAAACATTTTCATTATGGCTGGTGTCTCATCAAGTAAATCCAAAATTGTTTTTACCTTGTCTACATCCTTGAACTCAGGCTGCGTTAGCATATTTGTTGCACCGCCAAGAAAAATCCGATGCTCATCTTCATTTTGAAGCGCATGATCCAGCACCTGCAGCAGTTGCTCGTAATGATCAACATGCCGTTCAAGCTCTTGCCCAACTTCAGTGTAAAGCTTTGCTCTTAGACGGATTAATGGGACGCCAACAAGCTTCGAGTTCAAAATATTAACGACTTTCTCCATATCATCCATTTTCAGGCCTTCTGGAATCGATATCGTTCTATTTTCAACATGCCCGGTGTTCGTCACGATGATGGCGACTGCTGATGTATGATCAAGCGGTATAAGGCCAAAATGCTTAAGTGACGTGCTGAACATCTCTGGTCCGAGCAAAATGGATGTATAATTGGTCAAATTGGACAAAATCATTGCAGTTTGCTGAATGACCTGCTCCATTTGATTCATTTTGTCCGTCACAAATGAGCGGACCATGCCAATATCATTCTCATCCACTTCATTAAGCTTCACTAAATGGTCTACGTAATAACGGTAGCCTTTCGTCGATGGGATACGACCCGCTGAAGTGTGCGGCTGCTCTAGAAACCCAAGCTCCTCGAGATCCGCCATTTCATTGCGAATGGTGGCTGGACTGAAGCCAACGTCGCCGCGCTTCGAAATGCTGCGTGAGCCAACTGGTTCAGCTGAGCGAATATAGTCATCCACAATAGCGTGCAATATCATCCGTTGTCGTTCCGTCAGCATTCGAATTCCCCCTACGTAAATGTCAGTTCCGTCATTTCGGTTTACCATCGTTAGCACTCAATCGAATCGAGTGCTAATCATTACTACAAAAATACCAAACCATCTTGTCAATTGTCAAGTCGGTTCGGAATTTTTCATGCGCCTATTTATAGGTAAGCATACAGCGGGCAAGCAAATGCCACCATCTTTTCACGCTAGGAATGGGATTTAAGTGCCTGAAGAACACAATTTATTATTAATTTCAAAACATTCCTCTAACATTCGAATTTTACACTAAACGGAGAACTTAGATGTGAAAGGATGAATGAGTAATGAATATGCAAGAAGGCAAGCTTACTTTGGCTGTTCAACGTAAGCCTCGCTCTCCGTTTGCTAGCCAACTTCTCGTTAAGACCGTACGGTTGCGAGAAAATGTGCTTGGTTATTTATTTTTAGCCCCTTCACTTGTGCTGTTTACGTTGTTTTTATTTTTTCCTTTACTCAAATCTATCTATTTAAGCTTCCAATTAACAGACCCTAGGGGAAGAGTTGCTGCCTATGTCGGGTTAGACAACTATTCACAGCTATTCTCGTCGGAATTGTTCTGGAATAGTCTCACCGTAACTGGCCTATTTACATTATATACGGTTCCTGTCGGCATCGTACTTGGTATCGTTACAGCTGCTCTTACCCATATAAAGCTGCCTGCCATGCGCATTTTTCAATTTATGTTCGCGATGCCGCTTGCATTGTCAGTCAGTACAGCAGCAGTGATTTGGATGATCTTGTTTCACCCCACCCTCGGTATGCTGAATTATATACTAGCCCAGCTCGGAATTACCCCTATACAATGGCTTACCAATCCATCAACTGCATTATTATCCATATCTATGATGACGATCTGGATGCAATCGGGCTTCAACTATATCATTGTGCTGAGCGGCTTGCAGAGCATATCGGATGACATGATCGAGAGCGCAAAAATCGATGGGGCAGGACCAATGCGAGCATTTTTGCAAATTGTGCTTCCTCTCCTATCACCTACATTATTTTTCCTTGCAGTCATCTCGATCATTAGTTCCTTTCAATCCTTTGGCCAAATCCATCTTCTAACGAAGGGCGGACCTGCTGGATCAACAGAGGTATTCGTTTATTCCATCTATAAGGAAGCGTTCATTAATTATCAATTCGGGACAGGAAGCGCCTTGTCGTTAGTGCTGTTCGCTATTATTCTCGCCTTAACGATCGTCCAATTTGTCTTTGTTGAGAAGAAGGTGCATTACCAATGATCGGAATAAAACCATTCATGCGTCGTTCTATTATCTACCTTATACTCTCGTTACTTTCCGTAGGCATGCTGTTTCCTCTCATCTATACCTTTCTACAATCATTAATGACACCGGAGCAATCGAGTCATTTTCCGCCAAGGCTGTTTCCTGAGAGCCTTTATTTCGGCAGTATCTCTGCTGTATTTGAGCTTATCCCTGTGGGTACGTTCATAGCGAATAGTTTTTTGATTTCGACAATCATTATGGTTGGACAAGTTTTTATTGCAAGCATGGCTGCTTACGCTTTCGTTTATGTCCGTTTTGCCGGCAAAAAATATTGGTTTTCATTGTTTCTCTCTACGATGATGATTCCATGGGAAGTTACCATTATCCCTAATTATTTGACTGTAAAATCATGGGGATGGCTGGATTCTTATCAAGGCTTGACGATTCCTTTTCTGGCTTCCGCATTTGGCGTTTTTCTTCTTCGTCAATATTTCATGCAGCTGCCGCGCGAGCTATTTGAAGCAGCAAAAATAGATGGCAGCGGGCATATCCGTCACTTCCTAATGATCGTCTTGCCGTTATCACGTCCAGCTATCGCTTCACTATCTGTCTATGTATTTCTAAATTCATGGAATATGTACCTATGGCCCCTGCTGACTACGAACAGCGCGAAAATGCGAACCGTACAGATTGGCATTAGTATGCTGCAGTTCGAAGAAATGACAAGCTGGAACATTGTATTAGCCGGCGTAACGATTGTACTTCTTCCTTCATTGCTGCTGCTGATTATTGGGTTAAAGCAGCTTGTGCGGGGAATTACTGCCGGTGCTGTAAAAGGATAGTTAAAGAGGTGGCTGCGTCTACTTAGACGATTCCATACATGCTTTGAAAAAAAGTAGTAGAGAGGGAGAGAAGAAGATGAATGCAAGTCTTAAGTCCGGATTGACGATTACGATGGCAATAATGTTGTTTGCAGTAACAGCATGCGGAGGCAATAGCCCTGTCAACACAGGCAATGCGGAGGTACCTTCTGCTGCAAACACAACTGGAGCGACTGCCGCTCCATCTGATACAGCAAAAGAGCCAATTAAAGTGGTATGGTGGCACTCGATGGGCGGAGAACTCGGTAAAGCAGTATCCCAGCTAGTTATTGATTATAACGCTTCCCAAAGTGATGTAATCGTCGAAGAAGTGTTCCAAGGAACCTATGATGAGAGCTTGAATAAAATGAAAGCTTCTATGGATTCCAAATCAGGCCCCTCACTCATTCAAGTGTACGAAATCGGTTCACGCTTTATGATCGATTCTAAAGCGACAACGCCGGTACAAACCTTTGTAGATGCTGAAGGCTACGATCTTTCTCAGTTAGAAGAAAACATTACAAATTATTATACGTTTGACGGCAAGCTGCACTCCATGCCCTTTAATACATCGAATCCGATTTTGTATTACAACAAAGATTTGTTCAAAGCGGCAGGACTTGATGCTGAGAAAGCACCCGTAACCTTTGAAGAAATAAAAGACGCAGCTGCCAAGCTTACGCAAAATGGACAAACAGGCGCTTCATTCGCCATTTATGGTTGGTTCATGGAGCAGTTGTTTGCTAATCAAGGCATCGAATATGTTAATAATGGCAATGGACGTACCGCATCAGCGACAGAATCCCAGCTGAACAATGAGACGGGTCTCAAAACATTAACCTGGTGGAAGGAGCTTGTAGACAGCAAATCAGCACTTAACTTAGGGCGTAAAACGGATGATACGAAAAAAGCTTTCGCAGCAGGTCAAATTGCTATGACCTTGGATTCTACAGCTTCCCTGCGCGGAATTGTTGATGCCGTAGGCGGGAAATTTGAAGTAGGAACCGGCTTCCTGCCTAAGCCAGCAGACGCTAAGGATGGCGGCGTAGTTGTTGGCGGAGCAAGCTTGTGGATTTTAAATAATAAGCCAGAAGCAGAACAGAAGGCCGCATGGGATTTCATCAAATTTTTAGCTAAGCCAGAAACTCAAGCTTATTGGCATATCAATACAGGCTACTTCCCGATTACGAAAAAAGCTTACGACGAGCAGATTGTAGCCGATAATTTAGCGAAGTATCCGCAATTCCAAACCGCAGTCGATCAATTGCATCAATCGATACCATCTCCTGCTTCGCAAGGAGCGGTAATCGGTGTGTTCCCTGAAGCGCGTCAGCTTGTTGAAACAGCGATCGAAGAAGCTTTAACAGGCGTAAAAGAACCGCAAAAAGCACTCGATGACGCCGCTAAAGCGATCACAGAAAAAATTGCGAATTACAACAAGACAGTAAAATAAGAAATGAAAAGAAGCCAAACCCTGCTCGAGGGTTTGGCTTCTTTGTTTCATCGCAACTTACTTACAGATTGAATGCTTATACTTTATGCACTCTGCCTGCTTCATCGATTGCAAATTTTTCTTTTCTAACGCGTTCCTCGCCTTTAAACAGTTCGACTACTCGGAATGAGGGAACGGAGTCATCTATATTCACTTTCCAGTCGCCTGTGTTTAACAAAGCAAATACCTCATCGTACTCCATTGCCTTGAAGCCATAAAATCCGCTAAAGCCTGCCCATTTCTTCAAGAGCACTGTGGTTACATGCTTGAGCTTATCTTCTACAGCTGTTGATTGATCGTTTTTTTGGGTCATTTTTTTATTTCTCCTCTATGTGACAATAAACATCTATCTTGACTATATACCAAAACGCGCTGCATTACTATCAAGAGGAGCAATAGTTGCGTTAATCCAGCATTTTTAACACTGCGATTTCATCGCATGCCAGCTGTTTTGGACAATTGACGCAATCCTTCCATACCTTTTCCGGGAAAATTTCTTTATCTACAACCTCAAAGCCATTTTTCTCAAAAAAGGATACTGCATAGGTCAACGCCATAATTTTCGGTATTTGCTGCTCTCTCGCCGCTTCGATTAAAGCGTCCACCAGCTTGCTCCCGATGCCAACACCTTTGTAGCCCTCGGACATGCCGAGCGAACGAATCTCTACTAGATCCTTGCCTAATCTCGTCAGGGAGCCGCAGCCGACCACCTCGTCCCCTATCTGTGCGACGACGAATGTATCTATCATATATTCGAGCGCTTCCCGAGTGCGAGGCAGCATAATGCCTTTTTCGGCATAACCTTTTATTAACTGAAACAAAGTCTCGATATCCTCTGATGTCGCTTTTCTGCATTTAACCTGTACTGCCTGCATTGTGCCCTTCGCCTCCACCCGGTGCAAGTTCAAATTCAATATGAATAAATATACAACACAACGCATTTTTTCTCAATAGAATTTTTAGCTATTTTATCCGATAAAAGCACCAAAAACTTCGTTTCCGAGCAGCACGCCCTTATCGGTTAACCGATAGATGGTGTCATCCGTCGTTTCTTCCGCTTCAAGAAGGCCATCCTTCAATAGTTTCCCGATCACCTCGCCAAACTTCTCCTCCAGCGTATGTCCGGGAAATTGATTAGAGAAGCGCGACGCAGGTACGCCCTCCAGCAGCCTTAAGCCAACCATCATTAGATCCTCCATCGCCTCATGCTCAGGCACCTCAAACGACTCCAAGCGAGGGAGCTTCTGCGCAGCAGCATCGATGTAAGGCGTAATTCCCTTCAGGTTTACATGACGCATACGGCCCACATAACCATGAGCACCCGCTCCGAGGCCGTAGTAGGGTTCATTGCGCCAGTAAGTGGAGTTATGCTTACTTTCATATCCAGGCTTCGCAAAGTTGCTAATCTCATAGTGGGCATAGCCGTTGCTGCTGAGCATTTCCATTAGGAGGATAAACATATTAAATTCCTCTTCCTCTGGAGGCAAAGGCAGCTCGTTGCGTTCATACAGCTTATGGAACAACGTATTTTCCTCTACTTTTAAGCTATAGATCGAGTAGTGAGGCAATTTCAGCTCCATTGCGCGGTTAACGCTGTCTGCTAGCAGTTCAACGGTTTGGCCGGGCAAACCAAACATTAAATCAATGGATAAATTAGTAAAGCCGACTGCACGCGCATTTTCAATGCTGCGGTACACATCATCAACGCTATGAATACGGCCAATACGCTCGAGCAAGCCGTTATCGAAGGACTGCACCCCGAAACTGATCCGGTTCACGCCGCCTTCCTTCATAGCCGTCAGCTTATCGATATCTGTCGTTCCCGGGTTCGCTTCCATCGAAAACTCTACATTCGGAGCCATTGGAAAATAGGTGTGAACCGCCTTCAAAAATCTCTCCATTTGAGGGGGCGTCAGCACCGTCGGGGTGCCTCCGCCAACAAATACAGTATCAATCTCTACGGGAGGCCATTCTGCGACTGTTCTTTGCATTTCCTGCTCTAGCGCATCCAAATATTGATCAACCGGCTGACCCTTCAACACATAAGAAGTAAAATCACAATAGTGGCATTTGTTCGTGCAAAAAGGGATGTGTATATATAAAGCGCGTGGTGACTGCGTTATGGACATCGTTAACCTTCTCCTTCAAGCGTAAACATTAGAATGCAGCCATAGCATCCGATCCTGTCTCGCATTGAAATATAGTTCGATATTATGATCGAAATAAACAGAAAAAAGGGAGAGCAGCGCCCTCCCTCATCCTCGTACGTTTTAATCCTCGCCGATTTTGAGCACCGCCATGAACGCTTCCTGCGGTACCTCTACACTACCTACCTGCTTCATCCGTTTCTTGCCTTCCTTCTGCTTCTCAAGCAGCTTCCGCTTCCGGCTAATATCGCCGCCGTAGCATTTGGCAAGAACGTTTTTGCGCATCGCTTTAACTGTTTCACGTGAGATAATCTTATTGCCGATAGATGCTTGAATCGGCACCTCAAACATTTGACGCGGAATCAGCTCTTTCAGCTTCTCGCAAATTACTTTACCGCGGTGATAGGCACGATCTCGGTGTACAATCACTGACAAGGCATCAACCTGCTCATTATTAAGCATAATGTCCATTTTCACGAGATTGGATTTCCGGTAACCCGAAACCTCATAGTCGAATGACGCATAACCCTTCGTGCTCGATTTGAGCTGATCGAAGAAATCATACACAACTTCTGAAAGTGGAATCTGGTAAGTAATCGTTACGCGATTCGTGTCCAAATATTCCATATTAACAAATTCGCCGCGTTTGTTCTGGCAAAGCTCCATAATAGCACCAACATAATCGTTAGGTACGATAATGCCTGCTTTAACGAACGGCTCCTCAACAAAATCAAGCTTGCCTGCTTCCGGATAATTCGAAGGGTTATCAATCTCCATCGAATCGCCATTGGTCAGCGTGACTTTGTAAATTACGCTCGGCGCTGTCGTAATAAGCGGAATATTGAACTCCCGTTCAATTCTCTCTTGAATAATTTCCATATGCAGGAGACCAAGGAATCCGCAGCGGAATCCAAAGCCCAGCGCTGTGGAGGATTCTGGCTCGTATCTTAGCGATGCGTCGTTTAGCTCCAGCTTCTCAAGCGCCTCGCGCAAGTCATTATAGTCCTGCGTCTCGATTGGGTACAATCCGCAGAATACCATTGGGTTGATCTGACGATAGCCTGGCAGACGCTCTGGTGCAGGTCGCTTCGCTTCTGTAACGGTATCACCGACACGAGTATCCTTAACGTTCTTAATACCCGCTACGATAAAGCCAACATCGCCAACCGCCAGCTCATTCACGATCGCCATTCTTGGCATAAAGGCACCGACCTCGATGACTTCAAACTCAGCTCCTGTTGCCATAAAGCGAATTTTTTTGCCTGCCTTAATGCTTCCGTCCACTACCCGAACATAAACGATAACGCCTTTGTAGGGATCATAGTGAGAGTCGAAAATAAGTGCTTTAAGCGGATCATCCGGATTTCCTTCCGGAGAAGGCATCTTCGTAACAACCTGCTCTAATATTTCTTTTATGCCAATGCCAGACTTTGCCGAAGCAAGCACTGCATCGCTAGCATCCAATCCAATAACATCCTCAATTTCCTGCTTTACCCGCTCAGGCTCGGCACTAGGCAAATCGATTTTGTTAATGACGGGTACAATTTCCAAGTTGTTGTCCAGCGCCAAATATACGTTGGCAAGCGTCTGTGCCTCAATTCCCTGCGCAGCATCTACGACGAGCAAAGCTCCCTCACAAGCCGCGAGGCTCCGAGATACCTCGTATGTAAAGTCGACATGTCCAGGCGTATCAATCAAATTGAGTATATACTCGATACCATCATCTGCCGTATACGCTAAACGAACCGCTTGCAGCTTAATCGTAATGCCGCGCTCCCGCTCCAAATCCATTTTGTCAAGAACCTGTTCCTGCATCTCGCGAGAGGACAAGGCACCGGTAAATTCTAATATCCGGTCAGCAAGTGTCGATTTTCCGTGGTCAATATGCGCGATAATGGAAAAATTCCTAATTCTTTTTTGTCGGTCACGTACGTCAGTCATGCCTAACCCCCACAATTTCCAATAATGCTAATCATTCCACCTATTATATCAGTTTAGAGGAAGACCAGCAATGTTCATTATCACTTGGTCAGGCCATCGAATATCGAAACGACCATTCGAATGCCATTGCTTGACATATTTTGCAGCAGGCCAGAAGTCGAATCTGCAATCCGATTAACAGCCGGCTGACTTGTTTCAAGCGGTACTCCAGGCAATCGATCATTCATAAGCGGCAGCTCCTCAGTCGCCTTGGAAGCATAGCTGCCTCCAGCCGCGGAAAGCCTCTTAAGCTCTGCGAGATCCTTTTCCAGCTGAGCAATTTTCTGCTGCTGAATATTCATCAGCTCTTCAGCAGGGCTTGTCGTCTCCAGCGGCGTTGCGTATTCTGTATATTCACTGCCGCCTTCCATAGGACCATATATTCGCTCAATGCCTGAGGAGGACATTTCTATGCCGTACATGACGATAATAGCCATCGCTCCGCCGATTACTGTCCATTTTAGCGCGTTCCGCTTCATTGGCTTTTCAATCCTCTCTTTGCCACATTAGATGATTTGGTTTAGTTCAATTAGCCTTAGCTCCCGATACCTTCTCATCAGCCCAATAAATGCTTGATATCACCTCAGCAAGCGCATCGGCCGTCCGATAGGATTCCGCTAGTGTATTATCTACACCTCCAACTTCGATCAGGACGCTATCCGAGGCAAGGGACTGATTGTATTCCGCATTGCCGGATGCCGCTGTCTTGCCCCATATGCCGCGCGAGATGCCAGGATATTTTTTTTCAAGAGCATCGTGAATTTTAGTCGCAAAAGCTTCGTTTTGTTCCCAGTTTGGATTTTTATGACCGATAATAAAATACACCTGAGCGTAGCTTTTTCCATCTATCTCGATCGTTGTATATTTACGCTTCTGCGAATCACGATGCAGATCAAAGAAAAACTTCAAGTCCTTGCTGCTGGCAATCGCTTCTTTTACTGTTTTCATCGAATATTTATAGGATAATTCCCATCTGTAATTTTGAATGGCTGTTGGATAATCGGTATCGGAATGCTGTGCGCCAACACCGTTCTCCTCGAGCTTCTGCGCGAGCCGTTTGCCCACAAGTGTTATATTTTTTGTTTTCGAGTTAGGATCCTTCGTTTTATCTGTCAGCTCGGGATACCAGGATTCCCGATTATGCGAGTGATACACAAACGCAACCTTAGAGTCACCAGTTGTCTGCTTTCCTGGTACGTCCTTCGTACCGTTATCGACTGGCTCGTCTGTAGGCGTCGGCAGCTCAGTTACCCCTTCCGTTCCTATGCCCTCTGGTAATATGCCCGTCAGGTCATTAGAAATCGGCGCATTGTCCTCTGGCCCTACTGCAGTATCAGTCCCTACCCCTTTTCGTATGAGAAAAGCATCATTCACGCTCATGCCAGGCAGTTCCCCTGCCAGCATGCTCCTTGGATCACTCGGATTAATATCGGTCAAGGCACGCATTAGCAATGTGCTTATTTGTTTGGCCGTAATGGGATCTTCCTGTTGGCTGCTCTGAAATGCAGGCATCTCCATCTCTAGCATATCCCCAAAAAACCCGCCGGATACTGCCGCGGCGAATCCTTTCATCGAATTGACAGGTGACGACGTCGTTTGCTGATGTGCCATCCCTGCAAAACCTAGCAACACAAAAAACACCATAGAACAAAAAGATAGCAGCGCAAATGTACGCCCCGTCACCAGCAGCTGTCTCACACGTTTACTTTCCCTTCCTATATCCAGCAGCATCATTTTTCTTTTCATAAGCTGTACTACCTCCCGCTTCTTTGTGCCAGTGGCTCTTAGTTACTACTAAACTATGATAGTGATAGAGTTCATAGAACTCAGAATGGCTGAAAGCCTCACAGACGATAGATTCGCATTTCCAGCTAACAGCGACACTCATAAGGATGAGAGATGGCTAGTGTGGAGGTACATTAACTTAGATCATTTTTGCGGGAGCTGGATACTGGTATGACCGCGTGGAAGGGCTAGAGCGTGTGTGCCGGTGTTGAATGAGAGAGTCCAGAGGGCCCCGCATTACGGAGGACTGGAGCAGCTCATGCGCTTGAATAACTCTAGCTGAACCACCCCAGCCAAGATTACCCGTCGGACTAGGGCAGCTCATGCGCATGAATAGCCCTCGATGAGTTGTCTACACTGCACTTTGTGCAATGAAATCCCACTAACTTCGAATTCTCCCGAGCTACACTGCACTTTCTGCAGCCTATCCCTCAGTTTTCGCCTATTTTACCTCGTTGGAGACTATTTTCACTGCATATATGCAATGCAGGTTCCTAATTAGAGTGTCATGTCAGGTTTCTGTTGTAGTTTGTACAATGTAGAGGTGTTCGATGAAGCGAGGAGTTACTTTCCACTTATCTAGCTTGGCAGAACAAAGATCATAGAATGCTCAGCCCAAAGCCCTTTTTTCTCAAAATGAAATACAAAAAGCCGAACAATTCATAATGAACTGTCCGGCTTTTTTTAAAAAAAGACTTTGAATATTTTCGCAAGAAGAGAGCCGCTGCACGTACAGCTCAACCCTTAGTGCGTGTAAGCAGCTACATTGCTTGTATCAACTGCTTCATGAAGCGAGGCATTTAGACCACTTGCAATAATATTCGCGATATCCTCAATAAACTCATCAATTTCTTTAGGTGTCACGAGCAGATCATGTCCAATTGGACTCAACACTTCCTTAACAAGCTGAAGGCGCTCGTTCTCCTCCATTTGATTGACTAACCCAAGGATATGGTCAGAATTAGCGTTCTGCTGCTTAAAATGATTGCTCATCATTTCAAGCGTGTTGTTTACTATGGTGGAAGCATATACCACGGTCGGAACACCTATCGCAATTACTGGGACCCCTAAAATTTCTTCCGTCAGACCTTTCCGTTTATTACCAATTCCCGAACCGGGATGAATGCCTGTATCCGCTATTTGAATGGTCGTATTCACGCGTTCCAATGCTTTGGATGCAAGGGCATCGATGGCGATGACCAGCTCTGGCTTAGTTTTCTCGACGATGCCGTGTACGATTTCACTGGACTCAATCCCCGTAATGCCAAGCACGCCTGGCGCTACCGCGCTTACCGGTCTATAGCCAGGCGCAACCTGGTCAGGCATCAGCTCGAAATAATGACGCGTCACCATCACATTCTCGACGACGATAGGACCAAGCGCATCTGGTGTGACATTCCAGTTGCCTAAACCAACAATAAGGACACGCGCAGTTTTACTTATAGATAAACGCTCCAAGAAAGCTTCAAAATGTTTGGCGAACTGTGTTGCCACGCGATCCTGCAAGCCAGTATCGCCATTTCGCAGCCCGGGCACCTCAATCGTAACGTAATGCCCCTGCATTTTACCGATAGCTTGCGAACCCTGCTCATTCTGAACGTGCAGCTGTGTTATGGTGATGCCATCGTCCTCCGTTATTTCGGATTGAATGCCCGGAATTACGCCTCCTAAAGGGGCCTCAGCCATTTCCTTTGCTTCAAGTGCCAAATCGGTTCGGACATTATAGTTCTGCAAATCAAGCTCTTTCTCCACTGCTCTTTTCTCCTCTCAACGTATGTTCTAGAGTTATTGTTCGCAGATGGCATTATTTCATACTCCTTGCACTCACCACGAGCATTTGCAATGCAATCATAACAAGACACTTCCTGCTATTGCTTTTTGAGCATTGGCATGATAGTATATTTTAAGTTATGTTGTCTAGGTTTATTATGTAGATGAACCGTTGTAAACAGTTTAGGAGGTGAATTCCATGCCAAATATTAAATCCGCGATTAAACGCGTTAAAACAAACGAAAAGCGTCGTGCTTTGAATGCTTCCCAAAAATCCGCACTTCGTTCGGCTGTTAAAATTGCAGACCAAGCTATCGCTGGCACTGATGTAGATGCTGCTAAAGCAGCACTTATCGCTGCAACGAAAAAATTGGACAAAGCAGCAACTAAAGGCCTGATTCATAAAAATGCGGCTTCCCGCAAAAAATCACGTCTTGCGAAAAGACTAAATGCCATTTCGGCTCAAGCCTAAGCAAGAGATAAGTCTAATCAAGAGTGAGCGTCTCCGGATACTTTCTCTTAGGTTAGCTCAAGGTGAAACGGCTGTCGCCGTCCTTTAGCGGCGCCAGCGCGTTTCATTCCCAGAAATATAGAGAAAGTATGGCGAAATGATGTACTTTCCTATATTTTCTAAAAAAAGCTTCACCGCTCTTCTTGAGCGGTGAAGCTTTTTTTGTGATTCAGCGTAAGAACAAAATCACCCTTACGGATGATTCGAAATCGCGGTCGCGTCAGCTCACACTTCTAACGGAAACCACAGACGCTAAATCGCCTTTATTTTTCGTTTCAAGATTCTAACGGAAACACGAGCCCCTATTTGTACCATACATGCCCGATTTCGCTTCATTTCTGCGGAATAGCGTCTCCCACTTCCGTTAAAATGTGACGCTAACCCAAAATGCAACTTTAGCGTCTCTGGCTTCCGTTAGCTTTCGTTATCTGCTCACTGGCTGCTTCCGCAGCATCATTATCAACAGGTTCGGAGAATGCATAGTTTCCTATACAAGAACAAAATCACCTACGGTGAATTTACGTACTAGCCGACGGTTACTTCTCCGCCGGCTCTTTCTTCCTCACCAAGTCTCCGTTACACTCCGGGCATACGAACACAGGACTCTCCTCAGGTCCTAATTCATAAGAACACTCTCCTACGATGAAATCAGGCACAGGATCTAAACATCCGCAATCTACGCAAACATAATCGATAAAGACTTCTTCCTCCTCATCATCAAAGGAAAATAGTTCAACAGCTTCTTCCTTTTCGCTATCCTGTTTCTTGCCTTTCCTTTCGTTCATTAGCCCGAACCCCCCATTTCTTCTTATACGCTCGTTCACTTTCCTCATCATAATAATAAATTCGCCCATAGTCTGCATGCCAAATAACCACAAGCAACATGGTTTGTTTGCAGCAGGGACAGGCGATCGGATCCCGTTCATAAGTCTCCAACATCCGCTGACGGTACGTCTTTCTTCTCTTTTCCTTCGGCGGGAACGTCATTTCAATCTGTTTATGGACCATGTACCGCCATAAGTTAATGATCTTTTGCGACTCCTTATTCTTACTTCTGCTGTACAGGCCATACCTGCCTACCATTCGAAAATGCTTCGGCGGGATATGCTGCACCAGGGCATAAATGAATTTCATGACAGGGGCTACGACATCGATCCTCTTTCCTGTCTGATGATCTTCGTACCAGTAATGTACCGTATGGTAGTCATACTTTATAATGCGATACTCTGCGATTGCCGGACGAGCCAGATAACGTCCAATATACTTGGCCGCTCCACGGGCATCCTTCATTCGTTGTTCTGCGTTGACATAAAATCCATGCTTGTACCGACTGTACAGTTGGTTTACCAACGTTTTTACCTTCGCATCGCCAGGATGCCACTTCAACATTAAATCCATAAGTAGCTTCTGCCATGACTTTCTCAAGTAGGTAAAAGAAATATACTCCACACTCTTCCACTGCTTATGGCAATCTAACGCACCTTCCGTAACCAGGGCATGAATATGCGGATTAAACTTTAGATCCCTTCCAAACGTATGAATGACCGTAATGACGCCCACGTCATACTGTTTGCTCTTATTTTTACGCCGATAGTAATATTGGATGACCTTCGCCACTTCTTTACTAAGCTCGTTCAAACGACTCCGATCCTCAAAGAAGTATTTCCTCAACTCTTTTGGTACCGTAAACACGGTATGACGATGGGGGACATTCAGGATTCGCTCCTGTTGCTTTTCTGCCCAGTCATCGGTGTATTTCTTTCCGCATCCATGACAAAACCGACTCTTACAAGTAAAACAGATAATGACCGGTTCCGGTTTTCCCTCCGTACAACCCATACATTCATATCTCGCGTAACCCATATCCTTCGTGCCGCATCGCGTTGCCTTGTTTACGGCTTCCGGTATCGCTTTCTGCAGTTCTTCCGGGAATAGATTCGCATGAAGTTCCCAAAACCCATGAAAATGATCCTTCAAGATCTGTTTCACGATCCCTCGTTTCTTCCATGTTTCTCGCTTCTCCATAACGATCCCCCCCTATTTATTTTTTCGACTCGATTATCCACATTTTTTAGCATCGCATAATTTCCTAAACAATAAAAAAAGCATAGAGACAGCGCCTAAGCGCCCTTCTCCATGCCGAGGGAAAGCAAATAAAGCTCTAAACCGAGCGTTTTGTCTATCGCTCCGGTTTTCATTTGATAATCCAAATCAGCAAGCGAAGCCAGCAGCTTGCCAAGCTTTGCCACTTGAAACTTTCTGCTTTTCTCTGATGCAAGCTTCACAGCATAAGGATGCAGCCCTAATTGTCCTGCCATTTGCTGTGGTGAATATTGATGCTGCTCGAGCTCTTTGATCTGCAGCATAATTCTTAATTGCCTTGCAATGAGCGCAGCGATTTTAATCGGCTCCTCACGGCGTACGAGCAGCTCTCTATACAATCGGATTGCCTTATCAATACGAAGCTCAGCAATCGCATCTACAAGCGCAAATACGTCCTCTTCAACGGTAGCAGCCGTTAGAAGCGAGGCCGTCTCTATATCGATGGTGCCACCCTTTCCTGCATGCAGACAGAGCTTGTCCACCTCTTGTGAGAGCTGCTGCATGCCTGCCCCTGCGCGCGAAAGCAGTAGCTCTGCAGCATCAGCGGTCATCGTTCGGTTTTGCTCAGCAGCACGCTTGATCATCCACTGCTTAAGCTGGGCCGCATCAAGCTCAGGAAAGGCGATTAAGGAATTTCGGTCCTTTAACGTTTTCACAAGCTTACGCCTCTCGTCAAGCTTCTCAGCATTGACAGATACGACGATAATCGATGATTCTGAAGGATTTTCCATATATTGAATCAGCTTCTCAGGACGATGCTCCAGCTTTCCGCCTTCCTTGCCTCCAGCACAAAAAAGAGTAGCATCCCGAATAAGAATCAGCTTCCTCTGAACGAAAAACGGTAACGTCTCTGCTTCAAGCACTGCCTCTTCAATGGAGGTTTCCGCCGTATCAAACTTCACAATGCCTAGCTCTCGTTCATCTACAGTAAACATCGATTCCGTCAACACATTAATGAATTGTTGTACGCGATAGCGATCCTTGCCATACAGCACATAGATCGGTCGAAAACGACCGCCTTTGATTTCCTTTATAGCTTCCTTAGCATCCACTCGCTCACCCCATCACCTTGAACTACAATAATACGGCAACAAAGGGATGAGCCTCCTATAGGCCTCATCCCTTTGCCGAACATCTATATAAACATCCGCGGGGCAGGCCCATGGTGCCGCCCTGCGGATGGTCATACGACGTTAAGGCTCTGTCGCAGACATTCTCCGATGCTAATACTATACGCAATAGCCATTGAATATGTGCGAATACCTTACAATTAATGCACTGCCTTCTGCTCTGTCAGAGTAGCTAGATCAATCACATACTTTTCAATTGCACCTTGCTCGATATGAACCTCATAAGTCAACTGCGAGCTATCCTCAGACCAGCTCAGATTTATGAGCTCTCCATTTTTGCGAGGAGACGTATAAACAATTTCCTGATCTGATGTAGTGGAAATCCTAATCTTATACATCTCTACTGTCGCATCATACAGCTCATCCGGAGACATCACTGATACGTTGTGTGCGGCAAAGCCCTGCTCACCTTGAAAATCATCGGTCGCAATACTTTTTTCATCTAAGCTGCCATCACTCTGCTGCTCCGGTACTGCTGATTCACTGCCTGTGCTTGCATCAAACTTTGGTGGATCAAAAATCGAAGAGGATTCATATTGCTGGGTTGATTCCTCCGCTTCCGATGATCTAACTTTAGGATCAGTTGAGATGCCATATAATTTGTTATCTTTATTCATGGCTTCGGTTTTGACCTCCGAGCTAGAAGCGCCATTACTCGAATCGGGCATTTTGAAAGCTAATCCCTTTGGCTCCTCGTTAGCCATATCGGCTGCAGAATTATTCGACGCCGTGCTTAAAATTTCTGCTGTACTCAGATCCCAATTCACACCTGGTTTATACGTTACGAGAAATAGCCCAGCGACAATTCCCGCTGCAATAACCCCGCCAACAATCCGCATGGACGGCCAGCGACGTTCCCGTTTCATTCTGCGTCCCGCTGCTTCACGCAGCTCTAAATCATTAGCTGGCTCTGTTGTCGCTTCGGACTGAGCAAACAGCTCCAGTCTCTCCAGCTGAGGCATTATCGCATCAACTAAGCTATAGCTTGGCATAACTTTAGGTAGACTGGTAAGCTCGGCGGATAGCAGCTTCAACCGCTCGAACATAGCTGCACAGTCCGGACACTGTCTTGTATGGTTCATTAAGACTTCGTTCTCGCTTTCATCGAGATCGTCATCTAGCTGTCTTTGCATTAATTCCATCACCTCTTGACAATTCATCCCCGGACACCACCTTTCTGATAATCATGAAGTAACGTCTGCAGCTGTTGCCTAGCTCTGAACAAATAGGATTTCACCGTATTAAGTGGTAAATCAAGCGATTCTGCAATTTCATTGTAAGAAAAATCCTGTAAATATCGGAGCACAACAACCGCACGATGATGCTCAGGCAGCTTCTCGATCGCCTCTTGAATGTCTTTCACAGCATAAGCAGACATTACCTCGTCTTCCACATTCTGCTTCTCATGGAATACCATATCATGCTCATCTATCGACACCGTTGGTTTATTTCTCCGGAATTTATCAATACAAATGTTGGTTACAATACGTTGAATCCAAGTTTTAAACTGTGCTTTCTCTTCGTATGAGCCTATTTTCGTATAGATGCGAATGAGCGCTTCCTGTGCTGCATCAAGGGCATCTTGCTCGTTATTTAATATATAATAGGCTGTCCGATAAACATGTGTTTCAATCTCGCGCAATAGAGTAATTAAAGCGTCGCGATCTCCCGACTGAGCTGCTCTTATGAGCTCCGGCTCCACCACGAAGGATCCCCCTCTCTTGCAACCATTCTGACGAACTGGTTACGTTAAAAGTTGCAGATAAATGATAAAAATTACTTTATTATTATTAGTAACTTTTACTAATCAAGGTGAAACGGCTCTCGCCGTCCTTTTGGCGGTGGCGCGTTTCATTCCGAGAACTATAGGCGGAGCATAAATGTGAAACTTATACTTTCCTATATTTGAACAATTTCCCCCAAATGGGGATTGATTACGATTCATAAATATTCTATTTAGTAAGCCTGAATGTTCAATTCTAGGTCTGAGTTGAAAAATTGAACTCCACATCAAAGGATACCAAATTTCTAGAACCTCGTATATAGATATTACTTGAATATACTTTGACAGCAGCTCTGACCCATAAGGAATTGCAAACGCACAGTAGAGCGGGTTGCACCTCTTCTACGCAAACTCTCCTGCCGTTTATCGTATTCCCATTCTACTATTTTCCGAACGTCTGCACTCCTTTTTCTGTGACAGTAAACCGAACCTCACCATCCGAGTCTGTCCGCCAAAATGCTGCGCGCGCTTGCTCAAGTCTGCTAAGGACGTCAGGGTGAGGATGCCCATAGCTGTTTGTAGCACCGACTGATGCTACGGTCCCGATCGGTTTCCAGTAATTCAGCCATTCACTGCTCGTCGAGAAACGGCTGCCATGATGGGCGATCTTCATAATCGTTATGTCAGACGGACTTGAACTATCGGAAGTCGACCGCTGTTCATTTCGAATAATCGAGCGTTCGGTTGCAGCGTTTATATCACCAGTAAAAAGGAAGGCAGAATGATAAAGCTCGATGGATAAAACGACACTGCTTTCATTTTGTTCCTTCTGCATAATGACCGCATCACGTTCATGATCAGCTAGCGGCCATAACACGCGCACCTCGGTTGCATGATCCAGCTGCTGGCTCATTCCTGCTTTCACGCTGTACATCGGAATGTTTAAGCGCAATGCCTGCTTCAGCAAAGCCTCGGCATCCTCTGCCTCCTTCACCGTACCATTCCACCAAATACTGCGGACGGGGATCGTCTCCAGCACCGCCTTTAGACCACGGATGTGATCACTATCTAAATGTGAAATAACGAGAATATCAATAGCTCGAACTCCTCTTTTGAGCAGCAGCGGAACAAGCACCTTCTGGCCGACCTCAAAGGGACTGCTTCGCACCTTCCATTCCTCTCCCGGCTTCACGAAGGACAATGTCCCCCCGCCATCGATTAAAATATGTTTACCGGTTGGTGTGCGAATATGAACGGCATCCCCTTGACCAACATCTATGAAGCTGACAGCCCCTTTTCGATCTAATAAATCCGGCATATAGGCATAACAAAGCAAGGCGAGCAGCATAAATACACTCATGTACAAACGGATGCTTAAGCCTCTATTTGGTCGCGCTATATGCAGATGATATGCAGGAGCAGCTGCAAGCGGCGCCGTTTCCTCAGATTCTGAGGCTGACTCTTCGGCTCTGCCTTGAGTCCACTTATTTAGCGTACGAAAGAAAAACCCAAGTAGAGCAAGCGAGATGGCCACCCACCACAACGGCGGCGAACGCCAAATTGTTCTGAGCGTGTCTACCTGAGCTAATTGATCAACAATGGCAAATGTCCAATCATTCGCATAATGCGAAGCAAAGGCAAGCAGCTTTCCGCCGCCCTCCCACGGTATCGCAAGCAGGAGCGACACCGCTCCAAGGGGCATAACAACGAAGCTAATAAACGGAACGAGCACAAAATTAGCGACCATTGATAAAATATGAAACTGATTAAAATAATAGATCGAAACTGGAAAGGAGACGATTTGAGCAACGAGTGTAACGGCTGCCAGATCAAGCAGCGGTTTGCCACGCTTCCACTTTGGCATCACCCTGCGCACTGGCTGCACGCCAATAATTAGACCGATCGTGACGATAAACGAAAGCTGAAAGCTTACATTTTCGAGAAAGAACGGATCGCATATCAGCATCAATACTGCGGCTGCGGCTATTAAGTGCAGACCATCCTTCAGCTTCCCCATGCGGGCTGCCAGCAAACCTAGCACCGACATCAGACCCGCTCGCACTACTGAGGGAGATGCCCCGGAGAGCAGCACATACAGGGGAACAGATAAAATAAGCACCAGCAATATGCGCTCGCGGCTCATTCGGGCGAGACGCAGCGAGACGCCCAGTACATATAAGAATACAGCCACATGAAGTCCTGAAATGGCCAATATATGAGTAAGTCCCAGCCGCGAAAATTGCTGGAACTGCTCGGGATCGAGGTCCTCGCGTATGCCGAGGACCAGCCCCTTCATGTATCCCGACTGTGAGGCGGGATACAATACATCCATCCGCGCGCCAAGATAGGCGCGCGCGGCATCGACGCGGCCGAGCATCGCGGCCGCGGTCCACTTCGGGCCCGGCGCCGCTTCGACGGCGCCGGTGCCCTGCACTTTGAGCAGCCAGTGGATTCTCTGGCTGCTGAGATAGCGGCGGTAATCGAAGCCGCCGCTATTGGATGCGCCGACCGGCCGCGTCAGCTCGCCGGTCAAGCGCACTTGCTCGCCGCGCTGCCAAGCCGCGGCGACAGCCTGCTCCGGCTGCACAGCCAGCCGGACATGCACGAGCACACGCTCGCGTACCTCGCGAGCCGCAGTCTCACCCGCGACGTGGACGCTATGCACCGCCACGCGAAACATCGCGCGGTCGCCGTCGACCTCCGTCGCCGACACGATCGTGCCCACCGCTTCCGCCGCATACGCAGCTCGCGGTCCATCCGCCTCAGCGGCGGCCAGCAGCTCCGGCAGCTCGGTCACGTTGCGGGCATCCGCCCACATCCGCTCTCCCGCGGCAAGGCCAACTGCCAAAGTGCATACAGCAGCGAGCTGCCACGTCGCCTGCCTGCAAAGCACAGCGGCCAGCGCCAGCAGCGCCGCAGCTCCGGCTGCAAGCAAAGCGCCGCGGCTGCCTAGACCTGCAGCCGCGGCGCTTCCAAAAGTCCAAGCTATCGCAAACCAAATGAGCGGTCGCCGATTCATCCCCATTACGTTCTCTCCTTCATTCTTTCTTTCATCCCCTGCTCTCCATGCCTCCATCCGTATCAAGGTGAAACGGCTGTCGCCGTCCTTTGGAGGCGCCAGCGCGTTTCATTCCGGAGAAATATAGAGAAAGTATGACGAAATGGCGTTCCTATATATGCAAAAAAAACCTCTGACGCATCCAAAGATGCATCAGAGGTTCCTCCTCGATTTCCATATACCATTAATTTTCTATGAGGTTACATCCATATGGGCCTGAGCAGGTGGCTCGAAATGATCCAAACAGCGGAAGACAATGCCCTTTTGCTCCATCAGAAGAATGACCTTGTCGCTATCCTTCGGATAGCTGCGATGGTAGACGATTTCAACAACACCGCTATTCGCGAGCATATTGGCACAGGTCCAGCAAGGCTGATCGGTTACGTAGACGGTTGAGCCCTCTCGATCCGTTCGATCCGTGAACAAAAGCAAGTTTTGCTCCGCATGAATCGTTCGAATGCAGCGCTGCTTCTTAAACAGCTGCTCCTTGCCGTCAACCAGCTTCATTTCAAC
This sequence comes from Paenibacillus sp. FSL H8-0548, assembly GCF_038630985.1. Taxonomy (NCBI): domain Bacteria; kingdom Bacillati; phylum Bacillota; class Bacilli; order Caryophanales; family Paenibacillaceae; genus Paenibacillus; species Paenibacillus sp. FSL H8-0548. The sequence goes on from NZ_CP152049.1 coordinate 4,435,366, forward strand.
CTCCTCCGAGATCATGCAGCCTGCCTCATGGCAATCCTGCACCCCCATCGGAGCGCCGTTATAAGCTGTACCTAACAGCTTCTTTCCTTGTACCAGGACTACGCCAACATGTCTGCGCGGACACTGCGAACGTGTCGAAACCATATAAGCAATATCCATAAAATACGTATCCCAATCTTTGCGGAGCGTATCCTGTGTTTGGGGGTTCATAGCTCCAACTTCCTTTCTCATGCTGTAACTGATGTTCTAGTTGTCATTATAGCAATGAATTAGTTTTGTTGGCTAGCTGCTATCGCTTGTTCCAAATCCGCCAAAATATCCTCGATACCCTCTGTACCGATAGACAAACGAATCATCCCTGGCGCAACACCTGCATTCGCTTGCTGCTCAGCGGAAAGCTGAAGATGCGTCGTGCTTGCCGGATGAATGATCAGCGACTTCGAATCGCCAACATTAGCCAAATGCGAGAATAGCTCTACTGCGTTGATTACTTTTTTGCCCGCTTCCACGCCGCCTTTAATACCGAACGTCAAGATTGCGCCTCTGCCTTTAGGCAAATATTTTTGCGCAAGCTCGTAGGATGGATGGCTCGGAAGACCCGGATAATTCACCCATTCAATAGCTTCGTGCGCTTCCAAAAATTCAGCAACCTTCTGTGCATTTGAGCTGTGGCGTTCCATCCGAAGATGAAGCGTCTCAAGACCTTGCAGCAAGAGGAAGGAGTTGAATGGTGAAATAGCTGCTCCCATATCGCGAAGCAATTGCACGCGCGCTTTAATAATATATGCTACTGGGCCAACGGCATCGGTATACACAACGCCATTGTAGCTTGGATCCGGCTCAGTTAGGCCCGGGAACTTGCCGCTTGCTTTCCAGTCAAACTTGCCTCCATCAACGATGACACCCCCGATAGAAGTACCGTGGCCGCCGATAAACTTTGTCGCTGAGTGAACGACAATGTCTGCACCATGCTCAATCGGTCTGCACAAATATGGGCTTGGGAACGTATTGTCTACGATAAACGGAATACCGTTCTCATGCGCAATTGCAGCAACAGCTTCTATGTCGATAATATCACCTTTGGGGTTGCCGATCGTTTCAGCAAAAACTGCTTTTGTACGTTCATTAATAGCGCCGCGGAAATTTTCAGGATCCGATGGGTCTACAAAACGTACCGTAATGCCCAGCTTCGCAAGTGTAATGGAAAATAGATTGTATGTACCGCCGTAAAGACTCGTTGCAGAAACAATCTCGTCACCTGCACCTGCGATATTCAGAATCGCATATGTAATCGCTGCTTGACCTGAAGCCACTGCCAGCGCCGCTGGAGCACCTTCCAGCTCAGCTACCCGCTTCTCAAAAACATCCGATGTCGGGTTCATTATTCTGGAATAAATATTGCCAAATTCCTGCAGTGAAAATAGATTCGCTGCATGATCTGTATCTTTGAATCCGTACGATGTCGTTTGGTAAATAGGTACCGCGCGCGACATCGTTGTCGGATCGATTTGTTGGCCTCCGTGGACGGTTAGCGTATCAAGAGAAAGCTTGCGTTGTTCTGACATTTTCTCGACTCCTTCAAATGAAGTTATAAATAATCTCATTACACTGCTGAAAGCGGATTCTTCTGACAAAATAATCCGCTCCCATCCATTCTCTCACAATTATGGACGAGCGACAATGCTCTCTTTTATTCCTTGCAGCAGTTTTTCTCCAATCCCTTTGACACGGAGCAAATCCTCAGCCGAAGTGAAGCTTCCGTTTCTTTCTCTATCCTCAATAATGGCCTGAGCCTTTGCAGGGCCAATGCCTTTCAGCCCGTCAAGCTCAGCTGCTGTTGCCCGGTTAATGTCAAGCCTGCCGTCATTTACAGCAATCGCCGTTGATTCCATAGCCTCCATCGCTTTGCTTGGCTCCACGTCTGGAGCAGGTGGTTCGGCTGCTATAGCTTCATTCTCCTTTGGGGCAAGACCCGTGGTTTTCCCGGCTATGCTCTCTGAATGATTAGCATCAGCGATATCGCTTGACTCCTGCAAGACTTCCTCAGCAATGGGTTCATCCAATGATGCGAATGCACTTTCTACTGCTTCATTTAGAGGAATCCATTCACCGGTCGCCACTTGTTTAGGCTCCATAAGAGCCGTTGCCAATAAAATAACGGCAGTCAAAATGCAAATGACAGCAAGCATCAGCTGCTTGCTAGAAAGCCCATTCCTAACTGAATACAATAGAGCACTTCCTTTCGACATCTATTTTAGGAATAATTGACATATAGAACAAGTCCTGCGGAATAAAGTATGAGAGCAAGCGAATACGGTTATTTTGACTCGGGATTTGCTCGCGCATAGCTATCTATTGCTTAAATGCAGCTGGCTTTGCTCTCGCCAAACCTATAGGAGGGTTCAGCATGAATGTCGGATTTATCGGGACGGGCACAATGGGAAGCCTGCTCATTGAAGCTTTGATTGCATCGGGCGCTTTATCTCCTTCACAAATTTCGATAAGCAATCGCACCTTTGCAAAAGCGAAAGCGTTGGCCGACCGTTACTTCGGCATGAGAGCCGAATATACGAACGCCGGAGCAGCGTACGGCTGCGATATCATCTTCTTGTGTGTCAAACCGCTGGAATTCAAAAAAGCAGTCGACGAATTAAAGCCGATCATTCGTCCAAACCAAATTGTTGTATCCATAACCAGCCCTGTGCTTATCTCACATTTGGAGGGCGAACTCGATTGCAAAATCGCGAAGGTGATTCCCAGTATTACAAACTATGTATGGAGCGGAGCCTCGCTTTGCATATACGGTCAGAGAATTGACGAGGAAGATAAACAGCTGCTGGAGGATTTGTTATCCCATATCAGCGAGCCGCTGCGAATTGATGAGAGCTATACCCGTATCGTATCGGATTTATCAAGCTGCGGCCCAGCCTTCATCTCCTTTTTATTGGAACAGTTCGTTGATGCGGCTGTAGAGGAAACTGGCATTGGCCGCGAAGAAGCACAGCGAGTAGCGAGCGCCATGCTGCTAGGAACAGGCCTGCTGTTAACGGAAGGCGGTTTAACGCCTGCTGATATTCAAGCGAGAGTCGCCGTACCAGGCGGCATTACGGCCCAAGCGCTGCATTTGTTGAGACGTGAGACGGATGGTGTTTTTAATCAGCTGATTCGCACAACCCATGCCAAATTCAATGAAGATGTGGTTAAGGTTTCGACCGCCTTTATAGGCGAAGAGGTGAACGGTCAATAGCTGTTCTTCAGCTAAAGCCCGCTCACCTCTTCGGTATGCATTAATTTGCGACTATGTTTACAAGCTTTCCTTTAACTGCAACTACCTTGCGGATCGTTTTGCCAGCAATAAGCTCTTGTACCTTCTCGAGCTCCTTCGCCATGCTCTCCATCTCAGCAACATCCATGTCTGCTGCTATGGAAACGCGGTCCGCAATTTTCCCATTAACCTGAACCACAATTTCTACTTCCTGATCGACAGTCCAAGACTCTTCAAAGGATGGGAATGCTGCATACGATAGGGAATCGGTACGGCCAAGCTTCTCCCAAAGCTCCTCCGCTATATGCGGTGCGATTGGAGACAGCAATTGAACGAAATTCTCCATCGCTTCTTGCGGCAACGCTTCTGTTTTGTATGCTTCATTGACAAAAATCATCAATTGGCTAATTACAGTATTGAAGCGCAATCCTTCGTAATCCTCTGAAATTTTCTTAATGGAGCGATGCCATACACGCTTGAACGCATCGCTTGTTTCGCCAGCTCCGATTTTGGCACTCAAACTGCCATCCTCATTTATAAACATACGCCATACACGGCTAAGGAAACGGTAAGTTCCTTCTACACCATTCGTGTTCCAAGGCTTTGTCGCTTCGAGCGGCCCCATGAACATTTCGTACATCCGCAGCGTATCTGCACCAAATTCATTTACGATATCGTCAGGATTAATGACATTTCCGCGCGATTTGGACATTTTCTCATTATTGTTCCCAAGTATCATCCCTTGGTTAACAAGCTTATGGAACGGCTCCTTAGTATCGACTACACCAATATCATACAGCACCTTATGCCAGAAACGAGCGTAAAGCAGATGAAGCACAGCATGCTCGGCACCGCCGATATACAGATCGACTGGCAGCCATTCCTTTTGTTTCTCAGGGGAGCAAAGCTGCTCGTTGTTTTTTGGATCGATGAAGCGCAAATAATACCAGCAGCTTCCTGCCCATTGCGGCATTGTATTCGTCTCGCGGCGCCCCTTCATGCCTGTCTCAGGATCAATAATATTTACCCAATCCGTAACGACAGCAAGTGGAGACTCCCCAGTTCCCGATGGCTGGATTGCATCCACATCAGGCAGTAGAAGCGGCAGCTGATCTTCAGGTACCGTCTTCATCGTGCCATCCTCCAGGTGAATAATCGGAATCGGCTCGCCCCAGTAGCGTTGACGGCTGAACAGCCAATCGCGAAGGCGGTACGTAACTTTCCCTTTACCTTTGCCGGATGCATCCAGATGCTCAATCATCTTAGCGATTGCTTCCTCATTCGTTAATCCATTGATGAAATCAGAGTTAACATGTTTGCCATCGCCTGCATAGGCTTCCTTCGTTACATCGCCGCCTTGCACGACCTCCACGATGGGAAGATCGAATTGCTTAGCAAACTCCCAGTCACGAGCATCATGGCCTGGTACCGCCATAATCGCTCCTGTTCCGTAGCCTGCAAGTACATAATCGGCAATCCAAATCGGTGTTTTCACGCCATTTACAGGGTTAATCGCATATGCGCCTGTGAATACTCCTGATTTATCCTTAGCCAAATCGGTGCGCTCTAGATCACTTTTGCGAGCTGCTGCTTCCTGGTAGGCAGCGATAGCAGACTTCTGCTCCTCGGTTGTGATTTGGGCAACCAGCTCATGCTCAGGCGCAAGCACACAATACGTTGCTCCAAACAAAGTGTCAGGACGAGTCGTAAATACGACAACTGAAGAGTCATGGCCTTCAATATCAAAGGTAACCTCTGCTCCCTTGGATTTTCCGATCCAGTTGCGCTGCATATCCTTAATGCTCTCCGACCAATCCAGATCTTCAAGATCATCGAGCAGGCGATCCGCGTATTCGGTAATTCTTAGAATCCATTGACGCATGGGCCTACGAACAACCGGATGATTTCCGCGCTCGCTCAGACCATTAATCACTTCTTCATTTGCCAGAACTGTACCCAGTGCTTCGCACCAGTTTACTGATACTTCAGCAACGTAAGCCAATCCTCTATTATACAATTGAATGAAAATCCACTGCGTCCATTTGTAGTACTCTGGATCAGTCGTGCTGATCTCACGATCCCAATCATACGAGAAGCCAAGTGATTTAATTTGTCTGCGGAAATTATCAATGTTTTTGAACGTGATGTCACGCGGATGCTGTCCTGTATCCAGCGCATGCTGCTCAGCCGGCAAGCCAAAGGCATCCCAGCCCATAGGATGAAGCACGTTATAGCCTTTCATTCTTTTGTAGCGGGACACAATATCCGTAGCTGTGTAGCCTTCAGGATGACCGACATGCAATCCCGCTCCAGATGGATACGGGAACATATCTAATGCGTAAAACTTAGGCTTGCCTACTTCTTCTCTAGTTTGAAATGTTTTGTTGGCATCCCAGAATTGCTGCCATTTCGGCTCGACAACAAGTGGATTATAACCGTGAAATTGCTGTTCTTGACTCATTTGTAGATTTCCTCCTAGAAATATGTACTGTGTGCTTACGTGTTCAAAAAAACATAAAACCTCCCGCCCCTAGCGATTATCGCTAGGGACGAGAGGTTGTTCTCCCGTGGTACCACCCTAGTTAGCGGCAGACATGCTTTGCCCAACGCTCACTTGTCGCCTTTATCGCAGGCCAGACGGTGCTGATCACAATCGGCAACTGCACCGATTGCTGCTTCGCACAGCTCCAAGGCGAGCTTCATTTCGCTGCAGGTCCGGCTTGCACCATAAATCACCGGCTCTCTAGGCCTAACACACGAAATTACTATTCCTCTTCAACGCTTCATATGCTTAAAATGGTTAGTTTCGATTATAAAGATCGTTCCGTTCGGTGTCAAGAGAAACGCCCTTGCTTTACCTCCCATTCCTCTTTTAATTCCCCCGCTCCGAAGCCAGCGTTTTATTGGCACCTGCACCTAAACCGGTAATCCCTAGAAGCACAGCTACAATAATAAGCATGATTAATGATAGGCTCCAATTGCTGGTCAGGTCATGTATCAGCCCGAATAGCAGCGGACCGGCAGCAGCGAGCAAATACCCTACGGACTGTGCCATCCCTGACAGCTGTGCCGATTGCTCCGTGCTGCTCGTCCGCAGCACAAAGAACATCACTGCAAGACTGAAGCCTGCCCCTCCGGACAATCCTAACATAACCATGCAAATTGGGATTAAAGCTGCATTTCCAGTTAGTAAACCAACGTAGCCGATCAGCATCAAAACAGCCGTGATCATAACAAGACCTCGTTGACTAACCTGCCGCCCTGCAATAACGGGTGTAATAAATGTTGCCGGCAGGCTGACGAATTGAAGCAGCGACAGCATCCAGCCCGCATCTGCAAGACTCATGCCTCGATCGTGCATAATTTCAGGCAGCCACGTCACATTCACATAAAAACCAAACGACTGGAGCCCCATAAATAATGTAACCTGCCATGCGAGAAGAGAACCAAACAGGCTTTCGCTTTTTTTGCTAGATGTTAATGCTCCCTTGCTCGTTCGCGGGAATTTACGGATTTGAGGAAGCCAGACCATGGTAGAAATAAGTGCTAAAGCTGCCCAGCAAATCAGCATGCCCTGCCAACCAAAGTTAAGCTCCTCTGCAATTGGAATACTCAAGCCTGAAGCAAAAGCAGCGCCTAAATTCATAACCACAGAGTACAAACCGGTCATTACTCCAACTTTTGTTGAAAAATCTCGTTTAATTAAGCTTGGCAGCAGAACGTTAGCAACCGCAATCGCCATCCCCAGCAGAACCGTTCCTGCAAACAAAGCCGCTACTGATGGTAAAGAACGAATGATAATCGCACCTGTCAAAACCACCATGGCTGCAAACAGTGTATTCTCCATACTTATGCGTTGAGCCATTCGAGGTGCAAGGGGCGAGATCAGTGCAAATGCCAGCAACGGCAATGTCGTAAGCAATCCCGTAAGTGTTCCCGAGAGGCCATATGATTGCTGTATATCTGACACAATGGGGCCGACAGCGGTAATTGATGCTCTTAGATTAGCAGAAATAAGTAAGATTCCTACTAGCAATAACCATGAGCTAGTCATTGCGGTTGCGCCAGACGCCCGCGTCAAAGCCGCATTTCCATTATTCGTATTCACAAAATATTCCTTCTTTCTCATGCTGTTCCTGCTCAAGATGATTTAGTTTCCCATTCCTACGCGCGATGCATTCAATCTGAAGCTATGTAATGCTTTCACGAACGCGGTACCAATATTCGTACTGCGGAATGTAGCCGAGCTTATCATACAAACGATTGGCTGGCGCATTATTTTTCACAACTAGTAAATATCCGTTTCTCGCACTATTGCTCTTGCCCCATTGCAGCAAGTGCAAAATAAGCTGCTCGCCGTAGCCTTTATTTCGATGTTCTTGATCCGTGACAATGTCATAAAGGCCTATCCACTCCTCTTCGATGACGGCAAACCCTCCGGCAACCGGAATTCCGTTGACATGCAGCAGCGCGAAACAAGATTTTAGCGGTGAGTGCTCCAGCATTTGGCGAGTCGTCGTTTTTTGTTCAGCGGTTAACCCACTAAATATAGCGACGGCATCAAGCCAGCTTTCGGAAGGCTCGCTCTCCAGCCAAACATCGTCATAGGTAGGGGCGCGAACTTCGGATAGATGGACGGTCTTTACAACGGTTTGGTCGATAAGCGCATAGCCGCGTGAAGCAAGCTCTTCATCAAGCGTGGCTGGCTGGCTAAGGGGCGTGATTTTGAAAGTGGTACGTATCCCTTTCTGATCATAAAGCTCCTCGCAAGCACGTATCTTGGCATCCAGCTCCAACGTGTGTCCATAAATCGGATTAATCGAGTTTGAGCGCTTCGTATAGCCGTTGGAAAAACGAAGCAGCCAGCCGTCATAGACGATCGTCCGCAAGGCAGGCCAGCCATTTAAGCTCATTTCCTCAATGCGAGTATGAAGAAGCCTCTGAATAGGCTGTATATGATGCTGATCATGCCAAATGAAATCCTTCATATATTGTTCGACTTCAAAAGGGTGCCCGTCCGCATCAGTGTAGGTTGCTGCATACTGCTCGTCCGTCAAGCTTGCTATCTTGTCCAAAATCCGCATACGGCTTTGCACCGCCTGAGCAGTCAGCACTGCGATTGATGTCGCTTTCCCATAAGTCTTCGCCAGCTCATTAAACTCATCATAATCCAAATGCTTTACAGTAAGAGGAGAAGCCTCGCTCAATTTTGCAATCGATTCTTCATAGAAATAGTCGTCCCACCGCAAAATATGTGCCACAACCTGGCGAACCGACCATTTTCCAGCGCCCAAGCTCTGATTCCAAAATCGTTCATCATATTTTTCTAAATCCGTTACGAAAGCTGTCCATTGGCCAAATTGCTGCAGCAGCTGCTCTTTTGCGATTTTAATCGTGATCCCCTCTTTTATCATAAATAGTGTAAGAGCTTCCAAACGTTTCTCTTATATTAATGGATACAGCACGAATGAGCGAGAAGATTTTTTCCTATATTTCAAAAAAAACAGCCGCTCGAATGAGCAGCTATGATTACTATTTGCTTTATGCCATGCCAAACCGCTCCAGCTGCTCCAACAAATTTGCCGCCCGCAATACTTCCCGCTGCTTAGGTCCGAGCAGATCAAAGTGCGGATACTCCGATCGATCGTGTATGTAACGCGGGTTTAGCCCGTTGTCCAGACACCAGCGCGAGAGCTTCACTCTATCGGAGCAGCCAACCTTCGTCACCGTCCGCATGTCGGGAAATCGCGGGTCCAGCCAGTAATGTGTCAGAAATGCAATCTCTCCTCTAGCAACTGCTGCCTTCCATCCCTCGAGCTCTTTTCTCTTAATGCCGAATGCCATGGGATCACTCCTTCAACTTTGGCATGACGATCACGACGAATAAGATTAGCTTAAACCCTTATGTGTGTATGTTCTTGACTCTGCCGACCTGCCCATCAGCCAGTCTTACCTTGATCCCGTGAGGATGCTTGGGCGAATTGGTTAAAATATCTTTCACGATACCTCGCGTTAGCTTGCCTGTTCGCTGGTCCTGCTTCAAAACAATATCAACCTCTATGCCCGCCTTGATGGCGGAGCGCTCTGTTCCATTCATCTTTATCATTCCTCTGCTGCTCTTAATGTTGGCTTTTAGCATAGCATAAGCAAAGTAAAGATGCACATTATAAGGACAACTGTTATACTTAACATCAAACGATGTTTATGAAAAGAGGAAATGTATTAATGTCAAACGCATTTAACGCTTTGGGTATCATTCCCAAGCTAAGCGATCTGCTTCACCAAGATGGAATTATCGAACCGACTCCGGTTCAAAAACAAGCCATTCCGCTCCTTCTTAACGGGCAGGATGTCATTGCGCAAGCACAAACGGGCACAGGCAAAACAATCGCGTTTGCTTTGCCTATTTTGCAACGAATTAATATAGAGAAAGAGCAAGTACAAGCTCTGATATTGACACCAACCAGAGAGCTTGCCATTCAAATAACGAGCGAGCTAAAAAAACTTGTTCCAGCTGTTGGCGTTAGTGTCCTCGCTGCTTATGGCGGTCAAGACGTTGATGCTCAAATACGCAAGCTGCAGCGCTCGCCTCATATTGTAGTTGCCACGCCTGGTCGACTTATCGACCATATGAAGCGTGAGACGATCAATTTGGGCAAACTTCAAATGCTAGTTCTCGATGAAGCTGATCAAATGCTCCACATGGGCTTCTTGCCTGATGTAGAGAGCATTATTTCCCAAACACCAAAGGCACGTCAGACGATGCTCTTCTCTGCTACGATGCCTGATGCAATCAGAAAGCTGGCAGCTGATTATATGAAAACCCCTGTCGATATTCGCGTACGAAGCACGAATGTCACTCTCGACAGCATTACCCAGATCGTATATGAGACGACGGATAGAACGAAGCAGCAGACGCTCGTTCATCTGCTTGAGCGCCACCAGCCCTATTTGGCTGTCGTTTTTTGCCGGACGAAGGTTCGCGCTAAGAAATTAAATAAAGAGCTGCAGGAGCTTGGCATTGAATCCGATGAGCTGCATGGCGATCTTACGCAAGCCAAGCGTGAGCAAGTTATGAAACGTTTTAGAGATGCTCGCCTTCAGGTACTCGTTGCAACAGATGTTGCAGCACGCGGCCTTGATGTGGAAGGTGTCACGCATGTATATAACTACGACGTTCCTCAGGACGGCGAGCTCTATATTCACCGGATAGGAAGAACAGGACGCGCAGGTCATGATGGCGCGGCCATTACGCTAGCGACACCTTATGACAAGAACCATCTGATCCTTATTGAGCAAAGCATCAATGCGAAGCTCACACGTCGTGCCATTGACAGTGAAGGTGTTGAAACTTCAGTCCATGTGCAAACAGGAGATCGTCTAGATAAGGGTCGCAGCAGCGGAGCAAGCAGAGGCGGCAGCCGCAGCGCAAACGGCAAACCAGCCGAAGGCGGCCGTCGTGGTCGTGAACGCACTGGCCAATCGGATCGCGGAGCAAAGCCAGGTGGCCGCAGAGGTCAGCGTGAGACCGTACGTCCGTCAAACGGCAAGCGTCCTAGCAGAACAGCAGAGGTTCGCGGTGAAGCTTCCGAAACAGCTGTTGAAAAAACCTCAGGTTGGGCGGCTCGACGCGCGGAGCGGCACGATAACGAAAACGCGGCTCGCGGTGGCGAACGTACAAGCACGCGCAGCGCCTCCCCTCGCGGCAATGAGCGTGATCGCAGCAGTTCAGCCCGTACGGGTGCAAGCCGCACTGGCGGCTTTGGCAGTCCGCGCGGCGCCGAGCATGCAGCAGGTAGAGCTTCTGCCAAAGTAGAAAGTCCTTGGGAAGCAGCGCGCAAAGATATTAAAGCAAGCAATGAGCGCGGTGCTGTTCGTGGCAAAGCTCAATCAGGCGGTCGTGGCGGTCAGCGCGGAAATTCTTCTACCGGAGGGCGCAGCAGCTCCCCAGCAGGCGGACGCAGCGGTTCACCAACAGGCGGCTCACGTGGGGGAAGCCCCTCCAATAAACCACGCGGTGGTCGTGGCCGGTAATCTGCAATAAAGCATAGGAGCGGTTTTCGCATGGCAAATTGATGCCCTGCAGAAACCGCTCCTTTCTTTTTTATCACGCAGTGATGAATGAGAAATTATTATACTAATCCATCAATGCTTTATTAACAAATGGAATGCATCAGGTTTTTTAAGTCCCCCTCCAATCCCAGCCTCTATCCTGCACCTGCGCAGGATAGAGGCTGATTTTTCACGCCCCTGGTCGTCTATACTGTACTCCATACAATATAGACACCCATATTCGTCCATAGACAGCCGAAATCAGTCCATTCTAATGCATATGTGCAGGATAGGCTGCTCGGTGAGGCTGAAAAGCACGAAGTTAGTGCAAATCTGCAGGATAGCCTGCTGCGGAGGCGAATCTACTGTGTTCGGTAGATAGTTTGCGAGCTGTGAAGAGTCTATCGTGTGCAGAAGAAGCAAGGTTCGTGCTCAAAGCAAATGTATGACTATCCTAGAACTAACCCACCGACCAACCCTCCAGCCCGTTCTCCAACAGGCTCTTCAACTAACTAATCTACTAACTCACTCACCAACCAACTACGGCGCTATCCTGCACTTTCGCAGGATAGCAGCTGGTTTTTCAAGCGCCAGCTTCCCTATGTTGCACTCCAGCACTATAGACAGCCTTATAGACGTGTCTTGAGCCGAAATCAGTCCATTCTAATGCATATGTGCAGGATAGGCTGCTCGGTGAGGCTGAAAAGCACGAAGTTAGTGCTAATGTGCAGGATAGACTGAGTGCGTGCGGAGGAAGCAGGGGTTCATGCTCGGAGCACATGTGCAGCCCACGTGGCCTGCACATGCAGTCTCACCCGCCACTTCAACAGTTACTGGACAATTCTCCTTGGAAGATAGTTAACTGAACGGTATCCAATCCGTCATTACTTGCTGCATGAATCGTTGGAATAATCGTCAGGTTGTTATGGAAACCGTGACAGATGTCCAATCCTTTAAGGGCTTTTACACATATAATACCCTATACCGAGTGGCCGGGTTACCGTTGTGAACCCAGTAGCCCGATGTCGGAATCTATTGGTAAGGGGGAATAATCATGTCCGGTATGTATGGTGGAGTTTCGTCAATTGGCATAATTTTGGTATTGTTCATCCTTCTGGTCATTATATCTAGATCTGTCCTGTTCTAATCTACAATAAATCTAATCTAATAACAAAAAATCGTCGGAGCTTATAGCCCGACGATTTTTTTTATTTCAGCTCCAAGCATATTCCCGCAGCGCTTGAGCTACCCCATCCTCACTGTTTGAAGGGGCTACTGCTTTCGCCGCCTGCTTCACTTCCTGCGGTGAATTGCCCATTGCGATTCCCATCCCCGCAAATTGCAGCATCGTAATATCATTATAATAATTGCCAATGGCAAGTATGCGACTTGGGTCAATGCCACGAAATTGGGCTAGCTGCTGAAGCGCTCTTCCTTTACTCGCTTCTGCGTGATGAACATCGATGAAAAAATCTCCGCTCCGTATCGAATGAAGATGCTGCGGCCATCCCTCCCATTCAGCTTGTACCTCATCCATTTTCTCCTTGCTTCCAAATACAGTGAATTTCACAAGACCGTTCGGCAAAGTCAAACGAAAATCTTGTACTGCAGGCGTTGCTTGAAAGCGTAAATACATCGCCTCAGCTTCTGGCGTTACATTCTCTACCATCATCTCGAAAGCGGTATTTAAATCAAAATGGATGGCCTCATCACGTGAATAGGAAACATATCTGCTCAGGTGTTCAGGTATCATATCGAATTGATGAATAACCGAACGGTCATCTGAATTAATCGTAGCTGCCCCATTATGAGTAATGAGCGTCCCCCCGAGTCCGAGCTCCTCCAATACGGGAAGCGCCTGTAGAGGGCCTCGTCCAGTACATAACACGATTTGAGCGCCTCGATCAGCAGCCTCGTTGACCGTTTCGTGTATTGCCTTCGTTAGAACATGATCATCCGTTAGTAAAGTACCATCAATATCCAAAGCAATTAAATCATATTGCAAGCTCATCGACTCACTCCAATTCCTATCTCATGTTGTGTTTACTGAGCAGCTCGTTTATGCGACCGAAGAAGCTCAATTTCCTCATTGGTCAGCTCCCGGTAAGCACCCTCGGGCAGCGATTCGTCCAGCTTCAGCGGCCCCATAGCTGCTCTCTTTAAGTATACGACCGTCTTATCTACAGCTTCAAACATTCTTTTCACTTGATGGAATTTACCTTCCATTATCGTTAGAGCAATACTGGAGAAAACTTCATTCTCCCGCATCTCATATTCCCTAATTTCAAGAACGGCAGGCATAGTCATATAACCGTCATCCAGCGCAACGCCAGCCGCAAAGCTTTGTTTATCATCTTCTCCGACTTTCCCTTGGACAATTGCTTCATAGGTTTTCGCTACATGCTTGCGGGGAGACAACAGCTCGTGTGCAAGCTGTCCATCATTAGTCAGCAACAGCAGGCCAACCGTATCCTTGTCCAATCTGCCGACAGGAAACGGCTCACGCAATCGATCCTGCGGTTCAAGCAAATCGATGACCGTACGCTCGCGTCCATCCTCTGTTGCAGAAATCACCCCTTGCGGCTTATTAAGCATAAAATACACAAGTTCTTGATAAACGACCGGTGTTCCTTCAAAAGCAACCTCAGTCGTTTCTGAATCAACGATAAGTCCGCTATCCTTAATCACCTTGCCAGCGAAGGTCACCTTTCCCAGCTTGACCGCTCTTTTGATTTCACTTCGTGTACCAAGCCCCATATGGGCGAGCAGCTTATCTATTCTAATTTTTTTGCTCATCCTACATCCATCTCCATCCTGCTGGCAGCTCATTTTTGATCATGCCTCCAGCATATTTCCCCCATCCTATCGGATAGCCGTCGGTACAAATCAATAAGTACCCTTTCGCGGGCGCTCCATCCTTTAGCTTTATTGCGGATTCCTCTATAAATAACGTTTCTCCTTTGAGATAACGTAACGTCTGCTCATCATCTGAGCCCCAATTAATAGATCGTACAGCTTCCGCTCGAGTCATTCCCATCGCAAGCGGGTGAGAAGGCTCGAAGCGTCCTCGTACTGCTTCTCCCACATACCAGCCTGCTCTAACTACTCGCAGGCCATCAAGCGAAGGCAGATCTTCCGGCTGAATATATACTCTTGAGCCATATGCAACAGCATGTCCTGGCCAGGACAAAGCCCCTATGGCCAGTTGCTCGGCATGCTGTTGCCAAAGCTGACTCGGAGTTGCTTCCTCAGCTGCAGCTCCTGCTTTTACAGACTTGCTCGCTCGACCGTTGTCATTTGATCGTTTCTTGGAAGAGAAATCGTTTGCTGTATTCTCCCAATCACTGCGAGTTTGTCTTTTTGCTGCTCGACGTTCATCTCTGTGATCCTGCTTCTTCTCACGTATTTGATGACCACCTTGCTGCGTATCCCGCTTTAAGTTCCCTCCCGCGGCCTTCGATTGGTTTGGATAATGGGGTGCTGCATTTAACGCTTCATCAACAAGCGTAGGCTTACGTTCACCATTGCGAACCAGCACAGCCGCATAGTGGCCTTCTCCTTCAATCAAGTGCGGCCATAGACGAACTGTTCCCTGAATCGTTTGCAAACGCTCCTCATCGAGCTGAACAGCCTTACGGGCCATATCCGCCCGACCTGCTCGCCAGCCATATTGCTGCGGCACAGTTTCAATATAGAAGTCGCTATGCTCTGCGAGAAAAATAGCGATTTGCTGCTCGTCCTCCTCAGGCGAGAACGTACAGGTCGAATAAACAATCCGTCCGCCAGGAGCAAGCATCGAAGCCGCTTCCCTTAAAATATCTCGCTGCATAACTGAGCATTGCTCGACTGAATGCTTCTCCCATTCCGCAATCATCGCTTCATCCTTACGGAACATCCCTTCACCAGAGCAAGGGGCGTCAACCAGAATACGATCGAACCATTCTGGAAAAATAGCGGCAATCGCGGCAGGCTCTTCATTCAACACGACGGCATTACGGACACCAGCGAGCTCAATATTTTTCGCCAATGCCTTTGTTCTTTCCCGCGCATTATCGTTTGTGACCAATACGCCGCTTCCTTGCAGTCTCGCAGCTATTTGTGTTGACTTTCCGCCCGGCGCAGCACATAGATCAAGCACGCGATGTCCAGGCTGCACATCTAATAATTCAACAGGCGCCATTGCGCTCGGCTCTTGTATATAATAGAGACCTGCGTGATAATGAGGATGCTTGCCTGGTCGCTCACCTTCTTGGTAATAAACGCCATCGGGTGCCCAAGGGATAGGCCTTGCTCCCTTGCTTATCGGCGATAGCTCCTTCCAATGCTCCACATCGAGCTTCAAACGATTAATTCTTAAACCATATACTCTTGGGGCAGCGTAAGAAGACATAAATTTGTCATATTCATCACCTAGCAGTTTTTCCATTTTATCCGTGAATTTCCGCGGCAAATTGCCGATCATACATCTTTCCTCCTGCCAATTTTCCTGGATGCCATGCTCTTTCACACAGATACAACTTTGTTATATAATATAATAAAGTAAGGACATGCCTTATAAAACGGGTCTGTCCAATAAAACGCTTCGGAGGTAGCTCTACAAATGAAAAGAAAAAAGAAGTTAAAAATGATTTATGTGTACATCGGTATTGTCGTTATTTTATTCGGTTTGATCTTCGTTTTGAACAACAGCGGGTCTGTTAGCGCACTTTATGACAAGCCTATTTCGAAGCTAAATCCAGAAACACGCAAGCAACTTGATGATCCTAACTATCAGAATATCATATTACCGGCCGTTTTGGATCAAAAGGTTGCCGACAAGGAAGATTTTTTCGTCTATTTGTTCGCTTCCGATTGCCCGCATTGCCAAAAAACAACACCGCAATTAATGCCGCTTGTTGATGAGCTTGGCATTGATCTGCCGCAGTTCAATTTAAGAGAATTTCCAACTTACTTCAACAAGTATAATGTCGAGTATACACCAACGCTTGCTTACTTCGAGGACGGCGTACAAGTTGATAAGATTGAGGGCGGTCTTGCTGAAGAAGGTACTACAGGCTATAGCTTGGATGATTTCCGTGCATTCTTCAATAAATATTCAGGAGCTGAGAGCAAATGATGAAGCGCCAGCGCTTAACCGAGGAACAGATTGCCGAGAATCAAAAAAACAGTCGTATTCGCGGCATCATGTACGGGCTGCTGCTGGCATTCGCATGTATAACGCTACTCACGGCCTGTGACTTGGCTAATGATGACAAGCCAGGTACTGAGCATCAGCACGGCTCTGAAACCTGGCAAACGACTGAATCGTATGACAAGCTCCCTGGGTTTCTTTCTGATTACACCACGCATACAAGCGATCTTTACAAGGCGGTACACGAGCATGCTGACATCATGAGCGGCATTACTTGCTATTGCGGGTGCTCGGACGGCTTAGCTGTAGAAACTCCGCATGACTCGCTTCTACGCTGTTACGTAGCTGAGCACCCTGCGGATGAAGGGGCCGTAACTTGGACGAATCACAGTACAAGCTGCGGCATTTGCAAGAAAGAAATGGAAGAGGTCATCGCCTTAAGCAAGCAAGGCAAGACTGCTGATGAAATACGTGCAGCAATCGACGTCCTATACAAGCCGAAAAAATCCAGCGAGTAATTCTTCCAAGGGCTGTCGTCATGATTACAGAGCTGTTCAGTACGGGTCTTATCGACCAATACTGAGCAGCTCTTTCTTCTTATATCCCAAGGCAGCTAATATTTTTCCAGGTTAAGAAGAAACGGCTGTCACCGTCCTTGGCGGCGCCAGCGCGTTTCATTCCTATATGTCAAAAAGGTGCCTAAGCAGCCTACTCACCGCTTAAACACCTTTTTCGTTTAATAGGATAACCTAGTTTTGGTTAGCTTTTTTGGCTCTTCCAATTGCCGCTTGAATATCGATCGACAGCTGATTAAGCTCATGGTAATCCTCTTTTTCAAACTTCTCATTAAATTTCAACTGAAATTGTGCAGCCTCGCGTACCCGATTGTAAAAATATAAATCCTGAATCCCACTCAGCACCTTCGAGACGACATTGGACTGCTCCTCGAATTCGGTCTGCGCATCCAATATTTCTTTACGTATGCTGGTCATCTCTGTATCGAGCTGGGAAGCCGCTTCCGCTGCTTTTTTCAATCGGGTGCGCACATCCTCAGGGAGGCTCTCTTTAAACTTGTAATTTAGAGAATGCTCAATCGTCGCCCAGAAATTCATCGCTAATGTGCGGATTTGGATTTCAGCTAGCACTTTTTTGTAGCCTAGCGCGGTTTGAACGGGGTATTCGACAATCATATGATAACTGCGGTAGCCGCTATCTTTAAAATTCGTAATATAATCCTTCTCATAGACGAGCAAAAGATCCCTTCGTGTCCGAATCAGGCCTGCTACCCGATGGATATCATCAACAAACTGACACATAATGCGTATGCCTGCAATATCCTCTATACCTGAATCCAGACGATCCGGAGGTACGTTCAACCGTTTTGCTTTCTCCAAAATACTTGAAATTCGCTTTACCCGGCCGGTGACAAATTCAATCGGCGCATAAGCTTCTCGTATTTTCAGTTCAACCCGCATCGTCTTAAACTTTACTTTTAGTTCTTCTACCGTTTGTTCATAAGGCTGTAAAAAAAGATTCCAGTCTCTACCGTCCATCCGGCCGCCTCCTGTTCCTAAACGTGATCTGCACCGACTGCTTCGGCAATATTGCGGTAGCCATCTTTACGCAAGCATTCCTTTAATCCGCTGGTCAATTCCTTAAGTACGCCTGGCCCTTTGTAGATAAGCGCTGTGTAAATTTCAACCAAGGAGGCCCCTGCGCGGATTTTATCGTATGCGTCCTGCGCTGTAAAAATTCCGCCTGATCCGATGATCGGAAGCTTCCCACCTGTCTGGCGGTAAACTGCCCGTATAACCTCAGTTGAACGATCTCGCAGCGGCTTGCCACTTAAACCGCCTGCTTCGCCCGCAGCGGAATGCTGAAGCCCCTTCCGGGATAATGTCGTGTTTGTAGCAATGATGCCTGCGACACCACTTTCCATTATGGTAGCAACCGTCAGCTCAAGCTGCTCGTTTGTCATATCAGGAGCAATTTTAACCAGCACAGGCTTAGCTTTCTTTCCTTCTTTCGCCGCTTGTGTGTTTATTTCCTTTTTCACTGCGCTAAGTAGATTTTTCAGTTCTTCCCCATGCTGCAAATCACGTAAATCCGGCGTGTTCGGGGAACTGATGTTGACGACAAAAAAATCGCCATATGTATAGAGATCGCGGATGCAGGTCTGATAATCCTCATGCGCCAACTCATTCGGTGTTGTCTTATTTTTTCCAATGTTAACCGCAATCGGAATTCGGTTGATCTTCCGACGTGACAGCTTCTCTGCCATCGCAGCAGTACCTTCATTGTTAAATCCCATTCGATTTATTAACGCCTCATCCGGCGGGAGTCTAAACAATCGCGGCTGCTCGTTGCCGGCTTGTCCCTTCGGGGTTACCGTTCCTACCTCAGCGAAGCCAAACCCTATACTAGAGAATCCATCTGCAGCCTTGCCGTTCTTATCGAGTCCTGCAGCTAAGCCCACAGGGTGTGGAAATTGAATACCAAATAGCTCGGTAGCAAGCTCCGGCGACTTCGCTACGCCGTACATTGCATGCATAAGCCCATTTAGTCCCGGTATGACTCCTCCTGCGGCCAAGCCGTCAATAACGAGATGATGGGCCTTCTCAGGGTCCATACGAAAAAAAACAGGCTTTAAAATAGAAGAATAAAGCACCTTACTCACTCCGATCTCAGTTGTATGTTCTACATGACAGTTTATCGTTTTTACAACAAAAAGAAAAGAGCCTGCGCACAAGGCGCAGGCATCCGTTATATTGCAGCTTGTCTAGAAAACGATTACAATGAGATCATATTCATTATTATTATGAAATTAAGGGGTTGAATATCAATGAGTTCACCAAAAAGAAAGCCTGCAACGATAAAAGCCAAACCAAAAGAAGAAGTAAATAAAAAGGCCCTGGTATGGATCGGATCTGTCGTCGGGGTTATTGTTGTAGCTATCGCATTGCTTCTAGTTTTCACCTCGTAAACATACTTATGTCAACCATTTATACACCTTTGCGGGATTGGTTTCGTTTTGGCGCGGCTCCAGCTTAAAGCGTTCAGCTGGCGTTTGCACCTTCGACGGAAGCGTCCCGTTTTTTATTTTGACAACCGTCCCTAGCGGTACCATATCGAATAGCTCCTCAACATCTGCTTTGCTCATCCGAACACAGCCCAGCGATTCATCCTTGCCGATGCTGTCGGGCTCATCTGTGCCGTGTATCGCATATAAAGTTTTTGAAAGAGTCATCCCGCGACTGCCGAATACCCCATCATCTCTCCCATTTGGATTTTTCACTTTTTCACTTATGTAGAATCGGCCTTCAGGCGTTTCTTCACCACCAAGACCTACCCTATAACTGCGTACGATAATATTCCCTTGAATGACGGCAAGCTGGTGAGTCGCTTTGTCTACGATAATTTCAAGCGGCTGGCTCCAATCCTTATCCATCAGACCATTGCTGCCAACACTGCTGCCTCCCAACATATTCTGAGCTCGTCCCTCGTCCGCTGCCGATGGATTCCCTTTCCCCGTTTCATAGGCCCCCGCAGCTTTATCCTTATTCGCTTTAGCATTTTTAACTTTAAATTTAACGCTATTGAACATGGAACGCATTCCGCTGCGCTCACCAGAAAGAAAATTATTCGGATACGGACGGATGAGCTCATCGAGCTTCTCCGGCCATTTTTTATTAATACGCTCATAATGAACGATAGCACTCGCCAGCGTCCAATGCGTCTCCTGCTGCTCACGCCAGTCCTCATATTGCTTGGAAATGCGAGAGGAGTCAGACGGAATACATTCACAGGTCTGTCGATCAAGCATCACAGCCTGCAGCTCCGCAGAACCTCTATCCTTCCGTACAGACATAAGCAGCTTCGTTTGACCTAACCATTTGCTCCAGCCAGCTTCCTCTTCAAGCCTCGCAGCAATCATAAGCTGCGGTGCCTCGCTTGCTGCTTCCATTAGAGTGTTCCAAGCGCTGCCAATCGGCTGCCGCTCCTTCTGAGAAATAAAAACGACGCCAACAGGGAGCACTTCAGCTTGAAGAACAGGGATCGGCTGATTTGCAATCTTTGTTTTTATCTCCCCATTTGCTGGAGCAAGGGCGGTTATAAGGAGAAGCAGAGCAGCTAATAAGCCTGTTCTTAGCGCCATCTTTTTTTTCTTTTGCTTCCTATCCCACTCTTTAAGCAATTGCAGCTGATTGTCAGACAGAGGATGACTTTCATCCTCAAAGGCGTCATAAACCTCGCCAGCTTTTAAAAAGCAATAATTTGCTTTGCCTTCCTTACCCGCCAGCAAATATTGCTTTCCTAACAAATACCAGCCCATTTTGTTGCTCGGATGTTGATTAACAAATTGCTTTAAATATAAAATATCGTCTTGAGACTGCATCCTCCCACCCTTTCCAAATCGTGGTGATATCTATTTATCGGTAGGATGGAAGCTCGATTTAATGCCTAATCTTTATTTCTTTTTTCATTCCTATATTTCAAAAAAAGCTCCCCATCGCAGCTTACGCCAGCGAAGAGGAGCTCTTTAGTCGTACTAGATATTAATAATTAAAAGGCACATCGGCAATTTTGATTGAATCCGTAGGACAACCGTCGGCGGCATCCTGCAAATCGTCAAACAAATCTTCCGGAATCTCTGTATTTCCTCTGTTTGCATCTGCTTTATAAATAACCTCTGCAAGACCTTCATCATCATAATCATAAATGTCAGGAGCAGTTGCTCCGCAAGCTCCACAAGCGATGCACGTATCTTTTTCAACCCAAGTAAACTTACCCATGGAAATTCCCTCCCAAATAAATATATACGGTATAATCTCGTCTCTGTACAGTCAAGCTTCACTCATCAATATATAACAAACTGTCATCCTTTTGCAAGGATGTACCGCGAATTCGTTTATTCCTAATTAAGGTGGATGGATCGTCGCCAAGCATCCCTGCAGTTAGAACTGCATCCTCGCCATATTTATCGCGAAGCTGATCCATCGCCTTCGTAAGCGCCTCCCTGCGGGGCTGCTGCTCATAGCTGAATAAATCAAGCTGCATTGCCGTTTCGTCAAGCAGCGAGAGGTTTTGCAGCGTTATTCCAAGCAATCGAATCGGCTCGCCAGCCTGCCAATGCCGGTCATAAAGCTTGCAGGCTTCCCTATAAATATCATCAGCGGCCTGCGTTGGAGAAGCTAGCGTGTGCGAGCGTGCAATCGTCGTCATATCCGGCCTGCGGATTGTAATTTGAACCGTTGTGGCCACCAGCTTCTGCCGCCGCAGCCTGCGTCCCGTTTGGTCAGCCAAATTAAGAAGCACGCGGTACACTTCCTCACGTGCCATAATATCACTCGGCAGCGTCGTTGTATGGCCTATCGATTTATTACGCTCACGATTGGGATTAACCTCACCATAATCTATCCCATGAGCGGCCGCCTTCATCCAAGAGCCTACAACGCCAAAATGCTTAATTAACAAAATTTCGTCAGTCCCTGCCAATTGACCGATCGTTCGAATATTGAGCTTTGACAGCTTATTAGCAGTTTTTTTTCCAATACCGAACAACGTATCACAGGATTTATCCCAAAGCACCGTTTTGACATCGCGAATACGAAGCACTGTAAGTCCATTTGGCTTCTTCATATCCGATGCCATCTTAGCTAGAAGCTTGTTTGGCGCTAAACCGATTGAGCAAGGCAGCGACCATTCGGATGTAATTCTCTTCTGAAGTGAAGCAGCAATTTCAAGCGGCGAGCCAAACATTTTGGAGCCGGTTATATCCATGTAGCAT
Source organism: Paenibacillus sp. FSL H8-0548 (assembly GCF_038630985.1). Taxonomy (NCBI): domain Bacteria; kingdom Bacillati; phylum Bacillota; class Bacilli; order Caryophanales; family Paenibacillaceae; genus Paenibacillus; species Paenibacillus sp. FSL H8-0548. Next base: position 4,457,602 of record NZ_CP152049.1, read on the forward strand.
TCATCGATCGATACCGCTTCTACAATTGGTGTAAATTGTCTTGCAATAGCCATAAAGCCTTGAGAATATTTACGGTATAAATTAAAATCCGGTTTTATTAATATAAGCTCTGGACATAGCTGAAGTGCCTGTCTTACTGTCATTCCAGTCTTTATTCCTTTGCTTCTCGCTGGGTAAGAGCAAGTGACAATGATTCCTTTGCGCTGCTCTACACTTCCGGATACGGCTGTTGGTCTGTTCTTATATTTCTCAGGTTCCTCTGCTTCATGCACGGAACAATAGAAGGCATTCATATCCAAATGAATAATGACCCTGCCTTTGACAGGATAATATTCGCTTACATTTTTCGTCATTGAGTGAATCACCACCTATTTCGAAGCAACAAAATTACATAAGCTTGATCATCCTCAGCATACAATTCCATTAGAGGCAAGTCAACGAAACCAAATGGAACATGCAAATTTTACGTCCAACCCCCTCTACTTTCCTCGCGACAAGTGCTATAATAGTTCATTATGATTTGAAATGGCTATCAGTAAAGGAGGCGTCCCGTTAATGACAACAAACATATCCATATTTGATACGACGCTGCGTGACGGAACACAGGGCGAGGGAATCAGCCTGTCAGCGGATGACAAATTAAAAATTGCCCAGAAGCTCGACGCGTTGGGCGTTCATTATATTGAAGGCGGCAATCCGGGAAGCAACAGCAAAGATATTGAATTTTTCCAAAGGATCAAAGCTTTTAATCTGAATGCCAAAATTACCGCATTTGGCAGCACGCGACGCAAGAACAGCTTGGCTGAGCAGGATGCGAGCCTCGTTCGCATTGCAGAATCCGGTGTTCCTGCTGCTACGCTTGTAGGCAAGTCATGGGATTTCCATGTACATACAGCCCTGCAAACGACGCTTGAGGAAAACTTGGCTATGATTTATGATTCAGTCGCTTTCTTAAAGCATAATGGCATGGAAGCCTTGTTTGACGCAGAGCATTTTTTCGATGGGTACAAAAACAATCCAGAATACGCAATCTCGGTGCTTAAGAAAGCTCAAGCGGCTGGGGCGAATTGGCTCGTTCTATGCGATACAAACGGCGGAACATTGCCAAATGAAATACATGACATCGTCACACGTGTCCGGCAGGAGCTTACAACACCAATTGGCATTCACACACATAATGATTGCGAGCTAGCCGTTGCAAACTCGCTTGCTGCTGTTAGAGCTGGAGCACGCCAGGTGCAGGGTACGATTAATGGCTACGGCGAACGCTGCGGCAACGCTAATTTATGCTCCATTATCCCAAATCTACAAATTAAAATGAATTACAACGTATTGGCAGAAGGCAAGATTTCCACCTTAACGAGCACAGCACGTTATGTAAGTGAAATCGCCAACGTCAGCATGCCAGTCGGTCAAGCTTATGTCGGCAACGCAGCGTTTGCTCATAAAGGCGGCATCCATGTGTCCGCAATCATGAAGGATTCCAAAACGTACGAGCATATTCAGCCAGAGCTCATCGGAAACAAACAGCGTATTTTGGTTTCTGAGCTTGCCGGGCAAAGCAACATCATCTCTAAAGCCAAAGAGCTTGGTCTTGATGTGAACTCAAATAATGAAAAAACAAAGCTGATCATGGATCAAATTAAAGAGCTTGAGCATCAAGGATACCAATTTGAAGGTGCCGATGCATCTATGGAGCTCTTGCTTCGCGAAGCCTTTGACGGTGAGGTCAAGGAGCTTTTTAAAGTGGAATCGTTCAAAATGCTTGTTGAGAAAACAAACGGCCAGATGATTTCTGAGGCTATCGTAAAAATCAATGTCGATGGTCAGCAGGTATATACAGCGGCGGAGGGCAACGGTCCGGTTAACGCGCTCGATAACGCCCTACGCAAGGCGCTGGTGCAGTTTTACCCAAAAATCGAGGGGATTCATCTCTCGGATTACAAAGTGCGTGTCATCGACGAGAAGGACGCTACAGCCGCTAAGGTTCGTGTACTGATCGAGTCAACCGGACTTGACAATACATGGAGCACCGTTGGTGTCTCCAACAATGTAATTGAAGCAAGCTGGGAAGCTCTTGTCGACAGTATCCGCTATGCTTTGTTAGGAATGGTTAAAGTAGAAAATACGCCGCTTGATCCACATGATCGAATTGGACTTGTTAATCATTAAGCTGCTAGGAATCAGAGAAATAATAAAGGCTGCCCTTGTCATCATATGACATTAGGCAGCCTTTATTTTGGTTAACTACATCCACTTCTCAATCAAGCGTTCCCATTCCTCGTAGGTAATGACGCCATTAATTCGCTCTCGTATGACACCCTCACTATCAATCAGAAATGTTGTCGGGAATGTATCGACCTTATATTGCTTCGTCACATCCCCCTCTCGGTCCATCAGAATCGGAAATGTAAACTCATGCTCATTGACAAAGTCTCTAGCTGCTCGTTCTTTATCGTACTTCGTTGCATTAACACCGTAAAGTGTTATCGCCTCTCCATATTGTTCATGCAAACGCTGCAGATCCGGCGCCTCCAGCTCGCAAGGCCCGCACCAGGATGCCCAAAAGTTAACGAATGACAGCTTGCCATGTACGCCGCCAACCTCATAGGACTTCTCGTCAAGCGCTGGAAGCTTAAAGACGGTTGCTTCGTAGCCAGCTTTTGGCTTGAAATCCGCAGAAGGAGCAGCGAGCGTAACCGAATTCGGATCGTTGTTGTTATATTGGAATACAGCCAAGCCAGCAAACACAAAGGCGATTGTAAAAAGCGCAATGACACGTTTCATTCAGTAACTACCTTCTCTCACTTCAACATAATATCTTTATGGCTTCATGGTATCATGCACAGTATGTTAGCTCAAGGCGCTGAGCCTATTAGCCATAAAAACGTCACGATTACAACGCTGCTTCTTCTCCTATTGTAGCTCATCTATAGTCTATTCATACGTTATGGAACGAATATTAGCGCACTCAGACATATTCCGTTATAATTACGTTATCCTAATTTATTAAAGGGAGGCATCATTATGGCAGCACAGCAAAAGGGCCACATGACCCATTCTGCATATGAGCAGCTCATCCGAATTTGCAGAAACGCAAAGCCAATCGAAGCCTGCGGCATTGTTGCCAGCGCTTATCATTCAGCTTTCGACGAGGACACAGAAGGTGAAGCTATTCCTATTGTCGACACGATTATCCCCATTACCAATACCCATATTGACCCTACACATTCCTTTTCCTTTGATCCAGCCGAATGGACGGCCATCTACTACGATATGCAAAAAAACCGACAAAAGCTTGTCGGCCTGTTTCATTCCCACCCACGTACAGCGGCTGTTCCATCGCCTAGCGACTCTGAAGGCTTTCTCCCTTCATCCGAGCTGTCCTATTGGATTGTCTCCCTCCAAAACAGCGAAGCGCCTCATGTACAGCCCTATCGGCGCTCACAAGGTGAATTTCTGCCGCTTCAGCTAGTGCTTACTTAAATAAGCATATAGGTCGCCTAGCGTCGTAATATTTCGCTCTAAAATACGAGCAAGATAGTTCCGCCACAGCTTAGCTGTCATGATCGAATCCTGCAGTGCATGATGCCGGTCCGTAACAGGAATACAGCAACTCTGAAGCAATTCATCCAGACTGTATCCTTCAAGGTCCGGCTCAAGCCATTTGGCTACCATCATCGTATCCAGCACTCTATGATTCAAATTCACTTTGGAGGTACGCCATAGCGCTGCATTTAGAAACTGCTTATCATGCCCCGAAGCATGTGCAACAAGCAAGCGTCTTCCCACAAATTCCATAAAATCATGAAGCACCTGCATCAAATCAGGAGCATCCTGTACCATTTCATTCGTAATACCTGTAAGCTCGACAATCGCACGCGGGATTTTACGTTTTGGATTGACAAGACTATAGAAGAACTCCTCTTCTACAACCTCGCCTCCGCGAAACATAACGGCTCCGAATGAAATAATTTCATCGCCATTTGTAGGATAAAACCCCGTAGTCTCAAGATCAAACACAATAACCTCAAGCTCCTTTAGCGGCATGTCGAACATGGATTGCCTACGCTGCTCTTTGTTGACATTGCGAATAAACGCCATTTGCTGCGCATTTTGCGAGCCAAGCATCGAAGCGATGGCAGGTGTAAATCCTCCCATTTTATATAGGTTCCACATACGACCGACGCCTTTTTGCTCCTTCATTCCTTCACCGCCCTACATAAACCTACCCATTGTCTGCTTGAACACCGTTCGCTGCAGCTTCTTCCCCACTCGCAAACTGTTCTTTAATTCATCTGTCATTTCCTTCGTTAGCTTACGACTGGATAGCTTCCCATTATCGGCATAGAAGCCATCGGTGTTTTGCTCTGTCGTCATTAAGCGCAGCCTCAGAAAAATACGGAATGCATGACCGTATGCCTCAGCGTCTGCTTCAGATATCCTTCCAATCTTCACAAGCTGTTTAATTCTCTGAAGAGTGGATGTCTCCTGTATGCCTACTTGAACAGATAACAGCCTTATGGCATTAACCATCGGGATATATGCGCCATATTTAATGTCTAGACTGCCTGAATCCTCTCCATACTGTTCCTTAAGCAATTGACCAAAGAAACCGATCAGCACCTTGTGACGCATCGTATTGTCTAACATCCGCTGCAAAATGATTTGATGATTAAGCATATCAATAAAAAATAAGTTCTTTAGCTCTTCAAGCAGCGCATGCTCTCCATAAACACAACGACCATCTGCAATAATCAATAAATAACGAACCGCTTCCCAGGACGGCTCCTTAAACCACTGATTCAGCTTTCTTCCCCATTCTGATATGGATAAGTTCCATTCGGGATTACGGCTCAATACATTACCCTCACACGGCGGATAACCAACCGTCTGAAGATTTCCAACGATAAGAACACTTAATTTTATGAAATAAGTCCGTACTTCTGCTGAATCAGCCACAGGATCACGATAAACAATTCCGCTATCTTGATCACTTGTCAAAGTTTGCTCTTTCCGGCCACCGCTGCCGAACAATAGATATGCGTAAGGCACGGGGGGAAAACCATTCCCCATCCGTGCCATTTCCGCTTCTGCGAGGATTATTGAGCGCCGAATTACTGCGTCGTGCACCTCATTCAATTGTTCATTAAATTGTTCGACCGAACTTGTGAGGAGAAGAGCTTCCATCTGCTGGTGAACCTGATCCCGCAAGCTCCGCAGCTCTTCTACACGATCAGCTGAACTAATCTGCTTCAGCAGCTGCAATCGCACCGGATCACTCATCGGGCGCCCTCTCCCTTCAGTCAATCCTTCATATGATATTAACCTTGAATATTTTCACCTGATTTTTTCATTTGCTCAGGATAACCATAAGCGCCATGCTCACTTAGGTCAAGACCGATAATTTCTTGCTCCTCTGTTACACGGAAGCCGATAATAAACTTCATTACACCAAGTACCAAGAAGGAAGCAGCAAGTACGAACACTCCAACTACAACTACCGATTCGAATTGTACCCAAAGTTGTTTAAAGCTTCCTGTGTCAATTAGACCACCTGTACCAACACCTACTTTGTCAGCGAGCACTTGAGTAGCGAAAATACCGTTAGCAAGCGTCCCCCAGATACCAGCCGCACCGTGAACGGACAAAGCATAGATCGGATCGTCAACTTTGATTTTCTCGAAAAATTTCACGCTGAACACAACAAGCACACCAGCTACTAGACCGATTACTACTGCTGCCCAAGGGTCTACGAATGCACAAGATGCTGTAATCGCAACTAGACCTGCAAGTGTACCATTAAGCATAGCTGTGATATCTGCTTTTCCAGAAATTGCCCATGAAATGAAAAGTGCTGCCACGCCGCCTGCGCCTGCTCCAAGCATCGTGTTAAATGCTACGTAACCGAAGAAACCATCGCCAATTGCTACAGTACTGCCTGCATTGAAACCGAACCAGCCTACCCACAGGAGCAATACGGACAATGCCGTGAACACTTGGTTATGCCCCAAAATTTCATTAGCTGATCCATCTTTGTTGAACTTCCCAATACGCGGTTTAAGCAACACAGTTGCCGCGAATGCTGCAAGCGCACCTGTTAAGTGAACGACCGTCGAACCTGCAAAATCTTGTGCGCCATCTTCAGCAAGCCAGCCGCCGCCCCAAATCCAGTGAGCCACTGTCGGGTAAATAATAGCGACAAAAAATAATGTAAATACGATGTATGAGGATAATTTAGCTCTCTCTGCGAAACCGCCCCAAGCAATGGATAAGGACACTGCTGCAAATGCTAATTGGAATAAGAAGAATACAGTGCTAGGATAGCTGTCGCCTTCACCAGCTGTCAATGATGGATTGAAGAAGAAATCTCCCCAGCCGAACAATGCATTAATACTACTCTCACCGCCAAATGCCATACCGTAACCAAAAGCCCAATAAATAAGTGCAGCTAAGCCAGTTGTGAAAATCGTTTTCCCTGCAACATGGCCTGCGTTTTTCATTCGTGTAGATCCTGTTTCAAGTAATATGAATCCACCTTGCATAAGAAGAACTAAAATGAAAGCAAGCATAACCCATAGTGAGTTTAAACCCATGTCTAACGTTGCGGCTGAAGGATCCTCTGCGAACGCCATTACCGGAAACAATAAAGTGAAGATCCCTAAAGCTAACAATGTTTTCTTTACCATTACGACCACTCCCTAAATGTTATGTTAACTGACATGCTACGAAAGACTTAATGTCATTATAGACAGAAACGAACCATTTGACAATAGTTTTTATATGTATTTTCAAAAAAAATCAAACGTTCGGCATATAACCTGACACGAACGTTTGGTTTTGGCAGCGTTCTGCTTCGAAATCAACGTTACAACCTATCTATCCTTCGCATTTTCATCATCTATAGGTATAACTACCTCTCACGAAAGAAACAGGTCTAAATTCACATCAACATGTAACACGTTTGACTGTATGGTTACTTGTCCATTATCATTAGAAGTAGATGAAATAGCAGAACCATCGTTATCATAAGCTATCGTAAGAGCGGCCTTCTTTAATAGAAGTTTTTTTAGATACGTACGAATGGAGGGGTTAAACATGTATCGAATCGGAGAATTATCCAAACTCTCGCAAATCAGTGCTCGCACAATAGATTATTACACTTCAATCGGCCTTATTCAGCCAGCGGAGCGTTCGGCCAAAAACTATCGCCTCTATGCCGATGAAACCTTGCAGCGCTTAGAACGTATTGAACAGATGAAAAAAGATAAATATACGTTAGATGAGATTAAATCTACAATTGAAAGCTGGAGCAAAATTACACCAGAAGAGCAAGTCTCTCGCAAGCTTACGGACCTGCAGCATCATTTAAGCCAGTTGGAGCGTGAAGTCAAGGAGCTTGAGCCTGTCCTCAATAAACTCAAGCCAAGGCAAGCCAACCATCTCTACACGCGTCTTGTGCCGCAGACAGCCGCTTGCATCGAGGCACTTATGATACTCATCAACAAAAGCTCCCTCATGTAGCGATATCTTATCAATATAATGGAGGAATGACTCAATGATCATTATCTACGTATTAATCGCGCTTGCTTTTATACTAACGATTTGGGCACAATTCCGAGTCAAAGGAACTTTCAAGAAATGGACCAGCGTACCAGCAAACAGCGGATTAACCGGTTATCAAGCAGCAAGACGCATGCTCGACGCTAACGGCCTTCAGGACGTTCCCATCGAACCTGTAAGAGGCTCGCTCACCGATCATTACGATCCGATTCACCGTGTTGTACGCTTGTCTGAGCCCGTCTATTACGAAAATTCAATTTCCGCTATTTCAGTCGCTTGCCATGAGGTCGGACACGCAATCCAGCATGCCGAGCATTATCCTATGCTGGTGCTTCGCCATCGCATATTCCCTGTCGTTAATTTCGCTTCTGGCGTTGCCCCTTTCCTCTTCATCGCCGGAATTTTATTTTCAGCCCTGAATTTGATCGGTCTTGGTGTTATTTTCTTCTCAGTAGCAGTGGCCTTCCAGGTTATCACGCTTCCAGTTGAATTTAACGCCAGCAACCGCGCAAGAAATATTATGGTTGCCGAGGGCTTCATTACGAACAATGAAGAACGTGGAGTTGCCAAGGTGCTTAATGCAGCAGCTTTAACCTACGTCGCAGCAGCTCTTCTCTCATTACTTGAGCTCGTTAGATACATCTTGATCTTTGTAGGCGGCAGTCGACAAGAATAATGAGTAGATGAAGCAAAACAAATAGGAGCTGTTCTCGATCGGTCATCAATGACCGATCGGAACAGCTCCTATTTTTATTCGTACTTATCATTTTTTTGAGCCTTCTTGGAAATACCGAAGCAAAAAACCGTGAAATACTTTGGCTACTAACGGAAGCTTCTCGTTTGAACGCTGTATAAGTCCAATCGTCCGTGTCACACGCGGCTCCGTGACGCGGACTTTTCTCGCCTGCAAAGGCCCCGTATAATGAAGAGCCATCTCCGGAAGCAGGCTCACTCCCATCCCCGCAGCAACTAGACCGCGAATCGTATCTGTCTCCTCACCCTCAAAGCCGATCTGCGGCGTGAAGCCCGCCTCCAGACAAGCCTCCCATACAATTGGCCTAAGCGAGTAGCCTTCGCTAAATAGTACAAAGGTCTCCTTCTCAAGCTCCTTCAGCTCAATCGATTCTTTATCGCACAAGCGATGGCCTGGCGGCAATATCGCAAACAGCTCTTCGGTTAGGAGCACTTCACCGCTTACGAATTCATGCTCGTCAGGAAAAGGAGAGATAAAGGCCAAATCGATTTCACCTTTGATCATGTCTCGAATTAATGATGGATACATCCCTTGTTTAAATCGAAACCTCACATTCGGATGCAGCTTGTGAAATGCTGCTACAACCTGCGGAATCAAAGAAATTCCTAAGCTATGAGGGAAACCTAATCTAATTTCACCCTTCTCAGGGTCTAAAAATTCATGTATTTCAATAACCGCTCGCTCGAGATCAGCCAATATGACTTCAGCGCGTTTAAGAAATAGCTGACCAACTGGCGTAAGCTGTAGGTTTCTTCCTTTTTGAGCGAATAGCTTTACGCCAAGCTCTTCCTCAAGCTGATGAATTTGCCGACTCACTGCTGATTGAGCTACATGCAATTCTTCTGCCGCTTGCGTAACATGCTCTTTTCTAGCTACTTTTACGAAATAATGAAGCTGACGAAGTTCCATACCGGTTAGATTCTCTCCTGTAACTACATAGTTTTCATAAATGTCACTGATGTCTTCGTGACTTTATACGATCGAAGAAATGATAAAGAATGAAGCCTGCCAAAGCACCGCCAACATGTGCCCATAGATCAATTTGCGGCACAAGAATCGAATAGACGACACCAAATACTAAAATAACATATACCGTTTTGCGCGAGCTCTCATCCAGCTGTGTCTTGCGAAACAATGATAAGTATAGAAAAGCTCCATAAATGCCATAGATAGCTCCTGAGGCCCCTACACCGATATGCGGGCTCATATCACTTTGAATAACATTCATTAAAGCGCTCATCCCGTTTCCAGCTATACCGCAAATCAAATAAAATCCAGCGTAACGAAACTGTTTCAGCAAATATTCCAGCGGCGGTGCAAAAACAAGAAGCGCAAACATATTGTAAAGCAAATGCTCAATTCCAGAATGCATAAACATGGAGGTTACATAACGCCATGGCTGCTGGAGTCCGTACGGATCTATCTCCACATCGGTTGCAAAGGCTCCGTACTTATACGCATGATAAGCGTTATTCGGGTCACCATTTAGGGCGACCACAATAAAGTAAGCCAGGTTTAATGCAATCAATGCTGCTGTAATCGGATAAAGCTTTAGATAGGAGCGGAAGCTCTCATATCTTAAGAAGATCATTGAATCGTCCCCTTTTCTATTGCAATTGGACAAGGTCGTTTCATAACGCTTATAATTAATCTGGTATTGACCAAAATAATCATTTAGAGGAGGAAGTTTACACATGACACAAGAACGTACAGGAGCTGCCACATTCAAAGGCAATCCGATCACATTAGTTGGACCTGAGCTAAAAATAGGTGACCAAGCACCAGATTTCAGTATCAACAAATCTCTCGTAGAGAATGCTTCACTCAAGGACTTCTCCGGTAAAGTTAAGCTAATCAGCGTTGTTCCTTCTATCGATACTGGCGTCTGCGATGCACAAACTCGTCGTTTCAATGAAGAAGCCGGCGCACTAGGTGACAATGTCGTTGTCCTTACAATTAGTGTTGACACACCTTTCGCACAATCTCGCTGGTGCGGTGCCGCTGGTGTCGATAAAGTCGTAATGCTTTCCGACTATAAAGCACATAGCTTCGGTGAAGCTTATGGCGTTTACATTAAAGAGTTTGGCCTTGATCAACGCTCAATCTTCGTCATCGACGCCAACGATACGATCCAGTATGTTGAATACTTGCCTGAAATGACTGAGCATCCTAACTACGAGCTTGCAATCAACGCTGTCAAAGCGCTTGTATAATCAATTATCCGCAGCTAATTAATTGAATAGACATTGCAAAACAAAGCGAGTGAAGGCAACCCTTCCTCGCTTTGTTTATGTATTAGCTATTTACTTTAAATGCAGCAAGCTTCTTATCCAGCGTACGGTACAAATCGATAATAACTCTGTAATTAGAACCAAGATCTCCTAGTGAACCACGGGATGCCGAATAAATATCGACAGCAGATTGCAGCGGATTTACACTAATGACAGAAACTGTAATGTCCATTGTTCTTCCAAAAGATGTACGCTTCTCAAGAACAATCTCTCCAACCGATTGCACCTCGTGAAGCAGCTTGTAGCCTTGCATTTTCTTTAGAGTCGATAGCACTTCTTCCCAAGCCTTGTCTTTGGACAGCTTGTAGAAATGAGATTTGAGCATTGGATCCTTGGCTCTGTCGCCAGTCTGTTCATGACTGCGCAGCAGCCCGATCAAGGTCCGCTTCAACAACAACGATCTCCCCCTCCGGAATCTATGTACATTACTCTATATGATAACATGATTTGTCCAATGAAAAAAGAGCTATCGCTGGATTTCTCCAGCAGATGCTCTTCATTTTAAATGAAAACCCGCCTATGCCGTCCGACTCACATGTTTCTGAACCCGCTTACGCAGGTGGGTGACCGCAGAACCGCTTTTGAGATCCCCTTTCGGGGGCATGTCAGCTACGTCTCGATATTGGTCTCCCGTGAAACAGCCATTGGTTCAAAACAGCGTAAAGCCGTAACGAGCATCGCAGGAGGTATTGCTATTATAGACCGAACAAATGAAAAAGTAAACGCTCACTAGCTGTTATTTACTGGAGCTGCTTGAATCATCCTTAACCAGATCAATTCGATCAAGCTCAGCTGCATTCTCAGCCTCTTCTTCTTCCGCTATCCGCGCCTTCTCCGCTTGATCTTGCAGCTTCTGATAGATTAAATGGAAATTCCAGAACGCCAAATAAGCGATAATGCTGCCCATAAAGAAAGGAATGAGAAACGTAAACCTAGTACTGAAATACATAACCGCACCACTCATCAGAGCCGTTGACAATGAACGGAATGGCTTGCCTATTGTAATAAGCACGGCGTTTTTCAGCAATTGAAACGTTTTCATATGATAATGAACAAGCATTGAGAAAAAATTAAATAACGAGATAATAAGCAGTAAGAGGAATGCAATGAAAATGTAGGACAGCAAATTCAACTGTTCACGATAAACGATAAAGTCTACAATCATAATCGCAAGCAGTATCGTATAAATAATACCGCCCAGCATACTTTGTTTATAGTTTTCTTTGTAGCCTCTGAAAAAGGTTTTGAAGAGTGCGACATCGCTCTCACCCATTACCCATTTGCGAGCGACCGCAAACATTGCAGCTGTTGCAGGAAATAAAGTAAAAGGAGCAACGACAGCCATTACAATCAGCCCAGAATACACTTGGTTGACATCCTGAGACATAACCAGCATCCATGCAAAGAAAACGAATGGCAATGAACAGATCAGCCATAACACATTAATAGTCGCTAACCGCATAATCCATTCGGATATTCGGTAAAACCCACCCATTAGTCCTCTTGGTTCCATCAGATCTGCCTCCAGAAATGTAAGATTACTCCCACCTGACGAGTAAAAAATAAAAAAAAACCGAGGTCGTCGGGATGCCAGTTAGGGATCACGGACTTCCTCGGTTTTTTTATTAAAATTTACAAAGGTAAAACTTGATTAGTTATTTACATAACCATCAGGAGAGCTTTTTGGACGACGGTTTTCTGGACGCCCTTCGCTGCTCCGTTTACCTGCATAACCGCCGCCACTGCTGCTGCCGCCGCGCGACTCATAGCCACCACGCGAGCTGCCACCAGTACTACTGCTGCTGCCGCCACTGCTGCGTCTGTCATCGCGTCCGCGATAACCGCCGCCGCCAGTGCCGCTGCTGCTGCGATTGCCGCCGTATGAAGACGACGAAGAAGAACCGCTGCGATTGAATGGACGACCATTCGAACGAATATCCGGCTTGCGTTTTTTCGCACGAAGCGGATCTTCCGGCGTCAATTCGATTTCTACGTTTTTCTTCTCGCCGGTCAGCAATTTGATTGCTGCGGAAAGCAAGTGAACGGAATCGTATTGCTCAAGCAATTGAATGGAAATTGCTTTGTATTCAGAGAATTCATCGCTTTGAACGACTTCAATCAGACGCTCAGCCGTTACACGTTGTTTGCCTTCAATAGCCTCAGCAATGCTTGGAAGCGGCTTGCGGCTCATCTTCTGGCGTGTAACTTTCTCGATGAAATGCAAGTGATCCGTTTCACGCGGTGTAACGAATGACCAAGCTGTACCTTCTTTACCTGCACGGCCCGTACGACCGATACGGTGAACGTAGCTCTCAGGATCTTGCGGAAGGTCAAAGTTGATAACATGTGTTACGCCAGAAACATCTAGTCCACGTGCAGCAACGTCAGTTGCTACTAGAACGTCAATGCTGCCGTCACGGAATTTGCGCATAACGCTGTCCCGTTGGTTCTGTGACAAGTCACCGTGCAATCCGTCAGCAGTATAACCACGCTTCTGAAGCGCTTCGCTTAGCTCATCAACCCGGCGCTTAGTACGACCGAAGATGATCGCAAGATCAGGTGATTCCATATCAAGCAAACGGCTAAGTGCTTCAAACTTTTGGCGTTCATGCACTTCAATGTAAAATTGCTCGATAAGCGGTGCTGTAATTTGCTTCGGAATAACCGAAACATGCTCAGGGTTTTTCAGGAATTGCTGTGCAAGTCTCTGAATGTTAGCTGGCATAGTTGCAGAGAACAACATCGTGTGACGCTCGTCAGGCACTTGCTTCAAGATAGATTGGATGTCTTCCATGAAACCCATATCAAGCATTTCATCTGCTTCATCCAAAATAACAGTTTGTACATCTTCCAGACGAATCGTCTTGCGGTTGATGTGGTCAAGCAAACGACCCGGTGTACCAATAATAATTTGAGGTTTCTTCTTCAATGCACGAATTTGGCGTCCAATTTCTTGTCCACCATAAATCGGCAACGAGCGAAGGCCCTTGTATCGAGTCAACTTCCCGATCTCTTCTGCCACTTGAATAGCGAGTTCACGGGTTGGCGTCATTATTAATGCGACAATGCGTTCCTCGCTTGTCGGAATTTTGTTAATGAGCGGAATTCCGAATGCCGCTGTCTTTCCTGTACCCGTCTGTGCTTGGCCAATAAGATCTTGACCAGCCATAGCAATAGGGATCGCTTTGTCTTGAATCGGGGTAGATTCCTCGAATCCAAGTTCGGTAATTGCTTGCAACACTTTTGGTTCCAAGCCAAATTCAGCAAATGTTTTCAAACTTTTCTCAAACTCCTTTTATCTGCAGCCTACTTAAAAATATCTTAATCATTATAGCACACAATCATTCGTGAATACCAGCGAACCAAAGAAAGCCATACTAAAGAATCACAAAATAAAGTAAATAACACATCCGTTGGATGGGAGTGAACCTTATGAATCCGCATTCCATTCGTTACTTATATACCGTGCCCATTATGACAGTAGGCTCCTTGCTTATCGCACTCGGCTTCAATTTATTCCTTATCCCCCATCAGCTTCTCAGTGGCGGGGTATCCGGCGTTTCTATGATGATCGGCTACATTACCGGCGGAAATATTGGATGGCTTTATTTCATTCTCAATTTACCTATTCTTCTATGGGGCTGGTTTATCATCGGCCGTCGTTTTATACTGTGGAGCATTTATACGGTTATCGTCTCGACCTTGTTCTTGCAGCTCATTCCTATCGTCAAAATTGCCGATGACATCATGCTCGGCGCAGTTTTTGGCGGCGTTATTACCGGTTTCGGAAGCGGCTTGACGCTTCGATATGGCGGCTCCTCCGGCGGATTCGACATCATTGCCTCCATTGTCACCCGCAAACGCGATTTACCCGTCGGCATGATCATTTTCATTTTGAACAGCCTCGTTATCGCAATTCTGGTTATATTTACTCAAAACTGGGATTCAGCCCTTTACTCTCTTCTGTCCATTTTTTCCGCTGGAAAAATAGTGGATCTCATTCATGTGAGACATATCAAAGTAACGGCCTTTATTATTACAACCAAGACGGATGAACTGCTGGCAAAGCTGCTCTCTCACCCGCGGGGGATAACAATCTTGAAAACACGCGGCGCCTATTCCTCTGAAGAGAGAGATATGCTGATGACAGTTAGGACGAGGTATGAGCTTGCTGAGCTTAGCAAAATAGTGACGAGCATCGACTCGCGCGCCTTTATCAATATTGTGGAGACTGTCAGCGTAATTGGCGACTTTACTAAGCCAAAAGACTAATTTATATAGCCGAATATGGATTTTACGCAGTATCCCTATGTTTTTGAAAATGATCCTGATATACTATTTGTATCCCGTAGCTTTGGTTTCTTGCCATATGATTTCCCCTAAACATTAGATATGAAAGGGTGATGCTCAATGGATATGGAAACGGTCAAATTGTCTCAAATTGTAGAGAAGCTTGCCCCAGAGCTTAGTCCTTTTCTTACGCCACGCGAATTGGACATAAGCATCGTGCTGCGTGACGGCCTTGCCTTACTCGAGCCCGCTGACGCCATGGAAATTGTGCAGCACAGCATTTGCAATCAGCAGAGAGAAGCTTTGTTACAATGACAATGCGGGACAGACGGATTATTTACGCGCCAGTCGATACAATCGACTGGCTTTTTGTTTGATTTGGGCTTAATCCACTGCTGAAATCGTCTCTTATTAAGTAGAAACTACGACGTCATCCTTGTCTAAGGACAAGAAGTTTCTCCCAAAAATATAGGCGGAGTATAAATATGAAACTCAACTTTCGCAGAGTCAAAACCGAGTTGACTCCAATCCGGTGTTAAGGTAAAGCTGGTTTAAGTAACGATCTTGCCCATATAGAAAAACACCGCTTCATTTGGTAAAGTGAGATTGTCGAGATCCACTAAACCAAAGAAGAGGTGTCCCTTCCATGATAAAGCAAAAGTCGTCCCTAGATCAACTCCCACCTGAAATGAGGCCTGCTTTTCAGGAACTCGGTGTACTGAAGCACCTGAGAAATGCAGGATTCAAAAAGACTTTTGGCTATACCTGTTCCCATCTATTTATGCTCGTTTTTGTCCTTCTCTTTCATCAGAAGAACTGGTTTCGTCTGCTCGAAAGTTCCAAAAGTGAAGCCTTTCCTGGCAAAGATGCCGTCTACCGGTTTCTTAATCACAGCGGATTTGCTTGGCGGCGTTTCTTGACTTCTCTCAGCAGTGACACCGTTCAGCGAGTCGAAACCTTGACCTCCGTCACACGAACTTCCGTGTTTATTGTCGACGATTCCATGTTTGAACGAAATCGCAGCAAAGCGGTAGAACTTCTCGCTCGGTTCAAGGATCACGCCACCGGTGCTTATTATAAGGGGTTCCGTATGCTGACTTTAGGCTGGTCGGACGGCCATACATTTCTCCCTCTGGACTTCGCCCTGCTCAGTTCTGTGAAGGCTGGACTGACCGGTATTCATCCGGGAATCGATAAGCGATCCACTGGCTACAAACGCCGGAAAGAAGCTCTGCTTTCGGCCCCGCATCTGGTTTCTGAACTGCTGGATCGGGCCATCGCCTCGGGTGTTTCTGCGTCTTACGTACTCATGGACAGTTGGTTCACTCATGCGCCCTTAATCGAGCGAGTGGTGGAACGAGGTCTTCATGTCATTGGCATGGTGAAAAACGACAACAAGCGATATCTCGTTCAGGGCAAGCGGGTCGATCTCAAAGGTCTTTACCGATCTGCAACGCAAGTCCAAGGGAAGCAACGGAATATTTTGCGTCAGATTCATACGGAACTGGTTCCCGGTATTCCAGTCGTCGTGATCTTTGTTCGCCATCGCTCCAAGAAAAACGAGTGGCTCGCGATTCTATCGACGGATCTCACACTGACGGCACCGGAAATCATTCAAATCTACGCTCTTCGCTGGGACATCGAGGTCTTTTTCAAATGCGCTAAATCCTTGCTGCGCCTGCAAAAAGAGTTCCAAGGTCGCTCCTACGATCTGCTCATTAGCCATACTACGATTGTCTTTTCCCGTTATATTCTGCTGGCTTGGCAGCATCGGCAAAGTACCGATCAACGGACGCTCGGTGGACTGTTTTATTTGCTATGCGATGAAGTCGGTTCTTTGGACTGGGCAGTGGCTTTACAGCAACTGGTGGAATTGATGAACGAAATCGCTAATCAAGTCGGCAAAAAGCTATCCACTATGATAAAAAGTCAACTACAGCTCTGGATCTCCGCTTTGCCCAATTACATCAAGGCTTACTTGCCAATTTCAGGCTGCGAAAGTTGAGTATGAAACTTATACTTTTCTATATTTCAAGCATATACTTTCTTATATTTTCAAAAAAGTTAATGACCCAGCATGCCAACTGCTTTATAATTTGAACAGAATAGCTAACGGGGAGAGAGCAAAATGGACATCATAATTTCAACCTTAATGCTGCTGTACAGTCTGCTCACGGGTAACGGTGAAGAAAATGCTGCCGTCAAGCAGCTCGCTGTTGCTTACTTAAATTCTGCTGCTGGACAAACGCTAATCCAACCTGATTCGTCCATTGCTGGCGGAAACACATCTGGAGACAAGAGCTTAGCCATTGTCAAGAAAGACCCGCAGCCGGATACCCCGCCAATAAAAGGGATCTATGTGACGGCTCACAGCGCTGGTGGCGCACGCATGGAGTCATTGCTCAAGCTGCTTGATGATTCCGAGCTGAACAGCATGGTCATTGATATTAAAGATGACAATGGTTTTATTACATATCCTACGACAACACCCGAGCTGCAGGAGGTTGGTGCCTCCAAAAAGTATATTCGGGATATCCATGCTCTTATGGTTACACTCAAGCAGCATAACATTTATCCCATAGCGAGAATCGTCGTCTTCAAGGATACCGCGCTAGCCCGCAAGCGGCCTGAGCTCTCGTTCCTGCATCAGGATGGAACCATATGGAAGAACGGACGCGGAGAAAGCTTTGTCAATCCTTATCGCAAGGAAGTTTGGGATTATAACATCGCAGTTGCCAAGGAAGCCGCAAAGCTAGGCTTCAAGGAAATTCAATTCGACTATGTCCGTTTCCCTGAAGGCTTCGAGAATAAAGAGGCCTCGCTGACCTTCGACAAAGCTGAGCAAAGTCACGTTGATACGATTGCCGGCTTCGTGAAATACGCTCGCGAGCAGCTCGAGCCGCTAGGTGTACGCATGTCTGTGGATATTTTCGGATATGCTGCGTCTGTACCTACAGCAGAGGGTATCGGTCAGGACTTCGTAAAAATCTCAAACGATGTGCATGTGATCTCACCAATGGTTTATCCAAGCCACTATAGTACCGGTTGGTTTAAACAAAAGGACCCTGATTTGAACCCTTACGAAACCATTAAAGGGGCCATGATTGATACACACAAGAAGCTTGATCCAATAGAAGAACTAAAGCCGATTATCCGGCCTTGGATTCAAGATTTCACTGCCAGCTGGTTAGGAAATGGCCACTATATGAAGTATGGCAAGGCGGAGGTTGAAGCGCAAATAAAGGCGCTTAAGGACACTGGTATTAATGAGTATTTGCTATGGAACGCCGGGAATAAGTATTCACCAAACGTTAACTACGAGTAGTGCAGCATTAGCAACACAAAAAAATCCACCCTCGCTCCAAAGCGCAGGTGGATTTTTTTGTGTTGCATTCGCATTATTGCGATAAACGAAGAGCAAGCTCATACATGCCTATATCAAAAGGTTTCTTCGTATTGACAACCTTATCAATATCCGTAGTAACCAGCTCGCCGTTAATGACGCCGCAGGATTTGCCTGAATCGCCAGCCATCAGCTGTCTCACTGCAAAGTCGCCCAATCGACTTGCCAAAATACGATCAATCGCAGTTGGCGTTCCACCGCGTTGAATGTGGCCTAGAACAGTTACACGCGGTTCAATACCGCTGTTAGCTGTAATTTGATTAGCTACATCCTCGCCTTTTCCGGCACCTTCTGCAACAACGATAATACTGTGGCGCTTGCCTTTGGCGAAATTCGTCTTCATACGCTCAGCAACCTCATTCAAATCAAATGGAACCTCTGGTACAAGAATCGTCTCCGCACCGCTTGCAAGACCTGCATGAAGAGCAATGTCGCCGCAATGACGACCCATAACCTCAACAACGGACGAGCGCTCATGCGAGGACATCGTATCCCGAATTTTGTTAATCGCGTCTACAACAACGCTTACTGCTGTATCAAATCCAATCGTATAATCAGTGAAAGGGATATCGTTGTCAATTGTACCTGGCAGCCCCATCGTCTTAATGCCAAGCTTGCTAAGCTTATTTGCCCCGTGGTAAGAGCCATCTCCACCGATAACGACTAGTCCGTCGATACCTCTGGAACGAAGCACCTCAGCACCTCTTTGCTGGCCCTCAGCTGTTACAAACTCCTTGCATCTTGCCGTTTGCAAAATAGTTCCGCCGCGCTGAATAATATCACCAACGCTCCGTAAATCCATTTGACGCAAATCATCGTTAATAAGTCCTTGATAGCCGCGTTGAACACCATATACATCTAGACCGTAATATAGTGCGCTCCTTACAACAGCCCTAACGGCTGCGTTCATTCCTTGCGAATCTCCTCCGCTTGTCAGTACTGCGATTGATTTGACTGCAGACATGGTCCATTCCTCCACATTTTTATTTATAGTTAAGCTTGTTGTTTCCGAATCCAGATGCTGTTTATAATGAAAAACAATCGAGTAATGGGACTGTTCTTCATTAGCCTCCTTGACACATCTCTGACATCCGCCTGATGGCGAACCTTCGGGTCTGATAAATACAAGGCTAGCAGCCCTTCAATAATCAAACGATGAAAACGAGAAGCAGGAAGCCGCTTCACGTCCTCACGCGCTCGGTTCACGATAGTGCCGAGACGCTCAACAAGCAGACTGTCATTATCATAATAGTTGCAAAAATTAAGGTCGCCGCCTGCTCGATCCTCTGCTTGATCAATTAAATAATCCAGCAAAATATGAAGACAGCACACATGCGGAAAATAAATACTCTTTATCGAGGCTGCATCCTTACTCGATAATTGGTCTTCGCTTGCCGCTAAAAACAGCATAAACACCCCTAAAGTAGAGCCTGCTGCCGCTGCAAATTCGTTCCACTGCAAATTCGGATAATGACAACGATGCAAATCCCACCATGCGAGCAATTGCTCCTCCCGCAAATCGTTGCGAATATGCTTGTACACCTGCAAATCTCCATAAAGGGAAACCAACTCGTTCACATGCTGCTGCACGCTTTGATAGGAAGGCAGCTTAGCGGCTTGTTGCTGGCAAGTCCGAACAAGATGCTGCAAATAACCGCCATCGTCCTTCTCCTTGCGAAATGCATAATAATCCTGAAGCTGGGCTTCGGGATTGACGGCATCTAGCATCGATTGATGCAATAATCGAAAATCGTCTGGATCTAACGAGGTGCTGCGATCACATAAATTGTCTAAGTAATCACTAATCGTTTGAAGTGCGACAATTAGAGGGATGAGAACATGTCTCTGCTCTAAATTCGCAGCAGCATAGACGCTTCCGCCCTGACAATGAAACTTCTTGTTATCCATGCTGTCAAGCGCCTGCCCTCTCAGCTCGGCATCGGGTATCCGCTCTGCCATTAGGCGAAGCTGCTTAAGCTCGCTATCCACGAAAGGAAGCACGTACTTATAGACTCGATGCATGAGTGTAAGCGGACCTCGCGGCACTCGGTTGCTTGTCAAAGCCGTCAATCTCACGCTGCACCTCTCCTCAAAAGATTTTCATGAATGCCGGCGCGCTTCTAACTGTTGATCGATTCGATACCAAATGTGCAGATCGTTGATCCTACTTGCATAATCGGCAATTTCATAGTTTAGTATACAGGATTGCTCAAAGCTCTCCTCTTCAAACAGAAGAGCCTGCTTTATGTTGATAAGCCGTTCAAACTCCATGATACGATCAGGGATCGTACCGCGGATCAGCTCCCATTGCTCAACGATTGCAAGCTGTTCCGCTGCTTTATACTGCTCCCATTCCATTTCCAACACGGGAATACGGATCCGAAGCCGCTCACTCCAGTCAAAACGATAAGCACCCATTGTAAACCTCCGCCATTAAATGTACCATTTCGACAAACAATAATCCAGCTTCAAATCGGATTGGTGCGAATGTCGATTCATGCTATACTGGGAACCATGTTGTTTACATCAGAGATGGAGTGAGCTTAAGACAATGGATACACCCGAGCCAGCCCAAGCTGGGCGCTCTTCAACCGCGCGGAAGGAGACAATGTCGCTTCGCGTCTACAGCTTCTCTTCTTATTCGACAGCGGCGATGGTCGTCTCTTTTATACCTTTATATTTCCTTGATAGAGGCTTCTCGGAGCAGCAGATCGGCATCATCTATTCCACCGGACCGTTCATATCGATTTTCGCCAATATCATCCTTGGCCTCGCCAGCGACAAATTCAGAACGATCAAAAAGCTGCTCATGCTTCTGCTGTTCGGCCAGCTCGTAATGATCTCGCTGCTGTTTTCAATCGAGAATTTTGCACTTGTTTGTCTAGTTATGATGGGCTTTTATTTTTTCCAGACACCGATTAACCCGCTAAGCGACAGTTTATTGTTATTATCCAGCCGATATACTGGAACCCCCTATGCCTTGATACGAATCTTCGGTTCTCTTGGCTTTGCGGTCACCGCCTATACATTCGGACTTATTTTAAAGGAAATCGGTTCACAATGGACACTTCCGCTTGCTCTCTGCACGATTGCCATCACGCTATTATTAACGACACGCATTAAGGATTACCAAGGGAGCGCCCGTAAAATTGATTTCTCCGGATTTTTTAAGCTGCTTCGCCAGCGAGATGTACTGCTGTTCTTTTTGATCATATTGACCATTTCAATTCCCCATCGGATGTATGAAGGGTTTCTAGCTGTCACCATGCGGCATATGGGTGCAAGCGACTCACTTATTGGACTTGCTTGGCTCGTGTCAGCATTGAGCGAAATTCCCGTATTATTTTTGCTCGGCAAATATGGTCATAAATTCAAGGAGCTTCCACTGCTCATGATTGCATCCCTCATGTATGCGATTAGGCTTTGGCTGCTCAGCGACCTTCAAGATCCGCGCTGGGTAATCGCAACACAAGCGATGCACAGCATTTCTTTCGGCATTTATTTCTCGACGGCGCTCCGCTATTTGTCACGGCTTATCCCTGATGAATACCGCGCCTCCGGACAAGCGGTATATGCGGTCGTTTGGACCGGGCTAGCAGGCGTAATCAGCGGCTTGTTCGGCGGCTTTGTTTACGAGAATTTTGGACGAGAAGCTTTCTTCCAGATGGGTGCTGGCTTCGCTATCGTTGCTGCCGCGGCATTTCTTGCAAGATACTATATCAGTCGATCAGAGCCTTGATTATATTTTTAAAAAAAGAGCTGCTTCATGAGCGTGTAAGTCGCGCCCAAAGCAGCTCTTCCTTTTTTTTTGCAAACAAAAAAATTTATAGCCCTGCTTATTCTACAATCTCAAAGTTAGAGTAAACGTCCTGCACATCATCATTGTCTTCAAAAGCATCCATCATCTTAAGCAGCTTGTCCGCGTTCTCCCCGTCTACCTTTACGATGGTTTGCGGCAGCCAGCGAACACCAGCATTAACGAAGGTATACCCTTCCTTCTCAAGGGCATTCTTCACCTGCTCGAACTCATGCGGATGTGTTAAAATTTCAAAGCTGTCTTCATTGACGATAACATCCTCAGCACCAGCTTCAAGCGCTACCATCATCATCGTATCCTCATCCGCTTCATGAGCTTCACGATCTACAACTAGCAGCCCTTTATGATCAAACATGTAGCCGACACAGCCGCTCTCGCCCATGTTTCCGCCCCGTTTATTAAACGCGGAACGAACATCCGCTGCTGTGCGATTACGGTTGTCTGTCAAACATTTCACCATAATAGCTACGCCGCCCGGGCCATAGCCTTCATACATAATATCATCGTATTCTACGCCATCTCCAGCACCTGCTGCCTTCTTAATCGCGCGTTCAATATTATCATTTGGCATCTGCTCTGCTCTAGCATTCGCAATTGCCGTCTTCAGACCAAAGTTTGCATCTGGGTTCGGTCCGCCTCTGCGCGCTTGAACATAAATATCGCGTCCAAGCTTAACGAACTTGTTATTTTTAGCCTGATCGGCCTTTCCTTTACGGTCTTTGAACAATTTAAATTTCATTATGCTCGCTCCCCTGACAAAGTTTCCAAGCAACAGTTTATCACCGCAAGCAGGTCTTGGTCAATGAAAGCAAGTCCAAACAGACAATCCCATTAGGTAAAAAAATAAAACTGGAAAAGGCTCCCTGTTGTTAGGGAGCCTTCTCTATATGTGATCTTGAACACATTTCCTATTGTTTAGCTGCGTTGATTTTCAAATATTCAGTAGACGAAGGTATGAAGGGCAGATGCGATGTGAGCAATTGTGCTTTGCCGCCATTAAATTCAATGATCTCAAGTAGCTTGCCCAGCTCAGCATATCGCTCCCAATTCAAGGATACTAGCGGATAAATTCGGATTTGACCACCTGGCTTGCAAACTCGCATAAGCTCTAGAACGGCTTTGGTATGAAATTCAGGTCCAAACTGGTCCGCATATAAGAACATAAAATGACTGCATAACACGAGTGAAAAGGAATCGTCTGCAAATGGCAGCTCCGGGAGCTTCCCATCTATATAGCGTTCTTGATGCTCAGCGTCTAACACATGAGCCGCGAAACGTTCAATTGAGGCTACACGTCCTGCACGGTGCTTCTCAAGCGACTCATAATAGCTCCAGTCGAAATTCTCCTGCAGCTTGGCAAGCTTCGCAGTAGAAGTCTCTATCTCTTCTGTCGCTTCTTGAATCCATTCCTTAATCCCCGCACCATAACGCGGATCAACTGCATACGCGGAATACCCTCTTGCATTTGCCTCAGCTGTAAAGGACGAGCCTCCTGCCGCAACATCCAGCAGCCTTCCATTCTCCATATCCTCTGGCAGCAGATCGAACATCCTTACATATTCCTCGTAGCTTCTGCAAGTCATAGCAACACCAATTTGCTCGTAGTGCTTCTTAATCATCATTGCACTCTCCTCATCTCATCTCGTCTCATCTCGTCAAATCTCGTCTCTTCTTCGCCCGATTCTTAAGCTGGCGTATTGATTACAGCCTCCATAATGGCTATGATGATTATAATACCATAATTAAGAAATAAAAAGGTGGAAATGAAAATGTTCAAAAAACACGAAATTTACAAAACCGACAATTACAATATGCTGACGGTTGAAGTCCAAGGAAAAACACTTATCGTACGTGAAATCTCCGATCAATGGGGAGAAGACACTCATACGTTCATTAGCCGTCCGGAGCTTATGCACTGGGCGAAGAACCGCTACCGCGCTGCCGACTTTGTTGGACGCGAGGAAGAATTAGAAGCGATCATGACGGCGTTGAAGGAAGTTTAATTACTTCCCCCTTCCCTCTGGAAGGAAAATTCACCCTATACAGCGAACATATCGTTATCATCCACTGCATAGTAACAATGATAACGCTAATTTATGATGACTGTTTATTGTCAGGAGGCCTTACCCGCAGATGGATCCTACCACTTCGATTATTTTTATTATTGCAGCCTTCTCGCTTGGAGCGATCGTTATTATGAAACGTGACTCCATGCCTGCTGGCTTGCGCCGAGGTCTTGCGATGATTTCCATCGCGTTCATTGCTCTTGCGTTTTTTATTATTGTGTATGCTTTTCTCACAATGGGTGCAGCTTAAACAAGCGTTTAGCTGAATATTCGCAGTTACTCTCGGACATAGTAGTCACAAACTGTGTCCTGAGGTGATGACTGGATGAAATGGCTCTCCCTGCTGCTTGCTCTAAGCCTTGTATCAGGTGCTGCCGCCTCAAATGCTGCAACACCACACGCTGAGCATGCCAAAACAACCTTATCCATTCCAAGGAGGAATTCGATGAATCACGTACCCAAACGTTCCGAATCTGCGCCTGAGACCCGCTGGAAGCTAGAGGATATATTTGAAAGCCAAGCTGCATGGGATAAGGAATATGCCGAAGCAAAAACATTGATCAAGAAAGTTTCTGAATACCAAGGCAAGCTGACTGACGTCGCACAGCTCAAAGCATGCTTCGAGCTTGAGGATGAGCTCTCCATGCATGTGGAGCGTCTTTATGTGTATGCTAATATGAAGCATCACGAGGATACGGCAGAGGCGAGCTTTCAAGCGCTGTCTGAAAAATCCAAAAAAATAAGCGTCGAGTCAAGCGAAGCGCTCTCCTTTATTACCCCAGAGGTACTCAGCCTCTCAGATGATAAGCTCGATGAAATGATTTCCAATGAGTCTATTGCGAAATACCGTCATACACTTGAAGAAATGCGCCGTGAAAAAGCCCATGTGCTCTCGAAAAATGAAGAAGCGCTGCTTGCTCAAGTCGGCAATATAAGCTCAGCTCCCGGCACCGTATTCAGCATGCTGAACAACGCAGATCTTAAATTCCCTAAAGTGAAAAATGAAGACGGCGAGGAAATCGAGCTTACACACGGCCGTTACATACAGTTTCTAGAGAGCAAGGATCAAAATGTAAGGCGCGAAGCTTTTAAAGCCGTATACGAAACGTATGGCAAGCTAAAAAACACGCTCGCAACTACCCTTACCTCCAACGTTTCTAAAAATATCTTTTATGCACGGGCACGCAAGTATGACTCTGTACTGGATATGTCCTTATATGGCGACAACATTCCGAAAGAGGTTTATACGAACCTAATTGATACGATCCACAAGCATTTGCCGCTAATGCATCGTTATATGGATCTACGCAAAAAGCTTCTAGGCCTTGATGAGCTTCATATGTACGATTTGTTCGCACCGCTCGTTGACGAGTTCAAGCTCGACATTACGTATGAGGAAGCGAAAAAAACGATTAGTGAAAGCTTGAAGCCGCTTGGCGATGACTATCTACAAGTGCTGCAAGAGGGCTTCGATAACAGCTGGATCGATGTATACGAGAATGAGGGCAAACGCAGCGGCGCATACAGCTGGGGCGCTTTCGGCACACACCCTTATGTATTGCTCAATCACAAAGACAATCTGAACAGCATGTTCACGTTGACGCATGAAATGGGTCACGCTCTCCATTCTCACTATTCGGACACGAATCAGAACTATCGCGATGCGCAATACACGATTTTCTTAGCAGAGGTTGCTTCCACATTGAATGAAGCGCTTCTAATGGACTATCTGCTTGCCAAATCTACGGACGCGAAAGAAAAAATGTACTTGCTGACTTATTATGCTGATCAGTTCCGTACAACTGTTTTCCGTCAAACGATGTTTGCCGAGTTCGAGAAAATTATACATGAGCGCACGGAGCAAGGAGACTCGCTGACTCCTCAGGATCTCAGCAAAATCTACTACGATCTCAATGTTCAGTATTATGGCCCGAATATGGTCATCGATAAAGATATCGAAATGGAATGGGCACGTATCCCGCATTTCTATAACAGCTTCTACGTCTACAAATACGCAACAGGCTTCTCTGCAGCAACAAGCTTCTCCAAACAAATTTTGGAGGAAGGCGAGCCAGCAGTTGAGCGTTACCTTGGCTTCCTGAAAAGCGGTGGCAGCGACTTCTCCATCAATATTTTGAAGAAGGCCGGCGTCGACATGTCCTCTCCTGAGCCGATTGAGCAAGCGATGAGCGTGTTCGAGGAGCTTATTGGACAAATGGAGCAATTAACGAAGTAGAGTGACGATCCCATAAAACGAAAAAAAGACAGTCTAATGGCAATGTCATTAAGTTAAGCTCAAAGACAAGATCGGGAATAAAAATGGATCCGAGACGGCATGGGAAAAAGTCCTGTGCCGTTTCTTTTTTGGTGCAAGCAAGGAAAAATGCGTACAGCAAACAAAGCGGATGGAAGATCCGCTTAAAAAAGTGTTCATGTGAACGGAATTATGCTACCCTGTAGACGAAGCTAACAGCTGATCTGGAGCGGATTTTGCGCGTATTCTGCTGCCCTGGGCGAATGGGTCGAATCGGCAAAATGTTTTTACGAATCAGCGCTTCAACATCTGACGGGAGTTCATCATCCCTTGAGCGCAGGAAATGTCTACAAACGTGGACGGCAACCGTGAAGTTGACTTGGTAGGCGTGCCGTTTATCCATTTGCGAAATGACGACGTGCGAGGTCATCATTTCAGCGAAATTGTACAGGATCATTCTTGCGAAAATCTCTTGGATGATGGACTCCCGTTTCTTTGCGTGAAAATTCGTCAAACCGACGGTGTATTTTAATGCCCGGAAAGAGGTTTCAATGCCCCATCGCATGTGATAAATGGACCCCAGTTCATCGGGTGGGAAATCAGCAGCAGAAAGATTCGTTATGACGGTTTCATAATCGCCACTCGGCAGGATGAAACGAACAACCCGAAAGGAAATCGGGTAAAACAAGTTCTCCTGCAAATCCAAAAATCAAAGGTAGACGTGGAAGGGACGAATCTGTAAATTTCGGGATGAGCCTTAACCTCTTTGGTTTGTTTTTTGGTGAGCGTCAGATGAACGTCAATATCAAACGCTCCGCTAGCGGGCAGGCGCAAGCCCGAAAGAATACCATTGGAATCCAAATCCTTTACCCGTATGACGTAGTTCCACCCTTTGCGTTCAAGATGCGCGAAATTGTTGTAGCTTTCATAACCTCGATCGGCAATTACAATGGTTTTGCCTTGGATAGAGGAACGGTCCACCATAGCCGCCAGCGCCCTTCCCTCGTTGCACAACCTTCGTGGCTGAACAATAGCATCCACGTAAAGTCGGTTGCAGAGGTCATAGGCTGCGTTCAAATGTAGAAGGTTATAGCCTTTCGTGTTCGGCTGACTTTGAAAATAGGTGTCCGTATCCGTAGAATCCGTTGCGATATGCAAATCCGAACCGTCAACGGCAAGCAAGCGATACCCTCGGTAGTCCTTGATAGCCGTATACGACTCTGTAAATGCGTGAAACAAAAATTCCACAGCAGATGGCAAGATTTTATTCCGCTGCTGGACAAAAGCAGAAGTAGTTGCGGTATTTACGTTATAGCCCTGCGATTCCAAGAGCTCCTTATAGATGCTGTTTCCACCCATTGCGATCAGGAGTTGCATAACCGTTTCAAAGGATAGCTTTTTCATTCGGGTAAAATCTTTTTCAGGGTTTTTGACATAAGGTGCTGGTGCGGCTGACATTTCTCGTATGAGAGATGTCAGCGTTTTTTTTAGCGAATTCGCGTACTCATTCATTGGCGTAACCTCCTCGTTTTTCCAAGAGGCTTCGCCACACACTTCCATCTACTTGTCAAGTTCTATTTTTCTTTTTCGCACAAAAAAAGAGCAGGCTATCTTTTCGATAACCTGCTCTTTTTCTTCATTTTTGGTCCTGCGCCTTAACTTAATGACATTGAGTCTAATGGCTGTCTTTTTTTCGTTTTACAGAAATATAGCTTATGGATTAAAATATTGCTTTACTGATCCTTTGCCATCTTCTACTTCTATCTCAGCAAATGCCCCATTTATAAAAGTTATTTGTGGTGGAACATGGCCGCAGTCGATATCATAAATGATTGGTATCTGTAATTCCTCAGAAAGCTCTATATAAATATCCTCCACTGTATAATTCTCAATTGGTTTATTGGCATCGCTTCTGCCAAACATAAGACCGGAACTATTATTAAACCAGCCCGCTAATTTCATCTGCACCAACGATCTGCGTAAATCAGTTGCTGCTAGCTCGCAATTTTCTAAATACCATACGATCGGTTCATTATTTATAAAATGATTTTGAAAATGCCGCACATCACCGAATGGAGTACCAATCAAATGTCTGATCACATCGATGCAACCACCAAGCAAGCGGCCTTGTATTTTCGCATTCGAATTTGAAATTACTTTCCAAGAGGTTGGTTCTGTTAAATGAAAGACATATGGCGATGGGTTGGAATGCTGCCACTCCTTCTGATAGTTTAACGAGGAATGCTGGAGGATTGACTCCCCAGTTTTAGCAGATAAGACAGATTGCCACATGGCAGTTGTCTGATCTGAGAACTCTCCTCTTAAATCAATGAGATTTGTGCCATGAGCAGTTGCTAGCCCCGTTTTCAATGTAATCGTTAACAATAATACGCTAATATCTGAATAGCCTAAAATCCATTTGCTCTTTAAATTTTCATAGTCGATATGCTCAACGATTTCAATTAATAGTTCGCCGCCCCATGGCGGAATAATCATATCGATGGTATCATCACGCATCATATCATTGAACTCAGCAGCACGTAATTTTGCAGGCGCTGATTTTGCCTTATTTTGCGTCCAAACCGTTTCTCCGCAGACCACATTAAATCCTTTCGTCTTCATACGACTACACGAAAGGTGCAGTAAATCATGAAGCTCCACTTGCACACCCGATGAGGGTGCTGTTATTCCTATTGTTGCCCCTTCTACTAACGACGGATATTGAATCATTTGGGTCGCCCTCCTTTATTCGCAATATTTTACATAATGAATCTATATAAGTTGAACTAAAGTCTCCGCTAGAGTAAAGAGAAGCGCCTACACTGCACTTGTTACAATGAAAACCTCACATGAGTGCTGCTTCAGACGGCTACATTGTAATATTGCACTAGAATTAGCTCCACACCAACGAATATCGCTCTAGAATAAGCAATCTACTGTACAAACTACAGTGTACGTACCTTGTTAGGTGAGTAACGTCGATTACGTTGTATAAACTGCAACGTAGCCTCGTGAAGCAATATCTTTGTCATTAGCAACCTTTTTTCAGTGGAAAGCGTCATTGGAATAGTTAGCAAATTAATACAAATATACAAAACTAAACAAATTGAAGGTGAAGCTGTGAAAGTAAAAAGGATAATCGTTATTTTTATAAGCATTGTATTGCTGCTTGGATTTTTGGAATATAAAGGGTTAATATGGCATAACAGTCTGTTCGCAATGAAGTATAAGGTTAGAGGACTTGATGTTTCTCATTATCAAGGGGATATCGACTGGAGGACCGTAGCCAATACAAGGAAATATCAGTTTGTTTATATGAAAGCAACAGAAGGAAATGATTTTACGGATGACACATATCAGAAAAACTGGGATCACGCTAAAGCGAATGGCCTACTCGTCGGTGCCTATCATTTTTTCTCAGCAAGAAGCTCGGGTGAGCAGCAGGCTGACCATTTTATAAGCGTAGTTGACAGTGATGAAGCCAGCTTGCCGCCCGTTATCGATATTGAAATTGCGCTTACTCATGATGTTGCTGTCATTCAGCATGAATTAAAAGCAATGAGCGACAAGCTTGAAGCCGCTTATAAGAAGAAACCGATATTTTACGTCACCTATGACACGTATAACACTTATACAGCCAGCGGCTTTGAAAGCTATGATATTTGGATTCGCGATATTGTGAAGCATCCCTCGCTCCAGGACAAGCGTGGGTGGCTGTTGTGGCAATATTGCAATCGCGGACATGTTGCTGGTATCGATGCCTACGTTGACATTAATGTGTTTAAAGGAGACCAAGCAGCATTTGATGCAAGGTTTAAAGGGTAAGCTGCCTGTCGTCGTCCCCTATTCGTGTCAACGACGGGCAGCATGCTAGTTTACGAAGGTAAGTCTGATGAGTCGGCGTCGCTTTTCACTTTGGACATTTCCTTTAGCCTGCGAATACGCAGCTGGCTTAATAGGGATAGACTAAAAAATACCGGAAATACGATATCATGTCTATCAAGACGGCCATCCCACAATGGCAAAAATCCTATAATAATGGCCATGGGTATCGAAATGGATCTCATCACAATCCAAACAGGAAGAGAATGCCATAGTTTTAAAAAACTCATGAAGACGCCAGCTTCCTTTCTTTGCTTAGTGGTCATCTCTTATTTTTTCGGATGATAGCAGAACCTCCTGATTCTTACCATCCCATACGACTTCTGCACCCATGGCTTGCGCGACAAAACGCAGCGGTGCCATGGTCCTGCCACGAACGGCCTGAACGGAAGCAGGAAGTCTCGCAGTAATTCCATTAATGGTAGCTTCCTGCTTCCAAAGTTCCATCCGGATAACATTCGTACCATATTTGACGGTGACGATATCGTTCGAGTAATCCACGGTGCCGCCAAGTGATTCAAACAACCCTCGTACGGGAACGAACACAGAGCCATTAATCATAGCCGGTTGATTTTCCATCAGTTGATATTTACCGTTTAAACGAATCCCTATGCCTTTGACAACTTTTTTCGGAACAATGGTATAGCTGTATTTGTACTTGTCATCCCCGTAATAATTGCTCATTCGCCCCCATGACGATATCGTGCCATCTTTATGAAGAGCTGTACCGCCTCCTTCACTCTTGGCGCTTATCGACTTCACCTGTCCGAGCCCTTTCACGGGATAAAGCTTTTTATCCGCTGTTGGCCAGATCCAATAGGATACCGTGCCATCCTTCATTAGCACAAAAGAGAAAGCGTTAGATTCCCCCTTGCTCCCGATACTGCCGCAACGTTTGGAGCCAGCTTAGCAACATTGAATTCAGGAGAAGCTACGCCATAAATAGCAAAACGGTCAATCGTATAAATATCCCACGACGAGCTAATCGCTAGTCCACTAGAGATCGATGCAGCTTCTTTAAAATTGGTTGGCTTAGCATCCTTGCGATCCACTAACGGAGCCGGTAGAAAAGAATCTCCGTATCTATCTTGTCCCCAAATCCACAATGAACCGTCCTTCCCCAATGCTAACGGAAAAGTTCCACCATCCGCAATCGCCACGATATTCTTCAGCTCTCCAATTCGTCCTGGTCTCAGCTTCGCTTCTACACTTGCTTCAGCAGCACAGGATTCATTAGGCAATTGATATTCACAGCCTCCACTCACTGACCATACCGTACCGTCAGCCTTTAGAACATAATTGCCTGATACATCGACAGCACCGCTTAGCCCTTCTACCTTAGTCGGTTGATCAAACGTATTAAAATATACAATCTTACCGTCAGGACCAGTGACATTTCCGATTTTCCTTCCCCAAGTCCAGACCGTTCCATCCTTCTTCACCGCTGTGTTCCCCTCTGAGATCGTCTTAACTTCCTCAAGAATAGGGACTGCTTCGTACGTTTCCTCATTCCAGGTCCACAATACACCCTTATCGTCCAGCGCATGATTTCCATCGATGCTTACAATACCCTTCAGCAGCGGGGCTGCTGCCGCATTTGCAGGAATGGGTGCTGCAGCGAGGACAATCACTGCAGCAATCGTGCTCAGGGACAGCTTCTTAAACGCCTTCAGCATTCCTTCACCTCTTCATCTATTGATAATGATTAGACGAGGTTACTAGTAAAAAGTTACATTTGTGTTATGGAAATAATGAAGATTGCATCTATGTATATGCTCATAGTCAGGCTTGACCATCTCGCGCCAGCAGCTGTTTCCCTCACCCTCACCTACCTGCAATATGTACGCAGTAGGATCGCGGGCAATGCAAAGTAGATAAGTCTAATAAATAGATCTATTCACACACGTTCCCGCCAAATGGGCACTCGATGCCCTCTCTTCGGTGAAATAAGTCTAATTTTGGTCCTCTGTCAAGAAAGTAGCCGGGTTTTAGGTTGGATAAGCACGTATGCGTGCTTATTGAGCTGTATCGGCGTGTGGCTGAGGTGGAAAAGTGTGTTTAAGCGCATATGTGTTCTTAACGAGTCAAAGTAGCCGGGTTTTAGGTTGGATAAGCACGTATGCGTGCTTATTGAGCTGTATCGGCGTGTGGCTGAGGTGGAAAAGTGTGCTTAAGCGCATATGTGTTCTTAACGCGTCAAAGTAGCTGGGTTTTAGGTTGGATAAGCACGTGTGCGTGCTTATTGAGCTGTATCGGCGTGTGGCTGAGGCGGGAAAGTGTGTTTAAGCGCATATGTGTTCTTAACGAGTCAAAATAGCTGGGTTTTAGGTTGGATAAGCACGTGTGCGTGCTTATTGAGCTGTATCGGCGTGTGGCAGAGGCGGAAAAGTGTGCTTAAGCGCATATGTGTTCTTAACGCGTCAAAGTTGGTTGGTTGGTTTTTTCAGCTAAAGAAAAGACCGT
Source organism: Paenibacillus sp. FSL H8-0548 (assembly GCF_038630985.1). NCBI lineage: Bacteria > Bacillati > Bacillota > Bacilli > Caryophanales > Paenibacillaceae > Paenibacillus > Paenibacillus sp. FSL H8-0548. Next base: position 4,490,385 of record NZ_CP152049.1, read on the forward strand.
TCTAGGATTCGAAATCCTAAAACGGTCTAACGTATCGGGCATTTATAGCAGCCAATGCCCGATGATCCATGCTAGCACGCCTGCAAATAACGACGACAGGAGGTTCACCCTGTCGTTGTTCAGCCAGGCGAAGCCGCGCACTTTCTCCGCCGCGCTGCCGCAATGCGCGGCGCGCTCGATATCGCTGCCGCATACCCGGCAGCGATACATGGCCTGGCCGGTTGCGCCGAGCAGCGAGTCGGCGAAGGCACCGGCCAGGCCGGCGGAGGCCGCTGCGGCGATGTATGCCGCTGCTGCAGCTCCGCCGCCTAGCGTACCCGCAGCAGCCTCTGCTGGCTGCGGGGCCGCTAGAGCCGCGGCAACGACGCCGATGAACACGGCGCCTGCGAGCGCGGCTGCGCTGCCGAGCGGCGTGACTCCGCCGCTCGTGCCTGGGGCAACCGGCTTGCCGCTCGTCACCGATCGCGGTGCCGTCCTGCTAAGAGCGCCGATCTCGGTGGCCCATGTATCGGCGTTAACAGAAGCCATCACGCCGATATACGCAAATAGCCAGCCTTGATCTGGCCAAAGCGCATTAGCAGCACATAAGAGCAAGCCTGTGCCGCCATTCGCCCACACCTGGCCCGCATCACGGCGTCCAGTCTTCTCATACTTTGCTTCAGCGGATGCTTTGGCGCGATGCTTCCGTTTCCACTTCGACCATAAGGTAGACGATACGAAAAATGCAATCAGCAAGCCAAACCAGACAGGCGCTCCCAGCACAGCGAAGCCGGTACCCATGATAACGGCTGACCACGCTCCGGAAGCAGACAATGCGCGAAAGCGGAGTGCAGCTGCAGCAATAAGACCGCTGCCGAGCACTCCGGCAAGCAGCCTTAGCCACCACTCATCTATTAATCCAACCATACTCGCTTACGACCTCCTGTTATTTAGCAGCAGCCGCACAACGTAAGCTGCTCCTAAGCTAACCTAGCTAGTGCTGCCTTGTGCTAATGCTTCCAGCCGCAGCTCATGCCAGCGCTCAGGATAGTTCGTGCAAATTAGAATATCAGGATCAAGCGAAGCTACTTTGCGCATAGCCCGCTTTTCATTTATCGTCCACGCCATCACCTGTATGCCTGCAGCTTTCAGAAGCGCTACGCGCTCCTTATTGAGCTTGGAATAGCTGATGGAAAGGAAATCCGAGCCTAGTTCCTTAAGCTCCTGTGGAAGCGTATTGCGCCAACCATCAATAATTAGACCTGTACGAATGGACTTCGATAGATTTCTCATCCGGTACAAGGTGCCTTCGTGAAAACAAGTAATAATAACTTCTTCCTCCGCTTTAAACGCTTGAATGCATTCCAGCACCTTCTGCTCGATATAAGGATAGCGGATACCATTGGTCTTCAGCTCAATATTAAGCTTGCAATGACCAACAGCCTCACTAAGCACTTGTTCAAGTGTAGGTACGGGCTCACCTTGATACTTTTGCGAAAACCAATGGCCTGCATCAAGTGAAGTCAGCTCAGCAGCCGTCAGACTCTTCACATCGCCCTTTCCATTCGTTGTTCTTCGAAGCGTTGGATCATGTATGACAACAGGCACGTGATCCTTCGATAAATGCACATCCAGCTCAATCCATTCCACTTCAGGATCAGCGATCGCAAGTCGTATCGCAGCCATTGTGTTTTCCGGCGCACGGCTGGACCAGCCCCTATGTGCTACACACGGATTTTTCATTAAACGATCATCCTTTCCGGACGGTTTCCATTAATCAGAAACGAGACGACCATCCGCTTCCAGCCTTACGCCAAAAGAAATCGAAGACAATCGATCAAGCAGCGTCTTTGCCGCATCCCCTTCGAGGGGTGTCGGCTGCGCATTCACTGTAAACATCGGATGGAACGTCAGCTCACAATCCCCGCTTTTTGTACATAAAGCATCAAGCACACCGGTTTCGCCAGCTGTTTCTTTCGGATATGAAGTAAAAATAAAGTTCCCTAAACTGTATGCAATCCATTTGCCTTTATACATTTCAAACCCTTGCAGCACATGCGGATGGCTTCCGATGACTAGATCTGCGCCGGCATCAATATATTGTTTGCCAAAATCCGTCTGGTAAGGCTCCAGTTTATCTACCCGTTCCTTACCCCAATGAACCATGACAACAACGATATCCGCCTGTTCCTTTGCTTTGGCAATCGCAGCATTAGCACGCGTCGTATCATAGCTCTCTGCTAATCCTGCATTATACTTGTCAGCTTTCCACGACGGGAACGGGACAACCCTGCTCAGTCCAATATACGCAACCTTTATGCCGCGAACCTCTTTAATAACCGGAGCAAAAGCTTCCGTATCATTGCTGCCCGCACCCATATGCGAAATGCCTGCTTCGTCCAAATAGCTCATCGTATCCAGCATGCCCTCAACACCCTGATCCAGAGCATGATTATTCGCTAGGCTCATCACATCGAAGCCAGCATTGTACATCGAAGGGAGAACATCAGGCGAACCCTTATACACGTATGGAGTTCCAACAACCGGAGTTCCCCTCTTCGTAATTGGAAATTCCAAATTGCCTGCAGTCAGATCAGGCTCGCTCAAATAAAGCAATGCCTCTTTATACAGATAATCATAGCCTTCACGCTCAGTGATCGCACTCACATATTCTGCAACCAGCAAGTCACCAACAAAGGATAAGCTAATTTTATCGTCATCACTAGCTGCAGGCTCAGAATCAATCACTTCAGCATCGTCCTCTGGCAGCGCGTTTACTCCGTTCTCATTGCTATTATCAGGCTCCTCCGATGGCAAAATAACATTGCCCGGCGTATTCTCATCTGTACTCGGCTTGCCTGCTTGCTCCTGACCATTCGAACCATCGCCAAAAATGTCAAACCATTCGGACAGCTTATCCGAATTCGATACGGCAAGCCATACGCCAAGCAATATTATAATGACACCAAGGAGCGTGAAATTGACGATAATACGTCGTTTGAGCCTTTTTTTCCGTCTAAGCTTTTCCTGTGAATGGGCTTCGGAACGAGATCTTTGCATCGAAAATGGCTCCTTCTCTACATTAGGTTAAAAAGTCCATATACCCTATGACTCTACCATTATAGCAAGGTTCCACCTTTGATGGGTAATCAATTATAGCACGACCTATTTGAAAATTGCCTGCGCCGCTTCCTTGCCTTGCCTTATGCAATCCGGCAGTCCAACGCCGTCGAATGCTGCACCTGTAATCCATACGCCAGGCAGCTCCTGCTGAACACGCTCGCGCAGCTTCTTCATATTCTCAAGATGTCCGATGGGGTATTGCGGCATGGAGCGCGGAAGTCTCGTGATTTCAGTGAACAAAGGCTCCGCCTTAACTCCCATCGTCTCTTCAATATCTCTTCTTACAGCCTTGATGAGACCCGCATCTGGCAATTTGACGCTCTCCTCTTGACCTGAGCGTCCAACATAGCAGCGCAGCAGCACCCGATCACTTGGACTGGTATGCAGCCATTTGCTTGATGTCCATGTGCATGCGGTGATATGAAGCCCTTCCGAGCGTGGCACAAGAAAGCCCGATCCGTCAAAATCCAGTCCGAACGTTGCCTTGTCGAATGCCATGACCACGTTAGCTACCGATACATAGTTAACCGCACGAAGCTCCTGGCAATCGATCAATGGCTCAAGCAGATCAGCTGCGTTATACGCAGGCGCTGTCATGACGATTCGATCCGCCTGCAGCGTTTCACCGCTATCAAGCACAACCTCATAACCGGCTGTCGGCTTACCGCTGGCATCAAGATTTCGCTTTATTTCCTGTACCTTTGTGCCAAGGCGCCGCTCTGCCTTGCTCAGTGCTTGATCAAGCGCGTTTACGAGCGTCGTTAAGCCACCTTTGAAAGTAAGGAAAGTGCCGCCCTTCGCCACAGCTGGCAGTGGCGCTGCGCCGGCTTTTCGGTTATACTGCATCCCGCGAATCAAGCTTCCATGCTTGCGCTCCGATGCTGCAAACTGTGGAAAGGTTGCCTGCAGACTAAGCTTCTTCAAATCTCCTGCATAAATGCCTGCAAGCAGCGGCTCGGCAATTCTTCGCATAACTTGATTGCCCACTCTCCGCTCTAAAAATCCACCCAGTGATTCATCGGATTGTTCCTTGCGCGCAGGCAGCACCAAATCCAGCAAAGCCCGCAGCTTGCCTCCCCATGACAGCAAGCCTGTCTTTACGAAGGGTCCGATCTCCGTCGGAACACCAAGGACTAGACCTGGCGGCATAGCATGCAGCTTTCGTTCATGCAAAATATATGTTTTCTTCGCACCTGGATTAGTTGTCGTCAGCTCGTTCTCCAAACCAAGCTCCACCGCCAAATCAATAATGGCCAACTTTCGCGCCAAAAAAGAGTCAGGTCCTTTTTCAATGACGAATCCGTCACGCTGCAGCGTATTTATTTTCCCGCCCAAGGCAGGAGCGCCATCTACGATGGTCAATTCAATCTCCCTGCCCTGTCGCTCCGCTTCCCGCTGCAAATAAAAAGCGGAGCTCAGCCCGCTGATCCCTCCGCCAATAATGACAATTCGATCAGGGTTTCCGATTCTCCGCATCTCATTCATTCCTTCCCTTGGCTGGCCAAGGCCTCGATGACCGTTTCTGCCAATGTCTCCATATATAATGGGTCGCGATTCAGCATCGCGATTCGATCTAAAGTAATGTCAAGCGGCTTGGAAGCGTCCTTCGCTTCAATGTCAAGATCATAAAGCACTTCCAAATGATCCGATACGAAGCCGACCGGTGCAACTAGAACTGCTTTAACGCCCTCTTCTGCAAGCACAGGCAAGGTTTCCAAAATATCTGGTCCAAGCCATGGATCTCTAGTACGCCCCGCGCTTTGCCAAGTAAACTGCCAATCCTTTACGCCTGCTGCCTTCGCAACTGCTGCTGAGGTTTCTAGCAGCTGCTGCTCATAGGGATCGCCAACCTCACGAATTTTTTCTGGTAAGCTATGTGCGCTAAACAGCACCTTCACACGATCTTCGCCATCCGTAGCAGCTGCCAATCGTCCTAATCCATCCACAACTCTTTCGGTAAGTGCCTGAAGCAGCTTCGGATGCATGTGATACTGCTTCACAAAAGTCATCGCAATACCTAGCTCCTTCGCCTTCTCCTCAGCACGCTTAATGTAGCTGCCTACGCTCATCGTCGAGAAGTGTGGAGCCAGTACGATGCCAACCGCTTCCGTAATGCCAGCCTTCGCCATTTGTTCAACGCCGTCCTCAATATAGGGCTTCGCATGCTTCAAGCCCTGATAACATACGAATTGGCCTGGCGCCAGCTGCTCCAGCTTATCCTGCAAGCCAGCTACTTGTCCGTTTGTGTTTTCCCGAAGCGGAAATACGCCCCCCACAATAGCTTCATAACGACCCTTTAGCTCAGCGAGCAGCTCCGGGGTAGGCGCGTTTCCACGACGAATATGAGTATAATAAGCCTCAACGTCATCCAGCGATTCTGGCGTGCCGTACGACATAACAAGTACACCGATTTGCTTATTTTGATGCTCAGACATGCTTTGCCTCCTTATTGCTGCGTGCTGCAATAGCTTTCTTGGAATAAGATTGCACGAATGCAGTCAGCTCAGCGAGCTTCTCAAGCGACGCCTCTGGAAATAGGCCGTGTCCAAGGTTGAAAATAAAGCCTGGCGCTTCTATTCCGCTATCAATAATTTCCTTAGCATAGCTCTCAATGACTTGGATTGGCGCAGTCAGAATGGTTGGATCAAGATTGCCCTGAACAGCAAAGCCGTTATCCAGTCTCCGTCTGCCCTCCGCAATAGATACACGCCAGTCAAGGCCGATAACATCAGTCTTCACCTGATGCAATTCCGGCAATAGCTCACCTGAACTCACGCCTGGAAAATAAATCTTCGGCTGCGGCAAATCCGACAGCTCTGCGAAGATCCGTTCAATGGTAGGCAATACGAATTTCCGGAAATCAGCGGGACTCAGTGCGCCTACCCAGCTGTCAAACAATTGAACAGCCTTGGCCCCTGCGGCAACATGCGCACGCAAATAAGTAATAACCATGTCACCCAGCTTGCGCATGAGTTCATGCCAAACCGCTGGCTCACTGTACATCATTTCTTTCGTGCGCAAATAGTTTTTGGAAGGTCTTCCTTCAATTAAATAGCTCGCAATCGTGAACGGTGCGCCCGCGAAAGAAATGAGCGGAACCTCAAGCTCACGATCTAGGATTCGAATCGTTTCAATAACATGGCCGAGATCGCCATCAACATCAATTGGCTTTAATCTCTCCACGTCAGCGGCTGATTTAATCGGGTTCGCAATGACCGGTCCAATATTAGCAACGATATCAAAATCAATTCCGATAGAGGCTACTGGATTCATAATATCGGAATATAATATAGCCGCATCAACACCGAGCTTCCGAATCGGCATCAGCGTAACCTCAGCCGCAAGCTCTGGCTGCTTGCATATTTCAAGCAAAGAATATTTCTCTTTTATTTTGCGGTAATCAGGATCGTACCTTCCCGCCTGTCTCATGTACCATACAGGTATTTGATCTACTTGTTCCTTCCGGCAAGCCCGTATGAAACGGTCGTTATACGTCATTCCCGTTCCTCTTTTCTATGTATTTTCCTATGCTTCCATTATGCCCTTTTTCCTCATACCTAACAACTAGCGCAGGTCGACTTCCTATGACAATAGTATGACAATAAGCTTTGAGCTGCGTGAAGGACTTATGAATAAAGGATGGCCTTCTGAATGAGAGACGAAACTCCCTCATCAAAAAGCCATCCTAATTAAGCTGCAAACAGTTATCTACGCTGATTTCTCTAAAGACTATTCTGCTATGCTATCCGTAAGAAAGGCATTCGCCAATTGGGGGAAAACATAGGCTTGAACGGTCATCTGCAAAGCATAAATTGCTTTATCCTTATTAATGAAGGAAAACGAAAATAATTCTGGATAATCCTTATTAATGGCTTCCTTAGTCTGCTCTGTGATGCTCCACTTTTGCAAGCTAAACAAGCGTTCATGCTTTTGCATGTTATCAATGTAAGCCAGCAAATCAGGCAAATGGCCCACAACGAGAACCTCATATCCCGTTATCATCGTACCTGAATTTTGTGAACCAGCGGTTGACTGCGGCTCCGATTCAGTGCCGCCGGATTGCCTTACATAGGCTAAAGGCGTATTTGATTCAACCGATAAATCATTAATAAACACAAAATTTTCCGAATCTATTCTTTTTACAGGCACACGAGTCGTTATTTGCGTCATTTGCTCATCTGAGATATTCTCATTCGTGTACTCGTTCTTTACGCTTTGCAGCGTAACATTTTTTTGATCAATGCCTTGTTTATCTACTTTTAAACTATCCAACCCTGGTAATAGAAATAAAAATAGAACAGCAGCGTTCAAGACGACCAAAAGAGCAACGACAACTATAAAAACAACTTGGTTTTGGCTAAGTGCTGCCTTAGAGGATTTCAACTTGATCTCCATCGTTACGAAGCTCCTTTATCGTCGCTAAGCTCAATGTCCAACATTAGCTTATAAACTTCTTTTCTTACCGTTTTGGTTGTTGATACACCCTCTATATCTGAAGGCACGACTTCCGTTGTCGTTTGTTCATCTGTTTTTTTGAACACTGAGGTTAAAATCACCTGTTGAAGCTGTTCTTCAGCTTCCAATAGCCTCATATACGCAACTACGTCCGAGTAGATCTTAAAATCAAGGTCAATCGTTATTTTTTTCTGGTCCACGGCGTTTAACGATACTAGCTTTGCTGTTGCAGGCATATTTTTAGTAATCGCTGACAAATAGGGACCCCATTCGGTGCGATTCTGCATAAGCGCAGCAATCAATTGTTCTGCTTGCCTATATCCATCCACTTTAACCTTTAATTCACCATTATCGCGAATCGCATTAATCTCCTGATCCAATTGCAGACCTTGTTCATTAACACGACTGCTCTCTGATTTCCAAGTCATAATATAATAACATTGAGCAGCGAGTACAATAATCAGTAAAATCACGAGCAGCGGCTTAAGCTTCGGATTTTGCAGCACTTCTTTCTGTCTCGAAGGCAATAGGTTAATCGATTTCATGCTTCCTTCCCCCTCAAAGCCAAACCAAGCGGTACCGCATAAGTAGCAGCATTCCAGTTTGTGGAGTTATCCGCTACAGATAGTGATTGCCAATCAAGCAGCGTTACGGGCGGGGTTAAGCCTTCTGCCATCAACCCAGCTAGACGCCCTAGTTCTGCTATATCCCCCGAGAGAATAATTTTGCTAAATGACTTCTCACTTTTATTCAAATTATAATAATAGAAATTCATTAATCGCTCCAACTCAGCAATCAAGTCCTGTGCAGCGTTCGAGAAGGTCTGCTCTGGACTAGAGAAGCTTTCCAGCCAACTATTTTGCTCTGAATCAGCATCTTTAGTGATGCTTTTGAAGGATACCTCAACATTGCGGGTTATTTTGAAATGGCCATCCTCAATAATGGTGAATTCACTATTAAGCTCATTCACATTGACAATAATGTTAATGCCATCTGTATCGATATGTCCCGTATCAAGTACACGCAATAGAGAGAACGACTTAATCTCGATGCTGCATGGAATTAACTTCAATCTCTCGAAAATATCCACATAATCTTGCAAAATACTTGTAGGTGCAGCAACCACCAACACCTCACTAAGATTTTCTTCTTCCAATGGAACCTTAACAATATCGTTCGGATTCCTCGGAAGCTTTATGAAATCATAAGAAGGATCGTCAAACGCCATACTTAAGTTGTTTTTCATTTCAAAGCTCACAAGCTTTTTGAGATCAGCATGAGCAAGATCAGGCAGCTTAAGACTTCTTACCATGGCCATTTGACTTGGGATAGCAAAATGCACGTATCGGCTGCTGAATCTTCTTGAATCCAGCACCATTTTTATCGTATCATGAAGTTTTTCCTGATCAACTACCTTACCGTCATCCACTACTCCTGCTGGCAGCTGTCTAGATGAATAATTAAGAAGTTTTATAGGCTGCTTGCCCTTCTGCTGAATCTCGCAAATCTTCACATCGCTGTCCGTAATTTCTATGCCCAGGGTTTGATGCCCATTTGATAGTTTTCTAAGTATGGATTGATTCATCTCTTATCCCCCTTGTAGCAGAGCAACATTTTGATTAAGTAATACAAATATACTTCTTAGTATGATTAGCATTTCCATATTCGGCTGAAAAGGTTGTTTTCAACCCGACATTAAAACCTTTCATTTTTATTTTGTTCCAATCTACGTTGTTTAATTTATCTCCGAAAATAGCATTTTGATAGACAATAAGCATACCGTTTTCCAATACTACTTTGCCATTAACCGAACTAGTAAATGAAAGATTAGATTTAGTTATGAAATGCTCGCCTATAATCATTTCTCCATTGCCATTAATCGTACTTATTGAAACATCACCGATTGCCATAATTGTTTTGCCAACCTTTATGCTGGCATTCAGATCTCCAGTGAATGTTAATGAAGACTTTGTGAGTAAATTCTCTGCAATCGCGATGGTGCCTTTAGCATTAGAGACCTTGAACTGTACTTTTCCTGAAGCAACAAGTGATTTCCCGATACTAACTCCATTATTCAAATCACCGGTGAAGAGAATATCACTCTTTGAGATCAAATCTCCTAGTACTTCGAGGGAACCGCCGCTATTAAACGTACCAAAAGAAATTGTCCCTGCCGCTGCCATTGTTTTCATAACCGTGAACTTTGCGTTCCATGTTCCTAGAAATTGAACTGTACCTATTGAAATGAAATTGCCGCCAATCGTTATGCTAGTGCCGTTGATGGTGTTAAAATCCGCATTACCATTTACAACTACAGATCCTATAATATTTACATTAACATTAATGCTAGAACTGACACTCAAACTACCTGCTACAATATCACCGTTTACAGTCAGTTTTTTAATAGACTTGTTTAAAGTCAGCTTACCTCCAACGACTAAATCGCCCTCAATTGTAATTTCCCCAACATCTGAGTCTGTACCAATCTGCATGTCTCCACGAACATGTATGTCGCCTTTAAATGTCATATTCGAATTACTGGAGTTAGCAATTGTAAGTTTTTTCCCTACTTGAACATTACCATTTACGACAACGATATTTCTTATTTCCTTGCTAAACTCTAAATTCCCCGATGCAACAATTGATTTCGAATTTTCTTTGTCTATAATAACCTCAGCATCATTGATACCATTTTGTTTATAAATCCTCACATCGCCTGCATGATTAATAGCGTTCCTCGACTTTTCAATAACGAGCTCATTTGCCGTTGTAGAATTGCTAATACTAGAAACATTCGTCATCCGTTCATCCGGAAATACATTTTGAAAAGCATAACTTGTTGTAGAGTCAATTTTATTTAAATAATAATCTGTCGTCGGATCGAACCACTTCTCAAAATCCGTATACTCAAATCCATTATTAAAATGCTTGGCTGGCAAAGCTTCGCCTGCCGTCGCTCCTACATAACAAGCTGCGAATACTTTATTAAAATAAGGATCACCAACTACATTTGCTTTGATCAATACCTTTCCCCCTGGATTTGGAACCGGAGCAGTGGGGACTGGTGTTGGCCCAGGCGGTGAGGTCGGCGCAGGTGTGGGGGTTGATGTTGGAGGCACAACTGGTGCCACATATATAGCATCTAATTTATATTTCACTTTTCCTGATCGAGTCTGATTACCATTGCCATACTTTGCTGTAAAAATGATTTCTATCGGTTCATTGCTGCTGTTGCGAACAAGCGTTGCTTCAGCATCTAATGCTTCAATTGCATTAACCTGGTCTAGCAATGATACAATTTTGGCTTCAGTGTTGTTGGGACTGCTTATCCCCTCACGTTCGGTCATATCTTCATACAATCTACCAAACACAGTCATAGCAGAATGGGCCTTTGCAAAAGCAGCTTCTGAATTGCCTCCTGTTTTTGCTTGAAGTAATCCAACATTTGTGTTCATGGCAAGCGGTACTGCGATGAAGGAGAGCATGATGATAAAACCGAAAACTAGCATAAGTGTTCCGCCTTTGTCTGACCTTGAATATTTAAACATTGCCTTTTCCTCCTTCATCGTATTATTCTAATAGTAAAGCTATTCGAAAACTTGCACTTAATGGGAGGATTGTAATGCGAAACCAAAAGGGATTAACGCTTGTTGAAGTATTGGGCTCTATCGTACTGCTTGGTATCGCCATACTTTCTCTCACCTACATCTTGCAACAAGCAACCCTGCATACAAAAGATAATGAGAAAGTCGACCAATCTGTTCAACTAACTAGAACAGTTATTGAAGAACTTAAGAAGAATCTAAAGGACTCATCGAAGACTAGCATTACGGTTTACAACCAGCCGATTTCTTTGGACAATCTTAGAAGCTCAAGCCTTGCCTCTACTACTAATATCTATTATCCGAATGCCACGGCTCCTCAGTACGAGATAAGCATTCAAGTAAGCTCATCAGGACTAGGTAAAGTAACTGTAGACGGTACTGTACCGACGGACCTTGACAATATCTTTAAGCGAATAGATATCATTTGCACAAATTTAAATTCTTCCAAAACATATAAGCTTGAATCCTTTATTGAATATACTTAAATGATTGCTGAGGTGATTCGAATGTTTAACTCCATCAGAAACCAAAAAGGATTATCACTCGTTGAAGTTCTTGCAGTCCTTGTACTAACCTCAGTGGTTCTAGGTTTTCTAATTTATTTGCTGAATTATTCAAATAATAGTCTTAATCAGGTATCTGCACGTGAAGCAACATTGCAAGAATCACGTGACATTATGAATCACATTGTTAGTTCCGCACGTAAGGGACTTATCCCTAGTCCCGCTAACATTGAGAACGTCAATCATATGATGTTAATTGATCCTTTTGATGTTGGTGGACAATTTGTAAGCTACACATTAGATGAAACTACGAACACTTTCCAAGTAGAATATAAATTAAAAGATGACAACGGCATTCTACCAATAACATCGACAAAGCATATTTTTTCTGATCGGGTTGCCAGCATCCAATTTACTGCACTCGACGGGAAAATAGACATTATATTAAAAACCTATCTTCCGAATAAGTCTATTCACGAAACTTCCACAGTCGTTTATACAACCCTGAGGTAGCTTCTAAAAGTTCAGCATGGAGAGATACCACTCAATCAAACCGTTCCCCCAGTAATAAGCTGCTAACGCACCTGCGGCAATATAGGGTCCGAACGGTATTGTTTTGCCCCTAGAATGCGCCCCGATTGCTAACAACACAATTCCTCCAATTAAACCAAATAAACTGGCGAGAAACAGACTTAGCAAGGTCAGCTTTACGCCTAATATTAAACCAATAAATACATATAGCTTAATATCCCCTCCACCCATAGTCTCCTTCTTCAATATCCAACTTCCAATCACGCCTATAAGCAGCAATGCTCCACTGCCAACAAAGGCAGCTATACCATAATTCAATAACGGAAGCGGATGAATGAATAATCGAATGACGATTGCCCCGATTACACCAACAGCCACCACTTTATTTGGAATAATCATATCGGTAAGATCTGTTTGAACAATGATGACGAGGATGCAGATGAAAAATAGTACAGCGATAAGCTCTGGCTGCCAACCCAGTGTGAACGAGGCATGAGCAAATAAAACGGTAGTGATGATTTCCCCTATAGCGTAGCGCCAAAGGATCGAAGTCTTAGTTGATTTTCTGTGCAAACTTTTAATAGAAGCATTAAAAAAGATGGCAACTCTATAGATAAGCGGGTTGTCTTTTTTAATATGTTCTGTTGTCGGTGGAATTGCAGGCACTAAACTGCTATCCCAACGGGAAGCAATAACGCTGAGGACACCGCTTACGAGCAGTCCTAAAATCGCAAACGCAAATATAGCAGTTAAAGACATATTATCTCTTCCTTGCTTGAAAATTTATAGAAAGGCAACCCTATAGGGTTGCCCTTCTATATCTTTAACATTAGGTCGTTCTTGATATAGTTACTTTCCATACTCCATTAGTCTTCGTTGGACTCAATGACACAGTGTTTCCACCCTTATTAAAGGTCGGTTCTGCACTCAAATAACCACCCGATACCAGATCATCTATACTTACAGTAGTTGCAGACGATGTAGCAGTCTCGCTATCAATCATATAACGAACAGCTGCTTCTGTTATGAGCAGTTCACTTGCAGTGTCTGCTTTTGTCTTCGACTTTTCAATCGTCCCACCAATAGCAGGAATAGCAATAGCTGCGATAATCCCCACAATTACTAGTACCGCAAGCAACTCAATAAGTGTAAGACCCTTTTCATTCCGTTTCAATGCCATCAACATAAACATTCTCCTCCCAATTTTGAACCAATATTTTAAAGCTAGTAAAACCATTAATGATCTATTAATAGAGACATCATTAAGCTCATGCTCCTATCAATAGTTACTGCATACAATTACTATTTACCCAATAAAGGATAAGAGAAACCAGTAAACACAAGGTTAACTCTAGTAATCATATTTAAAGCGGCTCTGAGCAAGAGGTGCATCTATGCTCAGACAATCAAGTCTGATTTTCTCAAGACACTGCTATCTACAAATAGCTCTCCATCATTTTAAACGTCGGCATCATAACCGCCATTACGATGACACCTACGACTCCAGTCAACAGAACAATCATAAGCGGCTCAAGCAGCGACTTCAGTCGATCAGCCATCTGATCTACATCAGCCTCATAGAAATCGGCTACCTTGTCCAGCATGTCCTCCGTAGAGCCTGACCGCTCACCGATAGCGATCATTTGTACGACCATCGGAGGGAATAGCTTAGATTGCTTTAACGGCTCCGACATCGTTTCCCCGCTCAGTACCTTCTCCCGAATATCCGAGATGACTTTGCCGATGGCTTCGTTTCCGACGACATTGGATACAATCGACAAGCCTTGCATGATCGGTATTGCCGCTGCAATTAGCGAGCTGAATGTACGCGCGAAACGGGCGATTGCCTGCTTATGCCATAATGTGCCGAATACCGGAATTTTGAGCAGCCAATAATCTACCTTTTGCCTGCCTGCTGCTGTCCGCCTAATAAGCTTCCACACAATACTCGGTATAAACATTGCAGCAATAACGATGTACCAATAGCCCTGCATAAACTCACTAACAGCCATTACGATACGTGTAGGCAAGGGCAGCTCGATTCCCATTCCAGCGAAGCTCGTCACATATTGCGGAATAACAAAAAGCATCATAAAGATCACGACAACGACCATCAAGACGAGCATGATCACTGGATAAACCATCGCCGATTTTACCTTTTCCTTCGTGTTGCGCTCCTTTTCGAAGAAAATCGCAAGCCGATCAAGCATCGTATCCAGATTACCTGCTACCTCACCTGCTTGTACCATACTCACGAATACAGAGGAAAAAACGGTCGGATAAGCGGCCACAGATTCTGAAAACTGCTTCCCGGCACGCATCTCTTCGGCAATGCTTACTAGCAGCTTAGACAAGGTTTTGCTATCTGTCTGTTCACTTAATATTTGGACGGACTCCACCAGGCTGACACCCGCTCGGTACATCGTGGCCAATTGTCTGCAAAAAACAGTGAACTGATCCATTTTGACACGCGGTCCGCCGAACGAAATATCCTTATACAGCGTAGTTTCGTTCGCATCCAATATGTCTGTTACCCATAAGCCTTTCTCGCTCAGCGTCTCGCGCGCACGCTGCATCGAATTGGCCTCTAGCATGCCAATCGATTTTTTGCCGCTTGCTGTGACTGCTTTGTACCGATACTTAGGCATCAAACCAACTCCATTAGAACTTAATTGTTAACCTTACAGCTCTCCAAATCCAAAAACAGCATCACGCGCATCTTGGATTTTCACAGTCCCCTGCTGGACGAGCTCCCTTAGTGCATATTCCATCGTCTGCATCCCGAGCGCCTTGCCTGTCTGCATAACTGATCTAATCT
Organism: Paenibacillus sp. FSL H8-0548; assembly: GCF_038630985.1. Lineage (NCBI taxonomy): Bacteria > Bacillati > Bacillota > Bacilli > Caryophanales > Paenibacillaceae > Paenibacillus > Paenibacillus sp. FSL H8-0548. The sequence continues at coordinate 4,505,399 of NZ_CP152049.1, forward strand.
GATAGATTTTCTCGACTCGGATAAGATTGGCTACGGCTGGTGTGTTGACCAGAACTTCAAATGCAGCCGTTCTCCCCTTTCCATCTGCTCTAGGCAACAGTCGCTGAGAAATAACGCCTAACAGAACTGCGGCTAGCTGTATTCTAATTTGTGCCTGCATCGCAGGTGGAAAAACATCAATAATACGGTCAATCGTTTGCGGAGCGTCCGCGGTATGCAGTGTCCCAAACACAAGATGACCTGTTTCTGCTGCACTAATCGCAGTACTGATCGTCTCCAAATCCCGCAATTCGCCTACAAGTATGATATCAGGGTCCTGCCTAAGTGCTGATCGCAAGCCATGGGAGAAAGAGGGCGTGTCCAGTCCAACCTCTCGTTGGTTGACCATCGATTTTTTATGATCATAGATAAACTCGATCGGATCCTCCAGCGTAATAATATGCGAATTTTCCGTTCGATTCATATGATCAATGATAGAGGCCAGGGTCGTTGATTTCCCGCTTCCCGTAGGTCCAGTAACAAGCAGCAGCCCCTGCGGCTTCTTCGCAAACTCCGCTGCAATTCGCGGCAACCGAAGCTCCTCCATCGTTGGGATTACACTTGGTACAATACGTATCGCAAGTCCCACGCTTCCTCGCTGCTTATAGGCGTTAATCCGAAATCTGGCAAGACCCGCAACTCCATAGGAGAAATCAACATCGCCATTTTGCTGAAGCGTCTCATAACGTTCCTCGGTCATGAACTGTTTCGCAAGCTCAAGTGTGTCATTTGGCTTTAATAGCGTATCGTTAATCGGTCTTAATTCTCCATGAATTCGAAAAATAACAGGTGAATTAACGGTAATATGAATATCCGACGCTTGTTTTGAATGAGCTAAATAAAGCAATTCCTCTGCCTGCATGGTAAGCACCCTTCCTGCTGAACGCTAACCTCTTATTCCCCTTGACCAAGAACACGAAACACCTCAGTAATAGTCGTATGGCCTTCAACTGCTTTCATTAAGCCATCTTCCAAAATCGGTATCATTCCTTGCCTTAGCGCATGCTCATAATATTCGTTATCCGAACGTTTGGAAATAATCAACGCCCTAAGCTCGTTATCGATCATTAGCACCTCATGAATCGCCAATCTTCCTTTATAACCGGTTCGTCCGCATTCACCGCAGCCCGCGCCTTTGTATAAGTGGTCTGTTTCAATGCCATGGCTGGTGAAAAACTCCAATTCTTTATCGATTGGCGTATATCGCTGCTTGCAATGACTGCAAATTTTCCTGACAAGCCGCTGTGCAACGATACAATTGACGGATGACGAAATGAGGAAGGGCTCAACCCCCATATCAATCAGCCTTGTAATCGAATTAACAGCATTGTTCGTATGTAATGTGCTTAGCACGAGGTGGCCGGTCATTGCTGCTCTTACGGAGATTTCCGCCGTTTCAGAATCACGAATCTCTCCAACCATGACGATGTTCGGATCCTGTCGCAAAATAGCTCTTAAACCTCTAGCGAACGTTAGTCCCGTTAACGGATTTACTTGAACCTGGTTCACACCTTCAAGCTGGTATTCGACAGGATCTTCCACCGTAATAATATTCACATCATCACTATTGAGATGAGCAAGTGCTGAATATAGCGTTGTCGATTTACCGCTGCCCGTTGGTCCAGTGATAAGTACGACCCCATACGCCATTTCAATGCTTTTGCGAAAAAGCTGTTCGTTGTGCTCAGATAGCTCTAGCTTCGAAATGTCTGCTAGAGAGTTGCCTAGATCAAGTACTCGAATAACGACCTTCTCGCCGTGAATCGTTGGCAGCGTAGACACTCGAACGTCTACTTTCCGAAAATCAATATCAAGCTCAACGCGCCCATCCTGTGGAAGCCTTCGCTCAGCAACATTTAAATTAGCCATAATTTTTATACGTGCAACGATAATGCTATGCATATTAGGCGGCAGTGTTCGCTCTGTCCTCATCACACCATCTACCCGGTAACGAATCCGGAAACTTCCATCCTGAGGATCCAAGTGAATATCACTGGCCCCCAATTGAACGGCCTGTACTATAATTTGGCTGACGGTTTTCACGACTGGAGAATCTTCATCCT